>NZ_CATKVU010000006.1:2305000-2905000 GCF_949820605.1 Segatella copri
TGGTCCCGGCAGATTCGCGCAGGATTCCTCGTGTCCCGCGTTACTCAGGATACCGCTATGCTGCATCTGGCTTCGTGTACTGGATTATCACCTTCTGTGATGTCACTTTTCCAGAGTACTTCCGCTCACCATTTGCAGTACAATGTCGCGGTCCTACAACCCCGCTGGCGCCTTGCGACGTCAACGGTTTGGGCTGTTCCCCGTTCGCTCGCCACTACTGGGGGAATCATTCATTTATTTTCTCTTCCTGCAGGTACTAAGATGTTTCAGTTCCCTGCGTTAGCTCTAACACTTAGGTAAGCTAGTAACCGTCCTTCAGACGGCTAGGTTGTCCCATTCGGAAATCTCCGGATCAAGGGTTATTTGCACCTACCCGAAGCTTATCGCAGCTTATCACGTCCTTCATCGCCTCCGTGAGCCTAGGCATCCGCCATACGCCCTTTCTTACTTTCTTTACGACTGTATTCTTGTTACTCGTTTCCGAATAACGAATAAGTAGCTCATACTTTCAGCTGTATTCTAACAAAGTGAAATCTCATCTTGCGATTTGATTTACTTTAGTCTGAACTAAAGTTCATTACTTACAGTTTTGCTTGTGTCAATATGTCAAAGATCTTCTTGCCTTAAAGGCATGGTGGAGATTGTGGAGTTGAACCATTTTGCTTGAGCCATCCCTACATATTATATAATGTATAAGGAATCCCAGTCTCCTGTATTTTATGAAACAGATGGTGCGTACAAGAAGAGAAGCGAACTTTTAAATCCAGTTCCTAAATCTTCATAGGAAATTCGTCTCTCCAGAAAGGAGGTGTTCCAGCCGCACCTTCCGGTACGGCTACCTTGTTACGACTTAGCCCCAATTACCAGTTTCGCCCTAGGCCGCTCCTTACGGTCACGGACTTTAGGCGCCCCCGGCTTTCATGGCTTGACGGGCGGTGTGTACAAGGCCCGGGAACGTATTCACCGCGCCATGGCTGATGCGCGATTACTAGCGAATCCAGCTTCGTGGGGTCGGGTTGCAGACCCCAGTCCGAACTGAGACAGGCTTTAAGGATTTGATCCATTTTGCAAGGGACCATCTCTCTGTACCTGCCATTGTAACACGTGTGTAGCCCCGGACGTAAGGGCCGTGCTGATTTGACGTCATCCCCACCTTCCTCACACCTTACGGTGGCAGTGTCCCCAGAGTGCCCAGCTTCAACTGATGGCAACTAAGGAGAGGGGTTGCGCTCGTTATGGCACTTAAGCCGACACCTCACGGCACGAGCTGACGACAACCATGCAGCACCTTCACAGAGACCCCGAAGGGCGTCATTGTCTCCAAATCCTTCCTCTGCAATTCAAGCCCGGGTAAGGTTCCTCGCGTATCATCGAATTAAACCACATGTTCCTCCGCTTGTGCGGGCCCCCGTCAATTCCTTTGAGTTTCACCGTTGCCGGCGTACTCCCCAGGTGGGATGCTTAATGCTTTCGCTTGGCCGCTGACCTGTTCAGACCAACAGCGGGCATCCATCGTTTACCGTGCGGACTACCAGGGTATCTAATCCTGTTCGATACCCGCACTTTCGAGCTTCAGCGTCAGTTGCGCTCCAGTGAGCTGCCTTCGCAATCGGAGTTCTTCGTGATATCTAAGCATTTCACCGCTACACCACGAATTCCGCCCACTTTGTGCGTACTCAAGGAAACCAGTTCGCGCTGCAGTGCAGACGTTGAGCGTCTACATTTCACAACACGCTTAATCTCCGGCCTACGCTCCCTTTAAACCCAATAAATCCGGATAACGCCCGGACCTTCCGTATTACCGCGGCTGCTGGCACGGAATTAGCCGGTCCTTATTCATAAGGTACATGCAAAAGGAGTCACGACTCCCACTTTATTCCCTTATAAAAGCAGTTTACAACCCATAGGGCCGTCTTCCTGCACGCTACTTGGCTGGTTCAGGCTCTCGCCCATTGACCAATATTCCTCACTGCTGCCTCCCGTAGGAGTTTGGACCGTGTCTCAGTTCCAATGTGGGGGACCTTCCTCTCAGAACCCCTACTGATCGTTGCCTTGGTGGGCCGTTACCCCGCCAACAAGCTAATCAGACGCATCCCCATCCATCACCGATGAATCTTTAATCTCCTTCAGATGTCTTCCAGAGACGTCATTGGGTATTAGTCTTACTTTCGCAAGGTTATCCCCAAGTGATGGGCAGGTTGGATACGCGTTACTCACCCGTGCGCCGGTCGACGCCTATCGGAAGCAAGCTTCCAATATCGTTTCCCCTCGACTTGCATGTGTTAAGCCTGTAGCCAGCGTTCATCCTGAGCCAGGATCAAACTCTCCATTGTAAAATATCATTTTTACTTTGCTAAACCCGAAAGTATAGCGAAGTGTTTGTTGTCTGTACTTAGGACGAATATCCTTTTCGTTTATTGAAGCTTAGTAAACCTGACTTGTCAATTGCTTGACGGTTCGTTTCTTTTACCCAGTCAACTTTCTTATTTCTAAGAAGTTAACCGCTTCTTGTACTACTTGTCTGTTTATGTAAAATCTTTCAAAGAACTCTTTCTTTAATCGCTAAGAGAAAGTGTATTTCTCAAAAGCGAGTGCAAAAGTACTAACTATTTTTCATTCCACCAAATCTTTTCGCAAAAAAGTTTCATTTTAGTCAAACATTTAACAGTTATAAACATTTAAGTCTTTTTCACACCTTATTATATATATATAAATAGACTGAACTTTTGGCTATTCCAATATTTCTTCGTACTTTTGCCCTACCAATCAGTAAGGTTTAACAGAAAACGGAAATTCATCATGAAAATTATTGTATCAGAAGAAATCGAATCGGTATGTCCCACCTTTGTGGGAGCATGCGTGGAAGCCAATGTGGTAAACACCCCTTATTGTCAGGAACTTTGGGATGAAATCAATACCCTCGGTGAGAAATACAGACAGACGCTGACCACGGAATCCCTGAAAGAGATGAGCGGAATTGCCGCCACCCGAAAGGTGTACCGTGCCTGCGGCAAGGATCCATCTCGCTATCGTCCTGCATCAGAAGCCCTTATCCGCAGAATGCTGAAGGGCAAGGAACTCTACCAGAGAGCTACGCTGGTAGATCTGGTGAATCTGGCGAGCATCGCCTACGGCTACAGCATCGGCGGATTTGATGCAGACAAGTTTGAAGGCGACACCCTGACCCTGGGCGTAGGCAAAGACGGCGAACCATACGAGGGTATCGGCAGAGGCATGATTAATATAGAAGGTCTGCCTGTTTACAGAGACAAGACAGGTGGTGTAGGAACCCCGACCAGCGACAACGAGCGAACCAAAATGAGTATTGACACCACTCATCTAGTGGTTCTCATCAACGGATATGACGGAGACGAACAGCACGTTCGCGAGAATGCCGAATACATTATCCAGCTTCTGAAGAAATATTGCCAGAGTGATGGAGGCAGCTACTTCATCTACAAATAAAATGGTGTGTCATAAGTTTATGATTCACCCTCTTCTATTAGTTGAAAGAGATAGGATATGTTGCTGAAAGAGATAGGATAAGTTGTTGGAAGAGACAGAATAAGTTGTTGGAAGAGATAGGATATGTTGTTGAGACAGTCAGTATCTTCGGTCGCACAACAGCTGTTGTGCGCTTGCATAACAGCTGATATGCGCATGCACAACACCTGTTGTGCATGCGGTAGCCAACTGTTATACACCAACTATTATCCAGACTTATGACACACCCTCATTAACCAAGAAATCTCTATCTTATAAACATAAAAAGGGGACTAGCCACCGCCAGTCCCCTAGACGAGAGAGATATAAGTGTTGACTTGGTCAACAACGAGGCAAATCACTTTGCCTTATATCTTTATTCTACTTATTTATTCTAAATCCTCATCCCAACCTGAATACTTAAAGCCTTTAGCCCTATAATGATAACCAGGCTGATCTGCACGAGAATAAACAATAGTAATTTCATCGGTAATAGTACCAGTCGCAGTCTTGTAAGTATTATGTCCACACTTACCCGACACAGTAATCTTACCTTTAGAAGTTGCAGAGTTTCCAATAAAATTATCCACATCTGTACCACTAAAAATATAATCACTCATATTGATAGACACCTTGGCATTTATTGCCCAATCAGTAGCTGTGCTATAATTACCAATGCGAATCCAAGCTTTATCCTTATCGTAATCTGTTGTATTACTCAAGAAACCAAAAACTCCATCGGAAACCTTGCATATCTCTTCAACATCGGAAGGGTTAGAGTCCCAATATTCCGCATCAGTCTTACTAGGATCGTAACCTTTCTCAATATTCAAAGCATACTGACCTCCTATTGGAGCTATCGGTGTATAATCTATGTCGAAATCCGTACCTTCGGAACAAGCCGAGAACATCATAACAACAAGAGCTAATAAAAAGAATATTTTTTTCATATTTCAGTCTATTTTATAAAAACTAGAATTTACTTTTCCCACCACAACTTTTTGGTGATGTCGTTACCATTCTCCTTGATATACTTCATAGCAGCGGTATTATACAAAGAAGTCGAAGTAGGATAAATTAAGCGCATAGGATAAGCACCTGTCGCCAAGTTTGAAGCACCTGGATCTACCAAGTTACCTAGTTGATAACCATCAGACAAAGTACGCTCCATTGGCTTGTTACTAACTCGTACAGTAACAGCACCCTGAACTTCAGGATATCCTAAACGATTACGAGTAATCCAGCCATCATAAGAATTAGCGCCAGCATAAGTGAGCCAATATTGACGTGCTATACTCTTGAGCATATCTGTTTTATCAAATGCATATACACCATTTACAAAACTTGAGCCATCAAGTCCCCAACGGCTAAAACCAGCAAGAACACCTTTATTATAATACTCCTCTGCTTTATCTGTATTACCTAAACGAGCATAAGCCTCAGCAATCATCAATTCACATTCAGCCTCATTCATCAAGTATACAGGATCATCATAAGCCTGCTTAACACGTGAAGACTGAGAGATAGTAATTACAGACTGAGTACTAGGCTTTGTTCCACAAGGAAGCCCCTCATAGCACTCATCCATATGTGCTATCAACAACTCTGGTGTATTATAGTCTGGATGCGCTTTTTTAGATGCAGCAGTCTGATTATAAAGATAAACTATGCGTGGATCTTTCTTTGCGAGAAGATACTCAACAAAAGTATGACAAGCACGCATATTCTCAGTGGTATTCAACTGACGAATATTAAATTCATATAATGGGTTAGCCTTGTTTGTAGCATCAACCCATGCTGTCCAAGCACAATCCTCTTCCAGCAAGCCGCCCTCAGCCAACAAGTTTTTAATATCCTCTTTATGAGCATCGAAATCCTTCAGATACATTTTCAGTTTCAAGCTCTTGGCAAAGCTGACCCATTTAGCCATACTTCCACCCAAGAAACAGTCTAAAGTACCACCTATAGGATAAGACTTCTCTGACTCTAATGCATCATTATATTTAGCAATAGCCTCATCAAGCATGTTAATAATACCAGGATACACAACAGTCTTACTATCCTCAAATATAGGATTTGGATTGTTATCAATATCCAAAGACTCACTAAACGGAATGTCTCCATAAGAATCGGTCAACACCAGATAGTTATAGGCCATCAATATTTTGGAAACCATCCAATAATTCCATACCTTTGCACCTTCTGCTGAAGCTACAGACAACTTCAAATCCTTCAAAGCATTGGCATAAGTATTATCCCACAAAGGCTTAACTGGAGGATAAGAACTGCTTGTCGTTACCGCATAGTTAGCCAATGTATTATACTGGTTTGTACTATTACCCTGTGTGGCATACTGACACCAGAAATTTCCAGTTAATTGTCCGTAAAGTCCTAAAACTGCAACTGTTGAAGCCTCTGCAGAAGGGAACAGCTGCTTATAAGTAGCTGTTATTGGGTAATCAGGATTGTAGTTGATATCCAAATAACCGGAATCGCTACAAGAAGTAACAGTACCCATTGTCAAGAGGGCTCCCAGCAATGCTGCGCTTAAAAATTTATATCTTTTCATATAAGAAATCTCCTTTAATTAAAATACAACCTTCAAGTTAATACCATAGTTGCGAGTTGATACAGAACCCATTGTCTCACCAAACTCAGAGCTGATATCATTACCAAAGTTAGAAGACTCAGGATCGATATAATTCTGATGCTTAGGAGTAATGAGCAACAAGTTGTGACCAACAAGGCTCAAAGACAACTTCTGCATCTTCAATGCGCTTGTAATTGTCTTAGGGAAATCGTATGTCAAAGCCAACTCACGAAGTTTGAAGTAAGAACGGCTTACAACGAAATCACGACGCACCTCTGGGTTGTAACTATAGTTACCCTGAGCATAATTCATCTGATCTGAACGAACAGGGATATTATTCTCAACATACTGTCCACCAACAACCTTTACAGAATGAGGATAGATAAACGCATCACGCTCATTGAATACTGTCTCTGTAGAGTTACCATTGAAGTGAGTGATATAAGATGTCTCAGAATACATCAATCCACCCTTATGCCAGTCTCCAGTAGCTGCAAGGGTCAAGTTTTTCCACTTTAAGTGTGTGGTGAAGCCCATTACGAAATCAGGCTGAGAAGAACCGAGATAATCATATTCCGTAGAACTTGACTTTAAGAAACCATTGTTGTCTACCACCTTATAGCCATAATACTGACTATTCTTATCTGTCACCTTCTCTGTTGCTGGCAACTTGAAGATACCGATAGGCTCACCAACCTTCAATACGTAAGATACACCACGCATAGAAGAATACAAACTAGTAATTGTAGTACCTACAGGAATGGTATATTCATCAAGACCATCCCAAAGTTCCTTCACCTTGCTCCAGTTTTTTGAGAATGTAGCACCTACGCTCCACTCCCAGTCCTTGGTACGGATAGGGGTAACATTGATCATTGCCTCGACACCCTTGTTCTGAAGCTTACCCACATTACGGGTGTTCGTAGTATAACCTGTCTCAGGCGCCAAAGTAGCTGAGATAATCTGATTCTTGGTTATACGATCATAGTAAGCAACATCGAAACTCAAACGGTTACCGAAGAATGTACCGCTCAAGCCAAGTTCATACTCAGTTGTAATCTCTGGTTTCAAGTTTGTATTTGGCAAACGGTTATATTCTGTCAGACCTAACACACCAGAAATTGGCAAATATGTATAATAAGACTGGAATGGACGATAATATGAATTAGTCATATATACATCAGCATCATTACCAGTCTGACCTATAGCTGCACGAACCTTCAACAAGTCGATCTGCTTGATATTCTTCAATGCAGGAATAGCCTGGTTCAGAAGTACAGATACATTGGCACCGCCATAGAAGAAACTGTTATTACCAACAGGAAGTGTAGAAGACCAGTCGTTACGGGCAGAAAGGTTCAAGAAGGCCCAATCCTTATAACCAAGTTCTACCTGTCCCAAAAGTCCAATCAATCTTCTTTTCCATGAAGTTGCATCAGTAAGAGAATTGGAAATTGTATTATCCAAGGAATTCCATCCAGGAATTTCCAACTGCTCATTATAACCACCTACAGTATCATAGTTTCTCTGGTTCAAGTTCCAACCTAAGGTTGCACCTACCGAGAAATCACCGAAAGTATGATTACCGGTCAGCAAGAGGCTTGCGTCAATCTGTCCACGCTGAGAACGATACTTAGAATAGTAACCCTGGTTACCTACAGTTGTACCATTACCATTTGCCTGATAAGAACCCTCGGTATAAAGAATACGTGGTTCGATGCGCTCGGTCTTATAATTGGTATAATCACCACCGAAACGGCCAATTACCTTGATATCCTTGGTAATATCGTATGACAACTCCAGCTTACCATAAATACGGTCGTCCTGGTAAGTAGAATAGTAGTTATCTACCATATAATATGGGTTGGTAGCATACAATGTATAGTAGTTATCTACATTGTTACGCTCAAGGTTGTAATCCTTCATATCTGTGAAACGAACATCAGAAGCCCCCTGAAGCAACTCCATATACATATCACGAGAACGGCGCATATCCTTGCGAACATAGTTCAGGGACATGTCCAGATGGAATCTGTCGATATTGGCGTAACCACGGAGTGAGAAGGTATTACGATGATATGTATCACCATCATTAGGAGTAATACCATTAGAACTTACATTACCGTAAGATGCAACAATACCTACTTTCTCATCACCATAGCGGAGAGATACGTTGTTATTCCATTCCTTACCTACCTGATAGAAGTCACGGATATTGTTCTTAACATAAGAAAAAGGCTTGGTTAAAGTCTCGCCATTAGAAAGACCGGTAGAACCATACCAGTGCTCACGACCATCGAGACGAGGTCCCCAAGAACCGTTCTCCTCATTAGACCAGGAACCCCAACCTTGACCAAAGAGATTCTGAGTCATTGGCACACGAAGCACATCAGTAAATGTCAAAGAACCATCGTAAGTGATAGAAGCCTTCTTATCACCCTGTGGCTTCTTTGTAGTAATCATAATAACACCATTGGCTGCACGGGAACCATAAAGAGCAGTAGCAGAAGCACCCTTCAATACAGTTACCGATTCAATATCCTCTGGGTTGATGTCGCCTGCACCACTACCAAAGTCAACAGAGTTATCACCCAAACGGTCATTGTTGATAGGCACACCATCAACAATATACAATGGGTTGTTGCTAGAAACAGAAGAAATACCACGAATTACGACTTTCTGAGAGGTACCTGTAACACCACCACCAGAAATCTGCACACCAGCCATCTTACCCTGAAGACCACTCATCAGGGAACCAGACTTAGCCACAGTCAACTCAGAAGCGTTGGCTGTACTGGCAGCATAACCCAAAGTTTTCTCTGAACGTTTCATACCCAAGGCAGTAACAACTACCTCGTCAAGATTTCTTGCATCAGAAGCCAAAATGATCTTCATCTTAGCAGATGCTTTCATAGTTTTTGTCTGCATGCCGAGGTAACTGATTTCCAAGACAGCATCCTTGCTGGCATTAGGAAGCGTAAAATTACCATCGACATCAGTCGCTGTTCCAGTCTTAGTTCCTACAATTCTAACAGATGCGCCAATCACTGGCTCACCATCTTCCTGAGAAATAACCTTACCTGTAACAGTAGTTTGAGCGAGAGCCATTCCTGTTGAAAGAACTAGCCCCCCCATGAGCATGGTCAGTCTTTTTACCATAATTCTCTCTCTTAAAAATTAAACAACTTACAAATATCGGGTACAAAGATACATACTTTTTGCTAATTAAACAAATTTTTAGCAAACAATTTGATATAAAATACCAACTTTATGGTACTTTATGTATATTTTTCGCATATTTTATTACTTTTCGTAAGCAGTTTTAGTATTTATTCCCCCAAAAAGTAAATAACGAGAAGAAACCGGGTACAAAAGGGAAGTTTTAAAAACAGAAAGGCAAACACGCCATTTATCACAATAAATAACATGTTTGCCCTTATTATTTTATTAAAATGAAACTCGCCTATCAAAAAGGCTTCATCAGGATTACACCTTATTATATATAGGAAGTTATGAAAAAAAGAGTCAATAACGCCGGGAATTTAAATCACGCCAAAATGGAGGAGCGCATTCTTAACACCATCTTCATCCACATGAGTCGTAATGTAATCGGCTACCTGCTTGAGATTTTCTCCCGCATTGCCCATCGCAACACCAACACCAGCCTCCCGGATAATGGAAATATCATTGCCGCCATCGCCGAAAGCCATGGTTTCATCTATGTTCAAACCCAGATAATCAGCCATTGCATGCAAGCCCTTGCCCTTATCCGCGTCGGCTGCCGTAATATCCGTAAAGGCAGGATGCCATCTGCCCGAGGTGCAGTTGCTAAGCGTAGGCATCAGGAGCGCCTCCTGCTCTACCGAACAGAAAGGAGTAACCTGCAGAACCTGCTCATCTCCCAGTTCATTCACATCGGTCAGGAAGATTTCACAATCCACCCCCAGTCCCTTGGCAAAGACTTCATAAACCTCGTCAGTATAATGATGGATAGCGAGATGATGCTCTCCTACGACGATTGCCGGATAATCATCACGGTCGGCTGCCTCGATAATCTTCTTTACATCTTCAGGAAGGATGGCGTGCTGGCTCACCACCTTATCGCCAACAAAACAGCGGGCTCCATTGGTGGTGATGTAACCGTCGATGAGATGTTCTATCTGACCGAGGTTGTTGATGATGAGTTGCGGACGACCGGTAGAAATATACACCTCTACCCCATTCTTCTTAGCCTGCTCCAAGGCATCTACCGTGCTCTGCGGAATCTTGTGGGTCTTGAAACTCACCAGGGTGCCGTCAATATCGAAAAACAATGCTTTTATCTTCTTATCCATACCAATATCTTCTATACCTTATTATATATATAATGCAAAATCGGCTCTGTAAGTACAGAAAAACCGATGCAAAAATACGAAAAAACAGATAAATGACAAAAAATATAAAGATTTATTAGATTTTACTTGCATCGAAAAGAGAAAAAACGTATATTTGCCACATCTTTATGCCCAAGGAAACTCCGAGATAACGCATAGAGCAACTAGTAAATAAGAACTATTATGAGTAAGAAGCCCTATCGGTTACTGGCATCCCTGTTGCTGATGCTTGTAGCGACGCTTACTTCATGTGAGAAGTTTTCGATTGACGAAACAACCGGAAAATCACGTGAGGCAAACGCCAATGTAACTATCCATGTGCAGAAAATAGAAGGCACAAGTCTGATGACAACCAAAGCTGCCGACAAGCAGATGGCGCTGGGCGATGTGTGCTCCAGACTGACACTTGCCATCTTTGACGGAGAGGAGAAACTGGAGACGGTGAACCAGCTTTCAACAGACAATGGCTTCGGAACAGCCTATGTAAGTCTTGACGAAGGAGAATACCGACTGGTGGTGATTGCCCATAACGGAAAGGGAAACTGCTCTATCAGCGCACCCGAGAAAGTAAAGTTTGCGAGCAACAAGCTTACCGACACCTTCTATTATTACGGCAGGTTGAGCGTAACGGCAGACGGAGCCACCTCCGACATCAACCTGAGGCGAGCAGTTGGCGCCTTCAAGTTACATATTACCGACGAAACCATTCCCGAAGAAATCAGGAGCATCAAGTTCTATTATACCGGCGGCAGCAGCACCCTGGATGCAACCACCGGATTCGGCTGTGTGAACAGCCGTCAGACCGAGAATTTCAGTATGAAAGATGGCGGCAGAGATTTTACCGTCTACACCTTCCCACATGAAGAAGAGAAGAACATCAAGATGAGTATCAGCTTTCTGGATGCCGATGCAAAGGTGGTAAAGAGTTTTGAAAAAGCCGATTTGAAAATCCATCAGAACAAAACAGCCTATACCGAGATTTCCATTGCTGACGGATTCGGTGGCGGAGACGACAGTACGGGTGGTGGAATAGGCATTACCGTAGACCCTACCTGGGGCGAGACAGAACGGGTGAATTTCTAAGAAACAGACGATTAAGGGATTACGGAAAACCAGAAGGTATGTTCTATTTTTCTACAATGCAATATATTTTTTGATTCTTAAAGATTTGATAAACAAAATTTCTTTGTCATTTAAGAATAATTCCATAAATTTGCATCCAATATTATATAATATTATAAACAAAGGATGAAAAAATATATAACTCTTATCATGCTGATGGGAGCATTGATTCCTGCCGGGGCTCAGGCACAAACGCTGAGCCTTGACAGTTGCCGTGCCATGGCGCTGCGCAACAACAAGCAGCTCAATGCCTCGAAGCTCAAGAAAGACGTGGCGTACAACATGAAGAAATCGGCACGTACCAAATATCTTCCTAAAGTAGATGCTTTAGGCGGTTACGAATGGTTCAGCAGGGAGATTTCGCTGCTGAACGACGGTCAGAAATCAACATTCAGCAATATCGGCTCTACCGTTACCGGAGGAATATCGGGAGGAGCCAGCAATCTGATGAGCCAACTTGTAAGTCAGGGAATGATTACCCCGGAGATAGCGCAGCAGATAGGCGGACTGCTGAATGAGAAACTGGGACCCCTGCAGCAGCAAGGCAATGCGCTGGGAGAGAAACTGGTAGATGCTTTCCGCACCGACACCCGCAATATCTGGGCAGGAAGCGTGATGGTTCGCCAACCTATCTATATGGGTGGAGCCATCATTGCAGCCAACAAGATTGCCGACATCGGAGAGCAGATTGCAGAGAATGATCTCGACCAGCAGACCCAGAGCACGCTCTACAGCATAGACCAGGCTTACTGGCTCGCCGTTTCGCTGAAGCAGAAGCAGAAACTCGCCATCAGCTACCGCGACCTCGTAAAGAAACTGAACGAGGATGTTCATAAGATGATTCAGCAGGGTGTTGCCACCAAGGCAGACGGTCTGAAGGTAGACGTAAAGGTGAACGAGGCTGAGATGCAGATTACTCAGGCTGAAGACGGACTCGCCCTGTCGAAGATGCTGCTCTGTCAGCTCTGCGGCATTCCGATGAACCAGGCAATCACACTTGCCGATGAAGATAAGGAAACCCTGGCTTTATCAGGAACTCCTGTTGACACCGAGCAGCAGAGAGTGGCAGCTCAGGATTCGGCGATGAACACCCGTCCGGAACTCCGCATGCTGCAGAATGCGCTCGACATCTCTAAAGAAGCTACCAATATGGTTCGCGCCATCAATCTGCCTCACGTCATGCTGACAGGTGGCTACATGATTTCGAACCCAAACGTATTCAATGGTTTCCAGAAGAAGTTTACCGGAGTCTGGAACGTAGGCGTGATGGTTCATATTCCGGTATGGAACTGGTTCGACGGCGCCTACAAGGTGAGAGCCGCCAAGGCTGCCAGCAATATCGCCCAGATGAACCTGGATGATACGAGAGAGAAGATTCACCTGCAGATTACCCAAAGCCAGTTTAAGGTAAAGGAAGCCCAGAAGAAGCTCAACATGGCAATGAAGAACATCGCCAGTGCAGATGAGAACCTGAGATGCGCCAACCTCGGTTTCAAGGAAGGCGTGATGGAGGTTACCGACGTAATGGCTGCACAGACTGCCTGGCAGAAAGCACAGAGCCAGAAGATTGATGCAGAAATCGACGTGAAGCTGACTCAGGTTGGACTGAACAAGGCGCTCGGTATCCTGCAGTAATAATAATAACAAATTTAAATTCAGATTAAGCAAATGCCTAAGAAATCACAGCATAACAACATATTGCTCGCTGTAATCGGTTTTACAGCAGTAGTCATTCTCGTAGGCGTCATCGGTTTCTTCACCCTGGAACAGAAGGATGACACCATTCAGGGCGAGGTAGAAGTATCAGAATACAGAGTATCCTGCAAACTGCCGGGACGCATAGTAGAGCTCCGCGTTCAGGAAGGTGATTACGTTCATGTGGGCGATACGCTCGCCATCCTCGAAGTGCCGGAAATGAAATCGCAGGAACAGATGCTCCAGGCTACCAACGCTGCAACCGAGGCGATGAAGGACCTGACGGATGCCGGTGCACGCAAGGAGCAGATTCAGGGTGCTTACCAGTTGGTTCAGCAGGCTGAAGCTGCCGCAACCATCGCCAAGAAGACCTACGACCGCATGCAGAACCTCTTCAACGAGGGCGTAATCAGCGGTCAGAAACGAGATGAGGCTTACGCAGCCTACAAGGCTACAGAGGCTCAGGTGGCTGCAGCCAGAAGTCAGTACGATATGGCGAAGAATGGAGCCCGCGAACAGGAGAAGCGCATGGCTGCCAGCAACACCCAGGCTTCGAAGAGCGCTGTAGATGTAGTGAAGAATCTTCTGAAAGAGACCGTTCAGATTGCCCAGTGCGAGGGCGAGGTTAGCAATGTCTATCCTAAGGTAGGCGAGCTGGTAGGCCTCGGCTCTCCTATCATGAGCATCTCTATCATGAGCGATATGTGGGGAACCTTCAATGTTCGCGAAGATCATCTCAAGGGTCTGAACAAGGGCGATGAGTTCACCGCTTACGTTCCAGCCTTCAACAAGGACATCAAGATGAAGGTTTACTACCTGAAAGACCAGGGCTCTTACGCTACCTGGAAGGCAACCAAGGATAATGGCGACTACGACCGCAAGACATTCGAGGTGAAGGCCCGTCCTATCACAAAGATTGAGGGATTGCGCCCGGGAATGTCTTTGATAATTAAGTGAAGAACGAAGAGTGAAGAGTGAAGAATTCAATTGTTTTCAAACAAAAAAAATTATTTTTCATGATGTTCAAAGTTCAACCTTTAAAGTTCTATGTTTAAGAAATTATATCATATAGCCCTCAGAGAATGCGGCATCATGTGGAAGAATCCCATTTATCTCTTCTGCATGGTCATCTTCCCCATCGTGGTGGTAATTTTCTTCACCACGCTGATGAAGGGAGGAGTGCCTACCGACATGCCTGTGGGCATAGTAGATCAGGACAACTCCGCCACATCGCGCCAGCTGGTGCATAAGCTCGATGCCTTCCAGACCACCAAGGTAGTGGCCCATTATGAGAACATGGCAGAGGCAAGACATGCTATCCAGAAGAACGAAATCTACGCCTTCCTGCTGATTCCTGACGGAACGGAGGCAGGCCTGATGGCCCAGAAGCAGCCTAAGATTTCATTCTATTACAGCAGCGTATCGCTGGCAGCCGGCTCCCTGCTCTTCCGCGATCTGAAAACCATCTCTACCCTGGGAGGTGCGGCGGCAGGAATGGCGAAACTTTCGGCGCTGGGAAAGACGAACGATGAAATCATGACCTTCCTGCAGCCTATCGCCGTAGATCTGCACATGATAGGTAACCCATACGCCAACTACAACTATTATCTTTCGAGCGTAATGGTGCCGGGACTCATCATGCTGTTCATCTTCCTGATTACACCTTATTCTATAGGTACGGAACTGAAGTTCAACCGGGCAAGAGACTGGATGCGGATGGCAGGCAACAATCCTTATCTCGCCATTGCGGGTAAGATGCTGCCACAGACGCTCATCTTCCTGAGCATCTTCCTGCTGTTCGAATTCTACATCTATTATGTATTACAGTTTCCTCATCCGGGCGGCGCGCTGCCTATCATCCTGTTAGGCATTCTGAGCGTATTCTCCTGCCAGTGTTTCGGCATCTTTGCCTTCGGACTGATGCCTTCATTGCGCATGTCGATGAGTATCTGTTCGTTGTGGGGCGTGGTGAGTTTCTCCATCTGCGGAGCCACCTATCCGCTCTTCTCGATGGATTCTCCAATCCAGTCTATCGGCCAGCTTTTCCCGATGCGCCACTATTACATGATTTACCAGATGAACATCTTCAATGGTTTCCCTATGGGCGATGCTGTGCTCCACTGGGGTGCAATGGTGCTGTTCTGTGCCCTGCCGATGCTCACTGTCTGGAACATCAAGAAGGCAATGCTAGTATATAAATACCTACCATAATGAAGAAAAGTAGTTTATTATATAAGATTATCAATGGCATCTGGGATATGTGCTACATCTGGAAGACGGAAATGCGCAATGTTTTCCGCGATGAGGGTGTGCTCATCTTCTGCATTCTGGTGCCGCTGGGGTATCCGCTACTCTACTCGTGGATTTACAACAACGAGGTGGTGAGAGAAGTGGATACGGCGATTGTGGACCTGAGCCACAGTCACAGTTCTCGCGAGTTTATCCGCGATTATGATGCTTCACCAGATGCCAAGGCTACCTATTACTGCAACAGTCTGGACGAGGCGAAGGAACTGGTGCGCAGGCAGGCAGTTCACGGAATCCTTTACTTCCCTGCCGACTTCGATACGAAGCTGAACCGAGGCGAACAGGCGCATGTGGGAGTTTACTGCGATATGAGTCTGATGCTGACCTATAAGGCGATTTATCAGACCTCGCAGGCCGTAGCCAGCCACCTCAACTCGGGCATCCAGATAACACAGGCTGGAGGATTTACGGATAGAGACGATGAGATTACCACCGAGCCGCTCGCCTTTGATGAGGTTCCGATATTCAACACGACAGGAGGTTACGGAAATGCCATTCTGCCAGCTGTGCTGGTTCTTATCCTGCAGCAGACGATGCTGCTGGGCATAGGAATGGCAGCGGGAACATCAAGAGAACTCAACAGAAACCGAGAACTCATACCGGTAAGCGAGCATTATGGCGGTATTTTCCGCATTGTTTTCGGCAAGGCATTGGTTTATTTCATGGTTTATGCCGTGATGGGAATGTATCTTACGCTGGTAGTTCCCAAGCTATTCAGTTTTGTAAGTATGGTAACGTGGACAACTATTCTCGGTTTCCTCCTTCCTTACATTCTTTCGTGCGTTTTCTTCGGTCTGATGCTGTCGTGTCTGGTAAGATATCGTGAAAATGTGATGCTTCTGGTGGTATTCACCTCCGTTCCGTTGCTTTTTATGACGGGAGTATCATGGCCATTGAGCAATATTCCGGGCTTTTGGCAAGGATTTGCGTGGGTTTTCCCATCCACTTTCGGCATCCGCGGGTTCCTCAGAATCAGCAGTATGGGTGCTTCGCTTTCAGATATTCTGCCGGAATTCAGAGCACTCTGGATACAAACGGGTGTCTATTTCCTCGCTACCTGCCTGGTTTTCAGGCAGCAACTGCGCTCAGCCAGACTCAAGGCAAACCTTACTGCCGAAGTAGCAGAAGAAGAGGATGAGGTGGAAGAAATCGTGGAGAATGGATAATGTACAATGAATAATTTCGGGGGTGACCATGCAAAAAACAGCTGTTAACTGTTAACCTGTTAACTCCTCTGATAAAAAAAAGCTAGGACTGCTTGAGGGCAATCCTAGCTTTTTATTTTATACCCTTATCAAATAGGATATTTACTACTTAGTGTGTACTAACAATCTTGGTTGGAGCCTTCTCGGCATTTCTGCGGTTCACCACCGTTACAACGCTTTGAGCAAGGCTGAGGAATGCCTGACCGGTAATGGAATCAACCTTGGTAGCAGCAGGCGCACCATCATCACCTCCCTCGCAGATGCTCTGAACGATAGGAATCTGGGCGAGCAGAGGCACATTCATTTCCTTGGCGAGATTCTTGCAACCCTCCTTACCAAAGATATAATACTTGTTCTCAGGCAGCTCGGCAGGCGTAAAGTAAGCCATGTTCTCTATAAGTCCGAGGATAGGCACATTCACCTTATCATTCTGATACATGTCAATACCCTTTCTCGCATCGGCAAGCGCCACCTGCTGAGGCGTACTTACGATAACTGCACCCGTAATGGAAAGCGTCTGGAGCAGCGTAATATGAATATCGCTTGTGCCAGGAGGCGTATCGAGGATAAAGTAATCCAACTCACCCCAGTCAGCATCAGCAATCAGCTGCTTGAGGGCAGAACAAGCCATTCCGCCGCGCCACAGAGTAGCAGTAGTAGGACTTACGAAGAAACCGATACTCAGGAGCTTCACGCCATATTTCTCGACAGGTTCGATGAGGTCTCTGCCGTCCTTGTGAACAGAATAAGGACGCTCCTCCTCCACACCGAACATCTTAGGCATGGAAGGACCGAAGATATCCGTATCGAGCAAGCCTACCTTATAGCCCAACTTAGCCAGGGCAATAGCGAGATTGGCAGAAACGGTGCTCTTGCCTACTCCCCCCTTACCAGAGCTTACAGCGATGACGTTCTTCACCTGTGGCAGCATCTTTCCCACCTCAGGACGAGGAGCCGACTTGAACTCAGTAACGATTTCCACCTCTACATCTTTCGAAATATGATAATGGATGGCAGCCTCAGCCGCCTTCACCGTACTCTTGAGGAAAGGATCCGTATCACGAGGAAAGAGAAGAACCACCTTCACCTTCATACCATTGATGCTAGGCGTATCTGCCAGCATCTCGCTCTCTATGAGGTTCTTCTTGGTGCCTGGATAAATCACCGTAGCAAGCGCCTCTTCAATCAATTTTGGATATAATGTCATAATTTTTAATTTTATCTTCTGCAAAAGTAACAATAAATAATGTAATAAGCAAATAAAAACTAAATAATTTCAGATATTAAACACTTTTATGTATCTTTGCAAATTGCAGAAATGTGTAGTTTCAGCAAAAAGCGAATCTACAACCGAACAGACAAAAACGGAAGAAAAATGAAATATAAAAAGATTATATTAGGCGTTGCCTTGGCTCTGGCCTGCTTCTCTAGCCTGAATGCCAACGCGCTGACCGAAACCAAAGTGAAGAAGACGGAAACTCAGACCGCAGCACCCAACGTTTACTGGACCGACGGCTACGGAAGAGTATCTTATACCACCAACTCTATCATTTCGCCGGTAGTAAAAATTGCCCTCAAGGAGTTTGCGGGCGATATGAAAGCCGTAACCGGATTCGATGCGAAAGAAAAATCAGGTGCTCCGATACAGATTTACCAGCTCGACCAGCTCACCAACAAGGAGTTTTCGGCAGTAGAAAAACTCGGTGCGCCGCTGCATCTTATTATCACCGCAAAGGATGCTTTCTACATCGGTACGAGGAAAGGGAAACTCATCGTTATCGGAAGCAACGCCCGCGGAACGGCTTACGCCATCATGAAACTCTCTGAGCTGGCTGGCGTTTCGCCTCTGGCGGCATGGAACGACTTGCAGCCTGCACAGCGCAAGAGTCTCTACACACCCGTAGACCAGCAGTGGATAGAGGTTCCGAGAATAGAATTCAGAGGACTTGCCCTGAACAACAGCCAGTGGATGAAACCGCAGAACTACAGCCGCATCGCCCGATTGATGCTGCGCCTGAGAGCCAATACGCTGTGGCAGGTAGACGGCAAACACGAGGCTGCTTACAACAAGGCTGTGGTAGACAGTTTCGACATCTGCGTGGCGGAAAACTACAAGGTGACGGAGTTTGTGGGCAAGAAGCACAAGAAGAAACACCGCCAAACCATCGAGAATGTGAAGTTGGTATGCTCAGATGCACAGATGGAGATGAGCAATCTCTCGCCGGGCCTGCTGCTCGAAATGCTCAACAGCAAGGATTATCTGGAGAGCAAGAATGCCCAGCGCGGCAAATCACACCGTTCTGAGGCTCACAACGACGAAGACTGTGCCTGGATAGCCAACATTACCAATCCGAAACAGTCAACCTTCCAGCTAGCCATGATGATGAACCTGGCGTGGAATAAAAACGCCCTGAAAGCAGGTTGCAAGACATATATCCAGAACACTCTCAACGCATTCTTTGGCGCCATTACGGGCAAGAAAATCATGCCTCTGATGGAAGAATATTACCGCCTTACCAGCATCCGCCATTCCGCTTATATGGCGATGCCTTACGGCGATACTGAGTTTCATTCAGGCGAATTCGGCAACGAACTGGAGCGTTTTCTCTACCGCTACGACCTGTTGAAGGCGCAGACTGAATCCATCGAACGCATGCTGCCTCAGAACCTGAAAGACGGTTTCTTCGAGGTAGTGAAATATCCGATATTCCTGGCTGCCTTAGTAGCCGAAAAGGAGCTGGAGGCACAGGAAGCAAGATACATCTCCCGTCCGGGACTGTTTAATAAAGACGATGAGGCGAAGGCTGCAGCGGCTGTGAGCATCGATGCTTACAACAAACTGAAGCAGCTCAATGCCTACTATAGTCACATCAGAAACGGCAAATGGAAGGATTTCATTCTTACCAACGGTGCAGAGATGCAGGCTCCGCAGATTCCAGGCACACTCCCAGCTGCCGACATCAAGCGGCTGAAAGCAGATGCCTTCGACCGCAGCAACGATCTCAAGCCGCTCTCTGTAGTTACCGGCGACATCATTGCCAAGAATGCCTACGAATGGAGCGAGGCTACCGAATCGCCGCTTGCCCAGGCTGCCGTAAGAGGAGCCGAGAAGATTACCGTCCGTCCGCTGTTAGGTCACAGCGGCAAGGCTGTGAAATTACCGAAAGGAGCCAGTCTGAGCTATGATTTCTACTGCGACAAGAGCGGTGATGCGCGTTTCACCATCGCCGTTATTCCTTGCTTCCTAAACGCTGTAAAGGATATGAGGGTGAGTGTGAGCATAGACCGTGGCGAACCGGTAATCTGCCAGTTGAAGGAGGTTTACAACTCAAAGGACTGGCAGTTTGACCTGTGGCGCGGCCAGACGCTAAAGAGCTTCTACGTTACGCTGCCTGGTGGCAGCCACAACGTAACCATCAAGGCTTTAGACGATAATGTGATGATTGACCAGTGGGTTCTGGATTACGATGTAGACAGAGAATATTACGTATTCCCAGTTGCAAAATAAGAGGCTTTTCTGCAGTTTTTCAGGCTTAAATGAAGACCAGGCTGAGGCATAAATGAAGACCGGGCTGTGGCATAAATGATGGCGGGGCAGAGGCTTAAATGAGGGCTGTCATGAGGTTTTTACGTAGTTTTTCATGAGGCTTTTATGATGCTGAAATGTGTTAAAAATACTAACTCATAGCTTCTTCCCCTGCAACTCTATGACTTATGCCCCGCAAAGCACAGAGACGGGGGAAAAAGAGCGAGGGGTTAACAGGTTAACAGTTAACACCCCAAAAATGCATGGTTCCCCCCACACACATATAAAAATAAGTATATATATATATTATAATAAGGTACGCGCGAGGGGAGTATCGAAAAAACAGCTGTTAACTGTTAACTCTGTTAACCCCCAGGCATAAAAAGGCAGAAAGCCTCTCAGCAAAACGATGCTGAGAGGCTTCTGCCTTTTTTATTTGAGACTCTATAAAACTTCCATTTCATTTCTCTTCATAATAAGAGGATAACGCTCAGGATGCTTTAAACTCTCTATTTCTAAATCTACATCCAGTTTAGGCCACTCAATGGCATTTCTTCCACTCATCTGCACATCAAGAGCATCAGAAATACATGCATTCTTCATCCAAGGAATCCGATTATAAGATATGAAATAATCGTTTCCTTTCACAGAAAGCATAATGCCTTTATCATTTATCATCAAGACGCTTACCTGTGTGTCTTGCGAATTTGATTTTAAAATCGTCTCCATAATCTTTAAGTATTTTTTCTATAAAACTTAATTCTTTTGTATTGAATCCGAAATTTTCTGCTAGTTCAATATTGGGTTCAAGCCAATACTTAGCTTCATTTTCGGCCTTAACGACATGAATATGCATTCTCTTTTCCTCATTGGAATAGATCTTGAACACAAAGCCATTTATTTCTTTAAATTTAGGACTCATATCCTCTTTATTTAAGAAGTTATATTTTCTGTGGGCAAAGATACGATATTTTTATGAAACTCCAAGGGAAAAACATAAAAAAAGCACTCCAAGGAGCGAAAACTCCTCAAAGTGCTCTGAACTTACTATTATCTCTTATTGGTTTTTACGCAATAAAGAAGTCATTGATTACTCAATAACTACGGTTGTCCAACCATGCTTGTCCTCAATAGTACCATACTGGATTCCGCGGAGCGTATCATAGAGGTGCTTAGAGATAGGACCTGGCTTCTCGCCGAAGTTGTAGCGCTTGCCTGTATCTAAGTCATCAATGTAGCTGATAGGACTGATTACGGCAGCAGTACCGCAAGCACCAGCCTCTTCGAAAGTATCCAGCTCATCCTCAGGAATCTGACGGCGCTCCACCTTCATACCGAGATCCTCAGCCAACTGCATCAGACTCTTGTTGGTGATAGAAGGGAGGATAGATGTACTCTTAGGAGTAACGTATGTATTATTCTTGATTCCGAAGAAGTTGGCAGCACCACACTCATCCATGTATTTCTTCTCCTTGGCGTCGAGATAGAACTCGCATGCATAACCCTTCTCGTGAGCGATATTGTTGGCTCTGAGGGAAGCAGCATAGTTTCCACCCACCTTATAGATACCTGTTCCGAGAGGAGCAGAGCGGTCGAAATCGCGGATGATGACGTATGGGTTGGTAGAGAATCCACCCTTGAAGTATGGACCCACTGGAGTTACGAAGATGAGGAAGCAATACTCAGTAGCAGGGTGAACACCCACCTGAGCACTTGTACCGATGAGCAGCGGACGGATATAGAGCGTAGCACCACTCTCGTAGGTAGGAATCCACTCCTGGTTGAGGCGAACCACCTTCTTCACCATTTCCTCGAACATCTCTGTAGGCACCTCTGGCATCAGAATGCCGCGACATGTGCTCTGCAAGCGCTTAGCGTTCTCGTCCATACGGAACACGCGCACCTTACCGTCTGGGCAACGATAAGCCTTCAAGCCCTCGAATGCCTCCTGACCATAGTGCAGACAGGTTGCAGCCATGTGCAATTTCAAATACTCATCAGAGCAAACTTCTATTTCGCCCCATTTGCCGTCGCGATAGTAACAGCGAACATTGTAGTCAGTCTGGCGATAGCCAAATGACAAATTAGACCAATCTAAGTCTTTCATAACATCTATATTTTTAATGTTCTACTAATATTTTAGATGCAAAAGTACAAAATAATCTATTAATCTGCAACTCTTTTACAATATTTTTCATGAAAACGTTATCTTTTTATTCATTTCTGCCATTTTGGGGTATTTTTTTACCATTTTAGGGGGTTCTTTTATTCTAATTGAGAGATTGTATTTCTGAAAATGAAAAAGCTGCACCCATTCTTCGCGAACAGGATGCAGCATACCAACTAACATTAACTTTAAATCAACTATTCTTTAAACCTATCATTTTATATTGCTATATAACCAATAGGGGAAGCGAGATTAACGGGTGTATTCCTCAGGAATCTGAGGCATCGCTCCATTCTGGGTACAAACGTAGGCACTTACCTTTACGGCAAGTTCGTGAGCCTCCCGAATACTCTTGCCCTTCAGAATGCTGGCACAGAATGTACCGGTAAAGCTGTCGCCTGCACCTACTGTATCAGCTACCTCAACCTTTGGAGTCTCCTGGAATGACTTCACACCCGGAGCAAAGACATAGCTGCCGTTTACACCGCAGGTCAGCACGAGCATATCGAGATTATACTTGCCGAGAATCAGCCAGCACTTGTTCTCGATATCCAAACCTGGATAACCAAAGAGACGGCCGATGGTAATCAACTCCTCGTCATTGATCTTCAACACATTGCAGCGCTTCAAGCTCTCGGTAATCACCTCAGGAGTATAGAAATTCTGACGGAGATTGATGTCGAAAATCTTCAGACAATCCTCTGGAGTATGGTCGAGGAACGTATAGATGGTCTTGCGGCTAACCTCACTGCGCTGAGCCAGAGAACCCCAGCATACAGCTCCAGCATTGACAGCAATCTCCCTGATATCACTGGTGAACGGGATATTATCCCAAGCTACACCCTGCTTGATATCGTAAGTAGGAACGCCCTCCTTATCAAGCTGCACCTGAACAGTACCGGTAGGATAATCTACCTCAGGCATTACATACTTCAACTTCTTCTCATCGAGAATGCGAAGGGCTGTTTCGCCCAAGGCATCCTTACCCACAGCACTCACGGCTACAGAATGCAAACCATGCTGACCTGCGTGGTAAGCGAAGTTGGCAGGAGCACCGCCGAGTTGAGAACCACTAGGGAGAACGTCAAAGAGGATTTCGCCCAAACCTACACAATATTTTGTATTCAAATTCTTTGTTTCCATAATTACACCTTATTATATACGATATAAACGATTGCGGATGATTTTTATTATAACTTGCGGATATAAGTGAAGAGATAAGCGACTCCCACAGCCATGACAGCCACAGCACCAGCCTGCCCCCAAGTATCGCTGGCAAAGCCCATAATCAAAGGGAAGACGGTACCACCGAAGAGTCCCATGATCATCAGTCCACTCACCTCGTTCTTCTTATCAGGCATGGCAAGAAGTGCCTGAGAGAAAATCATGGAGAACACGTTAGAGTTGCCGTATCCCACGAGGGCGATGGCGATATAAAGCATCATCTTGCTCTCGCCTACCCACATGCCTATCATACTCAGAGCCATCATCACTACGCTGATAACGAAGAAAGTGCGGGTCTTCATCATGCGGAGGAAAACGGTACCGGTGAAGCATCCGATGGTACGGAAGATGAAGTAGAGCGATGTAGCGAAGGCAGCCTCGTTCAGCGTCCATCCCAGACGCTCCATCAGAATTTTAGGAGCTGTGGTATTGGTACCCACATCGATGCCTACATGGCACATGATACCGATGAAGGAAAGCAGCACGATAGGTTTGCCGAGCAACTTGAAGCACTCGCCGAAACCAGACGCCTTACCCTCGTTCTTCTCCTCCTCGATAGGTGTACCAGCCAGGAAGAAGGTAGCTGCGATTCCGATAACCATATAGATTGGGAAGAGGATTCTCCAGCCCAAACCGAAGGTTGGAATACTTGCCATGGCGCCCCACATAGCGATGTATGGAGCCAGGAAGGAAGCTATCGCCTTGACAAACTGACCGAAGGTCAATGTGGATGCCAAGTTCTGACCTGATGTCACCACTGAAACCAGCGGGTTCAGGGAAGTCTGCATCAATGCATTTCCGATGCCCAGCAATGAGAACGACACGAGCATCAGTTCAAAGTTTTCGCCGAAAATGGGCAAAAGAAGTGAGATAACGGTAACGAGCAAAGACAGGAGTACTGTCTTCTTTCTACCTATCTTATTCATCAGGATTCCCGTAGGAACCGAGAAGATGAGAAACCAGAAGAATACCAGCGATGGGAACAGATTGGCTGTTGCATCATTGAGGTTGAGATCTTCCTTTACGTAGTTGGAGGCAATACCTACCAAATCTACAAATCCCATGGCGAAGAAACAGAGCATCACCGGGATGATTGATAACTTTGATGATTTATTCATAATTGTTAGCGTTATTGTTTCTATTTTGCTGGTGCAAAGGTAGCGATAAACGATACTATATATCATAAAATATCGTTCATCGACTACCATTTTTGTTGCATTGTTACATCATTAACACGCTAAGAAACAATAGTGTTATAGATTCAGTTCTTAACAGATGAAGTTACTTGATGTCGTAAATCTGATACTTACCCTTTCCCTTTACAGTAACCTTGTTGTAAGGCTTGCTTGGGAACACGAGATTGGTCATGGACATCTTGCCGTCAGCATCCAGTGCCTCGATGCTGCTCTTGTCGATGAAGATGCGCAGCTGGCTGATCTTGCCGTAGGTTGGAGCTTTGGTGACTGCAGCGAAGTCCTTGCTGAAATCCACCCTACCACTCTTGGTTCTATCCATTGAGAAGGTTTCTGCCTTGGCATCGTAGTTCATCACTACCTTCTCGCCCTTGTCGTTGCTCAAAGTGATAGTAGCATTTCCCTTCAGATTCACAACCATCTCGCAAGATTCTGTGAGTTTCTTGCCAGCCTTCTTGCTTCTTGCTGCTGTCATCTCTGGAGAAGGAACCACGCTGCAATAAGTTTCACCCTTATACTCGAAAAGACCTAAGTCGCGAGGTATTGAATTGCCTGAGCGATACTGCTGGGTTGGAACCTGGTTGGCATACTGCCAGTTGCTCATCCAGGCGATAGCCACGTGGCGACCTTCTGGGGCGTTATCAAAAGTAACTGTAGCGTAATGATCCTTTCCGTAATCCATCCACTTGGTTACCTCTGGCTTGCTGTCGCAAGTAAACTTGTGTCCGTCGAAATCACCTACGAAATACTGGGTTGCTGAACCACCGGATGGACCGCCAGGGTTGATGTTGCAGATGAGCATCCACTTCTCCTTATCAGTGCCACGAACCTTCATTTTCATCAGGTCTGGGCATTCCCAAACACCACCGTGGTTGCCATACTTCTCACCGAAAGAGCTTTCTAGTTTCCAGTCCTTCAAGTTATCGGAAGAATAGATTTCCATGTGCTGACCGGCTGCCAGAATCATATTCCACTTCTTGATGTCCTCGTTCCAGAACATGTGTGGGTCACGGAAGTCTGGCACAGTACTGGTGATAATAGGATTTCCCTCGTATTTTGTAAAGGTCTTGCCATTATCTGTGCTGTAAGCCATGCTCTGTGTCTGGTTCTCACCAGCCGAAGTGTAGAGAGCCACAACAGCACCCTTGCCCAAACCAGCGGTATTATTCTTATCCACAACGGCAGAACCGCTGAAAATGGTACCAATTGCATCTGGCTGGATAGGGGCACCCTGGAACTTCCAATGTACCAAGTCGGTAGATGTAGAATGTCCCCAGGTCATATTCTCCCACTGTGATCCATAAGGATTATACTGGAAATAGAGATTCCAAACACCATCCTTATAGAACATACCATTAGGGTCGTTCATCCATCCGTAAGCAGGAGTGTGATGGAAATCCGGACGATACTGCTCGCGATTCTTCATATCGAAAGTATCAGAGAACTTCATGTTCTCCCAGCAAGTGAGGGCATTCAAACCCTCCTTGCTATAATCGCCGTTTACATGGATATCGAGAGCCAGGCCCTTCAAACCGGCAAACTCATTCATATAGAGAGGCACGTAATAATCTACGTGGTCTTTAGCCAACTTCACATTGAAGGCTTTCACCTGCTTGTTGTCAGCAATCACCTTGATATTTGCCATCTCAGCATTCTCCTGTACAGGGAGCAAGAGACACTTCTGGTTCTGACTCTCCTGGCTGATGCGATAGAGACAGTGATTATTGCTCAAGAAGGAAGCCTGCTGGGCATAACTGGCGGTGAAACCGCAAAGAGCGACAAGCGCTGAAATAAATATCTTTTTCATTGTCTAATTATCTAAAAATACCGATGGTAATTATTCGTATCCCTTATTCTGCTTATACAGACCAGGAATGTAATACAGCTGGTTATATGGAACCGGATAGAACTCGTTCTTGCCCGGTGTGAACTTGGCATCCTTCAAGTATTGTGCGTATGTTTGCTCTCCATACTGATCTTTCTTCTCAGATTCGAAATACTTGTTCAGTGTCTCAGAAGCAATGCCCCAGCGGCGCAAGTCGAAGAAGCGGCCGTTCTCCATAGCCATTTCCAGACGACGCTCCCAACGAAGGCACTTTCTTGCCGTCTCCTTATCCTGGAAATAAGACTCAGGATAGAGGGCTATATCACATTGATCCTTGGCATATTCAATATGCTTATCCACAGAATTCTTGGCTCTCTGACGGATATCGTTGATGATGGTACGAGCCTCAGCCAGACGGCCCAACTCTATCAAAGCCTCTGCACGCATCAACATGATGTCGCTATAACGGAGCACATAGTCGTTCATCGCAAACGCCTGCCAAGAGCCATTGAATGTCTCACCCTTAGAACGCTGTGGTACTTCCTTCAGAGAGGTATAGTAACCATAAACGTTTGGTGTACGAGAGTTGGCCGTAGTCATCGTGTATTCTGACTCATATTTATATGGGAAGGTAGGCATTCCTACTGTATGGAACAAACGTGGATCCCATTTCTGACTATTAGGCTCACCGTTTACAGGATAATCACAAGTCGTGTTGTAGTCATCAAACTCAGGAAGTCCGTTCTTGGTCTTGAAGGCATTCACCAGATCCTGTGAAGGCTTGTGGAAATCCCATCCGCAAGACCAAATACCCCAACAGCCATTCAGCACGTTAGACCAGTTGCCACGTCCGAAGGTAGTATGGTCCTCGCTATAGTCGGAAGCCTGTACGGCAAAGACAGACTCCTTGTTGTTCTTATTGTCAGGCAGGAAGATATCGCCGAAGTCTGCCATGTAACCATAGTCTGAATTCTTCACCACATCAGTATAGTCGACAACCTTCTGCATATACTCCTTATTAATATGGTCAACACCATCGGTTGCCTCATAGCCATCACCCCAGGCAATGGTAAGATAACACTTAGCCAGATAACCTGCGGCAGCAATCTTGTTGACACGACCGCCATCCTTCTGCTTAGCAGGAAGTACATCGTATGCAGTCTGGAAATCGGCTATCACCTTCTGCCACAATTCCTCGTAAGTAAACTGAGTGTTTGATGTGCTCTCTGTTGTTTTATCCTCATAAACCTTCTCGTCTATCCAAGGAATCTGACGATACATGCTAAGTAACTTGAAATAGAAATGAGCACGGAGGAAGCGAACCTCAGCCTCACGCTGCTTGGTTACCTCAGCACCCAGTGTGCTCTCACCATTCTGTTGCAAAGAAACCAAAGCACGGTTGCAACGGGAAACGGCACAATAGAGACGATACCATAACTCGTCGAGTTCGCCCTTAGTAGAGGTCAAGGTACTCCAGATCTCCACATCGTGATAACCGGTGTCACCGGTACCACCGCCACCCTTCAAGCAATCGTCTGAAGAAAGGTCACCATATGGCCAAAGGTTGAATGGGTAAGAATACCAACAGTCACCCAACATCGCATAGGCACTGTTTACCATCTTGTCTGGCTCGCTGAAAGCCTTGTCTTCATCAACCACAGCTGTTGGGGTGTAATCCAGGAAATCATCACAACTGGAGAATGTTCCTATCAGTGCTACTGCAAGCACCATTGTATATAACTTTTTCATCTTAGAATTCTCTTTAAAAAATATGAAACATTTTAGAAACCTACCTGAAGTCCGAATGATACGGATGTTGAAAGTGGATAGTTCCAGTTTGGATTCTCTGGGTCTGAACAGGTCAGGCTATTGCTCTTGATGGTCAAAAGATTCTGACCTGAGAGATAGACACGGGCACTGGTCATCTTCAACTTGGAGAGGATGCTGCTTGGGATGGTGTAACCCACCTGCAAAGTACGCAACTTCAAGTAAGATCCATTCTCAACGTAGTAAGAGGAAGCACGACCCTCATCGGCTGTGTTCATGGTGCTCAGACGTGGGATAGAAGAACCGGTGTTGTTGGTATTCCAAGCATCGAGCAAACGGGTTCCCTTGTTAGAACCACCATCAGTAATAGCCCAGAAGTCGGTCTGGAACTTTTGGTTGTTATACACATCCTGGTCATAGACACCCTGCCAGAACATACTGAAATCAAAGCCCTTGTAGTTGAGAGCAATATTCAAACCATAAGAGAAGGCTGGCACTGGGTCGAAAATCCAAGTCTGATCATCTGAAGTAATTCCATTTTTACCATCTAAGTCCTTGTATTTCAATCCACCGACACGTGCATTTGGCTGTCCAGACTTATCTACTTCTTCCTGATTCTGGAAAATTCCATCGGCTACATAACCTACGATAGAACCATAAGACTTGCCACTCTGCACCAGGTTTTCCGTAGATGTGTGAGCGTAAGCACCTGTTGTTGTTGCTGGCAAATAAGTAACCTTGTTGCGGAAGAAATCCAGATTGCCGTTCACGTCGATGCCAAGTCCATTAGCCAAGGTCTTGCGATAGCCCACGGTGAACTCCATACCCCAGTTGCGGAGCGAAGGACCATTCTGCCATGAATTTCCACCTTCACCAGTTGCACCCAGATAAGCAGGATTAATCAACATATCCTTTACATTCTTAATATAGGCATCCACTGTACCATAGAGGGTGTTGCCAAACAGGGTGTAATCCAAACCTACGTTATACTGGGTAGCAGCCTCCCATTTCAAGTTAGGGTTAGCCAACTGTGTGGCACGATAACCTGAAGGGAAGGTACCTGAACCTTGCAGGAAGAGATCGTATGCAGTAGAGGTTACACGGTCTAATCCGTAATCCACTACATAAAGACCAAACTGTGCATTGTTGTCGATAGCCTGGTTACCCGTCTGACCCCAAGAGAGTCGCAGCTTGGCATCATCCAACCAATCCTTCTTCAGAAGATTAGAGAATCTGAAACCGAGTGATGCAGCAGGGAAAGTACCCCAGCGATGTGCCTTACCGAAACGTGATGAACCATCATGACGGATAGTAAAGGAAGCCAGGAGGAGATCATCCCAGTTGTAGTTCACCTTTCCAAAGAAAGAAGCCAGGCGATAGCCTACCTTTGCACCCGAGTTACGCATCGTTCCTGTTGCAGCATTTGGCCACATATAATCTTTATCTTCCAGCGCATAGCCTTCTGAATAGGCTGAGAAATCGATAACCGACTGCTTGGAAAATTCCATACCACCGAGTACATCGATGTTGTGCTTGCCTATCTGGGTAACGTACTGGGCTGTGTTAGACCATGTCCAGTTAGTCTCATTGTTATTCGAGAGCGTTGTCTTGGCGATGTCATTGTTGACAATATCGGAATGATAAGTATTCGTCATCGAATTGATAAACGATGTCTTGAAATCCAAACCGAAGTTAGAGCGCAGGGTCAATCCCTTGACAGGCTTCAATTCTACGAAAGCATTACCGAAAATGCGCCAGTAATCGAGGTGGTTGTTGCGGTTCTGATACTGCTCACGACAAGGGTTCTGACGGTCGGCCATACTACCCACAGGACCTGCGAAAGTCTTGCCATCTTCTTCGTAAACCGGAACGATGGAAGGCATCTTCAAGGCATTCTCCATCGGATGGCAATCTACCTGAGAGGTATAAGTCAAAGTCAAATTCTCACCTACGGTTACAATCTTATTTAAATTCCAAGAGGTATTCAAACGAGCTGAGATATTCTCGAAATTGGTATATTTCAGGACACCCTCATTATTCTTGTATCCCAAGGAGAACATAGCGCTATGCTTGTCGTTGGCATGAGATACAGAGAGGTCGTAGTTCTGCGAGAAACCTGTGCGAGAGATTTCATCGAGCCAGTCGGTATCTGAGAATCGCATGGTCTTCTTGGCATTGATGTAGCCATCATATCGACCATTGATCGTATAGTTCTGATACTGGTTGGTAGCAGGATTCCAAACGGTGATTGGAGTTCCAGAGGCCGCATTCAAGTCGATGCCGTAGTTGGCTGCATAAGCCACAGGATCGAGTCCATCGTTCAGGGCTGCCTGAGCCATCGCAGTAGCATACTGGCTGGAATTCATCAGCTTCATCTTCGACTGGTTGGAATAGAACTGTGCAGTCAGGTTGGCAGAGAAGTCAACAGCAACCTTGCTACCCTTCTTACCTTTCTTGGTGGTGATGATGATGACACCATTTGATGCACGTGAACCATAGATAGAAGCCGAAGCGGCATCCTTCAAAACCTGCATACTCTCTATATCATTTGTATTGAGGGTATTCAATGCCATAGTGGTAGGCACACCATCTATGATATAAAGAGGGTCCTGAGAAGAGTTGAAAGAACCGATACCACGAATACGCACGGTTCCTGAACCAATAGGAGAACCATCGGTAGTAACAGTCATACCAGGAACACGACCCTGCAAAGCACGCATCGGGTCTGTCTCTGAACTTGTCTTCAGGTTCTTGGTTGAAACCACAGCCACGGAACCGGTCAAGTCTGCCTTCTTCTGAGTGGTATAACCTGTTACAACTACTTCCTGCAAGTCGTTGGCATCTTCCTGAAGTGTTACCTCCATATTGTCTGAAGCCTTTACTTCTTGCGTCTTATATCCAATATAAGATATAACAAGTGTGGAACCAGGAGCACATTCTACATGGAAGTTACCATCGAAGTCGGTAACAGTACCGGTCTTAGTACCCTTAACCATGACAGACGCTCCAATGACTGTCTCACCGGCAGCATCCTTTACGATGCCATTTACATTTACCTGTTGTGCACTAGCTACGGTGCAAACAGCACAGAGCGCAGAGCTCATTAGTAATTTTGAAAGATTGTTCATACTATATTTAATATTTTAAGTTTCAAAAATTGTTATTGTTTGATTACTGCTGCAAAATTAGGCAAAGATTGGATATGAGAATAAAAAAAATCGTTCCTGCAACAATAATTATGTTACATGAAACGATTTTCGAATCTTACGCCACGATTTTAAAATACTTATTTTAAAGGAGTTAGAAAACTATTTCTTTTTAGATGCCTGTTCATTTCTAAAATCGGTAGGAAGAACTCCAAACTGCTTCTTGAAACAGGAAGAGAAATAGCCCGGTAACGCAAAGCCTACTTCTGCCGAAACTTCAGAGATTGTCTTGTCTGTTTGCTGCAAGAGCGTATAGGCTCTCTGCAGGCGCATCTCTTTCAAGAGCTCGGCAGGCGTTTTTCCGGTCATAGCCTTCACCTTGCGATAGAGCTGCACCTTGCTCAACAGCATCTGGGCTCCCAAATCATCCATCTTCATATCAGCATTGCCCATATTCTCAAGGATCTTCTTCTTGAAACGGTCCATGAAGTAACGATCACTCTCATCCAGATGATTCAGTTCAGCAGCCCAGCCCTCCTTGTTCTCGATGAAGCCACGAGCCACGGCTTTCTGCTTCTGTAACTTCTTTCTATATACCTTATATATATAGTAGATGACAAAGAGTAAAACCAAGACTAGAACAAAGGCAACCACAAGCATCCATTTCTGGATGTGAGAAACCTCAGTATAAGTATCAAGACTGTCAGAAATCTGATCCAGATTCTTCATCTTGGCTTCCAAATCCTGATATTGCAGAGCGATGGCATCGCAGTTTTCCTGAGTAGCAAGAAATGATTTCATCACATTATCCTTCGTATAGGGTTTACCCTGAAGGATATTCATCGCCAATTCCATAATCTTTTCGCCCTGGGTAGGATAGACATAAGAAGCTGCAAACTGTCCTCTCTTCACTCTATCCACTCCTTCCCATTCTCCAGGCAATCCATCAATGCCTACTATCAGCATCTGCTTATCAATGCCTCGTCTCTCTGCTTCCAGAAAGGCTCCTATGGCACCCAAGTCGCTATGTCCGAACACGCCATCCGCATGTCCGCCCTTATCCAGATATTGCTTCATCAACTCCTGGGCGCGCTCCATCTTCCAGTTGCTTTCCAGGGTAACCACCTTGATTCCCGGATAATTCTTCATCACCTCGTGGAAACCACGATGGCGCTCAATGACAGGGGAAGCATCCTTCAAGCCCGTAATCTCAACAACGGTACCTTTTCCATCCAGTTTACTGGCAAGAAAGCGTGCTACTTCCCTACCCGCTTCTACATTATCGCCACCGATGGAAGCTGTATAATGGGGTGTCTTTACCTTTCTGTCGAAGAGGATAACCGGGATATGCGCACGATAAGCTCGCTCGATGGCAGGTGTTACATCATTCACGTTATCAGGAGCCACCACGATTAAATCTACCTTCCTGGCTATCATACTGTCTATCTGGCGAGCCTGGCGTTGCCCGTCATTCTCTGCAGTAGTAAACAGCAAATCCACATTCTTATATTGATACTGCGCCAGTCGCATCTCATTATTCACCTTCTCGCGCCAAACTCCGCTACAACATTGCGACACACCAATCACCATCTTCTTCTGGGTGCATGAATCCAGAAGAAGCATACTACTAAGTAATACTATTAATATAATATAGAGTCTTTTCATTACTTTTATACTTCTTCCATCCGTTTAAGTTCCCACCCCTCAAACTGCATGATGATGAGATGGAGTTTTGTGCCTTGGCGCAAAGCCTCAACCCTTGGAGCCTCAGCATATCGATGAATCTGTTCTACAGCCTCACGCCACTGTTTCTCGGCCTTGGTCATAGGCTTGCCATCTTCCGTAAACTCACCTTCAACTATCGCAGAGAAATCTTTCTTCGAAAGAACCTTCAACTCCAGAATGTAGCTATGCTGACTGGCATAATGGGTAAGGTCTGGCAAAAGGAAGAAATCACAATAGCCATGATTCAACTCCAACTCAGGAGCCGTGACATAATAATTATTCAGATTCAAATAAGCCATGAAGAATCCCTGCAGATTTCGTTCAGCCTCAATGCCATCACGCACCGATGAAACCTTGGCATAGGCATCCGCCATAAAGCGCAATCCTTCTTCCCACTTACCATCGTATGCCATATCATAATAGTAATCGGTAAGCTGGTTGACATCCACATAAGCCTTTGCCTGATACTCCTCTTCCAGATAACCATAATACTGCTTGCGGACATTATTGTTTGGAATGCCCAGAATGAGCTTGGAGCCACGAGTTCCCTTGATGGTCAACATGCCATAATAGAACAGAAGACTTGGGAATATCTCTGCCTTTGGAATCTGATACGCAGAAAACGACTCATAAAGCTGGGTAACAATCTGTTCCTCTTCTGCTATCTTGCGGATGATGCCCTTACGCTCTCCATCCAGCTTGTCAAACTGCAACAGTTTCTTCATCTTGCCGTAATCGGTACGGGTATTCGGGTCAATCATCTCTTCTGGCGGACATCCGGCATCCATATAATTGCGAAGGTAATAAAGAACCATATCACAATTAAACATACGAGTTTTCTTCTTCAATGCCTGTTTAGCAAAGCAATAGTTATCATACCATGGCTTCATATTATTGACGATGGCATCAATATCACTATCAGCAGGAATACTACCATGTTCCTTATAATAGGTAAACATCTCCACCACATCGGTGGTAGAGAAGCCCAGCATCTCATCAAACTCCGGCTTGATAGAAATGTTCCAACCTATATTGAATCCACTCGTCACATCATCCAGGGTTACAGGGCTTACACCCATCATGAAGATACGCTCAAAATTACCCTTGAACTTCTTGAAGACGTCACGATAAAAGCCGTCGGCATGGGTTATTGCATGATATACTTTCTCACCACGTTCGTTGAGTATGACATTCGTGAAATTGTCATACTCATCGATGATGAGATACAGATGATACTGGTGCGCCTTGGCAGCCTTGAATATCAGTTCCATCTTTTCCTCGAAATCTTCCTGCGCCAGGATTTCTTCCATCTCTGCCTGATAATATTCTGAATATTGACGGACAAAAGCATCAAGGTTGATGCTGAGATAAGAATTAAACTTAGTCTCAAGCTTGTCGATATTACCCGTAATCTGGGAGAAATCGAGGAACAGCACCTGATACTTTCCCTGCAAAGGAGTAGGATGCTGACCTATCCACAGATTTCCAAAAAGACTCTGGAACTTATGGCTCTGCGCACAGTCATAGTAAGAATAGAGCATACTCAAGAATATGCTCTTACCAAAACGACGAGGGCGGATGAAGAAGAGATTGCGAGGCTGCTTCTCCAGCTCCGGGATAAACATCGTCTTATCCACATAATATAGATTCTGCTCTATTACCGTAGCAAAATCTGCCACCCCATAAGGTACTAGTTTTACTGGCTGTTCCATCATGATCTATCTTTAAAAACACTATCTGTGTGCAAAGATAGCATAAAAAAACGAAAAAGCCACAGTTTGCGTTTACAAATTGCGGCTTTTATTATATTTTATCCGAAACACACGTTCCTACCATACGACTTTCTTGTTGCCCATAATATAAATGTGTCCTTTTTGTGGCACAAGGACTTTTCTTCCCGAGAGGTCGAACAGAGTAGGATTGATGTTTCTTGCTATCATGAAAGATGATGCATATATACCTTAATTCCGCAACACTATATTTAACATTATTTATAAGTGCCTGTGCAACAAAAAGTTACCCAGGATTTTGCCATGTCAGAATTTTCACTTACCTTAGTGTTGCGAAAAGAAGACAAGCAAAACTCTAATATGACATGGCAAAGATACAAATAAAATCTGAGAAACTCACTCCTTTTGGGGGAATTTTTTCGATTATGGAGCAATTTGATGCTCTTTTAGCTCAAACCATAGATTCCACCTTGGGATTGAGATGCACTATGTTTGGTTATCAATATAGCGAGATTCTACGCTCTCTGATGTGCGTATATCTTTGTGGTGGCTCATGTATTGAGGATGTTACAACTCACCTGATGAAACATTTGTCTCTTCATCCAACTCTTCGCACTTGCAGCGCAGACACCATATTACGTGCTATCGAAGAACTGACTTTTAAGAGCATCACCTATAAGTCTGCTTCTGGCAAATCCTATGATTTCAATACTGCAGACAAGATGAACTGCTTACTGGTCAATGCCCTGCTTGCTACTGGTCAATTGAAATCCGGTCAAGAGTATGATTTTGACTTTGACCATCAGTTCATTGAAACAGAGAAGTATGATGCAAAACCAACCTACAAGAAGTTCTTGGGCTATAGTCCAGGCGTAGCTGTCATTAACGACATGATTGTTGGTATTGAAAATAGAGACGGCAACACAAACGTACGCTTCAACCAAAAAGAAACTTTGGAAAGAATCTTCAAGCGATTGGAGGCTTCGGAAATATATATTTCTCGTGCCCGCATGGATTGCGGCTCATGTTCGGAGGAAATCGTAGATATGGTAGAGGCTCATTGCAGGCATTTTTATATTCGTGCCAACAGATGCTCTTCTTTCTACGATTCCATGTTTGCCTTAACTGGATGGAAAACTGTTGAAATCAACGGTATTGAGTTTGAGTTGAATTCTATCCTTGTTGAGAAATGGAAAGGAAAACCGTATCGTCTTGTCATACAGAGACAAAGGCGAATAGATGGAGACCTTGACATTTGGGAAGGCGAATATACCTACAGATGTATACTGACTAACGATTACAAGTCGAGTGCAAGAGACATCGTGGAATTCTACAATCTTCGTGGTGGCAAGGAACGCATCTTCGATGACATGAACAATGGCTTTGGCTGGAATCGATTGCCAAAATCGTTCATGGCACAGAATACTGTATTCCTGCTTATGACAGCTCTCATCAGAAACTTCTACAAAGCTATTATGCAGAGATTGAAAACCCATGAATTTGGATTGCGTGCCACCAGCAGAATCAAGACCTTTGTTTTCAAGTTCATCTCTGTTCCTGCGAAATGGATTAAGACATCACGTAGGCATGTATTGAACATTTACTCAGACAACAATGCTTATGCCAACCTGTTCAAGACAGACTTTGGTTAAAGACCATGCTTTTCTGGTTAAACCAGCGTATTACCTCAAGTCGCTTTATGGGGTAAGGGGATTTTGTGTCTGCGACATTTCTGTTGTGCAAGAAATATGTACAATAAAATGAATTTTGTCGCTTTGCAAGCAAAATCCCACTAAACCCTATAGGTTGCGGATTTGAGGATATATAATAATAATGTGATAAAAAGTCCTGAGACATCATAAGAAAATGCTTCATTACCAAAATAAACGTCTCCAAAAGTACGTTTTTCAAATTTTATTTGTACTTTTGCCGTGTCATTCAGAACTTTGTTTTATTTTTGCAGCACGATAATAAACAAAATGTCTGGATATGGCAAGCATCCCGGTGCACCAACAGAGTAGCTTAGGTACTCTGATAAAGAAGATAAATGATAGTGCTGCGTTAATTAAATAAATCAGATTCAACATGTCGTTTCTAACTCGAACATATCCTTTTAAACAGAGTAAACACTTGCTAAAAGATAGTAGCATCTTTGGCTTCATCATTTGGGTAATTTTATATTTTCTGCAGCCATTTGGACTCTGCTTATATCAAGGTAACAAATGCTTTGTTGCTACATTATTCGGACTGGTAACTTTTGGATGCCACATAACATACGCTGCAACGATATTGAAGTATTTGCATCAAACTATCAAGCCCTGGCGTATCTGGCATGAAGGAGTAGCTATACTCGGACTGATTTTCATCATTGCCTTCGGTAATTTCCTCCTATTCTCATACTTGTTTCATTATACGATTACATTCAGTCTGTTTCTCTTGTTTCTAAATTGGACTATTATCATAGGCATATTTCTTACGACATTATCTATCGGAATGCAATACAACAGAACATTACGAGAGAGAATGGAAGAGTTGTTGCGCAATACAACAAAGGAACAGGAAGAAGTATCTATTACCATCCATGATACTAACGTAAGAGGAAACGATCTGTCGATTGCCATCAACGATCTACTTTATATCGAAGCACAGAAAAACAATGTATCCGTCTGTTTTCTAAAAGAAGGTAATGTTGTTGCTGTTGATATCCATACAACACTAACCCATGCTCTTGAAGAGTTGAAAGAGTTTGAGAACATTTTCCAATGTCACCGTTCTTTTGCTGTCAATGTGAATAATATCACTTCGGCACGAGGCAACTCAAATGGTTATCAACTGACTCTCGGAAATTGCACAAACATCATACCCGTTTCCCGAAGATTCGTGCCCAAGTTAAAGACTTATCTTACATAGTTATTTGTCCTTCAACTTAGTTATTCGGCATCTTAACTAGCTTTCTATCATAAGTTTTAGTTGTATATCCTAAGAATTTGGTAACTCCAGTTTCATGCAGTATCTTTGCGGCATGAAACATCGAATAATACATATCGCATTGCTGCTGACTACAGTCTGCAACCTGGCTGCACAGACCATCATATCAGGCATGGTAAAAAGCGGTCAGGAACCGCTTGCAGGTGCCAATGTTTTCATCATGGGCACAATTGATGGATGCCTGACAGATTCTCTGGGCAGGTTTTCCTTTTCCACATCAAAAACTGGAGAAGCGTCTATCAAGATTACCATGATTGGTTTTGAAGAATATATGCAGACTACAGATGCCTGCAAGTTACATAATCTTTCTATCCAAATGAAAGAAAAAGCTACGGCAATCCAAGAAGTTGTAATATCTGCCAGCACTTACAGTTTCGGGAGAAGTGACAACTTCAAGACTATGGATGCCTTAGATGTTGTGATGGCAGGTAATTCATGCGGGGACATTGTTGCAGCCCTGCAAACTTTACCCGGCACTCAAAAAGTGGGAGAAAATGGAAAACTCTATGTCCGTGGTGGAGAAAGCGAAGAATGCCAGACTTTCATTAACGGAATGCACGTCCTTGTTCCATATAGTACAAACACAGAAAATACTGCTGTACGTGGACGATTCTCTCCTTTTATATTTAAAGGTATCAACTTTTCTCTTGGTGGATATAGCGGAGAATATGGACAAGCACTTTCCTCCGTTCTCCCTATGGAAACATCAGATGCTGCAACAAGTGACAAATATGGAGTCAGCGCATCATTGGTTGACTGGAACATCGGTGGCACCAAGGCATATTCCCACAGCAGCTTATCCTTTAATGCCGCACTAACAAGTTTGGGAATCTACAATCAGTTATTTTCAGAAAGGCTTGATTTCAACAAGCCTTATCTAAAACTATCTGGCGAATCACAATACAAGAATGAGTTCCGAAATGCCGGAATATTGAAAACATACGTTGGCTATGATTTTACATCTGTAGGACAGCATATAGACAACCAAAACCTTTCGCTCAAAGAGAATAATATCTATGCCAACACAACCTATAAGGCACAGTGGGGTGCTGGCTACACGCTCTTTTGCGGTATGGCAAGCTCATCGGTATTCAACGATATAGAAGATGCGAAGATTGCTGGTGACCGATATTACAACTTCAGGAATGAGATACATCTGAAAACAGGAATACGCAAAATTTGCTCGGATGCACTAAAAATATCGGCAGGAATGGAGGACTATCAGCGAAACAGCCTCATGGAGTACGAAAACGATTGCTACAAGTTGGATTATAATATTCTTGCTGCTCATATTGATGCCCAATGGAGGATGATGCCCCATGTGTTCCTGAATATTTCGACAAGGACAGAATATATGGCTCATGCCAACTGGCTGTTTATGCCAAGGGCTACACTATGTTATATTCCTAACAAGAATTTTCAGCTTTCATTCGCTACCGGTCGGTATAGCCAGACTCCAGAAGATGACTATCTTGCAACAAACAAGAAATCTCTTGGACAAAGTACGGCAGATCATGCTATCCTATCCATACAATATAAGTCGCCTGGTACACTCATACGAATAGAACCCTACTGGAAAAAATATCAGCGATTGCCTTTATGGGAAAAGGGTATTTACCAACCGAAAGGATATGGAAAGAGTAAAGGTATAGACATTTTTGTAGAAGAGCATTCGCTTTTCAAACATCTGACCACAGCATTTTCATATTCCTACAACGATTCCAAGCGATTCTATCACGAATACACAGAAGAGCGAATACCTGACTACGCCTCAAGGCATAATCTGAGATTGACAGCAAAATATTCATTCGGCAAAGCAATCATCGGGCTGACTGAATCGTATGCAAGCGGACGTCATTTTCTTATTGGCAAGACACCACATTATAATAGCGTAGATATAAACCTTACTTATCTGCTAAGTCCCAAGGTCATTATCTATTCTTCTCTGAACAACATCCTCGGCCGTACAAACATTTTCGGATATAATACTAACGGACGTTCGATAGTTCCATCTAGAGACAGATTTTTATATATAGGCATATTTGTTTCACTTAAAAATAATAAAGCATATGACATTTCAAACTTTTAAACGATTCGTATTGATGTCAGTCTTCTTCATGACAACATCTGTAGTTATCTATGCCCAGCAATCCACAATGCAGGGACTTATCGGACAGTCGCTTGCTAAACTTCAGCAACCGACATCAGAGAGCATACTTAATTGTATTGCAGAGATGAAGCGTATTGATGATATGTTTCCTGATAGCATCCAGCCCAAGTTTCAGATAGCTTTGCAAAGTCTCAATTATTCCGTGATGAATCCGCATGCTCCACAAACAGAAAATCTTCTAAAAGAGACAGAAGAAACTATTGCCAAGATGGAGAATATAAAGCATGCTGACCCGTCTGACATCTGTACCCTTCGCGGTTTTCTCTATATGGTACGCATCGTACAGAATCCTGGGCAAAACGGTCAACGCTATTATCTGGAAGTGATGCAGGATTACGAGAAAGCTCTCAAACTCAACCCTGATAATCAACTGGCCAAACAATTGCAGCAAAAGTTTTTTGAGGGAATGAAACAGCAAACCGGTAAATAAGAAACAGAGGTTGTTTTATCCACGGACAATCTCCCCTGAGCCGAAAAAAAGAGTCGCAACCTAAAATATTATCAGGTTGCGACTCATTACTATTTACATTTAAACCTACAATTCGACCATACAATATCTACGTGATTACAAACCAAGCTTATGAACCTTCAGATTCTTGAATTCAGCCTTGCCATCCTGGGTGTAGAGCTTCACATTCTCGTATGGAGCTACAGGGAAGACGAGGTTGGTCATGGCGATACGACCGCCATCTACGAAGAGTTCTACAGATGACTTATCTACGAAAATATCAACATGATAGGTCTTCTTGCCATCCTCGCAAAGACTCAATGGAGCCCAGGTAGCCAGAGCGAAATCGTTCTTGTAGTTGATGGAGTTGGTGATGCGGGCAGGCTCCTTGCCTTCTGCAGCACGCTGCTTGTCCCAAGCCAACTCGATATCGTGAGGAACTGCCTGCTTGCCAAAATCGGTCAAACCGCTCTCTGTTCTATCCATAACCACCTTGCCCTGCTTCATATCGAAATAAATCAGGGTGCGCTCACGCTTGTTGTTTGAAATCTCAATACCGGCAATACCGTTGGCATCTGGTGTTACATCAGCCTCAATCTCGAAGGCACCCTCCATATTGGCTGCAACACCTTTCAGATCCTTGGCATCAGCAACAGAAGCATCAGCCAAATCCTTGGTTTCCTTTCTCAATGCATATACTTCAGGAGCTACATTCTCAGAAATATAATACTTGCCATTCTTCTCGTAAAGTTTCAACTCTCTTGGCAAACCGTTGGCACCACGGTTCTGCTTGAACGGAGTAAGGTTGGCATACTGCCAGTTGCTCATCCAGGTGATACCCAATACTCGGTCGCCTGTGTTTGAGAAGGTAACGGTAGCATAGTGATCCTTACCCCAATCGAGCCACTTCACATCGTGGGCATCAGGACAAGTAAACTTCTTGCCATCGAAATCGCCTACGAAATACTCGGTTGCACTGCCACCAAACCAGCAACCTGGATTGATATTCATGGTCATCACCCACTTCATGTTCTTCTTATCACCATTTACAGGCAACTGGAAGAAGTCTGGGCACTCATACTGGCATGGCTGCTGACCCAAGCCCTTACCAAAGGCACTCACGTAAGTCCATTTCTTGAGATTCTTTGACTTGTAGAAGCGGGTCTCCTTATCAGCAGAAACAATCATATACCAGCATTTTCCCTTCTCATACCAGAACACCTTAGGGTCACGGAAGTCCTTCAAGCCATCGAATGGAGTCAACACTGGGTTGCCCTCGTACTTGGTAAAGGTACGACCATTGTCATTGCTATAAGCGATGCACTGCACCTCATCATGGTTTACACTACTGTTGTTGGTATAGATGGCGATGATGGCATTCTTGCCGAAACCTGCCGTATTCTTCTTATCCACAACCGAACTACCAGAGAAGATATGACCTACAGGGTCGCGAGCGATGGCTGGATCGAGATGCTCCCAATGAACCAGGTCCTTGCTTACGGCATGTCCCCAGTGCATGTTGCCCCACTTGCTTCCGTATGGGTTATACTGGAAATAGAGATGATACTCACCATCCTTATACACCATTCCGTTAGGGTCGTTCATCCAACCATAGAGCGGAGTGAAGTGATAAGATGGGCGATAGTAATCGGTATTGGTGGTGTCGAATGTATCGCTGAGCTTGAGCAAGTTGAGTGCCAAAGCATCCTTCTTCAAGCCAAGAATCTTGACGGTAGCAGTCTTACCCTTGCCCAAAGCGAAAGGCACATAGTAATCAGAACCATTCTGAGCCAGGCGAACGTCCATCCAGGTATCATCCTTAGAACCTGTATCGAGCAAAACCTGGGCCTCATCCTTCTCTTCCTGGATAGGGAGAAGAAGATACTTGGTAGGATTCTCCACTTTGATGATAGTAGTATCACCCTTGTGTTCGATATTCATCTTCTGTGCAAAGGCAGAAGTTGTAGCTGATGCCATCAACATGAGGCAGGCAGCCATCAGCATTTTGTTTGTTTCCATTGTAAAATTATTGTTAATTGTTATTGTTTATCTATAGAATATAGCATTGTTTTCGTTATTATCGACAGCACTATACATTATCATATAGTACTGCCTTATCTTATTATGTTATGTTTGAACTAATTAGAACTTCAGCGAAGCTGTGAATTCTACAGTGAATGGACGAAGATAGCTACCCGTCATAATCTGATTCTTGATTCCCTTTGCCTCATCCTTGGTAATCAGTTCGGCACCTGCGATACTACCCTTGGCACCAGTCTGGTTGAGGAAGTTGACTACGGTGCAGCCGAGAGCCAAGCGCTTGGTTGCCTGCCAGTTCAAACCTCCGAAAGTCTCCCAGTGACCATTGAAGTAATATGCCTCATTGATGTTGGCATAGGTCTTGCTGAAGTAACGGAAGCTGGTCCAGAGCTTGATGTCCTTGGTAATCATGTAGCTTGGATCCAACTCGATGAGAATCTGAGGAATCTCTGCTACGATATTGCCAGTGGCATTGATGTTGCCAGGGGTACCATCACTGAAGGTAACCGATGTCTCATATTTCTTGTAAGTTGGCTTCTGATAAGTGAAGAGGAAGTGGAAATCGAATCCCTTGAAAGGATGAGCCACAGCATCGGTTGTCCAACCCCATGTCTGAATATCGTAAGCCATAGGAGCTGCCTTGATTTCACTGCCATGCTGCAAGTTCAGAGTTGAGTTGTTGTTGGTCTTTGAGATGTAAGAGAACAACGATGTCAAACTCAACCATGAGTTATTGTAGTAGATACCTGCACGACCGAGTGGCACAGAAATCTTATCCGTATTTGGCAATGTAGCTGGGGCAAAAGCCTCGAACTTAGGATGCTGAACGATGTAAGTGAAATCGCCAGTGAAGCCGAAGTTATTGGTCAACTTAAGTTGCTGCTACAGAGAAATCGTAGTTCAACCAGTTGTAACTCAAGTCTGCCGGAGCAATCTTAGTCTTATCTGGTGCCGTAGCACCGAGATAGTAATCGGCAAAACGGCCTACGAATTCACCATTGGCATTCTTCACTGCTGCGTTTTCACCCTTCAGCTTCTGCCACTCCAGACGGGCACCATAGTAGAAGTTCAACTTATTGGTGACATCCCAATCGTGAGTGAAGTAGAGAGCCAGCTTGTTTTCGCTTCCCTTGTAATACTCAGAGGCGTTCTTGTTGAAATCGTAGAAGTAGCTGTCGCGCTGTTTTGCATCCCAAACTCGCAAGGCATAATTGCCATCTGCAGGAACACTCTGGTCATACATGGTTGTATTTGAGCAATAATCGATATGGTAGAACCACTCATTCACGCCAAGACGGAAGGTGGAAGTACTGAATTTCTTGCTGAGCTCGGTGGTGAAAAGAGCCTCATCAATCTTACCGGCATTGAGACAGGACATACGGGTCTGAACATACTGACCATCGTAAGCCTTAGTCTGTCCGTCGATATCGCGATACATATAATTATATACGCCCTGATTGGCAGCGCTCTTCAAATCGATGATAGACATTGGTGACTGGTAAACCATCGCACCACGTGAGTGATCGTACTTCAAGGTAGCCTTCCAGTTCAAACCGTTGTCAAAACGGTAGTTGTTCATCAGGGTTACCTCGCTTGACTTGTTCAGGCAGGCATCATAGAGAGAAGTCTGCTTCAACTCACCAGTACGCATATCGCGATAAGTCATCTCGTTATCGATAGGGAGATAAGAGGTGGTACCGAGTTTGAAATCTCCATACTCCTTCACGCTTCCATCACCTACATAGATAAATGGAGCACTCTGGGTAGCATAGCTATACACGTTATGGCTATTGGCATACTTATACATGGCAGTGAACTCACCACGATTGCCGTTATACTTCTTGGTAAGGAGAGCTTTGTAAATCTGAGTACGGTCCTGATAAGGAGTTGACTTAATCTTGAAGGTTCCCGGGTCGAAATCCTGATACATATTAAAGCTGTAGTACCAGTCCTTACCCAAATCACCATTCATATTCAGAGAGAATTCCTGCAATCCGAAGTGATTGCTCTTATAGTTCAGCTTACCATTGAATCCCTTCTGTCCCTTCTGGGTGAAAGAGTTCACGGCATAACCAATGTTACCGGTAGTGATAGCTGTCTCTGCAATCTTGAGCAATCCCTGATGGCTCAAACTTGCATCGCCACGCCAGATGGTATTGACAGAATGAGGATTGGTTGCGTAAGTAACAGGCAAGCCATTCTCCAAAACGTTGACATCGGCAGAAGGCAAACCTATCTGAATCTCACGAGGACCATTCGCACTGGCTGCATTGAGCATCACATTACGATTACCTTCTTCCTTAGCACTTGAATTATCATCCTGTGCAAAAGCTGCTGTAACATTTACCAATGAAAGTGCAAGCATCATGGCTGCGCTCTTTCCATTTAATAAGTTGTTCATACTTTAAATGTTTAATTTGTTAGCGTTAATGTTTTGATTTCTGTTGCAAAAATACATAAAGGTCTGAACAGCGGCTTAAAAAATCATTTCATCGAATAAAAAATTCCGTTCATTGTAACATAATTGCTATTACATGAACGGAATTTCACACTTTTCTGCTACTTTCTACTTCTTAACTAACTCTTTTCTATTTCAGCCAAAGGGAGTCATATAGATCACTACAGACTATTAAGAGCGTGTCATGATGTACTTGAGCTAATGAGTTCAAGTGCTTGAATCTGCTTACTAAAGTGGCTGAGTGAGCTTACAAAAGTAACTGAATTAGCATATCCAATCGGCTTTGTAAGCTATCGGAGACGACTCGTTAAATTAACGGAGACGACTCAACAAGCTATCGATGACGACTCCATTAGCTATCGGAGACGACTCCGGAAGCAGACACAGATAGCTTCGTTGGCTAATGCAAGTACTTGCGATACTCAACGCAGCCTGTTTCGATGGAGCATGTAGGCTAATACCCAAAAACGTTAACGAACAATAAAAAACAGCTTAGATTTTGTGGAAACGCATCTTTTTTGTACTTTTGGGAAAAATAAGGCAAGAATGACAGAGCGAAAGATCATACATATCGACATGGATGCCTTCTTTGCTGCGGTAGAGCAAAGAGACAATCCGGAACTTCGGGGCAAACCGGTAGCGGTAGGCTTCGACGGACCTCGTGGTGTGGTTTCTACAGCCAGCTATGAGGCAAGGAAGTATGGCGTTCACTCGGCGCAATCCATCGCTCAAGCCAAGCAGCGCTGCCCTAATCTCATCATCGTGCCCTGCCGGCATGATTATTACGCAAAAATATCCCATCAGATACATCAGATATTCCAGGAATATACCGATCTCATCGAACCCATCTCCATAGATGAAGCCTTTCTTGATGTAACACAGAATAAGAAAGGAATAGAACTGGCGGTGGATATTGCCAAAGATATCAAAACCCGTATCAAGGAGGCAACCGGGCTCACCGCCTCAGCTGGCATCAGCTACTGCAAGTTTCTCGCCAAAGTGGCTTCAGATTACCGCAAACCCGACGGCATCTGCACCATTCATCCCGACAAGGCGCTCGATTTCATCGCCCAGCTGCCTGTAGAGGATTTCTGGGGCGTGGGCAAGAAAACACTGCAAAAGATGCATTTCATGGGTATCTTCAACGGAGCTGACCTGAGGAAAGTATCCGAAGAACATCTGGTAGAAGTGTTCGGAAAAGCCGGACACATCTTCTATGATTTCGCAAGGGGGATAGACGAACGTCCTGTCATCACCTACCGGGAACGGAAATCGGTAGGCTGCGAACAGACTTTCCTGGAAGATATCTATCTAAAAACGGCTGTGATTATCGAACTGTACCATACTGTACTCGAACTGCTGGAGCGCATCGCCAAAAGCGGTTTCGAAGGAAGAACCCTGACGCTGAAGGTGAAGTTTGCCGATTTTACCCAGATAACAAGAAGCATCTCGCAAGAAAAGGTTCTGAAAAAGAAGGATGATATCCTACCTCTTGCCAAACGGCTGCTGAAACAGGTAGATTACTCCTCTGCTCATCCCATCCGCCTGCTTGGTCTGTCCTTAAGCAATGCCTCATCAGAAGAAGCCAGGAAGCAAGATAAGGAGAACAGCAGTTTCAAGCCCGAGTACAAAGAGCTTGAACTGGAATTTGAAGATTGGGAGACATAAAAGGAAAGCAGCTGACGACATTTTGCCCCAGCTGCTTTCTCTCATTACTAGTTATTTCCCAAAACATTACCTACATCACCAGGTAACATACCATACTCATCCTTGAAACATTTTGTGAAGTAAGACGGCGCTGAGAAGCCCACTTCATAGGCTACTTCAGAGACACTCATGCTACGGGTTTCGAGCAAACGCCTAGCTTTGGCAAGGCGAGCCTTACGGAGTAAGTCAACAACAGAAGAGCCTGTCATCGCCTTCACCTTGCGATAGAGCTGCACACGGCTTAAGCCAATCTGCTGTCCCATATCCTCAACTCCAAACTCGCTATAAGAAAGATTCTTCTGGATAATGGCTTGAAGCTGCTTGAGGAACTGCTTGTCACGATCTTCCAGATGAGCCTCAGAAATCTCCTTCTCAGCCTCTTTAGTACCTTGATAAAGATTCTTCAGAAGCTGACGCTGTCGCAAGAGATTCTCGATACGGGCGAGAAGCACCTTGCTATGGAATGGTTTGGTAATATAGGAATCAGCTCCATGCTCATAACCCTCGGCGCGATGCTCCTCCAGGTTCTTCGCCGTGAGCATAATAACAGGGATATGAGAGGTAGCCGTATTTGTCTTCAGCTGTTCAGTAAACTCCAAACCGTCCATAACAGGCATCATCACATCGCAAATCACCAAGTCAGGCACCTCTTTCATGGCAACGGATAATCCCTCTTTACCATCGGCGGCCTCAAGAACAATATACTCATCCTGCAAAAGAGTACGCTCATACTGACGGATATCGGTATTATCATCAATAACCAGAACAGTAGGACGATTGGTATTCTCGCTTACCAACTGCTGAACTTTTCCACGACTTCTGTCTCCATCGTCAATATATTGCAAAACAGATTCATCTACCACATTCTTACCATCTGACGCAGAAGCATTTGCAGAGTTATCCACAATATCCACACCATTGTGGATAACTTGTGAATCACCCTCCTGCTCACGAGGAATGACAACGATAAAATCAGAGCCCTTTCCCGGTTCACTTTCTACCCTAGCCTCACCATGATGCAACTCTACAAATGATTTCACCAGAGCCAGACCGATACCCGTACCGCTGGCAGCACCCTTGGCCTGGAAGAAGCGTTCAAAGATCTTATCAGCCTCATCCTGCGAGATTCCCTTGCCCGTATCTCTCACGTCAAGACGTAGATTGGCACCTTCATCTTTCAACGAAACAAAGATTTCGCCACCAGCAGGCGTATATTTCAAGGCATTGCTCAACAGATTGAACACGATACGGGAAATCTTCTCCTGATCGGCAATCATTTCATGGCTACCTTTCAAGTCATCAACATCCAGATGCAGTCTGATCTGCTTGCGCTCGGCAGTAAGCTGGAAGTCGCCCACCCACATCGTCAAGGTCTTCACAATGTCGAAGCGATAGAGTTTCAACTCCATCTTGCCATTCTGAATCTTACGGAAATCAAGAATGTTACTTACCAACTGTTGGAGGGCAAGTGCGTTACGCTGCACCATCTTCAAGAGTTCGCGGCTCTTGCCCTTGATGCCGGTATCTTCGAGCAGCATCTCTACCGGGTCGGCTATCAGGGTTAAAGGCGTGCGAAGTTCATGACTGATATTGGTAAAGAATACCAGACGGGAATGAGTGAGTTCCAAGACCTCCTCATTCAATCGTTTCAATTCTTCATTCTTTTCACCCAATTCTACATTCAGTCGCTTCAGTTCGCCATTTGTCTTAGCCAATGTTTCGTTCAGTTTCACCTTTATCAGATAACCTCTGAAAATTAAAGCCGCAGCTGCAAGGCAAACAAAGAGGAACAGACACAGACCTATGAGCATGATTTTCTGTGAGTTATAATCAGACAGATACTGATCTACCTGCTTATGCAAAGCCTTCAGATTTCGCGCCTGGCGCTCGGCATCTCTAGCCTCCATCAATGTAAGGGCAGCATTTGCCTGGGTTATGATAGAAGTGCTCAGATAATTGTCGCGTTCATAAGGCTGATGCTTCAATATCTTCATGGCAAGCGCTATAACCTCGTCACCCTTGGTAGGATAAAGATAAGAGGCTTCGAAAATACCATCGCGCACAAGTTCCAAACCACCACCTTCGGTAGCCATGCCGTCTACTCCGGTATACTTATAGTTACGCTTTACCCTCATCTGGCGGGCAGCCACATAAGCTCCCCAGGCAAGACGGTCATTATGGGCAAAGACATAATCAAAGTCCTGTGTCTGTTGCAATATGCGTTTCATCGCCTGGATTCCACCCTCTTCTTTCCAGTTTCCTCCCTCCGAGGCTACAACCTGTAACCCTGGATAAGGCTTGATAGCATCCATAAAACCACGATGGCGCTCCAAAGCAGGCGAAGATCCCTCTAAGCCACTGATTTCAACGATGCGACCCTCTCCCTGAAGCTGCTGGGCGATAAAAGTGCCCATCGACTTACCTATCGTATAGTTATCGCAGCCGATAAATGCCGTATACTTATCAGAATTGGTCTTCCTGTCATAGAGAATCACAGGAATACCTTTATCGTAAGCACGCTCTACTGCCTTGGATATAGCACTCAGCTGATTAGGAGATACGATAAGCAGATCTACGCCCTCATCGACAAACTGGTTAATTTGCTTATTCTGCAACACATTATCATCGTTGGAAGAAGCCAGTTTCACGATAAGCGAATCGTTGAGATATTCGCCCATCTTGAGTTCATCATTCAGTTTATCACGCCAGATATCTTCCGAACACTGGGATACGCCAATGACATACTTCCTAGGCCGCTGAGCACAACCGGTCAGCAACACGATGATCGCTACATATATAATAAGGTGTAATTTTCGTTTCATACAGCTTATACAATTTCTTTGTTTATAAAGAAGAGGCATTCAACTTATGCCTAAAAATAAAACTTACCGCTGCAAATATACAACTTTTTTTTGTATTTTAGCCCCATTGGTCAGTTTTTTACAAATATCGGTCTAAAATTTATAAAGAATTTCAGCCAAAAATGCAGTAATTTTGCAACCGAGAAGAAGATATAAGAAATTTCTCTAACAATAAAACAATCAATATTATGGCTGAAGAGAAAAAATTTAGAGTAGAGTCAGACCTTTTAGGTGAACTCAAAGTTCCTGCTGAAGCACTTTATGGTGTACAGACACAGCGCGGTATTAACAACTATCACATTTCACGCAAGACGATGCGCGACTATCCTGATTTCATTATCGCCATCGCTTACGTAAAGTTGGCTGCCATCGAAACCAACCATACCCTCGGTGTTATCAACGATGAGATTTCAGGGGCAATCGGTCAGGCTTGCCGCGAAATCATCGACGGTAAATGGCATGAGAACTTCCCTATCGACATGGTACAGGGTGGTGCAGGTACATCTGTCAACATGAATGCCAACGAGGTTATCGCCAACCGTGCACTCGAAATCATGGGACATGAAAAGGCTGATTATCAGTTCTGTTCTCCTAATGATCATTGCAACTGCGGCCAGAGTACAAACGATGTATATCCTACTTCTATCCGTCTGGCTTTGATCCGTATGAATACTCATCTGGTAGGTGCTCTGACAGGTTTGATCAGCGCATTCCGCTATAAGGCTGACGAATATGCTGATGTCATCAAGATGGGCCGTACCCAGTTGCAGGACGCTGTTCCTATGTCTTTCGGTCAGGAGTTCAACGCATACGCCAACAATCTGGAAGAGGAAATCCTCAACCTGGAGCGCAACGTGAAACTCTTACACGAGATCAATATGGGTGGTACAGCCATCGGTACAGGACTGAATGCCGTTCCTGGCTTCGCTAAGCTCTGTGCTGCCAACCTCAGCAAACTGACAGGCGAGAACTTCGAAACAGCTACCGACCTGGTAGAGGCAACACCAGATACAGGTGCTTACGTAAGCTACTCTTCTGCTTTGAAGCGTCTGGCTATCAAGTTGTCTAAGATCTGTAACGACCTCCGTCTGATGGCTTCAGGTCCTCGTTGCGGTTTGAACGAAATCAACCTTCCTCCTAAGGCTCCAGGTTCTTCTATCATGCCAGGTAAGGTTAATCCAGTTATTCCAGAGGTAACCAACCAGGTTTGCTTCAAGGTAATAGGAAACGATGCAACTGTCAGCTTTGCTGCAGAGGCAGGCCAGTTGGAGTTGAACGTAATGGAACCTATCATCACAGAAAGTCTCTTCGAGAGTCTGACATGGTTGAAGAACGCCATCGAAACCCTGACTTCTGAGTGCATCCTCGGCATCACCGTAAACAAAGAGCGTTGCTACGAAATGGTAAAGAACAGTATCGGTATCGTTACCGCTCTGAACCCAATCATCGGTTACAAGAAGAGTACTAAAGTTGCTAAGGAAGCCCATGCTACTGGCCGCTCTGTATACGACATCGTTATTGAGCAGGGTATCATGAGTAAGGAAGAATTGGACAAGGCACTCGATCCAAAAGAGATGCTGCAGTCACACAAGTTCACCCTGAAATAAAAAGATGTAACTGCTGACATAAAAGAACTTTAGAATAAGATATAGAATAATACTAATCTGAATTTCATATTAACATTTGACTGTTCCGCTTGCCTATTCTTCAAGATAGGCAAGCGGAAATTCTGTTTACGGCCATGTGACGGAAATCATATCAGTTGTATTGATTACGATAAGCAAGTGGTGTCATTCCAGCCCTTGTTTTAAAGAAATTGGTCAATGCACTCTGGTCGTTAAAGTGAAGATAATCAGCTATTTCACCCATTGTCATATCCGACTGCTTCAGCTGATTACAGATTTCTTTGTAAAGAAGAGAGGTAATATGATCATTGACCGTCGTACCCGATATTTCTTTTACCATCCTGGAGAGATAAGCAGAAGAAACATTCAGTTTATCTGCATAAAATCGGATTTGTCGCTCACTCTTGAAATTGCGATACAGCAAATGCAGAAAGATTTCGTATACATTCTTTTTATGGCGCAAGTCTCGGGTCGACAAAAGGCTGTCATAAGGCAACTCCGAAACCAGAAGTTTCAAGACATTCACCATAGACTGAATCATCTCTACCTTATAAATATGCTGATGGCGCACAATATCCCGAATCATATGAATGATATCAAGAGCCGCCTTGAGTTTATCGTCAGAAAGATGATAAACCAGATCATTAGAAATCTCTTCATCAACAAAAATACATTCGGCCTCAAAATCTTCCGATATTTCGGTAAACTTATAAACATGCTTAGGCGATGCGACAAGCAAATCACTTGCCGTAAGCTGATGTTTCTCATCCTCAGCACTTTCAGTTCCCAGGACGACTTCAAACTTTACACTTCCGCTTTTTACCAATAATATCTTGTAAAAAAGCGTTCGTTCACTCGCCACATCTCTCAGGACATTTCCATTTAAAACATCTGTATGAATATGAGCTGCATAGGCTCCAAATATGTCCTTCAGTTGGTATTTAGCGGCAAACTCTTTTAAGTTATATACTTGTTGCTGCTTCATAATAGTTGTCTTTTGTGGTGCAAAAATATAATTTTATTCTGAAAACACCAAGAAAAACAAAGGAAAATCTTTCATATTTATCTTTTCCACACCAGTTACCAACAGGGGAAACATCTGATAACCAACGAAATAACATAGTTATCAACACATGTGTGGATAACTTATCTATGAGAAGTGAATAAGTGTGGAAAAGTTTAGAGCATAAAAAAGACATCAACTAAAAAGTTGATGTCTCTCATCTTGTAGCGGGAGGGGGCCACGATCCCTCGACCTCCGGATTATGAATCCGACGCTCTAACCAGCTGAGCTATCCCGCCATCCAAGCAATTGATTTCTCATTTGCGGGTGCAAAGGTAATACATTTATTTGAATTGAACAAATTTTTCGGCAGAAATTTTCAAAAAAAGTTTTATTTTCTCATTTTTCTCACATTCCAGCCTCTCTTTCACCTAATTATATATATAAAAAAAACGAAAAATAAAGGTTTTCTTATTTTTTTATATTACCTTTGCACGCTGAATAACAGACCTGCCATTATTTTAAATAAAGAAAAGGTCTGAAACAACAGAATATTGAAATGCTTAGAATTAAGAAATTAGACATATTTATTGCCAAGCAGTTTGGTCTCCTTTTCATGGGAACTTTCTTCATCTGCCAGTTTGTGCTGATGATGCAGTTCTTATGGAGATATATTGATGATCTCATCGGTAAGGGACTCACGATGGACGTGATGGCTCAATTTTTCTGGTACATGGGTCTGATGCTCGTACCACAGGCCCTGCCTTTGGCTATTCTCCTGTCTTCACTCATGACGTTCGGTAATCTCGGCGAGAGTTCGGAACTTACAGCCATCAAGGCTGCCGGCATTTCACTGATGCAAGCTTTCCGCTCACTCATTGTCATCACCATCATCATCATGTTTGGCTCATTCTATTTCCAGAACAATGTGGGACCTAAGTCGAACATGAAACTGGCACAACTTCTGATTTCCATGAAACAGAAAAGCCCGGAACTAGAAATTCCTGAAGGAATCTTCTATGATGGTATTCCAAACTGCAACCTTTATGTGCAGAAGAAGGATTTGAAAACCGGAAAGCTTTACGGCATCATGATTTACCGCATGACCGACAGCTATGAAGATGCCGCAATCATATTGGCAGACTCTGGCATGCTCCAGAGTACAGCAGAAAAGAAGCATCTTGTTCTGAGCCTCTACAGCGGAGAATGGTTTGAGAACATGCAAAGCAGCGCACTTGCCAATACTGCTGCCGTACCATACAGACGAGAGACTTTCGTTTCCAAGAAAATCATTCTCGACTTTGATGGAGACTTCAGTATGACCGATGCAGCTTCGCTTTCAGGAAATGCAAAGGGTAAAAGTCTGGAGAAAATCAACCACGACATCGATTCGCTCAACCAATTATATGATTCAATCGGAAGAATCTACCTGAACGAAGCCAACGTGAGATTCTATGGAGGTGTACAGCGCATCAACAAGAAGGACTCTCTCAAAGAAATCAAGAAGGGCGAAAAACTCAATTTCGACACCTTATATAATAAGTTGCCACAGGACAAGAAACTCATGGCGGTAAACCAGGCACAGTCTACCGTGCAACAGGAGCTTTCTGACCTTGATTTCAAAGCGATGTCAACGAGCGATGCAGACTACATGATAAGACAGCACAAGATTGAGGCGATCAACAAGTTCACCCTAGCCCTTTCGTGTCTCATCTTCTTCTTTATCGGAGCGCCATTAGGAGCCATCATCCGAAAAGGAGGACTGGGTTTCCCTGTCGTCATCTCCGTACTTGTATTCATCGTCTTCTTTATCCTCGACAATACAGGATACAGAATGTCAAGAAGCGGAATGTGGGCCATCTGGTTCGGAAAAGGTCTTGCACCGGCAGTATTAACACCTTTGGCTATCTTCGTAACCTATAAGGCAACCAATGACTCTTCCGTATTCAATATGGATGTTTACAAAGAGCTCTTCATGAAACTGCTCGGTTTACGACAGAAACGCCATTACTTCGGCAAGGAAGTTATCATCACCGACCCGGATTATCAGACGGATGCAGAGAAACTGGAAAGAATAAACCAAGACATCACCTTATATAACAAGGAACACAAACTGGTTCATCTTCCAAACTTCATCAATGTATTCTTCAAATACGAGCCTGATCATGAGATAGAAAGAATCAATGCAGAATTGGAAGAGGTGATAGAAGATTTGACCAACACCGCCAACAAGTATATCCTGCACGACATGAACCAATATCCGGTTCTTTCTGTCAAGGCACATACACGCCCATTCGAGCGGAAATGGCTCAACATCATTGCAGCCATCATTTTCCCAGTGGGCACACTGCTATATTTGAGAATGTGGCGATTCCGACTGCGCTTGTTCCGTGACCTCAAGGTCGTCAGTCAGACCAATACGGACATCATCCATCGGATTAAAGAACAGAAAAAGTAAAATGTAACTATATAAAAAGGTATCAAACATGTCAGAAATCAAATTAAATAGCATCGAAGATGCAGTAAAAGACTTCAAGGAAGGAAAGTTCGTCATTGTTGTTGATGACGAAGACCGCGAAAACGAAGGCGACCTCATCATCGCCGCAGAGAAGATAGACGCAGAAAAAGTAAACTTCATGCTGAAACACGCAAGAGGTGTACTCTGCGCCCCTATCACCCTGAGCCGCTGCGATGAACTCGACTTGCCTCATCAGGTTTCAGAGAACACCTCTGTATTAGGAACACCATTCACCATAACCGTAGATAAACTGGAAGGCTGCTCTACCGGTGTTTCTGCACACGACCGTGCCGAAACCATCAAAGCACTTGCCGATCCGAATTCTACCCCACAGACTTTCGGCAGACCGGGTCACATCAATCCGCTCTACGCACAAGATAACGGAGTATTAAGAAGAAGCGGACATACAGAAGCAGCCATCGATCTTTGTAAAATGGCAGGCCTCTATCCAGCAGGCGCACTTATGGAAATCATGAATGAAGACGGCACCATGGCACGCCTGCCAGAACTGATGAAGATGGCACAGGAATGGAACCTCAAGGTTATTTCTATTAAAGACATGATAGAATACCGACTCAAGAAAGAATCACTCATCGAAGTGGGCGAAGAGGTTGATATGCCTACAGAATACGGCCACTTCCGCCTTATTCCGTTCCGCCAGTCTAGCAATGGTCTGGAACACATGGCACTCATCAAGGGAGAATGGAAAGAAGACGAGCCTATCCTGGTCCGTGTTCACTCTTCTTGCGCTACTGGCGACATTCTGGGCAGCAAGCGTTGTGACTGCGGTCAGCAGCTCCACAAGGCCATGCAAATGATAGACGAGGCAGGAAAGGGAGTTGTTGTCTACATGCAGCAGGAAGGACGCGGCATCGGTCTGATGAACAAGATTGCAGCCTACAAGCTTCAGGAAGAAGGCTACGATACCGTTGACGCCAATACCCATCTCGGTTTCAAGCCAGACGAGCGCGACTATGGTTGCGGTGCACAGATGCTCCGCCACCTCGGTGTGCACAAAATGCGTCTGCTCACCAACAATCCGGTAAAGCGCGTAGGTCTCGAAGCATACGGTTTGGAAATCGTAGAAAATGTACCTATCGAAGTTGTGCCAAACAAGTACAATGAGCGTTATCTCAAGACCAAGAGAGACCGCATGGGGCATACTTTGCACCTCGGATAATAAAATTATGTTATTATTTCAATACAAAACATGAAATAATGCTCAATTTTCTTCCGAAAAAGAAATAATTTGCTTACTTTTGCACACGATAAACAAATATAAGAATAAAATTATGGCACAATTATCTGATCGTTTAAACAGATTGGCACCTTCAGCAACGCTGGCGATGTCACAGAAGAGTAGTGAAATGAAAGTTCAAGGTATTGATGTAATCAACATGAGCGTAGGTGAACCAGACTTCAACACTCCTGACAATATTAAACAGGCAGCAAAGAAGGCTATTGACGAGAACTATTCCCGTTATTCACCAGTACCAGGTTATCCTGACTTGCGAAAAGCAATTGTAGCCAAATTAAAGAACGAGAATGGTTTGGAGTACACTACCAATGAAGTAATCGTTGGTACTGGTGGTAAACAGTGCGTCTGCAACGCAGTATTGGCACTCGTAAATCCAGGCGACGAGGTTATCATTCCTGCACCATATTGGGTAAGTTATCCACAGATGGTGAAATTGGCAGGAGGTACTCCGGTCATTGTGAATGCCGGTTTCGACCAGGACTTTAAGATGACAGCAGAGCAGTTGGAGAATGCCATTACAGAGAAGACCAAGATGCTCATTCTCTGTTCTCCAAGCAACCCTACCGGTAGCGTATACTCTAAGGAAGAACTGGCTGCACTGGCAGAGGTACTCAAGAAGCATCCTGAAGTATTTGTGTTGGCAGATGAAATCTACGAACACATCAACTATATCGGCAAGCACCACAGCATTGCTCAGGAACCGGGCATGAAGGAGCAGGTTATCATTGCCAATGGTGTATCTAAGGCTTACGCCATGACAGGATGGAGAATCGGTTTCCTGGCTGGTCCGGAATGGATCATCAAGGGTTGCAACAAGCTCCAGGGACAGTATACCAGCGGTACATGTTCTGTAAGCCAGAAGGCAGCAGAAGCAGCCTACACACTCGACCAGAGTGCAGTAGAGGAAATGCGCGTAGCTTTCGAGCGCCGACGCAACCTGATTGTAAAGTTGGCTAAAGAGGTTCCAGGCCTTGAGGTAAACATGCCACAGGGTGCCTTCTATCTCTTCCCTAAGTGCAACAGCTACTTTGGCAAGAGCAATGGTGTGAAGACCATCAACAACTCAACTGATTTTGCCATGTACCTTCTCGAGGAAGCACATGTAGCCACCGTAGGTGGTGACGCATTCGGTGATCCAGACTGTTTCCGCATGAGCTATGCAACAAGCGACGAGAACATCGTTGAAGCTATCAAACGCATCAAAGAAGCTTTGGGTAAGTTGAAATAAAAATGGCTTAAACACCATGTTCAAGGGGCAAAATGTAAGAAAAATGCGAGATATTGGTATAAAATAAGCCAATATCTCGTTAAAACTTCTTAATTAGGCTGATAGTAAACTTTAATTTATTATCTTTGCCAATGCAAAATAGATAACCCAACTGTGTTTATTGACAAACGACACATTCAAGGTCTACGAAGCGAGAAAGAAAAAAGAAAATATTAATAATTTATTAACTAATAATTTAAAAAAAAGTAAAATTATGGCAACTACAAAACAAGCAGCCCCAGCTAAGAAGTCTGAGGGCTTTCAGGGAGTAAGAGGCGCATTCTGGATCATCGTGGTATGTGCTATCATCGCATTCACATTGTTCTTCACATGGTTCGGTAACGACATGCACTTCCAGGATCCAGGTGTACAGGATCACCCAGCAGACATTTGGGGTACTATCTACAAAGGTGGTGTAATCGTACCAGTTATCCACACATTGTTGCTCACAGTGTTGGCTATGACAATCGAGCGTTGGTTGGCTCTTAAGACCGCTACAGGTAAAGGTGCTCTTCCTAAGTTCGTTGCAAACATTAAGGCAGCTTTGAACGCAAATGATTTCGCTAAGGCTGAGCAGCTCTGCAACAAGCAGCGCGGTACAGTAGCTAACGTTGTTATGGCTTCTTTGAACGCTTACAAGTCTATGGAGTCAGGTGCTAACGCATCTTTGAAGAAGGCTCAGAAGGTAGCTAAGATCCAGCAGGCTCACGAGGAGGCAACTCAGTTGGAGATGCCAACTTTGACAATGAACTTGCCTATCATCGCTACAATCGTAACACTTGGTACTTTGACAGGTCTTCTCGGTACTGTAACCGGTATGATCAAGTCATTCCAGGCCATGGGTGAAGGTGGTGGCGCTGACTCAGCAGCACTTTCTGTAGGTATTTCTGAGGCGTTGATCAACACCGCATTCGGTATCTTGACATCATGGTGTGCCGTTGTATCTTACAACACATTCACCAACAAGGTAGATAAGTTGACATACGCACTCGACGAGGTAGGTTACTCAATTGCTCAGACATACGAAGCTAACCACGCAGAAGAGGCTTAATTTTTGCTAACCCTTTAAAATTTTATCGCTATGGGTAAAGTAAAAATTAAGAAGAGTGACATCTGGATCGACATGACGCCTATGTCAGACGTTATGACCCTGCTGCTTACCTTCTTCATGCTCACCTCTACTTTCGTAAAGAATGAGCCAGTTAAGGTAAATACACCAGGTTCTGTGTCTGAGATTAAGGTGCCAGAGAACGGTGTCTTGACCATCTTGGTTAGTCCTCAAAAGGACAAGGCTGGTAATCCTACCGGCGAGGGCCAAGTATTTATGAGTATTGATAATACTGATCAGTTGGGAGCTACACTGAGCACAATGACAGGAGCATTCGGCGTGTCATTGAGCCCAAAACAGATTGAGACATTCAAGAGCGAAGGTACGTTCGGCGTACCTATGGGCGACTTGAGTACTTATCTGACAATGAACGCTTCTAAGCGTCCACAGTATCTCCAGACTAAAGGTATTCCTCTCGACAGTATTAAGGGCGGTATGAGCGAGTTCCAGCAGTGGGTTGACGCAGCTCGTAACGTAAACGAAGACATCAAGATTGCCCTCAAGGCAGATGCTTCTACACCTTACAAGACCGTTAAGAGAGTGATGAACGAACTCCAGGATATGGACGAGAGTCATTACTATATGATTACACAGTTAAAACAACAGGGGGACGAATAAATGGCAAAGAAAGAAAGCAAACAAAAGAAAATGAATGTCCGCGTAGACTTTACGCCTATGGTGGATATGCTCATGCTGCTTATCACGTTCTTCATGCTGTGTACATCTTTGAGCAAACCTCAGACTATGGAGCTGACTATGCCAAGTAATGATGAGAATACTCAAGAAAATCAGAAGAACGAAGCTAAGGCTTCTGAAACTGTGACACTCTACGTAACAGCAGATAACAAGATTTATTATGGTGCTGGTATTCCTAAGTACGATGATCCAACATGGATCAAGGAGACTACATGGGGTAGCCAGGGCATCCGTAAGGTCTTGAGAGAACACGCTACAGAAAACGGCACACGCCCTGTAGAAAGAATCGCACTTGCTGTCAAGGAGTTGAACATGGACCGTCAGAAGAATCCTAAGCAGTATCCTGATAGCATCTATCAGAAGAAGTTGAGCGATTTGAAGGCTGGTAACTTGAAGGACGGAAAGATTCCTACTCTTACTATCGTCATCAAGCCTACAGATAATGCTTCATATAAGAATATGGTTGATGCACTCGATGAAATGCAGATTTTGAACATTGGTACGTATGTCATCGATAAGATTAACGGAGACGATGAGAAGCTTCTCAAGTCTAGAAACGTTAAGATGTAAGATGTGTACTAACAATTAAAACAAGAAAGAAATGGCAAAAATTGATCTTTACGATCCTAAATGGGTCGATATGGTTTTCGCCGGAAAGAACAAGGAGTATGGTGCATACCAGCTCCGTAAGGGTACTTCTGGCAGAAACATCAAGGCTCTGCTTATCTTGGTCATTGCTGCAGCTCTCGTGGGTGGTTTTTTAGCTTGGAAGGTTATTGAACAGAAACAGGCTGAAGAGCAGCAAGCATATATGGAAGCTATGGAGTTGGCTAAACTCCAGCAGCAGGCTAAGAAGGAAGAAAAGAAGAAGGAGCCAGTGAAGCCTAAGGTTGAAATGAAAAAGGAGATTCCTGTGGCTCGCGAAACTCAGAAGTTTACCGCACCTGTCATTAAGAAGGATGAACTCGTAAAAGAGGAAAACCAGGTTAAGCAGATGGATAAACTGGATGACAAAGTTGCAGTCGGTACTGAAAACAAGGAAGGTGTGAAAGACCGTACAATTGAAGCTGTAAGAAATGATATTGCAGTGGCAGCTCCACCTCCACCACCAGCACCAAAACCTGAGGTTTCTACTAAGGTCTTCGACGTCGTAGAGGAGATGCCTTCATTCCCTGGTGGACAAGGCGCCCTGATGTCTTACCTTGCAAGCAACATCAAGTATCCTGTCGTTGCACAGGAAAATGGTGTACAGGGTCGTGTTATCGTATCATTCGTGGTAGAGCGTGATGGTTCTATCTCAGATGTTAAGGTAGCTCGTTCCGTAGACCCTTCACTTGACCGTGAAGCACAGCGTGTCGTTAAGAGCATGCCTAAGTGGAAACCAGGTAAGCAAAACGGTTCTGCTGTACGTGTTAAGTATACTGTACCAGTTGTATTTAGATTGCAGTAATAGAATGAAAAAAACATCTTATATTTTTTTAGGTATAGGATTAACAGTACTATCAATGGCTTTCTTCTCGTCATGTGGCGAGAAGAAAGCCAAAGATGGTAGAACTGATACTCCTACTTCAGGCACAATTGAATTTGTGGCTGACGAGAGTTTGAGTCCTATCATTGACGAAGAAAGAAGTCAGTTTGAGTATGAGTTCCCAAAAGCTAAACTCAAGCCGAAGTATACAGATGAAGTCACCGGACTTCAGATGATTAAAGATTTCAAAACAGCGCTTTTATTCACTACACGTAATTTGAAAGATAGTGAAATAGCCTACTTGAAGTCTAAAAGCAATGTAATTCCTTCTGTTTTCCCTATCGGTTACGATGGATTGGCATTTATTGTAAACAAGCAAAACAATGATACTTGTATTACGGTAAAAGATATCAAACGTATCCTTACGGGTAAGGCAATTAAATGGAGTGATATTGTGAAAGGTTCAAAGAGAGGCGACATCGAAGTCATTTTCGATAATACCCGCTCTGCAACAACCAATTATGTAGTAGACTCTGTATTGCACGGAGCTAAAATGGGTGCAAAAATCATGGCCGCAAAAACTAGTAAAGAGGTTATCGACTATGTGGATCAGAACCCAGGCTCAATCGGTGTAATTGGATCTAACTGGCTCAACGACCGCCGTGATTCAACCAACACTACATTTAAGAAGAATATTCATGTCATGCGAGTATCTATCAAAGATGTGGCAACACCATATAACAGCTGGCAACCATATCAGGCATACTTGCTGGATGGAAGATATCCGTTCGTCAGAACATTATATGCAATTGTAGTTGACCCTCACAAGGCATTGCCTTGGAGCTTCGCAAACTACATTTCAGGTCCAAGAGGACAACTCATCCTGTTCAAGACCGGATTGCTTCCATACAGAGGTGACATCACTATAAAGACCGTTAATGTAAAACGCTAAGAAAGAGACACATATAAAAAAATAGAATTATGAAAGCTATTAAATATTTAGTAGCAGGTTTGCTTGTCATGGGTTTGGCAGCACCTGCAATGGCACAGGATGTCAACTATAAGGACATGCTGAAACCTATAGAGACTACATTGAAGGCTGGTAATGCAGATCCTAAGGCTTTTGCCAAGGAAATCAAGGAATACCAGAAGGAGTTCAAAAAGGATCCTAAGGCATTGATTGCTTTGGGTAACCTTCTTGCAATGAACAAAAACTATGATCAGGCTAACGCTGTTGCTGATGCTGTCATCGCTAAGTTCAAGAACTATGGTGACGCTTACATTCTGAAAGGCGACATCTATGCAATGCAGGACAATGGTGGTGAGGCTGCTACATGGTACGGTCAGTGTATGACAATGGATCCTAAGAATCCTCAGGGATATATCAGCTATTCTAACGTCTACCGTAAAATTGACCCACAGGCTAGTGCGGAAGCTTTGAACAAACTGAGAGAAATCAACCCTAACTACCCTATCGAGGCAGAAGCAGGTCACAACTTCTTCAGCGCTGGCAACTACGAGAAGGCTTATGAGTATTTCTCAAAGGCTAAGCCAAACACACTTGAAGAGTATACTCAGTACGAATATGCTTTCACAGCTTATATCGTTGGAAAGAAGGAAGAAAGTTTGAGCCTTTGCGAAAGTGGTATCCAGAAATTCCCTAAAGATGCAGCTATGCAGGTTTTGGCTATGCGCGCCGCTGTTGACGTAAAGAACTTTGAATCTGCTCTCCAGCATGCAAACATCGTAATGAACACCGATTCTATCAAGAAGAATGCCAGTATCGTAGCTTATTATGGTTTGGCTTTGGCTGGCAACAAGCAGTATAATGAGGCTATAGCTCAGTACCAGAAGGCATTGGAGATGAAGGCTGATGATCCTAAGCCATTGCAGTATATCTCTGAAGCTTACAAGGAGCTGGGCGATGAAGACAAGGCTTTAGAGTACAACCAGCAGTATATGGACAAGAATCCAAATGCTGCTCCTACAGACTTCATGAAGCTTGCTGAAATCTATATAAACAAGGCTAAGAAAGATCCAGCTAAGAAGGTTGAGAATATCGACAAGGCTATCGGCGTATACGCTAAGTTAGCAGAGAAGTATCCTACATTGAAGCCATTTGCTAAGCTTCAGGAGGGTAACACTGCTTTCCAGAACGAGTTGGACGACAAGGCTATTGCTGCTTACAAAGAAGTAATCAATGAGTTGGAAGCAAAGCAGTGTGATGAGGATGAACTCAGCTACCTGAAGACATCTTACCAGTATATGGGCTTCATCTATACCTACGACAAACAGGACTTCAACACAGCTAAGCCATACTGGGATAAGCTTCTGAAGCTTGATCCACAGAACAAGTTGGCTAACGATGCTTACGAGAAGGCAGGTCTCAAGCCAGGTGAATAAGCATAACATTAACTACAACATATTGAGGGTGTGTCATAAGTCTGTGACGCACCCTTTTTTGTGTGTGTTTCTATATATTCTAGTTGAATCGTAGTCTTTCTTCACAAAGGGAATCTTATTATATTGTATAGAAACTTTACTTTTCTTGTTTTATCGATAACAAAACAGCCCCAAAGCTCACAAAAGGGCATAGTTATCCCTGACGATAAAAAAAACAAAATTGAGTTTTATCGTTTTATCCCCAAATATTTCTTCAAATTGAATCCTATACCGAACAACCCTATGTCCATGTAAACTTTGTCCTTTCCGAAATGCCTGAATCGCTTATAATGCATATCTGCCTTCATCTGCCCAAATACAGCTTCCGGCTCTATCGGTCGCTGGCTTCTGTGTTTCAAGCCCTCTTGAGACGTTAGTAGCAGGAAGGCTTCCTTTTTATATGCATTCAGTTTATGGTTGACATATATGGTTCTGTTGCCTTTGGATTTCTTGCAGAGACTTCCAAGCGGACATCCATCACATCGTTGTGCTCTATATAATGTAATGACAGACACATAGCCGGAGTCACTTTTCGTTTGCCGTTGTCCACAAGGTTCCATGTGTTGTCCCATGGGGCAGACATAATAGTCATCATCCCTGTTGTAGTAGAAGTTCGCTTGGTTGAAGGCATCCTCCTTGAAAGGCTTATGCTGTTCCTTGTGAAACCAGTTGTACTTTACATAACCCATCATCTCTTCCATCTCTAGGTACTCGTAGTTCTCCTCCGAGCCATACCCTGAGTCTGCGGTGACGCTCTTGGATTGCTTTCCATATCTTTTCTTGTACTTATCCAAAAAAGGCTTGAAGGTCAGGGTGTCTGTTGGATTGGGATAAAGGGCGAAATTCGTCCAATATTGATTCTCTGTCGCAATTTGAAGGTTATAGGCAGGCTTTGTCTGCCCATTGTTCATGGCATCTTCCTTGAGGCGCATGAAGGTCGCATCGGGATCAGTCTTGGAGTAACTGTTTCTCTCACCCAGTATATCCAGTGATTTTTCATACTCGCGCAGTTTGTCCGAGGCTTTGAACAAGTGATCTATCTGAGTATTTAGCTTTTGCTTCTCTCTTCCTGTAAGTTTTGCCTTAGGAAGGTTCTTAGCTTGCCTCTCACACAAACGTGCACTTCTCTCTACATCCCTGGCGGAAGTGGCTGGCTCGCTGTCTTCTTCCCTAATGTCACTCCCGCCATTCAGGCGAATTTGTTCTTTTATCTGAGCCAATGCAGCAGAGGTCTTTTCCAAGAGCTTAGCCCTGTTCTTTTCCACGGTCTTCTTCCATACAAACGTGTACTTGTTTGCTTTCGACTCTATCTTAGTGCCATCAACACATTGTTCCTCCAGACTAATCACGCCCTTTTCAACCAATATGGAGACGACCGCATCAAAATAGAAGTCGATGCATTTAATCATATGATGGGATCTAAAGCGGTTGATTGTTGCGAAAGATAATTGCTTACCTCCACAAATCCACATATAGCGAACATCGTATTTAAGTGCGTCCGCTATGCCACGACAGGAATAAATGCCATTGATATAGGCAAAAACAACTAAACTTAGAAGCATCTTCGGACTGTAAGGAGGAGCACCAATCCCATCATAGGTATCCATGAGAGGGTTGATGTCCATACTGCGAACAATACGATCCACCATACGAACTTTGCTGTCTTTTGGCACATAATCATCGAAAGAGTTAGGAAAAAAGCTCAATTCGTGCCGAGTTTCAGATTTTATTTGTATCTTTGCCATACTTAAAGAAGTTTTCTGCAAAGATACAAATCTTTTGCGGAAAGGCAAAGCCCGAGCTTGTGAAAGTTTGGGCTTTGTTGTAAATAAAAATGTTTTTTAAAGATTTCGTATCTGTGAAAAGGCAAAAAATAAAAAGGGGTGCGTCACAGACTTATGACACACCCTCTTTTCGTTTCTATGATTTATACTATGAGTTAAAAAGATAAAAAGGTAAACAAATCTATAAACAACGGAAAACGAAAAGAGCGATTCCCAAGGGAACCGCTCTCTATGTTTTATGTAACTAAAAGTATCTATCCTTAAAGATTAAGGAAGACTGATTGCCTCGTTAGGGCAAACATCAGCACAAGTACCACACTCTGTGCAGAGGTCTGGGTTGATAGAATACTTATCGCCCTCAGAGATTGCACCTGATGGGCACTCATCAATACATGTACCGCAAGCGATACAATCGTCACCAATTACGTATGCCATAATTATTAATGTTTAAATGTTTATAATGTTTTTGTATAATATGCTTGTAATTTGTCTTACTTCATAACATCAGGTATATTACCTAATAATTATGGTGCAAAGATAATAATAATTTCTGAAATACCTACAATTAGGTATAAGAATTTTCAAGAATTAGATTAATTTATACATAATCGAAATAAAACGGAAAGCAATATGAAGAGGAATATTCCGTTATAAATATATGAAACAGAAACTATTGACATTCATCATAAGCCTTGCCATCACAATCCAGGCTGGCGCACAGGAAAGAACGGTAGAAAACCGTCCTTATACCGATTTGCGCCCATTCCACTTCGGTGTATTAGTAGGTACCCACTTCCAGGATATAGAATTCCAGAATGCAGGACCGGTGACTTATCTTGATGCTGACGGCATTGAGCAGCAAAGCTGTGTAACAGTAGACCAGGACAGATGGGATCCTGGATTTACAGTAGGTGTACTAGGAGAATTCCGCCTCAACACCCACTTCCAGCTACGCATAGCACCAGCCATGTATTTCGGTACCCGACATCTCTCCTTCTACAACATGCTGGAAAAAGATGGAGCCGGTAATCCGATCCAACAGAAACAGGAGATGAAGACGGCTTACATTTCCAGTGCCCTCGACCTGATATTTGCAGCACAGAGATTCAACAATCACCGTCCCTATATCATGGCAGGAATCAACCCGATGATAAATCTGAACAGCAAGAACGAAGATTATATCAAACTGAAGAAAACAGATTTGTACCTGGAGTTGGGATTGGGGTGTGATTTCTATCTGCCTTATTTCAAACTTCGCCCAGAACTGAAGTTTATGTATGGAATAACAGATACATACGATAAGAATCACATCAAAAATATAAAAGACAAGAGTACACTCCCATATACACTATCAGCTAAGTCAGCACATAGCAAAATGATAGCACTTACATTCTATTTCGAATAATCGAACAATATCACATAAGATAAAGAGGCAGACTCCCCACAGCGAGAGTCTGCCTCTTCTAATTTATAAAGAACAGATATCTTTACTCAACAACTTCCCATGTAAAAACACATCCGTTCTTCATGCCGGCATCAGCACCTTGGTAATCTGCAGAATAAGGACTTCCATCCACAGGATTCTTACCCACATAACGCTGAGTCTTCAGAGAAAGCAGCATGCAGCGGTTATAAAGCATATCCTGCCATACAAACTCCTCTGCCTTGGAAGAGTCGGAAGTCAGACGAACATCACCAGATAAACCAGCACCAGCAATATAAACATATCGTCCGTCAGCCGTCTTCAAAGCAATCTTTCCCTTACCTCTATCCTCCACAACAAACTTCACCTGATTTCTCATGTCCTTTCGGTTACTAGAACTATGCATCAACCCATGTCCGGTAGCATCCATCAGACTGCCATCAGCGAGATTAGAGAATCTTATGGTCTTTCCGATAGGCAAATTAGCTGTTCTGTCAGCCATCGGCTCCTCTACCATGAAATCATCGAAATCAGCCACACCGCCATTCAATTCCTTCTTGTTGAAAGCATAAAGTGCCACACGTACACCCTGGAAGGTCTTCAACTGATAAGGTGAAAGCATCTGCTCACCGATATTCTCCCAGTTCTTACCATCCAGAGAGTAGGAATATTGCAACTGGCTCTTGTCATAATCACCCCAAAGGCGCAACCATACTACCTTGCTTTTAGCCAAAGGCTTCCACACTTCCTTGTTGGTATTCTGATCATAACATCTCAAGTTCAACCCCTTATCCGTCTTGACAACGCCCAATGAAGCGTATGGCGTATTGATGGCACCCAAACCAGCCTCATCACCTACCTTCAAGCGGGAAGCATCCAACTTTACAGATGTATAAGATACCGGCCCGATGGCACGCTGCGTCAATGTATTCTTTGCCCAAAGCAGTTGCTTGGCAGGCATGGAATGCAAACGGAGCCATCCTTTTCGTTCCTTATTCAGCGACCACATCTTGTCATTCGGATTATGATTCCATTGCCAAACCGGTTTAAAAGTTTTACCCGAGAAATCATCACATCTGTCGTATGGAGCCTGAGGCGCTTTTACCGCATCATTCGGTTTGAACCAGGTACGAGGCGAGCGTCCCAGGTTCTTCTCCAATCCGAAGTAAGGCCAGCCGTCAACCCAAGTGATAGGCGACAGACACACCGTTCTTCCCACGGCATTGAAGTCCTGCATCGAAACACCCCACCATTTTCCGTCCGGAGCCTGCACGATGCCACCCTGATGAATGGTAGCACATCCCAGGTTCAGACCATTAGGCTTGTTGTTCTGGAATTTGAAACCATCTTCCGGCAAAGGCCGACCAATTCCCATGTTACCTACGCTCCATCCAGCAGCATAACCATACGATTCGCGTTCACTAATTACGCAAGTTTCATAAGGTCCCCAAATGCTCTTGCTTCGGGCACACTGCATGCGGCCCATCGGTGAATAATCTGCAGAGAGGATATAGTACATACCATTGATTTTATAAACATGATGTCCCTCACCCATCGCATTGCCTTCCGGAATCACCACCTTACTGCTGCCCTCTACCGGACCACTCAAATCGGGTTTCAACTCCGTAACGGTCACGTTGCCATACTTGTGCACGGCATAAATCTTGCCATCCTCATCGAAGAGCACAGAGAGGTCATAGATATCGCCATTAACTTTATGATGCGTCCAAGGACCCTTGGCACTGTCCGAGATATACACCTGCAATCCATGCCCGTTGATATTGGAGAAGATATAGAACTTGCCGTTATGATATCGAATGGCAGGCGCCCAGATACCCTGTCCGTAAGCCTCCTTACCGTTTCTGAGATTGAAATCATCAGAATCATCGAATCGGTCGAAGCAATAGGAAGAGAACTCCCAATTTACGAGATCCTTGGAATGGAGCACCACCAATCCCGGCACACTGTGCATCGTAGTACCTGCCAGATAGTAATCCTCCCCTACTCTGATAATATCAGGATCAGAAAACTCATCATAAAACAAAGGGTTTGTAAAGGTACCATTACCATTATCAGCCGACCAAGACTTCCCTTTCAAAGTCTGTGTCAGAACATTCTTGGCTGCAGATTTTTTCTGCGCCGCTGCTCCCAAAGAACCGCTCAAAAAAGCGATGCAACAGGTTGCAAATAATAATTTCTTCATTCTCATTGATAGGTCTAAAAGATTATTATAAAAAATATTGCCACAAAAGTACGAATAATTATCCAACCAGAGGTGGACAAAATGATACTTTTATGGCAACAAATGTGATTTTAGGACATTATTTAATCAGATAAGTCTTTCCTGGTTCTGTTTCCAAGTCATATTCATATACGTCAGGAATAGGAACCTTCACTCCTTCTGCTATCCGATGCTGTTCCATTACAGGTTTCACTTCTGCAGATGCAAAAAGGATATTGGGACATGTTCCTTCTGCCTTCTTCAGCTTTTTCGCCTTCAGCGGTACGTATGAACGGAGACGCAGGATGCCTCCGATGGTGGAACGAATCTTCGCCTTCATCAGTCTGCCATTCTTCCAGTCCATATCCACCACAAAGCCGCCACGGGCACGAAGTCCCTTTACGCTTCCTTCTTTCCAGGCATCAGGCAAGGCTGGCAAGAGATGCACAGCTCCATCATGACTTTGCAAGAGCATCTCTGCGATACCGGCAGTAACACCAAAGTTACCATCTATCTGGAATGGCGGATGGGCATCGAAGAGATTCGGATAGGTTCTGCCATCAGGATATTCCTTTGCCTGCGCATCAGATGGCAACAGACGAAGCATATTGCTGATGATTCTGAAAGCATGATTGCCATCGAGCATGCGTGCCCAGAAGTTCGTCTTCCAACCCAGACTCCAGCCCGTAGCCTGGTCGCCACGATGCTTCAGAGTGGTGGCTGCGGCATGGAACAGTTCCGGATGAGAGAAAGGAGAAATCTGATTGGATGGATACAATCCATAGAGATGCGAGATATGGCGATGCTCATTCTTCGGATCATCCGCATCCACAAGCCACTCCTGCAACTGTCCGTACTTTCCTATCTGCATCGGCGGAATCTGCGAAACCAACTGCTGTATATCCTTGCGCTCAGCCTCATCAACACCCAATATTTCAGAAGCCTTCACGGCACTGGTTAAGGCATCGAAGGCTATCTGGTTATCCATTGTACATCCCGCCGTTACGGCAGTTCTTTTACCCTTAGGTCCCTGTTCCGGACTCACCGACGGCACGGTTACCTTCCATTCGGTGCCCGGCAACTTCTGCATATAGTCAAGATAGAACTCAGCAGCACCTTTTATTACCGGATACCACTGCTTGAGGAAAGCCTTGTCGCCCGTATAGAGATAATGCTGCCAGAGATGGGTAGTGAGCCAGGCACCGCCGTTCGGGAACATGCCCCACTGCGCACCATCCACCGGACCTGCTATGCGCCAGATATCGGTGTTATGATGTGCCATCCAGCCACGACAACCATACATTTCCCTAGCCGTCTGTGCTCCCGTTACGCTCAAATCCTTAATCAGCGAATACAGAGGCTCCGTGGTGTTACCGAGATTCGTTACCTCGGCAGGCCAGTAGTTCATCTCCGTATTGATGTTGATGGTATATTTACTGTCCCAAGGCGCATTTTTGCTGTTGTTCCAAACACCCTGCAAGTTTGCAGCCTGTCCACCAGGCTGGGAAGAGGAGATGAGCAGATAGCGACCATAGTTATACATCAGTGCCACCATCGCCATATCCTTGCTGCCTGCAAATTTCTCCAGGCGCTGGTTGGTAGGCAACGAAGCATTGATATCGGTTGGCAAAATCAGAGAGGAAGTAGCAAACTGCTTCTGGTAAGCCTCCACATGGCGTTTCTCCAACTGTGCATAGCTCATCAGTTTCACCTTATTTATATAGTCAGCATTGCGTTGGGCAGCATTGTCCGACACATTGTGATAGTTCACAAAATTAGTGGCAGCACTCACGATGATGGTTGCCTCGGTGCCATCCGTCCTTACATCTGCCACACATTCGGCAGTGAGAGCCGCCTTGATGCCTTCCTGGTCTTGTCCCTTCACCTTCAGCATAACCCCTGAAGGCATTTTCTGAGTCTGATGTTCAAAAGGCGAATCCAGGGTAACATCGATATTCAAAGCCCCCTTTCTACTCGCCTTGATGTGGCAAACGATGACGCCATCAGCCAGCGAAGCAAAGGTAGTACGGGTATATCTTACGCCATCCATCACGAAAGAAGTCGTGGCAATCGCCCTCTTCAAATCCAGGTTGCGCACAAACTGCTCAGCCTTTCCCCGGTTCTTCATGGTGATATGCAGATTTGCCATCGGCAGGAAGCGCATGCCATGAGGTCCGGGGATGAAGGTCTGATTGATGAGAGCAGCCGCCTCCTCTTCCCTACCATTGAAGATAAGTTCCCTCACCTTTGGCAGGTTCTCCAGAGATTTCTTGCTATTGTTGTTATGAGGACCGCCACTCCAGAAAGTCTCCTCATTCAACTGGATATTCTCATCCGTGGTTCCGCCATACACCATACCTCCCAAGTGAGAATTTCCTATAGGTAAAGCCTCCAACCAATGTTGGGCTGGGGCGTTATACCAAAGCAGAGTACTATTATCAGAACTGCTAGCCTTAGCCATCATCTTTACCGGAAGAAGGAACGCCAAAGCCATAGTTCCCACTATGATTCTATTTCTCACTACTATTCTGTTTTTGATACTCAAAACTATCCACATCTATATATCCTCCGGTAGCCTTTGTCGCATAGTTATAGATGGCAATACGGGTGCCCATGAAGAAGCGGCGATAATCATATTGCATCTTGAAATCCTTGATGGCAGGAATCCAAGTCTTGCCGTCTATACTATATAATAAGGTGGCGAGATCCTGATGAAGACGGAAATCGCAACTCATCTTCAGATAGATGATGCTTGATTTCGTTGCCTTATCCTGCTTCAGATTCAAAGGCTGGCGATACACCTCCTCACGCTTCACATCGGTCACAGCCTTTTCCTTTTCAGTCAAAGCTACACTCTCCTTGGTACCCACCACAAAGAGTTTCTTGCCTTCCTTTACAATAGAGAGCAAAGCTGCATCACCCTGGAAGGCTGACAGACCAGCCACATCGCCATCTTTCATCTTGCTCACATCCATCTTGATGATTCCCTCGCAGGTTGGTCCTTCGGTACGGGTACTGATGGTATTAGGAGCCAGGAAGATGTTAGGAACAATACGGGATGTCTTCAGGCGGAGCCAGCCCTTGCGCTCTGTGAGCGACCAGGCATTATCCACAGGATTGTGGTTCCACTGCCACTGCAATTCCAGTTTATCCTTCGAGAAATCATCACTATACACGAGTCCCTTACCGTCATATCCCAATACAGGCTTCTGTATCTCGGCAGGAATATTGCCCTTCTCATCGGTCAGCATAGGCCATCCGTCCTTCCAGGTACATGGCTCCAGCGTGAGCACTCTGCCCACACCACCACGGTCTTGGAATACGATGCCATACCAGTTGCCATCCTTATCATCTACAATCGTACCTTGTCCCACGCCGTTGAATCCGGCAAACTCCGTTTCCAGAATCACCTTTTTTTCGTAAGGACCCGTTATCTTATCAGCACGATAACAAACCTCACGACGAGGATGTCCCTGTGGCCACGAAATCATCAGGAGATAATACTTGCCGTTGTACTTGATCATGCGGGAGCCTTCGAGCAAACCCGTTTCATCAGCATCACGCTCAAAGAGTTTACGATGGCTGCCCGGCACCACTTCCGTAAGGTCTGCATTCAGCTGCACCATCTCTCCCGTTCCATAAACCACGTATGCCTTATCGTCGTCATCGAAGAAGAGAGCGGCATCATGGAAATGCTGCAAACGGCTGTGGATAGTCCATTTGCCCTCGATATCATCGGCTGTACAGATATAAGTCTCTCCACCGGGATTATCATTCGGAGCAAAGAGCGCATAGAACTTGCCACGATGATACTGCAGCGAAGTGGCCCACTGACCACGACCATACACCGTACCCTCCTTCATGTCATACTTAGGCGAATCGGTAAGTTTAGGGAAGATATAGTTCACGGTTTCCCAGTTCACCAGATCCTTCGATTTCATGATAGGCGCACCCGGCATCAGATGCATGGTGGTGCTTACCATATAGAAGCTGTCACCCACACGGATTACATCCACATCAGGCACATCAGCCCAAACCACAGGATTGGCGAAATTCTTCTCAAACTTCCACCAGTCGAAATTGAAGAGTTTGCTCCCCTTCAATCCCTTGAACACGAAGTATATATCATGCTTTCCTGTCACTTTCTTTAGCATTTGTGCCGAGAAAGTCTTCCACTTTTCCCAGCCACCCGTCTTGGTAACATCAAGTTTAGCTATCAGTTCGCCATCTTCCTTATCGAGATGAACCTCCAGCGAACCTCCAAGCGAAGAGCACGCTGCAGAGATGGCAAATGCATCCGGACTCTCATTTCCGAAATCCACCTCGCGTACCTTGATATAATCGCCTGTATGAATTTCAGAGATATAAACACCCGTATCATCGGTCTGCTCCGACTTCACTCCCTTAGAGAAAGCGATGGTTTCAGCCTCCTGACGCTTGTAAGGATTGAGGGTTGCGATAGGAGCCACTCCTTCCTGGGTATGATGGATGATTGGGAAGGTGCCGTCGGCATTATATTTGAATTCTTCCACAGCCACACTGCGTCCGAATCCGCCACCCAGTTTACTCGTATGATAGAAGAAATAAGACTTGCCCTTGAAGTCGGTCACACCGCAATGGTTAGTAAAGGAACCCGTATCTTCCAATGGCATGATTTCACCCATATACTTCCATGGTCCGAAAGGCTTCTTACTCATGGAATAAGCAATGTGCTCAGGCACTCCACCTGCAGCATAGAGCATATAATAGTTCTTGCCACGCTTCATGAGCCAAGGTCCCTCTGTGTAGCAATCCTTATATTTTCGGGTAGAATCACGCTTCTCCACGTCAGGCGAACCGAATCCCTCCTCAGTCATCACGATTCTGCCCACTTCACGCTTTTCATCAACAGCTGCCTTAGCATCTATACCCCCCTTGAAGCTGATCATATCTTTATTCAGTTTGGCATAGTAAAGATGCGGATTACCCCAATAGAGATAAGCCTGACCATCCTCATCCATCCAGACGGTAGGGTCGATATTGTCCCAACTTCCATTATCGAAAAGCGGTTTGCCCAGCGCATCCTTGAACGGACCGGTAGGAGAATCTGCCACAGCTACGCCGATAGCCATTCCGCCCGTCAGTTTAGAGTGCGCACAGATATACCAGTAATACTTACCATTACGTTCGATGGTCTGTGCTGCCCAGGCACGGTCGTCTGCCCAGGAAAAAGAACTGAGGTCGAGCGGAGAACCATGGTCTGTCCAGTTCACCATATCCTTGGTGGAATACACACGCCATTCGTTCATCCAGAAGAAGTCGGCCTTATCTTCATCATGACCGGTATATACATAGAGACGGTCTCCAACAACCAGAGGTGCTGGGTCGGTAGTTAACTGTGTTTGCACGATAGGATTCTGCGCATTCATCGTTGCGCTCATACTGATGCACAAAGCCGAAGCAATCAAAAACTTATTGTTCATTGTTTATCTAAAATTATTAGTTTCTATTATTGAGTGCAAAGGTAGCAATAAAACAGACATTTTACTTTGCTGTATGTTACAAATACTTTAGCCAAACAACCATAATGTAAGAAAAAAACGGTGCATTTCAAAAGAAACACACCGTTTTTACATCTTTACCTATAAGTTTTGCCCGAAATAAACGAGGGTACTTCTTGTCGAAACACCCTCGTTAACAGGATTTTGCATGAATTCTTGTTTAAAGAACACGGCTGCAAAGGTAGGAGTTGGTTCAGGGCGTATGGGAGTTACCAGGTAACACTCATACCCAATGCGATGCTGGCATTGGAACTGAGAGGAATAAACTCTTTGCTGGTCTTGCCCAAGATGTGATCCATACCGATGAAGAAGTTGTAACCCTTTGGATGGATATTCAGAACATAACCCATACTTGTAGCAAAACTGCTGACAGCAAAGTTGATACCACCATCCAACCACTTCAATGGTTTCCAGTTGGCACTGAGTCTACCCTCGCTCCAGGTATAATCACCATTGATGTGGGTGCTGCTCAGCAAACCGAAGGACAACTTGTCGTATGCTGGCAAACCGTACTCTGCGCCAAAGTTGAGCGTAGCAGCCAGAGCGGTAGTACGACTACCCTGGTCGCCCAAATCCTTCAGGTTGATGAAGTCGGTAATCTGGTCGCCATAGTCATCCATCTTGTCATCGATGGTAGAACCGCTGTTTTCTCTTACCGCAGTATCATGGAAGCCATTGAACTCGAAGCTCTCAGCTCTGTTCACAGCCTTCATATTGTTGCTCCAGTTGATGAAGCCCAAATCGAGAACAGAAGCACTCAGGGTCAGGTTATCGTTCAACTTATAGACACCACCGAGGTCGAGCGCCATACCGAAACCGCCCAATCCTGCTCCATCAACATCTACATCATCTATCTTTTCGTACTCCCCCTTCTCCGGGTTGTTATATTTATCTCTTGAAGTCTTATAAGTAAAGCCCTTCATAGAAACCTGGGCATTCGCCTTGCCGGAAACAATCCACTTGTCTGTACCAGAGAGGTCAGCACGCAGGTTTTCCAGACGAACATCACCGTCAGCCACACCGAAGAGGAACTTCAATTTAGCACCGATGCGGAGTTTCTTGTTAATCTGATGAGAGTGACCCAATGCCAATTCAGCATAAGAGCGAGCCATCATGCTCACATCACCAATCTCATAATTCTGGTTACCCGTGTTCTTGGCAAATTCAAACAACTCATAAGGCAGGGAAGCACCGAAAGATGCCTTGGCCTTCACCTCGATGGTATTATAACCGCCAAAGCCCTTGAAACCGGCAGAAAGTATGGAGATGCCCACATCACCCTGTATGCGGTTGTTGCTCTTGCTGAAGCCTTTCAGCGCCTCATCGGCAGAGATATAAGGATTCATGAAGGAAGTCATCTTCTTGGCACCCGCCTCCTGTCCGTACATCGGATTGTTCAGTACAATATCCTGGTAGCCGAAGTTGCCCTGCAGGTTGACATTTATATTACCCAAAGCAGGGATGGTGATATAGTTCTGCTTGTTCTCAAAAGCCGGGTTCATATCGTGACGGAACTTGTAGTCGTCAGTAAAGTAAGCGGAATTGAGCGTCTGAGCCATTGCGGTGCCACCCATCATGAGCAGAGAGGCAACCAAGACATGCTTATATATTTTATTCATCATTTTCTTTGTCTTTTATGTGTGTTATTATTCTGTTACTACTCTCTGTCATTAATTGAAGTTACCAATCACCTTACCCACGAGTTTCACCTTGATGTTTTCCAACTTCAGGGTATGCTTCTCAGAGTTGAGGTTGATACCGGTCACGGTAGTTCCATCATGGCTTGCCTTACCTTTTACCTTATAAGAGAGTCCGTCGAGTTTCTGCAATCCGCCCTTTACTTTTTCACGGAGTTCTATTTCCAGCGGAGAGTTCACGGCTGTCACGCCATCAGCAGATGCTTTCACAGTACCCTTCTTGACATTCACTTCTATCAGGTTACTGATATCAGTACCTTCCAGTCCGAGTGGAGTTGCCTCTACGATGAGGGTAGCAGGAACCAGGTTCTGCGCATCGGCTGTCAGCCGAACATAAGTTCCTTCAGACAATTCCAGATCATCCAGATCATCATTCCATCCGTCGAAATCATCAGCATATTCGATGACTGCATCCTCGGCAAATGCCAATGGTGCATAAATCTCGTAGCTTGGAACAACATGGTAATAGCGGCCGAACTCGATGGTCATTTCCTGACTGAGATCAGCCTTTGTCTTTACATCGGTAATCTGTACGTGGTCTGGAATATGCTGGTTGATAAGTGTAGCCAGGTTGCTCACCTCATATACATTGGCAGCACCATACTGAGCAGTCAGTTCTTCTGTATTATGGCGGCAGATACAGATCTTGGTCACTGGCACAACAGTAGTCTTGCAGATATTCATCTCAGGGAGTTGCACGGTAGCCAAGTTCTGACCGTTCTTGGTAGAAATCACCTTAGCACTCACCTTTGCCGCCGCATCCATATCATTTTTGATAGAAAGAATAATCTGAGGATTATCCAAGTCAGCTCTTACACCATCTTCTGAAAGGAAGTCAGGAACGCCCGTCACAGATACATCACCCAAGCTTGAGATATTGATTTCTGGGTCGAAAATACCGGTAGCAGACTTCAAGGTAATATCATTGACTGTCACGTTGGCACCGATAGACAGTGCAGATGTAGGAACACCCGTTACATTAGCCTCAATACCGAGATCGAAATAACCATCCATCTTGATAGAGCCATTATTGCCGATGACAACCTTACCATAAGCATCCTGATTTGCGAAATCCAGTTTTTTAGCTTTGATGGTGAGTTGAAGATTGCGGCTTGTTGAAACATTCTCCACGGTAATCTTCGAGCCGTTGACCATAGGAACGCCATTGCCATTACCATTGACAGATGAAATCTGCAGATAGCCAGGAAGAGTGAGGGTAGCCTTATTAATCTTGTTGATAGCAGAAGAAAGACCACCAAGAGTGAGATTAATCTTCAGTTCGATTTCGCCAGCCACCTCAGCACTTTTCAGGCTCTTCACAGCAGCATCCGTACCATTATATTTAAACATCAACTCCTTAGGAGAGACAAAACTGAGATGACTACCGGCTGCACGGGTACCCTTGGCAGCAGAATTGGCATTTAAGGTTAGCGTATTAGAATAAGAATTACCCCTCAGAACAATAGGAGAAATCATTGGTGAAGCAGATGATGCCTCAGAACCTGTCAATTGGAACAGATAATCACCATTTGCGGCAATCTTCACACTACCACCCTCTTCCAGTTCCAGAATATCAGACAGAGGTATGTTCATGGTAGAACTGGCAGGTATTTCCAATTCGCCACTACCAAATCCCATCGTAGCATCAATCTGGTCAAAATCATAATCGTCATTTGTACACCCAGTTACCGAGAAACCCAACGTCAATAAAGACGCAAGTAACAGACTTGCTTTCATTTGCTTTTTCTTCATAGTTTATGAATATTTGATAATTATATAACTTTACCCTCTTAAAGAGAACTTACATAAATTAAAATATATTTGCAAATATAGCATTTTTTTATTAATAAACATGTAAAATAATCAGAAATATTCGCTCAATTCCTCAATTTATACACAAGACACCGTTATTTTACGAATATTTCCACCTCAAAAGTCTGTTGACCACACATCATGATTCTTCAATAATCTCACTCCACAGGATGGCGTCCCAGCAGATTTGCAATCCTCCAACAAGAAAAAAACACACGGACAAATTGAATTTGTCCGGATTGTTTGTCTGAGCGTTTATAACTACCCAATAATCAGATAATTATGTAACATCGGACAATTTGTCCGGACAAATTCAATTTGTCCGTGTTATTTTTTTAGCATGAAATCATAAAGAAATACAAGGATTCCCATCTGGTAAGCGATGAGTTCCCAAATAGAAAACGCAGACTTCAGCCCCAAGAAACGGTGAGCTTTAGAGGAGAAAGCTATGAGTTAGGATTCGTTAACATAAAGCTCTAAAGCAGCCGCATAAGAGAAAAATCAAATTTGCTTCTCTAAGTATTTTATCGCTACAACCTTACATATATTCGCAAATTGCACTGAGTAGAGTGCAATTTTTAACGTAAATTGCACTCTACTCAGTGCAATTTCGTATTTAATTCGTATATTTGCACCCATAAAGAGCAATATGGATGCTCTATTGATAGATAATCCTTTATTATAGAAAAGATGACCCCGCATTTTGCAAGGCCATCTTTTCTGTTGCTACTCCCCAAACTTCCACCAATCCAGGAAGAAGAGGTTCTGCTACCAAGGGAACTATTTTGCCCAATCCAATACAATCGTCTTATCTTCATCAATCATAAAGTTCATACCAATCTTTTCCACGGTTTTGCCTTTTAGGGCAAAAGCATCAGCATAATGCTTGTTGTTGATTTGGTCAAGAGACTCTTGTGCCGACTTATTAAATTTCAGTTCTATCACATAGATGGTATCCTTTGTTTCCATCGTAATGTCTGTTCTTCCCCGGAAAGTATGCTGTTCCACCAATATACGGAAATTCATAAGCAGGGCAAAGATGATATACATTGTCTGCTGATAATGCCCCTCATAATCGGTATTATCGCAATAAGGTACCATCTCCCAGAACGTTTTCAATAGCTGAAGAGCACCGTCCATGTTACCCTTATTGATAAGAGCAGACATCTTGGCCACGGTCGTATTGCACATTGCAGACTTTGCCGCCAAATAATGCGGCAACATACTGCGATACAAACCTATCCTCACTTCTTTGTTAGGCAGAGCCAAAGTATAGAGTTCCGTTTCCGGATCATAATTCTTGATAGTGATATAACCACTCTGATAAAGCAAAGGCATGATAGTAGTCATCGTCTCAGTGGCTGCATCGAAATCATCCTTTGATGCATCCATCTGTTCACCCAGGTCAATCGGTGTAAAGTCATATTTCCGCATCATATTAAGGAGATAAGTAGGAGTGCCTGAGCCAAACCAATAGGAATCAACCTTTCGCTTTGAAAAGCAAGTGAGCAAGCTATATGGATTGAATATGTCAGAAGAAGGCCAAGCGAAATGATAGCCATCATAATTTTCCTTCAACTTTTCCAAAGTTTTATCATACGACAAGCCCAACACATCTGCCATCTGCTGAATATCTTCATGCATTTCTGTTACAAGTTCCTCCTTGGTAATGCCGCAAATGCCAGCATATTCTGTATCCATACTCACATTTGTGATATTATTGAGTTCACTGAAGATACTAAGTTGCGAGAACTTGGTGATGCCTGTCAAGAAGACGAAACGCAGCATTCGGTCGCTATCCTTTAGGGGACTATAGAAATTGCGCATCACCTCCCTTAAGACGCCCAAGCTGGTATCCTCGTGCACCACATCAAGCAAAGGAGCATCGTATTCATCGATGAGCACAACAACCTTCTGCCCAGTCTGTTCATATACTGTTTTTATTAAATTAAGCATACGGACATTCGGGTCAGGAGAATCATTGACGATGCCAAATTTTTCTTCATTTACATTCAATATATACAAGAGATAGCGCACCAATTGGTCCTTCTCCATGTGCTTTCCACCTGCCAAACTAAAATGAAGCACAGGATATTTCGTCCACTCCTTCTCCAGTTTTTCAATAGCAAGTCCCTTAAAGAGTTCCTTCTTTCCCTCGAAGTAACTCTCAAAAGTCGAAACCAAAAGAGATTTGCCAAAACGACGTGGACGACTCAAGAAGAAATACTTTCCACTCGTATGAGTCATACGATAGATGTACTCCGTCTTATCTACATAGAGAAAGTCCGCCTCTCGAATCTCAGAGAAGGTCTGCATGCCTATTGGATATAACTTCGTTGCCATATTATCAACAATTTACTATTTACGTTGGCAAAGATAAGCAAAAATCCCGAAACCGCCAAGCGATTTCGGGATTTATTATGTATTCAACTGTGCACCCAATACCTTGAAGGGGATTTTATCAGTATTCTTACTATCTGTTCAGTTCCTTGATGATTTTCTCCAGATTGTCAAGCTGGCGGGCATCCACTTTCACATCTACCAGATTTCCTCCCTTGTCGAAGAGGCGATAGGATGGGAAGGAGTGAATGTTGAGATAATTCTCGATGGCACTCTGCTGAGCCGCTGGCAAATTGTAGTGGACGATATTGTCGCCAACCAGATTATTCCGTTTGATGAGATTTTTCCATGACTCTTCAGGACTATTGCTTACCATATAAAGATATACCACATCGTATGGCGCCAAGCGTTCGAACTCTTCCTTCGAATGGGCAAGAGCCATCTTGCAAGGGGCACACCAGATTCCCCAGACATCCAGCAATACAAGCTTTCCCTTATAAGGCTCCAATATATGGCGAAGAAGTTTCTCACCATCGCTCATATCCTGCGGAGCTGTCTTGATACTGGCAGTAATGTCACTGTTCTGCAAAGACAGGTACTTACGGTGTTCTGCCAATACTTTCTCCCTGAGAACTTCAGAACTGATACTATGTTCTACCAGGTCAAGCCCATAACTATTGAGTGGCATAGCTAGTCTTTCCAACACATGAAGAATAGCCTTGGAGATGATGACATTTTTCTGCCGCTGGCTGCACCCCATGCTATCAGCTATATGCAGGGCATAATAAACATCGAGGAGAGGAGTCTCATCCTTAAGCATCTTGGCAATATCTTCTCTTCCAATGATAGCAGTAGCGCGCTTGGCAAGGGCTGAGTTGGAAAAAGCATTTCCTATTTTCTCCTGCTCCTTGGCATCTGTCGTCTGATATTGCTTGATAGTCATGCTATCCAGATTCTTAGCCCATTGTTCCACCGTAGCAATTTCAGAATTTGTTATCGCAATATCCCCCTGAGCCTTGTGCTTTCTCAACAGTTCCGGATAATAATTGGTGAACAAGAATCCATAGGTCTTCCCCATGGGTGTACTGTACTTTAATCTTGCTTCCTGGTCGATGAGATCTTTTGTCAACATATTATAGTCACGAAACTGAGTATAAGGCTGCGGAATCTCCTTCCATATTTTTTCCACTTGGCTCACATATTCCTGAGGGAAAACATTGTCTTTCACGTGATATGCTCCTTGCAAGATATCCGTAGCATAAATGCAGAGAAGGTATTGAGCCGCATACTCCTGATAACATCTGGAAATAGATGCCGATTTTTCTATCTGTTTCCGTAAGTTCCCTTCAGCCTCCTTATATCTGGATTCAAGAATCTGCATCATCTCCTGGGCTGGAACCTTATTCTCAGACTTACCTGCATAGCCTGCGTTAATCATTGGGATAGGATGCGCCAGCAGTTCGTTTTGCAAGCGACAGTTCTTACCCATGAAGATAGCATGTCCAACCTTGAAGTCATAAAGCAGATAATAGGTCTCACCCGGCTCCAATACCGTGTTGACATAAGTATGTTTCCAGTCCATGAAAACCTCGGTAGAGTTGATGAGGGGTACTTTGATCTCAAATCTGCCAAGTGAATCGAGCTTGCTATAATTACTCACTTCCTTGAATGTACAGAAAAGATCCTCATACTTCACACAATACTCCTGCCCTCTATCCCAAAGTTCCTTAGGCATATTTCTGAGCCATCCCACAACAATAGCCGTATCGGGCTTGTTATGAGTATCCTTCAGACTTGTGGTCTCATCTTTCTGCGGATAATCCGGAAGGGTGGAAGTGGTAATGAGCGAATATTCGGCTTTCTTGCCGTTGATGCTCATCGTGCGCTTGCCATGTTGAGGTTTGTCGATGTTGACAGCCAGGTCGCTCTTGCCATCGGTAAGGATGAAAGAGTACTTATCGCCCTTCTGATTTTTCTGCTTGTATTGCCAGTAACGGCAGTCGTAGATGGCGAAATCATCGTAGAATCCTATCTCCCAATCGCCGGTCGCATCGTTTCGCCAAAGCGAGGAGAAGAGCTGTTTGATGCGGGTATCGATACTCTCGATGCCAAATATCTTGAAGTTCTCTTTGCCGTCACCTTCCAGGAAGTCAAACTTTCGGGTCTTCTTGGGGAGCGGTGCGAAATGGAAGACCACATCCTCCTTGCCTGAACTAAGCATATAGTGTTCTTCGTCAAGTTTCAGTCCATCACAGCTCTTGACGAGATATTTCTTGCCATCAGCAAGAAGATAGGTTTCCTTCACAAACTTTACCCAATAGTGTGGGCGAAAAGTGATGTGCATGAACACTCGTGTTTCATCATCTGCGAATTCCACACGATAGATGTTGAGCTGAGATTGAAAAGGATCATTAAATAGCTGGTTCGATTCAGCTATCGGCTGTTCCCAGACAATAGGTTTCTTGCCATTCCCTGCCCAGCAAGTGCAGAGCCAGATGGCTGCGATAAGTACACAAAGGATTCTTTTCATAATTCGATTATTTTATTGGATTGATACTATTGAAAGCAGTATATATTAAAGTATACCGTTACTTAATATTCAATAGAAACATCCAGTTTCTTCAAATCCTTATCAGCCGAACTGCTGCCGTAATAAACCTCATACTTTCCTGCCTTGGCACGGACGGTATTGGTTGCAGCATCGAAGAGTTCGAAGTTTCTGCTATCCAGCGTAATGACAGCCTCAGCAGTCTTTCCTGCCTTCACCTCCACTCTCTCGAAAGCCTTCAAGCTCTTCAATGGTCCTTCGGTATCGGCAGGATCCTTCACATATACCTGCACAATCTCGGTTCCATCTTTCTTTCCTACATTGCTTACCGGTACCTTCAGCGTTATCTTCTCACCCTTCTTCAGGATAGAGTTGGAAAGTGTAGCATCGCCAATACGGAAAGAAGTGTAGCTTAAACCATAACCGAATGGGAAGAGCGCATCGTTCATATAACGATAGGTTCTGCCCTTCATGCTGTAATCCTTGAAATCAGGCAACTGCTCTGAATTCTTATAGAACGTAATAGGCAACTTGCCGGCAGGATTGTACTCTCCGAAGAGTACACGAGCCACAGCCTCACCACCTTCCTGACCAGGATACCAGGCCTGGAGAATGGCATCGCAACTCTCTGTCTCTGGAGTCAAGGCGATAGCCGAACCCGAACAGTTGACAAAGACAACCTTCTTGCCCGCCTCCTTCAAAGCCTTCAGGAAATTGCGCTGAACCTTAGGCAATTCGATGTTGGTGCGGTCACCACCCTTGAAGCCAGAAATCTCGATAGGCATTTCCTCACCTTCCAACTGTGGAGAGATGCCACCTACGAAGACTACAGTCTCGCAATCCTTCAACTGCTTGAGCGAAGCCTGATAGTCGATAGGATTCTCATGACCGATATTGATCTTCATATCCGCATTATAGGTTGGCATTTCCGCATATCGTATTTCTATCTGATACTCCTTGCCTTTCACGCCCTCAAACTCGATGCGGGATTCTGCTGTGCGCCAATCGCTCTTCTCTGACTTTTTCTCACCATTCAGATAAACCTCATAATGACCGCAGGCAGCCACATCGAGCAATACCTTGGCGTTCTGCTTAGGACGGAATACGGTTTCATACTTGGCAGAAAAGCCCGTCAACTTCACATTGGGTGCAAACGAATGCTGACCATAGGTAGTTACCTGCACAGGATTCTTTTCCTGGGTGATGGTAACAGGCTTACCATTCATTTCACGATTGTTCCAGAAAGTGCCCTTAAAGCCCATCTTGCCATCCATGCTGCACTGGTCGAAGTAAGAATCCAATGTCTGGTCGTTCACCAGGTCGCACCCTTTAAAGGTGACGACCTGTTTTTTCTTCAAACGACTCTTGATACCATCCAGGATGGTAATTGTCTGTCGTGGAGTACCATTATAGTTTCCCCACATCATCGGTTCGTTATCCACATTTGGTCCGATGAAAGCAATCTTCTTTACCTTTTTATCGAGAGGCAATACCTCATTCTTGTTTTGGAGCAGCGTCATGGTCTGCAGAGCCATATCGAGCGAGAGCTGGCGATGCGCCTTGCTGCAAAGCACAGATACAGGAATCTTCGACCATGATACTATCTTGTTGTCATCCATCTCACCCAAGTCGAAACGACCTTCGAGCAGACGAATCACATGCTTATCAACTTCTTCTTCAGTCAAGGCACCATACTTCACAGCCTCAGGCACCGATTTATATATATAATTAAATCCACATTCTACATCGGTTCCAGCCAATACACCCTTAGCTGCTGCATTTCTGGCATTGCTCGAAACCTTATGATTCTCCCAGAAATCAGTAACAGCACCACAGTCGGAAACTACCAGGTACTTGAATCCCCACTCATTCCTGAGAATCTGCTGCAAAAGGCGGGTGTTGCCGCAGCATGGTTCATCATCCCAACGCTGATAGGCACACATCACCTCACGCACCTTTGCATCCTGCACCAGTGATTTGAAGGCAGGCATATAAGTTTCCCAAAGGTCGCGCGGTGTAACATCGGTAATATTGTCTGTATGGCGAGCCCATTCTGGTCCGCTATGAATTGCATAGTGCTTGGCACAAGCCCAGAGTTTGCGGTATTTCGTATCTTCAGGTCCCTGCAATCCGCGCACCACGGCACATCCCATCCTACTGGTAAGATAAGGATCCTCGCCATAGGTTTCCTGTCCACGTCCCCAGCGAGGATCACGGAAGATATTCACGTTTGGAGTCCAGACAGAGAGGGCATGGAAACGGGTTACATCTCCTCCCTTCTGCTGCAGTTCATTCCATTTGGCACGCATCTCATCAGATGTTGCATCAAAGACTCTATACACCATTCTGTCGTTAAACGAAGCTGCCATTCCGATAGGTTCCGGAAAGACGGTTACATCTCCCATGTTCGCCACACCATGCAGCGCCTCGCTCCACCACTGGAATCTCTTGATTCCCAATCGCGGAATAGCCGGCGAATCATCCAGCATCAGAGAAGCTTTCTCTTCCAAAGTGAGACGACCACATAAATCTACCGCTCTCTCATGAGCCGAGAGAGCAGGATTCTGATAAGGCAACTGCTGAGCTGAGGCATTGCCGGAAGACATAGTTATCACAAACATCAAAGCTGCGTATATAACATTCTTGTTCATTGTAATTACTATTAAGCTATTAGTATATTAAATTGTTATTTGCGCTGCAAAGATAAACAAAAAAGCAGAATACTACTTTATCACAAGTATCAAATACTTTATATGATGTAACACTTACAGCTGTATCTTTACAGCCTTTCCGTCATATTCCACACTCTTGTTTGCCTGCATAGGCTGATCGCCCGCTCCACTATTGGCATCCACCAGTACGATGTGGAATCTGCGATGTTGGAGCATTCCCTTATAGATGCCCTTGCGTGGAGCGATGTTCAGGGTTCTGTCTGCTTCATTCCAAACAAACTGGATTTCAGAGAATTTTCCCTTCTCATAGTTGTAGTTGTCGCCCTCATCCTCATAGAGTGTAAACGAACCGTCTGCACCTGGATAAACACGGATTTCCAACTCATCCCAAGGTTTCTCAGAACTATACTGAACTTCAGGACCGAATGGCAGGATGGTACCAGCCTTGATGAACACAGGCATGATGTCGATAGGACAAAGGCGCTGGATATCCTGACCGCCCTCATACTGGGCATTGCTCCAGAAATCATACCATTTATTACCCTTTGGCAAGTAAACATTCACAGGCGCAGCTGCCTTCCTTACATCAGGATAGATGGTATGGCCCTTCTTCTCCTTATCCTTCCAGGTGTATAAAGGATCGGTTACCGGCTTCACCAGGATGTTGCGGCCGAAGAGATACTCATCGTTCAGACGGGAAGCCTTCTTGTCTGCCGCATAATCCATTACCAGGGCACGCATCATGCTTCCGCTATTCTGTACACAGTCGCCAGCCGTACTGTAGATATAAGGCAAAAGTCGATAGCGCAGCTTGATGGCCTTAATCATAGCATCATAAGCCCAGTCGCCCTGCTTTCCGAATTCATACAGTTCGCTTACCATCGGCGAAGAACAGTGGTTGCGCATCAATGGCATGAAGGTTCCCCACTGCATCCAGCGGGTCTGCAATTCCTGAATGGCTGGATTCTTTGGATTCTGTTCAAACTCCCAGTAGAAGAAACCACCCAGGTCGGTGTTCCAGAATGGGATACCGCAGAGCGAGAAGTTCAAGCCCGATGGAATCTGATTCTTCATCTCGTTCCAGGAAGCCAGCACATCACCGCTCCAGCAAATGGTGCCATAATGCTGAATACCGAGACTGCCGCTTCGGGTCATCTGGAGCGAACGCTTTGTGTCGCCCTTCATCGCTCTCTGGTGCTCATAGATGCTCTTGTTGTGCAACAATGGGAAGGCGTTCTTCACGCCCAACCATGAACCATCGAAGGTCTGATAGTTCTCATCGCCCGGCTTCTCAAAATGGTCTGGCTCCGTAGAATCGGTCCACCAGGCATCAAAACCCATCTGGTAGAGATGAGTAAGATACTTCCAGTAGAGGTTGCGAGCCTTCGGATTGAAGACATCGTATGGCATCACACCACTGTTTCTTGGCCACGTTTCAAAAGGAAGGAGGGCATTCATCTTCTTCAGTTCACGATACTGCTCTGTCCAAGGACCGAAACTAGCCCAGATGGAAATCATCAGATGGGCATCGTTCTGGTGAACATACTTCACCATCTCTTCCGGACTCTTCAGGCGGGGTTCTCCCTGTGCCTTCATCTGCTTCATATCGGCAGGAAGATACTTGGCATAGGCTGGGTCGCCCACCTTATTAATATAATATGGGTTCTGGAACTTCATCGCATTCCAGTTGGAGTCGCATCCCCAATACTGCCAGTCCTGCACAATGGCATCAGTAGGAATCTTCAGTTCGTGATACTTGTCCAACACGCCAGCCAGTTCATCGCTGGTCTTATAGCGCTCACGGCATTGCCAGAAGCCCATCGCCCATTTCGGGAACATTGTAGCCTGTCCGGTGAGTTCACGAATGCTGGCGATGACTCCATCCTGCGTACCATCCTTGTACATGAAATAGTAGTCGGCGCAGGTTCCCACTTCACTGGTAAAGGAAGTGCATGATGGCTGGTTGCTATTTTTCCTGCATTGTCCCAGTAAAGACCATAGCCCTTCTCACTGGTGAAATAAGGGATGGCAATGTAAGTGTTATGATTCCAGAGTTCAATATTCTGGCGGCCACGCTGATTCATATAAACATCACGCAACTGTCCCAGACCATAGATTGCCTCGTCATCAGCAAGGCGGAAGTCCTGCTCTATGCGGTACTTGCCCTTATTGGCCTCATCCTTGCGAGCTTCCAGACGGGTCTTCGTATCGGTAAGCAGCAGTTTTCCATCCTTCGAAAGGAAGCGGATTTCGCCAGTCTGCTGGTTCAGTTCGACGCAAATGAATTTAGATTTAACATTTACAACATCTCCATTTTCCTGTATCTGAACATCCTTCAGCTGCTGAGGCTTCAAGATGACAGAATAGCTTTTCTTCTGAACAAGAGCACCAAGTCCGGCATCAGATTTCAAGATGCGGACGATGGATGGAGAATAGAATTCGATGGTTACATTCTGCTGAGCCACCTGACGGGTGATAGACTTGGCAGCCACACCTTTCTGGGTGCCTGCCACCTTTACGCTCTTGGCGCTGAGTTCACTTGGAACACCAACGGCAGCGATGCCCAAAATGGCAATGAAAGATAAATTCTTTAGCATACTTCTGTTTATTTTATTAGAGGGTTTATGATTTGTACAGTTCCAAATATATAAGATAGTATTTCGACTGCAAAAGACTGCATCAAATCCATAGAAAGACAGGGATAATACGATTGGAACGCTTCTCGATTGTCAAATCATCATGAATTTATTGTTGTCTGAAATTCCATTTAGAATTATCGCTGTTGAAATCGAAGGGAGCCAAGCCTGGGGTACAATCGCCGAGTGAAACCAATGCCAGTTTCTCTTCAGTGCCTGACACTGCCTTCGGCATGATGCGATAGGTGCCATCGGTGAGCTGCTCGATGCGCCAAAGCTGGGCATCTTCACCCGTAAATTCAGGTTTGGCGATGACATCATGCTGAGCAGTTGCGGTAAGATAGCGAGTAGTGCCTTCTATGCAGATTTTATAATAAGGACCACCCAGATAACCACCCTTTCCGGCAAGCATGATACTCCACTTCTGATGAGGACGGAACATATAATCGTTCATTCTCACCTTTACCTCGCCCTTAGGCCATTCTGCCTCTACCTCCTTCAAGGTCTGAGGTTCGATATTCTTCAGAGGCTTGGTTGGCTTGATCCAGAAAGGTTCGATATCACGTTGCATTCTCACGAAATCTACGGCAATCTCCAGGGCATAGCCTCTTCGTTCCGATTCTATCTCGTAGGTTCCGGCATGAAATTCATCACCAGCCACAGGCCAGTCGTTCTTCCACAACAAAGGACGGATAGCCAATACGCTTCGTCCTCCCTGTCTGAAATCAGACTCATAGTGGAACGACATCTTTTCTACACCCTCTTCCTCAATATAGCGTCCGAAGTGACCGGGACCCGTCTTCAGATTATTGGCAGCAATCACCATCTTTCCACCGCCCTGCAACATCTCTCTGCCCACATTATCTACGTATGGACCGGTTATCTTTCGCGAACGTCCCACCACGATATTGTAGGTAGAATTAGGACCATCGCAACAGGTGCCATGAGTGCCGAGAAGATAATACCAGCCGTTGCGGTAAATCAAATCAGTAGCTTCGCAGTCGATGGCGATATTGACGGGTTCGTTGCCTTCCATCCGCTTACCTGTCTTCCGGTCGAGTTCTACCAGACGGATAAATCCGAAATAGGTACCATAGCTGAGCCAGAGTCTGCCGGTAGTAGGGTCGAGCAACAAGCCCGCATCAATGGCATCACAGTCTTCATCATCCAATGAAGAAGCTACCACCACTGGTTCAGTATATTTGAAATCAGGCGATTTCGGATCGAGCGTTTTGTTCCACATCGTCAGGACATCACCGCGATGACTGCCCCCCAATCCACCACCCGTAGCACTGTAGGCTACAAGATAACGGTCGCCAATCTTCAACACATCAGGAGCCGCTCCTCTGCCGGGACGAACAGCACCACCCTGCCAGGTCCAGCCATCCTCCGACCAGATTCCACCTTCACCCGTTCCAAAGGTATAATACTTTCCATCACACAGGGCAATAGTAGAAGGATCATGAATGAAAGGTTCGCCCACCTGGGCTTCTGCCTCGTAAGCAGAGGAAGACAACAAGGCAACCAAAGCTGCGGCATAAAGTTTCTGCTGAGCAGCAACCGGGCTAAAATATCTGAAAAATATATTGTTCTGTTTCATAACTTTCTTTATTGATTGCACTACTTCACGTGAATAGACAGGTTTCTGACAGGCTTGCCCTGTCCGTCGATGAATCGGACACAGAAGTCGCTCATACCAGGACCATTGATTACCGCACCACGAAGGATATTCCTACCTTTCTTCAAGGTAAGCTTCTTAGAAACCACATCATCGCGAACCATTCTTCGGTCGCCTTCGAGCATCACCGCCTCCTCACCATTGAGCCACCACATGGACGCACCATTCGAGCCAACAGACAAGCGGACGTCTTTCATCTCCTCAGGGCAATCGATAATGGTAACCGCCCAGAACAAGACACCATACTTGGGTTTCTTAAACGAAGTGGCGAAACGGAAGAGCTTCACATTAAACAGTTTACTGTCCAGCGCATGCCATTTCAGTTTTTCCTTGCCCACCTTCACGACGGCTCCATCCTTAGGAACTGTTTCCATCTGTTTAGGGAAATACTGCGTATGGAATATCTCCTTCAGATAAGAATCAGTAAAAACGACATTGCTCTTGACCGGCATAGAGATGGGCTCCAGGAGCAACCATCTCTGAATAAAGCCAGCCGCATTAGGCATGACAGCCTGCTTCCCGACTGGTCCGAAATAAGGATTGATGTCTGCAGGTAAATTCCTATTTTGAGCATCCGCAGAGGAATGCCCAAAAAGGAATACACATAAACAAAACAATCTAACTATTTTATTGAAAATGTTGTACATAGACTATTCATTATTATTGAGGTTCGATAATCTGATAACGGCCACTCAGATGCATGAAGGCGAAGAGACGCAACAGTCCGTCGTAGTAGCCATCGAAGAAGCCTTCTTTATCTGGTTCATGCTTGGCATTCCAGAAATGACTGACGAATTCCCTGCCCTTCACATGATTGCTGACCAATGAAGCCGCAGCCGAAGTGGCAACAAAACCGATGGAATGGCGGAGTGCCTTAGGAGCCGTACCTGCCGGCAGAATATCTTCTACCATCGTTCCATCTACATTATACTGGTCCAGGAAAGAATCAATGCCCTTACTATACAGGAAGTTCTGCAGCGTATTGGCATATTTCTGCTGCCACTCCTTATCCTTGCAAGCCCAGGAATAATCGAGTGCTATGTTCATTGGAACACGCCATGAGTCATAACGGAATGCATCACCCAGCAACTGACCGGTCTTCATCAGACTGCCATCATAGTTGCAATAGTCTGGGTTCAAGCCCGTCTTCTCATTGATACACTTATGCAGGAACTCACGGCTTTTCTCAGCACACTCCTTCCAGAACTGGGACCGTCCGTCGTTAGCCCATTTCGCCCAAACCTCGTAAAAGGCAGGGAGATGGTAAGAAGGGTCGGTAAACTTCCCGCCCCAATGATCGGGCGTAAAGGTGATGAGCTGATGTTCGAGATTGATGAGCGGAGCTGTGCGGTCCATTCCCGCCTTCTGCATGCTGCAATCCAGAATATGCTGCGCTTCCTTCAGATAGTTGATGCCTGTATCATTGCCCCATCGGTTGGATGCAAAGATGAGCGAAGTTACGAAATAGAGTTCACCATCCGATGCGGCACCCTGCGCATTTCTCGTTCCATCAGTCTTGCAGCTCCATGCGAAATAGCCCTTATAAGGTCCTTCCTGATGCTGCATGTATTTCTTGCTCCATCGCCAGAGACGGTCGAAGATGTCCTTCTTGTCAAACTGCACGGCAGCCATCATTCCATACGACATGCCTTCGGTTCTCACATCATTGTTCTTTATATCGCTGACATATCCCATGGAATCGCCCACCTCGAAATAGACCTTGTTCTTACCGTAGAATACATCATTGAACACTTCGTTCACCTTCCTGTCTATATCAGCCTGCTTATAGCCCATCTCGGCAAAGAGATTACGATACTGGTGAGTTTCGAAAGCTCCCTTTTCCCAAGGCAACGCATCGAAGCCCAGCCAGTCTACCTCTACGTCGGCACCACTCTGCAAGGATACATGGAGAGCATGAACGCCCAGAGGAGCATGAAGCACCTGGGCACGGATATTCTTCCAGGCTGCCGACTTCGGAATCTTCACCTTAGCAATGATATTACCCTTCTTGCCATCGGCTCTGACTACGAGCACACCGCCCTTTGAAGACTTGGCACGAACAGTGATTTCTTCCACCTTCTCATTACCGAAATCCACCTTATTATATATAAGGGCAGTATTCGATTTAGAAAAGAGAGTCTCCCATCCGGCGAAACAATTGTTTTTATCCAGATATTCAATACCAATACCCTTGCCTTGCAGCGCAGAATAGCGGTCAATCTGAATACGCGAACGAGCGTTCGTCAATCCCACACCTCTTAGCGTAGGTATCACCTTCTGTATCGTTCCGTCAGGATTGAAGTTCAGAGAGTCGATTCGCACCGAGCGGTTCTTGTCGAACTTTGGCGAATAATCATTATGATGATAGAAGAGATACCACTGTCCCTGATATTCCACGATGCTGTGATGATTGGTCCAGCACTTCGTTGGCGACTCATCCATGATGATACCCTTGAATGTGAAAGGTCCCATCGGATGGTCAGCCATGGCATAAGCCAGCGTTTCGGTTCCATCCTTTTCACGTACCCAAGGGAAGGTGAAATAATACTTGCCGTTACGCTCGAAGGCAAATGGTCCTTCCTTGAATCCTTCAGGCAACCCCTCTACCAGTTTGGGTTCCGAGGCAAGTTCCGTCATGTTTGGTTTCAGCTTAGCCATGTGCAATCCTGCTCCAGCCCAGTAGATATAAGCCTGTCCGTCCTTATCTATCAGCACACAAGGATCTATGCCGTGCACACCCTCTATGGGTTTCCACATCGGCATAAACGGTCCTTCAGGCTGGTCAGCAACCGCCACACCTATTCCGAATCCCTTCTCCTCCCCTTTCGGAGCGGCAGGGAAATAGAAATAATATTTTCCGTCTTTCTCTACACAGTCAGGAGCCCACATCGTATAACTGCCGTCCTGTACCCAAGGTACTTTGTCTTGCGAAACGATGACTCCATGATCCTGCCACTCCGTAAGATTAGTGGAAGAGAAAACGTGATAATCTGCCATACAGAACCATTCCTTCAGTTTCTCGATAGGACTCGGAATATCATGAGAAGGATAAAGATATACCTTCCCGTTGAATACGCGAGCCGTAGGATCAGCAGAATACTGTCCGCTGATAATCGGGTTCTGAGCCGAAACTCCTGTCGATAACGCCAGCATCAAGGCACACATCCATGTTTTCATACGCAAATTCCTTTAAAGAAGAAAAAAGGGAGTGCTTTTTTTCAAAACACCCCCTAATTGTCAAACAATCTATAGTTCTTTAAACTTAAAACACTATATTAACAAAACAACTTCATGATTACCAACCAGGATTCTGCTTCAGGTTAGGATTCTTATCCAACACGGTCTGTGGATAAGGGAAGAACTCATGCTTGCCCTCCTTGAAACCTACCTTGAAATTAGTCTCAGGAGTGTTGGTCGTATAGAAACGGCTGTTTGCTTCTGATCCATGTTCCCAAGTTACATCCTGGTCGTCTGCCTTTGGAGCTCTGAAAACCTTATCAAACAAATGTGGCACGACTGTACCAGCCTTAGTCAAACGCTCAATGGCCTTCGTATCATTCCATCGCATGATATCGAACCAACGACAGCCTTCAAGCCAAAGTTCATATGACTTTTCTTTCTTCAACACATCCATATCAACAGTTTCACTGACTGTCTTTGAACCGGCGCGCTCCTGAATCATATTGATATATCTCTTAGCTTCAGCCTGATCGCCTGTCTGAAGACAAGCCTCTGCATAATTGAGCAAAACCTCAGCGTAACGCATGACAAGATAATTATTCAAGCGAATGTTATCACCATATTTCTTGCCTTGAGTATCAGAAGCTCTCATTATTTGCTTGAACGCCAACCAGGTAGAGTTGCCGTAGAGTCCCTGAACAGGGTCATTGATGCCAATCTTGTCACTGGTTTTCTTCTGCTCGTCAGTCATTTTATCGATTTCATCCTTGCCGTAAGGCATATGATAAACCGCATCATCAATATGCTTTAAAGTAGCCTTCAAGCGATAAGAGTGATCACCATCATTTTTATAGAACTCGTCACCAAACCACTGAGGCACGCCAAGGCCACCCCAGCCATCAACGCCGCCACAATAAACCTTGTTAGGAGAAACAACAAAGTGATCAGCACGCCAATCCCAATAGTTGGTCTCCATCCAGCTAGAACGCTGAATCATACCACCCCAATTGGTCTTACCTGTATTATACTCGAAGTTGACCTCAAATACCTTCTCCTCGTTGGCATCACCCTCGATATGGAAGTTGTCGGCATATTTCTCACCAGGAACAAGATCATACTTTTCCGAGTCTATAACCTTTTTAAGGGCAGTTTTAGCCTCTTCATATTTACCGGCGAAGAGGTAAGCCTTACCAGCCAGAGCATATGCAAAGCCCTTGGTTACCTTCACTGCTCCATCCTTGTCATCCTTACTTTTACGCTCATCCAAATCGTTGGCAGCATTCTCACATTCCTGCGCAATCCACTCTATCAACTGTTGGTGATTCATAGGATGCTCAGGATCCTTATCACAATTAAAAGGCTGTGCAGAAGGATCCAGAGCTTGAGTTACCAATGGTGGAGTACCCCAAAGATTAGCCAACAGGAAATAATCATAAGCACGAAGCACACGAGCCTCTGCGGCGCAACGTTTCTGCACAGCGGTAGTACCCTTGGCAAAGTGATCGAGTACAAGGTTACAGGTATATACAGAGTGATAGAGGCCTGTGTACATATGCTTTGGCACTTCAGCCTCAGCATCATAATAGAACTGATTGAGCATGATACCAAACGTATTATCACCAGAGTTGGCACCTGCTGCCAACACATCGTCTCCACACTCATTGAGTATCAGTTTCAATGGAGTATAAATACTTGGGCCACCACCATCGTGGTTACGTCCCACCACATTACACATAAAGCCTTCGTATGCAGCAACGAGGGCTGCCTCTGCATCAGCATCGGTCTTATAGAAGTTCTCGGTATATATTACACCCTTCTGCTCAATATCAAGCTGATCCTCACAAGATGTCGTGAGCGTCATTGTTCCTGTGGCAGCAAGAGCCAATATTGTTGAAAATAATATTTTCTTCATTGTTTTTGAATATTAAAGGTTAGAATGTTACATTGATACCAAATACCACCTTCTTGGAAGTTGGATAAGTACCATTATCAAAACCACGAGATGCGCCACTATTCATAGAAGCGGTCTCCGGATCAGCACCAGGATACTTGGTGATGGTGAAGAAATCATCCAGTGAGCAATATACACGAAGATTGCTGATACCTGCCACGCTAGAGATAGCCTTTGGCAATGTATAGCCCAACTGAATCTGCTTGATCTTGAAATACGAGCCACTGAACACAGCTGCATCAGAACTGAAGAACTTCCAGTCTGTAGCAACCTTTTTCATATCAGGATATTTAGCATTGGTGCGGTCTGCTCTCCAAGAATCCTTCCAGTAGGTATCAATTCCATTGATCAACGGACGGTCTGCAGAAACCATCAAGTTGTAAATCTTGTTGCCAGCAGAGCCTGTTCCAAATACGGTGAGGTCAAAGCCCTTATATTCTGCATTAAGAGTAATACCATAAGTAAACTTAGGAATACCTGAGCCCAAATCCTGCTTATCTTCATCGGTTGGAGCTGAAGTTGTTTCGCCATTCTTATTATAATAGAGAGCGCTACCATCTTCGGCTACACCTGCATACTTGTAACCACGGAAATACCATACCTGATGGCCAGCCTCGAATGTAGGCTTAAGCTGGTTATTGAATCCATCGATACCTACTTCGGTCAAACGGCTTACAAGGTTAGAAACCTCCTTCACCTCATTCTTCAGAGTTGAACCATTTACGGTCACACTATACTTAAAGTCCTTGATGTGATCTCTCCAACCCAACTCGAAATCAAGACCAGAGTTAAGTACCTTACCTGTATTAACAACTCTCGTGTTTACACCAATCTCTGGAATAGGAGTGATTTCAATCAAGAGGTCCTTGGTTGTCTTACGATACCAGTCTAAGCCCAAAGTCAAACGGTCGTTAAGGAATCGCGCATCAAGGCCAAGGTCAACCTGCTCTGAAGTTTCCCACTTCAAGTCTGGGTTAGCAAGTCCAGAAGGCTTAGAACCTAAAGTCAGCTTACCATCACCGATAGAAGGATTATACTGATAGAAACTCTGATTAAGAGCTATGGTAGAAGCATAACGATAATCGCTCAAGATATTGACGTTACCATTCTGACCCCAAGAACCACGAAGTTTCAAGAAAGAAATGGCATCACGGCTTATATTGTCCTTGAAGAACTTCTCATTGCTGATAGCCCATCCTGCTGAAACTGATGGGAAATTACCCCAACGTGCCTTCTTTGAAAGTTTTGATGTATCGAAAGCATCACGACGGAAGTTAACCTGCATGAAGTAACGGTTGTCATAGCTGTAAGATACACGGCCAAAGTAAGATAACTCTGTGGCATCTGAAGGAGCGTTACCTACATTCTTGGTTGCATCAGCCAACAAGTAGTTGATGTAATGGAAGTTTGGCTCATAAGATGTGAGTATGTTACCTCCTGTAGAACTGATGGAACTGTTATCCCAATGATTCTTGGTAAACGACATACCTGCCATGGCACCAATAGTGTGCTTGCCGATTGTTGTCAAATAGTTGGCAAAGTTCTCCCACTGATAGTACAAACCATTATTGGTATTCGCTTCAATGGTATAGTTTTCACTATGTGCCATAGATGTTAACCAATATGGAGTCTCGTAGTTATGATAGTTACTCTGAGTGATACGATAACCTAAGCGAGAAGTAAATGTAAAGCCCTTGAATGGCTTGATATTGGCAGCAACGGTACCACGTACATTGATACCAGAATTCCATGTATCATGGCGGTCGCGCTGATAGAGAGGGTTACCAGTAGCATCTTCTACATATTTAGAAGTACCATAGTAGTCATTGTTATGGCTTGGATCTCTTGGAACTGGGCCACCGGCTTCTACCTTTGCCTTCATGCCAGGAGCCAAATCCTCCACATTACTGATATAAGCTGGAGTCAAAGGATCGATAGAAACCACAGAGTTCAGCAATGAACCATAACCCTTAGTCACACCTTTGGTCTTCCACTTTTCAAAAGATGTATTAGTAGTCACGTTCAACCACTTATAGATATCATAGTCTGCATTAATCTGACCCGTGAAACGCTTATAAGTATCCTTGCTACCCTTAACGATACCATCATTGTTCAGGATATTCAGGCTGGCGAGGAAACGGCCCTTACCGTTACTTGCCTGCAAGGTGAGACTATGCTGGTGAGCCAAGGAATTCTCAAACACCTCGTCATACCAGTTGGTGTTCTGACCATTATAATTGTTCTTCTTCAGAAGATCATCGTTCAAGTCGCCCAAATACTTATGATACTCAATATACTCAGGAGCATCAAAGATTTCAGCCCTCTTTCCCAACGACTGGATGGTGAACTTGCTGCTGTAAGAAATCTGAGCCTTACCGCCATTGGCAGCACCCGTCTTGGTAGTAATGATAACGACACCATTACCCGCCTGCGCACCATAGATGGCAGCAGAAGCGGCATCCTTCAATACCTCCATGCTCTCGATCATAGATGGATCCAGGTACTGGATGTTATCCACCTTCAGACCATCGACGATGAGCAACGGACCGATATTACCACTATTGGAAGAATAACCACGGATACGGATATCGGCAGCCTCACCCGGACCACCCGAGTTGATAATCTGCACACCGGCAGCCTTACCCTGGAGGGCAGCACCGGCATCGGTAGCTGACAAACCCTTGATGTCATCGCTCTTGATAGATGCAACGGCACCAGTCAGGTCGCTCTTCTTCTGAACGCCATAACCGATGACAACGACATCATTAAGAACTTTAGAATCATCCTTCAAGGTAATGGAAAGTGTTTTACCAGCCTGAGCTTTCACGGTCTTAGGTTCCATACCCACATAGGTAATAGTCAATGTTGCATCAGGAGCAGCATCAACGCTAAACTTACCATCCAAGTCGGTAACAACACCCAGCTTGCTACCATCTACTTTAACAGTAGCACCAATGACAGGTTCTCCACTTGGATCAGTCACTATACCTTTCACTATGCTCTGAGCCGAAACTCCCAAAGGAAGCAAACAGAGCAGGAATAGCAAAACAAACGGCTTTTCAATCATTTTTAAATTCTTCATCTTAAAAATAGATTAATAGTTTTACTTACTAGTCAGTTGTTTAATATTACATTATTATATATACATCCTAAATTCTCTAAAATTTCATTAAGGATGCTGAAACATGTCGCAAAAATAGATAAAAACATTAAAACGCATTTTATCTCAAGTAACAAATACTTTATCACAAATAACATCTACCCAAAAAGAGACAAAATGAAACATATTCTGAGACCTGAGAAAAAAGAATCACCTTATTATATAACAAAGGGAAAAGTTATTGATATATGAGACAAAGCACGTATGGAAATCTTTTCATAACTTTGCAAACAGAACAGAAGATGAAAATCAATCTAATAATTTAATTAAATATAAACTATGAATAGATTATCAATCTTAGCATCGATGCTCGCGATGGCGTGCCTACCTATGATGGCACAGAAAACGGGCAGTAAGGTTCAGGAAAAGCCTGATCCAAATTTTCAGATTTATCTCTGCTTCGGACAGTCGAACATGGAAGGAAATGCGGCTATCGAAGACATCGACCGAACGGGCGTGAACCCGAGATTCCAGGCTATGTATGCCGTGGATGATGAAAAGGCGGGATGGAAGAAGGGACAATGGCACACCGCTGTGCCGCCACAGGCAAGACCCTCTACCGGACTGACTCCTGTTGACTATTTCGGAAGAAAGATGGTGGATAACCTGCCAGACAGCATCAAGGTGGGAACCATCACCGTGGCCGTGGGCGGAGCCAGCATCGACCTCTTCGATAAGCGTACCTATAAGGCTTATCTCAAGAAACAACCCGACTGGATGAAGAACTTTGCTTCCCAGTACAACGGAAATCCATACGCCCGACTGATAGAACTGGCAAAAATAGCCAAGAAGCAGGGTGTTATCAAGGGCATCCTCCTGCATCAGGGCGAAACCAACAACGGCGATGCCAACTGGCCTAACCGAGTAAAGACTGTTTATAACGACATCTTGAAGGATTTGAATCTGAAGGCAGAAGACGTACCTCTGCTCGTAGGCGAAACCGTACAGAAGGATATGGGCGGAAAATGCTGGGCACATATTGCCATCGTTGATGATATTGCCAAGACCATTCCTACAGCCCACGTCATTTCTTCAAAGGGCTGTCCGCAGCGTGGCGACGGGCTCCACTTCATCGCAGAAAGCTACCGCACCATGGGCAAGCGCTATGCAAACATGATGCTCGCCCTGCAGGGAATCATTCCAGACAGCAACTATCCGCGTGTAGATAAGGACCGCAGAGCTTATGTAAAGCTCCATGCTCCTGAGGCAAAGAAAGTAATCTTCGACATCTGCGGCAAGCAATATGAGATGAAAAAGGATTTGGATGGCGACTGGTACGGCGTGAGCGATCCGCTGGTAGTAGGATTCCACTACTATTTTCTGAATGTAGATGGCGTGCAGGTTGTTGACCCTGCCAGCGAAACCTACTTCGGCTGCTGCCGTGAAGCAGGCGGTCTGGAAGTACCAGAAGGAGCAGAAGGCAACTACTATCGTCCTCAGCAGGGCGTAGCCCACGGTCAGGTTCGTTCAGTATCTTACTATGCAGCCTCCCAGAAGCAGTTCCGCCGCGCCATGGTTTACACCCCTGCGGAATATGAAACCAACACCACCAAGCGCTATCCTGTGCTCTATCTGCAGCATGGCATGGGCGAAGACGAAACGGGCTGGAGCAAGCAGGGAATGATGCAGCACATCATGGACAACCTGATAGCAGAAGGCAAGGCTGAGCCTATGATTGTGGTCATGGAGAGTGGCGATGTAAAGAAGCCTTTCGTTGCCCGTCCAGGCAAGAATGTAGATGAAGAGCGCAGCCACTATGGAGCTTCTTTCTATGATGTGATTATCAAGGATCTGATTCCGATGGTTGACAAGACATTCCGCACTTATACCGACCGCGAACATCGTGCGATGGCTGGATTGTCATGGGGCGGTTGCCAGACATTCAACACGGTATTGCCTCACATGGACAAGTTTTCTGCCCTTGGAACCTTTAGCGGTGCACTCTTTGGCGTGGATGTAAAGACCTGTTTCAATGGAGTTTTTGCCGATGCAGAGAAATACAACAAGAACATTCATTATATGTTTATGGGCTGCGGTTCGGAAGAGAACTTCGGTACAGAGAAGATGGCACAGCAGTTGAAGGATCTGGGCATCAAGCTCGATGTTTATGTATCACCAGGCACTCATCATGAGTGGCTCACCTGGCGCCGCTGCTTCAAGGAGTTTGTTCCTCACCTCTTTAAGTGGTAAACAAACTATCTCGGGACTTGCACCCGTTAGACAATGCTCGTGCCGAGCATACCATAAAAAAACTCCTGAAGTTGTTTGAAACAAACTTCAGGAGTTTTTTTATTCAACATTCAACATTCAACATTCAACATTCAACATTCAACATTCAACATTCAACATTCAACATTCAACATTCAACATTCTCTTTATGCCCCCGGCTCGCCCAGATATTCGAAGATGGTGGATACCTGGCGGGGAGGGAAATACTGGCTACGATTCTGGTAGCCTAGGCGCTGCAGCTCGTTCCAGAGAGGCTCGCAACGCTTGATCCAGTCCATGATATGACGGCGCGCTGTCGCCCCGTCGGTTGTATCGGGAAAATAGAGCAGACCGAGTTCGGTCTTGCTGTACATACGTTGGGGATAATTCATAAGCTTTATATTTTTTACAATCCTTCTACACCATGATCCTTAAAGAAACCTACCATGGCTGTGGTCATATAGCCACCCGTGTTCATCTTCTTGTTCGAACGCCTGCAGTTGGCTATGTAATAATCCTTTCGCTGGAAGAAGTCCTCCAGGTCGCCAATCATATCTAACCTGAGATAGCCGCTCAACTGCTCAGCCTTCTTCTCGCTCACATCATAATTGCATTGCAGCCGGAGTTTCAGTTTGCTCCGCTGCCCTCTCAGTTCGCTGCTCACTTCTCCACCCTCTGCAGTTTCGCCTGAAGTGCGGCGGTCGTGCAGGGTAAAGGTGATGTGCTCGGGCAGGTGATGCTTCACTTTTTCACCCTCTTCCAGAAAGAAAGGCTTATAGGCAAGATACTGGTCGATGATGCGGTTACGGTAAAGGCGCTTGATATCTTTGCAGGCGGTTACCAGACATTTTCTGTCCAGTTCCGACCAGGTCTTGTAATAATCAGCCCTGCCATGCATCAGTTGCTGGAAGTGCGCCGTTTTGCAGATAGTGAATCCCTTTGCACCCCAGCAGTTCATGATGATATATAACTTGATGCTCGATGCACTGCGGCATTGCTTGATGGCATTGAGGTCGATATGGCTGACTCCCTTTTCATAACTGTAGAAAAACCGTATCACGTTGTTGTCGAAGCGGAATTTTACCATCCAGTTCTTGTGCCGGTCTTGGTATATCTCACTCTTAAACAGGCATGAAAATTTCCGGTATAATGTCCGCTCGGCCTGCTTAAACGGCAGCAGGATGGGCTGGGATTCTATACGCTTGATGGCATCGCGCAATTGCGGATAATGATGAGCACCATAAGGAAACTCCGACAGTTTCATGATGACATCGGTGTGGTCTGCAGCTCTCTGTTCTGCGGTGAAGCCATTAAAAGTTTGTGAAGTTGTGTGATAAGGCACTACATAGTCTTGAATAACTTTCTGGGCATGCCTGATAATCTGTAGAACGATTTTGAGTTCTACCACCGAATAGTTCTGGTAAGACAATCCCTGTACGCCAAGGATGGCTATCAGTTGTTTCTCTTGTTGATTTGTCTGAGGGAAGGCCTGCTGCCCGCCCGGAGGCTGTTGATTAAATTGTTCCATTTCCGTTTTCTGTTAAAATCGTTAGAGGCCTACCGATTGGGGCAAGTCTTGGTTATAGTTTATTGAAAACCGGCATGGAATTGGAGTAAGGAAACAAACAAGATAAATGAACAATCACAAAGGAAAGTTTTCCCATCATCGCTCTTGCTTCCAAAAGTCCTTACTTCGCATCCATGCCGATAAATTTTTATCAAATTTATCAGGCATAGAATGCCCTGTAAGGATTACCTTTTGGTCACTCACCTTTCGGGATGGGAAGTCCTACTCAATGAGCTATGTTCTAATCCTTAACCGAAAGCAATTCCCGGTGTCCTTCATCGGGAGGAGAATCGCATTCTCCGCGCTTTCATGATGCAAAAGTAATATTTATTTCAGACTTATGCAAATTTTTTGAAGAGAAAAATGCATTTTAATGGCTGATTTGTTGAAAAAAAAAGTTCTTTCCTCCCGTATTACGTATAGTGTAATTGATGTAAATGTATATATATAATATACTTGGTATAGTATAGGAAAGAAAATTTCTCATCTAACTGCTTAATATTCAATGTCTTGCATTTTTAAGATTCGCCAAGATAGTCATTCGGGCATATCAGAAAATACATGATTGGCCCTGATGGTACCTATTATTGGCCCTCATGGTACCCTCTGAAAGACTAAATTGCTCTGGTAGTCATTGCCCACCCAAATGAGGTGAAAAAATGATGTACTTCCGTTTACCAACTGAAGCGGCTGCGTCGGGTTAAGGATATGGCTGCACTGGGTTACGCAGACGTCTGGACAAGGTTAAGGATTCGACTGCATCGGGTTAAGGATTCGACAACGTAGGCTAACGGAGTCGTATCCGTCGATTTATCGAGACGTCTTGACTCGCTGACAGAACCATCTGGAGTAGCTGACTGAACCATATCAGTATTCTGCTGCATACGCTTGCGTGCAAAAGTATACATAATTGAGCCAAATAGTGCACAACTGGTACTTATCGTACCAAAGTGGACAACTAGGGCTCCGCCGATGTTGTATCTTTGTATCAGCATTCGGGAAGAGACCGGTGCACAATATTATTATTCACAATTTTAAAATTTTATGTATTATGGCAATTAATTACAGTTTAGTAAAGCTTGCGTCAAAATTTGGTGACAAAGCAGGAGTTCCTAAGTTCTACGCACGTGCTCAGATGAACGAGTCTATTTCGCTCAAGAAGTTTGCGAAGTTGATCGCTATGCAGACCACTGTATCCTATGCGGATGTAACAGCCGTTCTGGTCAGTATGCAGGAGAACATGATCATCGAGTTGCAGCGAGGCAACCAGATTGATTTCGGCGAGTTGGGCAAGTTCCGCCTCCAGCTTACCAGTGAGGGTGCGGCAACCGCAGCCGAATTTAAGAGCGACATCAACATCAAGGGTGTGAACATCCAGTTTATCCCGGGCAGCGATCTTGCCAACATCTTCGTAGGTATGGAGTTTGAGCAGGTTGCATCACGTGCCGTACAGAAGGCTGCCCTCAAGGCTGAGAAGGAGGGTGCCAAGACTCTCGACATTGAGGAGGCTAAGAAAAAGCCTGCCAAGGACAATGCTTCTTCAGGCGGCGATACCACGGGTGGCAACACCTCAGGCGAGCAGACCGGCGGCACGGGTAGCACTGGCAACGGTGACACAGGAGACGGATTAGAATAATTAACCTCTTAAAACAGAATAGATTATGACAGAAAAGAACAAGCAGAAATGGAATGAGATTCTCAAGTTTGCAGTAACCGTACTGACAGCTCTCCTCGGGGCGTTGGGCGTTTCGGCAGGTGGACTTTAGAAGGAGCCTATGAGAGACATCAATATGATAGTGGTGCATTGCAGCGGCAGCCGCTGCGATCACCGTTATACGATGAAGATGCTGCGCTACGACCATGTTCATAACAACGGCTGGACTGACATCGGCTACCATTTCTACATCACGCTGGATGGAGTGGTTCATGCCTGTCGCCCGGTAGAGCGTATGGGCTCTCATGCCCTCGGTTACAATGCGCACAGCATAGGCATCTGTTACGAGGGTGGTCTTTCGCCATCGGGCTGCATCAGCGACACCCGCACTCCTAAGCAGAAGGAGGCGATGAAGCATCTTATCCTGGATCTTCACCACCGTTTTCCGGGCATCCGCACCATCCTGGGTCATCGCGATTTGCCTGGCGTTCAGAAAGCCTGTCCGTGTTTTGATGCCACGAAGCTCCAGTACCTTCTGGATGCTTCCTGATTCTCTTCCATTAAGAGGGTTTTTCAAGAGCAGAATCCCTCCGATTTTATTTAACAAGTTAGGGCGCATCCAATCCGGATGCGCCCTTTTTCTTTGTCGTCATATTTCTTTCATTCAACACTCAACATTCACCAAGTCTATACGCCACCTGTTCATCGTGGTATATAGACCCTTGTCGTTTCCTGTGATCAGATATATACTGTTAACCTAATTATGTTTTAATGACGAGAGAATAGTTTTTTTACTGCAACAGTAACTCTTTTGGCTAAATCATCACAATCAGAACAACTGTTCTTATTAATCAGAATATACAAAGACTCATTTTCTATTGCATAATGCTTGAATAATCTTTCAGATACCACAGACGTAGTGAATTTCTTATATACACGAAATCGTCTTGTCGCCATTCCTAATTCATCATTTTCATCTTCTGCACCAACAAAGAAGAATGAGGCTTTGCTATCTCTTTTCAATACATCAAGCATAATATGGAACAATGTATAGAAAATGATTCTTGGCTCAAAAGTGTTAGTACGAAGACTAAATTTCAATTTACTATTCATATTGGCCTTATCAAAGAACTTCACGCAATAAGCATGTTCCTGATAACGCTCAACTCTTACAATATAAGAATGATGAGATTTAGCTGACTTGAATCTATATTGCAAAGTTTCAATCAGCCATTCATCTGCACTATCCCTGTCTATCATTTGAAAGACGAAGGGATAACCTTCACTTTCTTCCATATTAATTTCAAATTAACTGTTTGTAGACAGGGATGCGGATTTTGTCTAATTGTTCTGCTGTCAGAGCCTTGACATCATCGTTAACCGTAAAATACACAGTAGGATATCGGTACTTACCATTAGGCATAAGTACCTTCGTTACCTGCTTGATAATCTCAACTCCATCAAGCGTAACTATCTTAGTCTCTGTTTTATCTACTATCTTTCCCATAAGCAGAATTTTTGTTATTTGATTTATTGATAATGCAAACAGGCACAATGAAAATTTGTTCTCAAATTACCGAGTGCAGCATTTCTGCTGCAAAGATACACTGTTTATTTGTAACTACCAAATTATTCGTGAAGAAAACAACATAAAACACATAAATTCCGACTCTGTCAGCATCCGTATCATATCCCCAAAGGGTTGTAAACGGCATTGTTACCGCCTGCATGCCATCCGCCATATCATAAATACAGAATAGCGGAGATGTAGATTACGAAAATCTCCATATAATCAAGGGTCTATACACCACTTGTCATCGTGGCATATAGACCCTTGTCCTGTCACATAAGAAACGCAATCTCTTACTTTTTCATAAACTTTTCACTGAAATCTCTTGCAGATATGAAAATAAAACCGTAACTTTGCGGCATGGATTTTTAAAACAGATGGTTATGAAGTACTTAGATCCCAAGGCAGACCTTACGTTCAAGAAGATATTCGGCAATCATCCCGATCGATTGAAAAAACTTCTGAATAGCCTTCAGTCACTCAATGAAGATGAACTGATACAACAGCAACAATATCTGCCGACAACAGAAGAACTGGAGATTTCCGGCTTTACTGATGCCGAACTCCGTGCCTATGATAAATTCTGGGATTCGGTAAGTGTTGAAAGAACCCTTCTGGATGACAGATATCAGAAAGGAATGGAAGAAGGCATGGAGAAAGGTATGGAAAAAGGTATGGAGAAAGGTAGAGCAGAAGGCAAGCATGAGGCCAACACAGAAACAGCACAACGATTGCTGGCAATGGGACTTTCTGCCGAACAGGTTTCCAAAGCTACCCAGCTACCTTTGGAAATCATTAAGAATCTGAGCAATACATAAAAAATATAATAGCGGAGATATTGATGACAAATATCACCATAATAAATCCCAGAACCGCTTGGAAGAGCGATCCTGGGATTTTTTATACCATTTGTTTAATATTTATATTATATAGATTCTACATCATCGTTCACATTATTATATATAACCCGTTGGCGGAATTAATTTAGCGCATACTTAACCCTGCCAATCGGTCTGTTGTTTACATAATTAATATATTGCAAGACTGTAAATGCGCTGATTTTCCCAATGATTCGGGTAAACAGTCCTGGTGTTTGCTTAGCATAGTTTCGGAAGAGCATGAAGTGATCACAAAGTTGAGAGAAATTTGTCTCGATTCTCTTCCTCGCCTTAGCATAAGGCTTAAATGTTGGTCGCCAATTCTTCATGTTCAAGCGATATGGAACTTCCAACTTGATGCCTACAGAAGAAAACAAGTCTTGCTGTAGTTCCGCACTGAGGTAAGCACGATCGCCAAGGATGCAACAGTCATGGAATTGAAACTTTACATCTTTAAGAAAATGAATGTCATGAACATTAGCTGGACTCAGGTCATACGAGTGGATAACTCCACTTAACCCACAGACAGCGTGGAGCTTATACCCAAAGTAGTATATCTTCTGAGTAGCGCAATAGCCAAATGCAGGAGAGTTTGTTACGTCTGTTCCTTTCATCTTGCAACGCAAGCCTCTGGACAAGCGACACACCTCTATTGGTTTGGAATCTATGCAGAAATATTCTTCTGCGCCATCCATCTTTGACGCTATGCGCTTACGAATCTTCTCACATAGTTCCGCAGTGAACTTTCGCCTGTCATTGAACTGGCGTCGAGAAATCAGATTTGGCATATCTGCCTTATACTCCTTCAGCCTATCGAACAAGTTGTTTTCACTGTCGATGCTAAGATGCTCGGCTGTCAAGCTCAAAGCAACAACTTCGAGGTCTGAAAAACGTGGTACGACTCCAGGGCGAGGAATATTTCCTAGCTCATTAACTAAATTTTTGGAGAAATCCTTGCATATCTCAAGAATTTTTACGAAATTTGCATACAAGTTGTGCATAGCGTGAAATATATAACTTTATAATTGGACACTACAAAGTTACTAAAAATCAACGAGATGCACAACTTTTTCTCCATAAAAATATACTAATTTTCAGGCGGTTTTTTAATTCCGCCAACAGGTATATATAGTACGATGCGAGCATTGTAAAACGTCTCATCTATTACTTGATAACCATCTTTTTACCATTCTTGATGACAACGCCCTTATAGTTCTTACCTACCTGCTGACCAGCGAGGTTGAAGCACTTGCCATCCTTAGCAACCTTCAGATTCTCTACCTTAGAAATACCGGTAGCTGTAGTAGTTACACGCTTGATACTTTTGATTTTTACAGTTTGGGCTTTAGAGTCTGTATTCTGTAGGAACACACTGACAACTTTGGTTGCCTTATCTGTTTTAGCCAAGACATTTTCCTTAGAAATCACGCAAGAAGCTTTGCTGGATCCAGGCTCTACTGGGAAATAAAGAGCTATCTTAGCGTCCCATGTAACAGTTTCATCCTTTACATCAGTATTACAACCAAGATTAAGACCAGCAGTTGTAGGTTCTTCAAACTCTACAATATACTCCTGTTTTGAATCAGAATTAACGTCAAAAGTAGCCAAAGTTCCGTTTTCATCTGTAGAAACAGTAATCAAACTATACTGACCCGGAAATACGATAATAGGATCAGCATAAGCAGCCTTACCTACGACAGACTTATTCCATCCAAAGGAAATACTAAAGGGCACTTCTTCTAGAGTGTCATCGTTCTTGATAAGATAAACCTTCTTCAGACTAACCTCAACTCCTGGGGCTAATCCCTGAAGATCGAGTAAATCTATATTCTTTCCCTTAAAAGTTTCATTAAATGTAACTACCATCTCACCATCACCTGAAAGACCTGCATACTGAACGGGGTCACACTTGTATGAAGTAGAATAATCAGCCGCTTTCACACCAACAATGATATTCACACCTTCTTTACCAACAGCCTGGAAATCGGAAAAGACAACCTTCAATCCCTTGTATTCATCCCCAGAAATAGATTTTTTTCCGCCGAGCAAATTAATGGCACCATACTTTTGGGTACATGTGAAAAGTTCAGGGAGACTAGAACCATCATGAGTTTTGATAGTTGCATTTGTACCCGCACCACCAAAAAATAAGTTCTGCGCTGTCTGAGCGTTAGCACCAACTGCCATCAATGCGGCAGCAATCAAAGTAAATAACTTTTTCATAAGCTTTACAATTTGTTATTAAGTTAATAAATCCAGTTATAAAATTGAGAAGTTTCTCAAATCTGATGGCAAAAGTAACAGAAAAGGCTGAAAAAGACTTTGCGGGGTGTAACAAATACTTTGTGAGAAATACCAAATAGGTTTGATAGCCAACATTATAACGAAAATGATACACCATCAAACCTATTTGAAGAGGAAATCAGGAAAAGTCAAATAAACAAATATTCCAGATTCCCCAAATGTTTTTACCCAAAATATTCCAGATTCCCCAAATGTTTGGTCAAAACAGAGGAAATCTATACAGATGAGCCTAATACATCACATCCTTCTCTGGGAAGCCAAATTAAAGATTTTGGCACGAAAACGCACTTTTTCTCGAAAAAAAAGTGAGAAAAAGTGCGTTTTCGTGCCATTTTAAGGAAAAATATCGTAATTTTGCAGTCGAACCAAAACATTAGAAGTATGAAAGCAGATTTAATAATCGGACGAGATAAAGAAAAGGCAGAGCTTCAACGTTGTATAGACTCAGATCGCTCTGAACTTGTTATCGTTTATGGTAGAAGACGTGTCGGCAAGACTTATCTAGTAGATGAATTCTTTGGTCGGAAGTACGACTTCACTTTCGTTGGAGGACACAATCTCCCCCAACGCACCCAATTGCGCAGTTTTGCCAAAGCATTAAAACAAGCCATGGGCGAGACATCAGCTCGCAAATTATCAGATTGGTTTGATGCCTTTGATGTTTTGGAAGAATATCTGTCATCCTTGCCAGAAGACCGCAAAAAGATAATCTTTGTAGACGAAATGCCTTGGATAGATTCCTTGCGTTCCGACTTCACTCCAGCATTTGAAAACTTTTGGAATGGATGGGCAGCCCGTCGTCGCGATATAGTTTTCATCGCTAGCGGTTCTGCCACATCATGGATGGTAGACAAGCTCATAGAAAACCAAGGAGGTCTGCATGCTCGCATCACTTGCCAGATATATTTACGCCCATTTACTTTGTATGAGACAGAACTATACCTAAAATCGCGGGGATGCTCTTGGGATCGCTTCCAGATAGCCCAATGCTATATGTTCTTTGGAGGCATTCCTTTTTATCTGAGTTTAATAGATCCAAGTCTTAGCCTTGTACAGAATGTTGATGCCCTGTGCTTTAACAAGGGAGGGGCACTAAGACAAGAATTTGACGAATTATATGGAGCCTTATTTACTCATGCAGACAATTACATCAAGGTGGTCAGGCTCTTGGCTAATCATAAAGGCGGCATGACAAATGCAGAAATTGCTAAAACAGCCAAACTGGACGGAAAGAAGTTGTGCCAGATATTAAAGAATCTGGAGAGATGTGACTTCATCATGAAGTTCAGATATTATGGCAAGAAGACGCAAAACCGCCTATATAAGTTGACAGACTTTTATACCTTATTTTATTTAAAGTATATAGAGCCCAATATCGACTCCTTTGATGAGCAATGGTGGAGCAAGCATTATCTCTCTCACAGTGTTGAGGCATGGCAAGGTTTAACTTTCGAATTACTCTGTTTGTTCCATATCAGCCAAATACGCAAGGCATTGAATATTGGTGGCGTGGCTAGCGAGGCTTACATTTGGTTTGACAAAGCTGACAAAACCAAGAATCAGAGAGGAGCCCAAATAGATCTCATCATAGAGCGTGCCGACCGAGTCATCAACCTCTGCGAGATGAAATTTAGTCAAGCCCAATACAAAATTTCAGCAGATTATGAGATAAAGCTGCGCAATAGGATGGAATTATTCAGAGACCGAACCCATTGCACAAAATCATTGGTAAATACCTTTGTCACAACATTTGGTGTTGCCAATGGCATCCATTCAAGCATAGTAAATAGCGAAGTAACACTAGACAATCTCTTTCAAGAATGACACATAGGAGAAAGAGAATATTTTCATCATTAAAAAAACGCAAAAAGGTTGACCGTGTCATCACAACACAGCCAACCTTAACGACTAACATCTTTTTTCGGTTAATCTTTGTATGATAAACCTAAAACTAATGTCTTTTAGAGTAATTACTTGGCTTCCTTCCAATATTCTGGAGCGCCAAGACCTGCTGCAAAGCCACCATAGGTGTGCTTGCGATAATAATCCAAATCCCAGAGTCCAGTAGGCAAACCAGCACGCCAACCACTATTGGCAGGACTGTCAGTAGCACACCACTGGCAGATACCCCACTGCTGATTCTTAGGAACAATCTCAAGATACTTCTTGACGATAAACTCGTAGTAAGCACGCATTGCCTTGTGCTGTTCCTCGGTCATATCAGTAGTCTTTACTTGGATATATGGGGCTTTGCTGTTCTTATCCAAGTTCGGAACCTCCAAGCCCATATCCAACTCAGAAATACGAACCAACTTACCTGTACTAACCATCAGGTTGAGCATGTTCACGTAAGCATCCTCTCTTTTTTTCTGCTCAACAGGATCCATGCAGCATGAAACGTGCATCTGACTGCCGATACCATCAATCTTGGTCACGCCATCAGCTTCCCAATCATGAATCCACTGCATCAAACTCCTCAACTTGCCATTGTCGTCCCAATCGCTCTCCAAGTTATAGTCATTGACGAAGAGCTTCAAATCCTCAGGGTTTCCACCAGCATCAGCAAAGCCCTTGCGAGCTGCAGCTACAGCAGTGCGAACATACTCAATGTCACCCAGGTAATCCTGCCAGTAGAAATTGTTCTTTGCATCGTCAGCTGAAACGTTGCCTCGTTTAGCAGACTGCAATTCGAACTTGCCATCTTTATCTTTATCTTCACCAGAAAGGGCCTCGTTCACAACGTCCCAAGCCTTCACCTTGCCCTCGGTAGCTTCCATCATGCCGTAAATCCACTTCTGCAAAACAGGAGTAAGTGCTTTCTTCTTTTCCTCATCAGTAAGAGGAATAGAATTGAGATTCTTGACCTGAAAAACCTTAACAGAATGTACATCCAAAGTAGCATCTGCAGTCTGTGGTTTCAAGATAATATCATAATTACCTCCAACAATATTAGACATCGGAAGTTTTACGGTATGACGACCAGCAGAAACAGGTACACTTTTAGTAATAGCCTGGTCACTTTTACCCCAACCATTCTGCATAGTCAATTCTACTCCACTAGCAGCCTTGGAAGAAGTCATATCCAAATAAACCACATAATTACCCTCTGAAAGATGATTTTCGCCACCTGGCATAACAAAGAACTGAGACCAATCTCCTGTTGGAACAAAATGGATAGCACCATTAACAACAGGAGGTTTACAACCACCCATTACATAGAATGGGAAAGGTCCATCAGTATAGGTTCGCTCATGAACTAGTAGTTCAACCTCTTTAGCTGCGGCTGCAGAAGCCACCTTGATGGTACAGCCAGTCGTTTTCCAACCACGAGCCGACTCTTTTGCAAAGTCTCCATTTTCAATAAGATTCTCATCAGAACCAGCTTTCGTCAACTTAAAGTCATCGCAAGAAATGGTTCCTCCTACGTTACCGAACACAAACTGAAGCTTATCAATAGGGAAATTGGCTGTAAATTCCCACTTCAAAGTAGAATAATCCTTAGTGATGTCATAATCAGCCATATACTGAACATCATTACTACCACCCCATTGGTTTTTATTATCACTTGCTTCCCAAATAGGCCAAGCAGCAAAAGTTCCACCATCCGAAGCCTTTACCTTAACGGTCATCACGTAACTTTGTCCCTTAACCAATGCCTTAGGCAAGGCATAACTAATCTGTTTATCCCATTTATTGGCACCAGGTTCGCCACAAGTAATCTGCAAGTACTTGTTTCCACCATTTGGATCAGGTGGCAGTTCCTTATCCTTGATAAGATTTTTGAGGTACTTGTTAGGCTGCTGAGCATGCCAAGCCAAGGTATGGCCATAAACCGAAAGACCTGCATCTGTGGCATTCTTAACATATTCACTTACATTATCAAAATTCATGCGACCATCATCAGCAACACAAGAAGCCATCTTCATGGCGTTGCCGGCTACAGTCTCGTTGAAATTGCTACCAGCAAGACAATATACAAGTCCCTGCTTGTTGAATTCGGCTGCTTCGAGCGCAATGCCCAACTTAAAGTCGGGATTGCACTTGCCGGCAGCTTTCATATCTTCCACGTATTTCTTCAAAGGCTCGTAGTTATTCAGATACTGATAATCCTTCAAATTCTTGGTCATATCAGTTCTGTACTCCGAGAACTTGTCATCAGCACAAGAAGACAAAGCCAAGAGAGCCATCAAGCCTAAACCTAAATTAATATTTTTCAATTTCATAATAATCAAATTATTAGAATGACACTTATCTATCAAGAATATTACTTCTTGATATACTGAGGACTGAATTGAACAACACCATTGGTGTTACCACGAGTCTGGGCAACAAACTGATCGGATGTTTCCAAAACAATGCCAGAACCGAAATCAACCTTGTAATTGAGAGTCAGGATGTCACGATCCTTGTTACCCCAAGCCAACTTTGCTCCCTTTTCTACAAACTTTCCTGAACCAGAAGCAGTCATGCCCTCTGTATCAGAAGTAACGGTACAATTACCATTATCATCGAACGTAAGTTTCAAGTTGCAAGTGACCTTTTTGCCGTCAGCTTTATTTACAGAGACTACGAAATTACATTCCTTCAAACTCTTGGTTGTAATTCGACTCACTTCATCCTTTTCAAGAGTTGCACCTTCACGCTTTACCTCATGAGTTTGTCCATTCTCTGTAATCTTGTCAGTTCCTCTACGGAAATAATAGCCATCCCATGGATTCATAAACTTAACGCAATAAAGGATATAATCCTTAGGAGCAATTAACCAAGCTGAAGCATCAGTACGAACAGGAGTTGTACCTGCAACGGCAGGAGAACCCGAAAGAATAGAATCGGCTCCCACCAAATCCTTGATGCGAACTGGGATTACATATGTATTCTTTGCACAATCAGGGGCAGCAAAAAAAGCATCCTCCAACTTAACCTGAAGACGTCCCTGCATTTTCCCATTATACGCAACCGTCTTGGTAGGAATTGTATAATAATTGCTAGGCATTGGCTTTACAGGAGTGACTCCATCCTCAAAATACAGATTGTCACACAATGAATTATCAACATCTACATTCAATGTGATGTTCTTTCCATTATATGCTCCACCCATTGTAGATACGATATACAATACATGATTGTTATCATCCGTATTATCGCGATTCTCATCATTGCCTAAAACTACAGAACGTTCGATATACTGATAAGGATAATATACAGTAGTACCGCCCTCATAATCAGGAAATTCTTGGTTGCCATTCTCACAAGAGTTAAAGCCAAAAGCCAAGATTCCCAATGCAGCCATGGACAAATATTTGCTTATCTTCATTGTTTTCATCATTTTAAATATTAGTCGTTATTTTTTACTTCCCAGCCCTTATTCTGCTGCAAGTTGCTCCACTTCAACATTTCGCTCTGTGGTATAGGACCGTAATACATGTAATCTTTATAGTTGCGATCCTCAACCTTCATGACTTTGTATAATGGGGCACCAGCCTCTGAAGTGATTTCTATACCACGCACAGCCTCATTTAGAGGAGCTTTCCAACGGCGAAGGTCGCTAAAGCGCTTATTTTCAAAACAAAGTTCCAAACGACGCTCGTTGCGAATCAACTCACGCATTTTCTCTTTGCTACCAGCGCACTCATCCAAGTATGGATCCTCGCCAAACTCGCCAACCCCGGCACGCTCACGGATTGCCTTGATTACATCGTAAGCTGAGTAGTTGTGAGATCCCTTACCCTGTGGTCCCCAAGCCTCGTTGGCAGCCTCAGCGTAATCGAGGAATATCTCAGTATAGCGAATATACACAGGATAATGATACTGAGCATTCTTTGCATTAGGGTCAGGATTACAATCCTCACGCAACAGCTTTTTCATGTAATAGCCTGTACGAGTAGAATTGGAAATCTTATTCAAACCATCATTGTTATTAGCCGTCGTAATGTCTGTATGAATGGTCTTTCCCTTATAAGTACTACCATCATGAATGATATAAAGGTCAAGACGAGGATCTCGATTGCTGTAAGGATTCAACTTATCATACTCAGAACGAGCATCGGTGATAGGATAACCATTTACAGCAGGGAATGCATCGACCAGATTCTGAGTTGGGTTGATTCTACCCTTACCATAAAGAGACGGAGGGAAATTATCAGCCTCTTGGTTCAGACCAAAATCATAATCTTCAGAACCATTGGTACGACTGCCACGCCAAAGAATTTCAGCAGGGCAAGCACCTGAGCCAAGCGCATCTATTTCCTTGGTTTGCATAAACCAATTATTACCTGTAGCCGACAAACCATTCACACCATTGATACGATCAAGAACGGTAGCTGCATCGTCAGCAGCCTTAGCATAATCCACGTTTGTACCTTCAGAGAAAGCAGGACTAGCTGCAAGCAAAGATACCTGTGAGCGAATAGCCTCAGCGATACGACCGCTGATACGACCACGCATAATGGAACCAAACACACGGTTGTAGTCTCCTGCGGTCTTTACACCGATTTCCTTATACTTGGCAGGAACAGCGTTATCATCAGTCAAATCATTGTAATCAAGAGGGAGAAGCTTGGCAGCCTCGTCCAAATCGCTATAGATTTGATCCAAGCACTCTTGGAATGTATTACGTGGCTTGTTGAAATCATCAGTAGAAGTCTCTGGTTCTGTCAAATTAGGAACACCAAGCAGTTTGCCATCGGCTGTCCATCCACCATGATTCATCAAAAGATAATACAAGTTGAGAGCTCTCAAAGCATAAGCTTCACCTTTACGACTATCACAATACATCTTACGGGCATTCTCGTCCTTTGCCCAGTTTACCTTATCTACCTCCTGAAGGAAGATATTGAGATATTGGATACTAGCACGACCATTTGTCCATTTAGACATAGGATCGCTATTAGCAGTCCAAGAACCTGTAGCCATCTTGAGATAGCCATTTGTCAAGTCATTGCTTACAGCGTCATCTGTAGCAACATCAGTAACACTCTTCGTATTGTAAGGAAGCATGGCATAACCATATCCCAATAGTCCCTGAGCGTATGTTGGCTCATTGTAAATCTCATCCAAGCCACGGTTGTTTTCATCTGCAGGCTCGAAGAGATCTGAGCAAGAAGCCAAAGTAAGCGACATTGCTGCTAATATAAATATATTTTTTACTTTCATTTCTTTCTACATTTTAAAATGATTAGAATGTTGCCTTCACACCTATATTATAATAGCGTGTCTGAGGCGCAGACCCAACGTTCATCTCTAAGACTTCGCGCTCTCCTGAAATGGTAAGCAAGTTAGCTCCGCTTACGTATGCCGACAACCCCTTAAGCCATGTCTTTTGGAACAAAGTACTAGGCAAGTCGTAAGTTATCTGGACCTTAGCCAAGCGGAATGCATCTGTCTTGTACATCCAGAAGTCTGATGTCTGGAAGTTGTTGTTACCATCAAGAGATGTCAAACGAGGATAGGTTGCAGTCTCTTTTGTTTCCTCAGTCCATCGGTTACGAACTACAGCAGAATATTTGCTATCGCCCTTTACCCACCAATAAGAATTATTCTTGACACCCCAAGCACCGAAGTTACCGGTACCAAGAGCGAAGAAGGTAAAGTTCTTCCACTTAGCTGTAAGATTGACACCAAGCGTGAATGGTGCTCCGTACCAACCACCCTTACCCAAGAAGACTTGGTCGTATTGGTCAATTTTATTATCACCATTTACATCCACATACTTGATGTCACCAGGTTTAACTGTTCCACCAAAATAGCTTTGGTCTGGAGAATTTTTGATTTCCTCCTCGCTTTGGAAGAGACCTGCGCTCTTGTAGCCCCAAATGCCATCAAGTGCCTTTCCTTGTCTGTTCTGATACTGCTCTACGTTGTTCTCATCTCGTTTGGTAGCCTTGGTTGTATAGTAAGTACCAGTCACACCAAGTGAGAGATCCACATCACCTACCTTCTTATTGAAGTTGGCTGCGAAATCAAATCCTACTCTACGATTATTGTTGTAATTCAGTACAGGCATAAACGAAGCCGCTGGATAACCAGTATTCAAATGAGATGGATAGAATGTTGGCGAAGAGATAAGATAACCCTCCATCGAATTGATGAAGAAACTTGCATCCAATGTCACCAATTTTTGCCACAAGGATGTCTTGAAATTCAGAGACAACTCTTTGCGCTTGATAAAATCAAGGTCTTTGTTCTCACCTCTTTTTGAATAGGTGTATTTATCGCTAGCTCCATCATACCATCCATAGCCGTAATCAGAAGTCCAAATACTCTGATAGAGATAGTAGCGTTTGTCACCATTTGCTATATCAATATCCTCATTGATAATACTACCTGATACACTAATCAGCATGTCATCTACCACCTTGGAATTCTTCAAGAAAGCCTCATTCTTGAGTCTCCAACCCAAAGAAAGTGATGGTGAGAGAGCCTCGCGATGACCTGGAGCCAACTGGGCAGAGTGGATGGCAGCTAATCCAAAATCTGCATAATATTTCTGGTCATAATTGTAAGAAGCATCGAATGCAAGATTGGCACTAGAGTTCTTATGATACTGTCCAGACTTCGACTGCTGGAAGCCAGAAGCTATCAACATTGCCGACAGATTGTGAACCTTGTTGAAAGTATTGTTGTAGTTGAACTGACCAGAGAAAAACATGGTCTGGTTATCTGTACTTCCACTGATGTTCTGGTTGCCAGACTTTTTATCCTCACCTTCCTTCTTCAATGCGACAATCATATCCTTGCCATCAATGTTAGCCCATGTTGGGATATAAACAGCATAGCTATTATCGAAAGAAGTATTATAAGAGGTAGCATAGTCGACTGCGAAATGAGTCTCGAAAGACAAGCCCTTCAACACCTTGTGCAAGTTGATATTGATACCCGTATCAAACTGGAATTGACGACTAGTAAATTTACTACTTCCTGCAGAATAGATGTCAGCAAAAACATTGGAAGAGTTTGCCTGAGTACCAGCAAGAAAGTATTTGCCATCTACCAACTTCGCAACGCTCATCAAGTCCCAAGCAGCCTTAGCATTAGGGGCTATCATATCTGTGGAGATAAGAGGAGCTGCATTCTGTGGAAAATTAGGACGCCAAGTAGCAGCAGCTTCCCAGTAATTACCCTTTGCAGAATGAGAATCATAGAAGGTTGCACTGGAGTTGACCCAAGCCTTAATATCATCAGTAATGTCTATATCCACATTACCACGAACGCTGAAGCGCTGGGTATTATTATTCTTAGCCTCACCAAACTTGAAATAATCGCCCTGGCGATAATAGTTGATATTGCTATAGAAGTGAGCTCGCTTACCACCACCGCTGATTTCTGCAGTAGCCTCATAACGGCTGTTCATCTTTCTGAGATAATCAGAAGAATAGAAATCGAGATTAGGATAACGATAAGGGTTCAAACCTGCTCCATGATTATAGATATCCTCAGAAGAATAAAGCTCAGACAGACCATCATTACGACGAGCCTCGTTATAGAGAGTCATATACTCTGCACTGCTAAGATACTCAGGATAAGACTTTGCTACATTCAAACCTGCATTAGCCTGCACCTCGACCTTCAAGCCGTCATTATGACCACGCTTGGTGGTTATGACTACAGCACCCTTGGCAGCCTTGCTACCATAGAGCACCACAGCCTGCGCACCCTTGAGGAAAGAAATCTGTGCAATCTCACTTGGTTGAACGTTGTTAGCTTCACGAGGCACACCATCTACCAAGACGAGATAACCAGCGTTATCGGCATCCATACCCCAGAGAGAATTGCCATTCCAACCACCTACATAACCTTGCATATTGTCGAGGCTATAAGTATGGTAGTTCTTCTTCATCAAGTTCTCTACATCGACTACAGACACACCGCCCAAGATATCATCCTTGGCTACCTTTCGGTAAGCCACCTGAACCATCTCCTTGTCGGCACTGGCTGTGTCGGATTCGCTTGTCTGTGCAGTCTTGGCATTGGCACCAAGAGGAGCCAAAGCCACGAGACTTGCTACAAAAAGCTTATAATTATATGATTTGAATCTTGAATTCATACTATCATTATTCATTTAGTATTACTAATTTATAATTTTAAACCTTACCAGCCTGGATTTTGTCTAAACTCTGAACTGATCTGAGTCTCCTTGATTGGCAATGGGAACCAATAGTGCTTGGCATCGAAATTACGAGTCAATATCAACTTTCTACGATAATTGGCAACCTGAGCGTCCTTAGGATCATTCTTCGTATAGAAGTCTGCACTTTCCACACGGTCAAACTCCTGTGAGAATTTTTGATTATATGGTGCCTCTGTCAGAAGCAACCAACGCTGCAAGTCACAAAAACGGAATCCTTCGAAAGAAAGTTCTACCTCACGCTCACGACGGACCTCATCCATGAACTTATGGTTGTCTGCAACAAATTCTGGAGCAACATGACCTGCACCACAACGGTCGCGAAGTGTATTAATTGCATCTTCTGCGGTCTTGCCAAAGTTTGAAGACTTGCCAGAAGCACCACCGAATGCAGCACAAGCCTCTGCATACATCAAGTATATGTCTGCAAGACGCATATATGGCAAATAGCAGTGTAAAGCTGAACCCCAATCGTAATCTTTATCCACTTCATTACAAGTATGAGGCACCAACTTCTGAATGAAATAACCCGTACGGCTTGCATTTGCGACAGGGCGCATATTACCACCCGTATATAATTGGCAATACTGTAAATCTGCATACTGACCAGGTGTTCCGTTCAAATACTTAAAACCATCGAAGACGATATCGTGGTAGAAACGGGGATCACGATTTTTGAAAGGATGGGTAGGGTCGAAGCCAGACTTTGGATTGAGTACATACTTACCATTCTCAACCAAATAGATTGGCTCTCCGTTAGCCATTCCATAAGCCTCTACAAGGTTGGCCGTAGGTTGGTGAATGACATTATCATGAGCAACTACTTTCTGTACCTTAGGGCCAAAGACCTTAGAGGTATTCCAGTTAGAGCCATTAAAATCAGCAGATGGACCACGGAAGATTGCTTCAACCGTTCCTGGCATTTTCCAGTTCTGCTTCTTGGTATAGAATATATCAGAAAAACAGCTATTGGCATCAGCAGATTTCTCATGATTGTAGATGTCTGAGTACTTAAACTCTGCCAATGCATATTGTGTCTGACCAGCTTCCACAAGAGAGAGCAGTTCACCAAAAGCCTCAGCTGCCTTCTTAGCATATTCTTGATCATAATCATAAGTCTTGCCATTCTTGCTGGCACCAGTCTGCGCACCATTCTTCATCAAAGGACTAGCAGCCCAAAGATAGGTTTTACCAAGATAACCAAGAGCCATGATCTTATTGATGCGAAGATCATTCTTACCTTGTGTGGCTAAACCTGCAGAAGTCTTATCCCAATTAATAGGCAACAAATCGGCAGCCTTGCGGAAATCTGCTGCCGCTTTATCAGCGCATTCCTGAAAAGAAAGGCGTGGCAATCTCTGCTCGGCATTGTCACCGAGAAAAGTATCCACATAAGGCATACCACCAAAATACTGCATCATTTCCTCATGCCACCATGCACGGAAGAAATAGAGCTGACCCTCTATCAGTTTTTTCTCTTCAGCACTTCCAGTCACAAACTTGTCGATATTCTGTAAACCGAGATTACATTTTCTGATGCAATACCACGCATGGTTCCAAATACCGTGGTCGAACTTATTTGTGGAAGTAGAAGAACCATCACGCTTTAGCCAGTTACCAGTAGATTCCCATGCACGGAAGTTACCTAAATCAACCTGATGGGTCATTCTATTATCAGCCTCAGGATTGAAGATTTCATCATCACCCCAGTTCCATGAAGGACAATAGTTACATTTCTCTTTATCAGGGATACAGTTGTATATTTCCTCAACGAAACCTTGGAAATTACGGAAATTGGCAAAGGCATCGTCTGCAGAAACTGTTGAGTCTGGCTCCTTGTCCAAGTAGTCTTGACAAGAACTCAGCGAAGTACCGAGAGCCAGCGAGACGCATCCCGTCAACAATAATGTCTTTATCTTATTTTTCATCTGAATATTTTTTTTATAATTACAATGAGAATTTAACACCTAAGTTGAAGCGGCGAACCGTAGGGTATGCTCCCAACCAGCCACCACCACCGAGGTTTGCCTCACGGTCATCAGGCATACGAGTCCAGAGCCAGAGGTTATTACCATTCAAGTAAACCTTGAGGTAGTTTATGCCTAATGCCTTAATCCAGCCCTTGGTCCAGGTATAAGCAATCTCGACATTCTTCAAACGAATGTAAGAGCCATCATACATAAATTGTGTACCATAGGTGTAACTTGAAGCTGTGGCACCCCAACGAGGGAGGATACATTCTGCATTGCCTTGATTCTTATTCCACCAAGTACCAGTATCATAAACATTATCAAGCATATTACCAAAGCTTGTCAATGATACGTCACGGGTCACATCAGTTACTCCATAGAACTGAGCGAAAGCAGAGAACCCCTTCCATTCGAAACCAATAGTAGCATTATAGGTGTTCTGCGGACTACTGCTATAACCTACAGGAGCCGAGTCCCTGCTATCAACAACACCATCACCATTGAAATCAACAATGTAATAGTCACCAACCAAACGGTGATTGTCATTGGAGTCGTGCGCCGGAGAACCTATCAAATCATCAATATTATTGATAAAGCCCTTATCTATATAAGAGTGATACTGATTCATGGCAAATCCTGCCTCCTTTTGATAATTTGGAGTAAAGATGGCATCATCCTTCAAAATCACCTTATTCTTGGCATGGGTCATATTGAAATTACCCCAGAGTCGCAAGCCATTAGCAAACACCTTATTAAGTTTCAATTCCCACTCGTAACCACTGGTACGAACCTTACCTTTATTAATAGTAGGTGCTGTCGTTCCGAAATAAGAAGGAACAGAACGGTTGGCGCCGAAAATCAAGATGTCATTACGACGATCACAGAAGAAATCCAAAGAACCAGTAATCAAGCCTCCCAAGAAACCATAATCAATACCGAAGTTGGTTTTCTTAACTGTTTCCCATTTCACATTATCATTTCCAAGAGTGTTCTGTCGATACCATGTATAGATGCTCTCTGTATGGTCGAGATCCATCGTAGTCTTGCCGCCATACGCCCACTGACTCATATACAACCAGCGACGACTAGAATCAAATGGGTCACCTATGTTGTCATCACCAATCTCACCATAGGAAGCACGGAACTTCAACATATCGATGATGTGCTTGTCACGAAGAGACTTCATGAAGTTTTCCTCAGTAATGGTCCATCCGATAGCACCTGAATTGAAGAAGGCAAAACGATTGTCCTTGCTGAACTTTTCTGATCCGTTATAGGCGCCATTATACTCGATGTTATAACGACCTGCATAGCTATAGGTAGCACGGAATGCCCAGTCCTCACGGTAAGTTGGCATCACACTACCACGTGCATTCTCCTGACGTGAGAACAAGCCCATGGCTGATACGTCATGCTGTCCAAACTTGCGAGCCCAGTTGAGCTGCAACTGATAGTAGAGGTTGCGAACAGTCTGGTTATTATCTACAGAACCACCTTCCGTTGACCAGTTCACACCTTGCTGCCAATCAAACTTATTATTTCCTTCAAGTTCTTTACCATAAGTAACCTGACCTGTTTCAGGATCAATATACTTAGTCTGGGCTTCATTATTCAAGTCATTGATACCTCGTCCTGTCTCAACAAAAACATTATCCCAAGAGATAGTACCACGGAAATTCAAGCCTTTGGTTATGAAATCCAATTTTTGCTCAAGGGTAAAGTCTGTATTGATACGAGTGGTTGTAGCCTGTGCTGTACCACCGATAGCAAGATTCTGTGCAGAGTTACTTACATTGGAAGCAGCTGGATAGAATCCCCATGTGCCGTCAGAATATTGTGGCAAGAACACATCTGGGGCGATGTTATAAGCACCAGCCCACTGCTGACCAATCTGCCACTCACTATTGCTCATGTTACTCCAAGGAGCTTTTCTTACGCCATTGCTACCAGCCACATTTACCTTCAAAGTAGTGCTACTTGTGATGGCAAAGTCCAAGTTACTACGAACATTGATACGATTGTATCCATAGCCAGAGTTGTAATTACGACCATTGTCATACTCACGGAAGAGGTCACCCTCATGCACGAAATCAGCAGAAGCGAAGTACTTAACGAATTTTGTACCACCACTCACGTTCACGTTGGCATTATAGGACACAGCAGACTTTTTGAAAAGTGCATCCTGCCAATCCACATTGGCATAACGTTCACGCTGCTCCTGAGTAGTCTGGTTTCGATAGTTGTCTATAAAAGACTGAGGACGAAGATATGAAACACCTTCAGGATAAATGCCCAGTTCACGCTCTACCACTTGGTTGCGAAGCATCAACGCATCATAAGAGTCGTACTTATTAGGCAACTTAGAAGGAGCTTTCAACGTAGCATTGAAACCAACGTCAATCTTAGCCTTGCCTTCCTGACCACGCTTGGTGGTAACCAAGATGACACCATTGGCTCCCTTCACACCATAGACTGCAGTAGCAGAAGCATCCTTCAGTACAGAGATGCTCTCCACAGAAGAGATGTCCACGCTGCTCAGAGGACGTTCAATACCATCAACGAGAACGAGAGGGTCGGAATTATTCCATGAACTAGAACCACGGATGATAATCTGAGGTTCCTCCTCACCAGGCATACCATTGCCTTGGATTGTAACAACTCCTGGGAGGTTACCTGTCAAGGCTGAACCAACGTCGCTGACACCAGCTGCACGCTCCAAAACCTCACCAGTGGTCTGGGTGATGGAACCTACGACAGATGCCTTCTTCTGCTGACCATAACCAACGACTACAACTTCGCCGATGGCATTGTCGTCTTCAAGAGTAAGTTTGAACTCTCTCTTCTTACCGATCTTTACTTCCTTGGTCTTCATACCTACGTATGTAAATACGAGGGTAGAATTCTCTGAAGGAACACTGATACTGAAATTACCATCTAAGTCGGTGACCGCACCGACGCTGGCATTACCTTTTAGTTTTACAGTGGCACCTATCAGAGGCTCACCTGTACCGTCAACAAGATTACCCTTGACCTGGATATTCTGTGCCTGAGCATTCAGGCTGCAGAAAGCTCCCACCAAGCATAAGGCTGCTGTCCGTTTCATTGTTAACACTTGTTCAATCATGTTCTATTCATTTTTGATTTATGCTTTAAAAATTTAGGCGTGCACTAAAACTGTTTATTCACGGCGGCAAAGGTATGGATTTCTTTCGAAACATACTTTGCGTGGTGTAACAGAAAGTTTATCATTTTAGAAAAACCTTGCGAGAACGTATTTTTCCATTACTTAACAGTTGTTTTATTATATAAACACCAGCAGTTGGCTTTTCTACCTCTTTTCCTTCTATATTATAATATAAGGTGGAAACCACGTCTGCCTGGGTTTCTAATTGTTTAATTCCTGTTGTATTTTGTTTCAAATACCACTCTTTATACCAGTTCATACAGGCATAGCCGCAACACTCTTCGAACAATCCGTGTTTCTTGGCATTCTGGAAACCAGGAATCACCTTGCCCGATTTAAGATATTCATCAATATCGTAATATTCCTGCGGATGGGTAAGGGTCATACCGATATTGCCAAAGTGGTCGTGAACTGCCTTCCATGCCAATCCCCATTTCGAGGTAGATGCTGTTGCCCAGCTTCCCAGGTTAGGTTGTGTCCACTGTCCCCACTCATTGTAGTGACCTTTATTTTTCTGGTCAGGATCTTCCGGACTCCAGTCTATCTCCGTTACCATGATAGGTTTCGTTTCCACCATCGGCACCTGACTTTTAAAGTTGCGGATGAAAGTATCGTGATTGCAATTCTTATCGGTCATATTTCCATACCATCCGGAATAAACATGTACTGCATAAGAGAAGTTGTCCTCGCTATCGGTGATAGGATACTTGGCGTAATTCTGATATTGGCTCTGATAACCGGCACCCGGAACCCAGATGATTCCCTTGAAGCCCTGCTCGCGAATCTCGTTAATCACCGGCTGGAAGTAATCATGCAGTGCTTTATCCGAATTAGAGCCATCACCCAGATGAACCCTCACCGGCTCGTTGGCTAGTTCGATAGAGATAATACCCGAATTCTGCTGAATATACTCATCGGCAGCAAATGCTTTCCAGATACCCTTCAGATAGCGGTTGTACTTATCGTCTACTCTGATATCACCAGGACAGACACCCGGTGGACGTACGATGACGTAAAGTCCATGTGCTATAGCATCCTTGATGAGAGGAATATAGAGTTTCTGGAGATAGCGACGGTAGCGCGCCATGTTGAATGCCGAGATATCAGCCTCGTTTTCTGCTTTCTTTGCCGGATCGTTGGTCCAGCATGGATCCATGTGCAATCGGAACACGGTACAATAAGCACCCTGCTTCTTGTCGGTAATAGCCGAGAACAGCTTAGAGAAATATTCCAAGCAAGGCTTAATGTCGGCATCAGAATAATCAGCCTTCCACTGTTGCCATCTCCAACCGTTGAAGTAGCGGTTTGGCGTATCCATTACGCCATGCAAGACAACAGTCTTACCATTGGCATCCACCAGGTTCCTACCCTGCACACGGAGTGCCGGCAGATTATCTGCAGCCAGTCCCTCCATTGACAGCATAGCCATAGCGAGTGATATTAACAATTTCTTTCTGTTCATTGTTACGATTATTTTTAGATTTATCATTTATTGTCAGTCACCTTATTATATTATGAAGGATTGCCAGGTTCCAGTTTACAGAAAAGGATGCTGGTCTTTTAAAATAGAATGGCGCGTAATCACTACGCACCATTCCCGAAAACCAATTAATCATGATTCTATATAAAAACCATAATATCAAAATCTTTTAGAAATTCTAAACCTATTCTACAACCTATTATGTATAAACCTAACTAACCTAAATATTCTAAATATATACAACTTAAAAAACCGATGCAAAGATACTCCTAATCTATCATATATACTTTATAATAAGTAACCAATAGTTTTTCTCTCGTATCACATGTAACCTTATCTTTACTCTATGTAACATTTTAACATCTTTTTAATACATTCTCGTAAAAAACATACCTTACCATGCATTATTCTCCCATTTATTTTGTATTTTTGCAAACGAATATAAAAAAGCCAAAAGACAATGAAACCAAGAATCATGATGATTTCCATGAAATCAAACCTCAGAACAATGAGATACATCGGTCTTTTACTGATGTTTATCTTCTGTCTCACTGCGCAGAATATGATGGCGCAGCGAGGAAAACTTTTCAATTCAGACAACCAGCTTTCGAGCAACCTTGCCACTCAGGTGTTCCAGGATTCAAATGGTTTCATTTGGATTGCCACCCGTAACGGCTTGAATATCTATGATGGCTATAACTTTATGGTCATCAGAAAAACCTACGACAACAGTGACGGGCTCAACAGCAACTATATCAACAGTATAACACAGGATGAAAAGGGGCGTATTGTGCTGGGAACAAACAAGTCGCTGCTTATACTTAATGGTAAAAGATTCAGCAACGTACCTATGCTCGATTCAAGAAATAAGCCTATAAACACTTACGTTACCCAGGTTAGCCGTTTGCACAATGGCGATATTGCTGTCGTTACCTCCGGTTACGGCATCATGACAAAAAAAATAGATGCAAACGCCTGTTACGCCATGAAAGGAGAAGTGGAGAACCTGAAATTCATACATAAGATTCTGGAAGACAAACAAGAAAGGCTCTGGATTATCCTGGAAAACGGAAAGCTGTATCGGAAAGAAAAGAACGGCAAGCTTGTTTCACGCATCATGGGAACAGAGCAACTTAACACACAAGATATCAGGCAAGACGACAAGGGCAACATTTATCTTGCTACCAAGAATGATGGTATTTACCTTCTCAAGGCAGGTTCAACCATCTTCACCAAGATAGCCGGCATAGGCAATCTTCCTATAGACAACATCTATATCAGCCGCGACCAGCGCTTGTTTATCGGTTGCGATGGTATGGGTATCTTCGTGTATAATCCTGTAACAGGATTCTTGCAAAATAACCCTCTGTTCAGCCGTGAAGTAAATCTTGCCAAGTGCAAGATTACCAGCATTATAGAAGATTTTACGGGAAACATCTGGGTGAGCATGCTCCAGAAGGGCGTATTCATGCAGTCGCAGGCTCAATGCGATTTCAACTATATGGGCTACCGTTTGGGCAACCGCAACGTGATAGGCGAAAACAGCATCACAAGTCTGTGTGTCAACCAGGGCAATCAAGTCTGGGTGGGCACCGACAAGGATGGTCTTTACCTCTTTGACATAAAAACCGGTAGCATCAAGAGCCATTTATTAAGCAACATCACGGTACTGGCACTCTGCAAAGACCAGAAGGGCAGAACATGGGTAGGAACCTATACTAACGGCATCGGATTTATAGATGCGGGGGGGGCTTTCCATCCATTCAGCCTAGGCATTGGCAACCAGACGGGCATCTTCGATATCCAGGAAGACCCGCAGGGCAATGTATGGTTTGCTACCATGGGCAAAGGACTTTTCCGCCTTTCTCCTGATGGAAGCATCAAGCAATGGAAAACACAAGATGGTGCCGACAACAACCTGAAAAAGAATAGTATTCCTAATGATTATCTCGTGAAACTTAGCATCTCAAAAGATGGTAAGCGGGTTTTCGTTGCCACTTCTGTGGGTCTGGCTTGCTATGACCAGCAGAAGAATAGCTGGACTTCCACTTTCGGTGGCGTCAACTGTCTGAACAAGGGCAGTTTCTCACATTGCGTTTATTCTGACAGCAAGAATCGCGTATGGTTTGGCACTGAAGACGGCGCAATCTGCTATGATCCGAAGAAGGGATATGCTCATCCGAAGATTTATAACACAGAACTTGGACTTTCTGACAACATCGTAGCCAGCATCATAGAAGATTACAAGGGCAGAATCTGGATAGGAACTACCTGTGGCTTAAACCAGGTAGATACAGAAAAAGGAACTATCAACAAGTACTTCTCGGGCAATGGCTTGCAGAGCAATGAGTTCAGCGATGCTGCAGCCTGCACGCTCTGGGGAGGAAAGATGCTGGTGATGGGCGGAACCGGCGGTATCAACTGGTTTGATACGGACAAGGTGAAACAGCATCCTTGGCAGGCAAAAGTTACCATATCAGGACTTCTTGTGGGCAACAAACCTGTATACCCGGATATGGAATCGGGCATCTATACTATCACCGACAAAAGCGCCTACAACAGCGACGAGTTCTCCTTATCTCATGAAGACAACACCTTCACCATCAAACTGTCTACTCTTACATATAATAATGTAGAGCAGATCAGTTACGCCTACAGCATCAATGGTGAGGATTGGCGAACCATACAGTCTGGCATGAACGAGCTGTCATTCTCACACATGCCAGCAGGTACCTATAAGTTCCGTGTTAAGGCCATCTGCAACGGATACGAAACCCCTGTCAAGGAGTTCTCCATCATCGTTCACCCAGCCTGGTACGCCAGCATCTGGGCAAGACTCTGCTATCTGCTTGTCTTCCTGGGGCTCTGTCTGCTCTATATCAAGCACCGCAAACGCAAGATGGAAGACCAGCTCATATTGCAGCAGCATATCCATGCGGAAGAGATGGGCGAAGCAAAACTGAAGTTCTTCATGAACATCAGCCACGAAATCCGTACCCCATTGACTCTTATCCTCACTCCGCTGTTCACGCTGATTAAGGAAGATAAAGACGCTCACCGACAGGGCATCTACGATATGATGCGTAAGAACTCGGAACGAATCCTGCACCTGATTAACCAGATGATGGACCTGAGAAAGATTGACAAGGGACAGATGGTGATGCACATGAGCGAAACCGATATGGTTGCCTTTATTGGCGATGAATACAAACTCTTCTGCCAGCAGGCGATAGCCAAGAGCATCCAATTTACCTTTGAGCACGAAGATGAAACTCTCCCGGTATGGATAGACCGCGACAACTTTGACAAGGTATTGATGAATGTCCTGTCAAACGCCTTCAAGTTTACTCCTGCAGGCGGCAGAATCCGTATCACCCTCTCCCACTCGCCTCATCATGTCCGCATCGCCATCAAGGACAGCGGCAAGGGCATTCAGGAGGAAAAGCTCGAAACGATTTTCCAGCGTTTCTATCAGAGTGCCACCACTTCTAATGACCGGAATGTAGGTACGGGAATCGGTCTCGACCTGACCCGCTCGCTCGTGGAACTGCACTACGGAACCATTACAGCCGCCAACAACAAGACACTTGATGAAGCCGACTGGAAGGAAGGAAGCCAGTTCCTCATCACGCTGCCTCTGGGCAACGAGCATCTGAAACCGGAAGAAATGATAGATGCACCGGAGCCACAGACTGCTGAAGACATCAGGGAACTGGAAGAAAACATGGTGGAAGGAAATAAGGAGAATAGTTCCGATACAGCCAATGACGCCGAAGAAGATTTCATAAGCAAGGCAAAGAGCACCATCGCTGTGGTAGAAGACGATGAGGCAATACGTAATTTCCTGAAGACACAACTACAGGAAACCTACAATATCCTTACCTTCTGCAACGGAAAGGAAGCGCTGCCGGAGATTATCAAGCAGAAGCCAAGCCTCGTTATCTCAGACATCATGATGCCAGAGATGGACGGAAATACGCTCTGTACCAAGATTAAGAACAATGTGAACACCAACCACATTCCAGTGATTCTGCTTACAGCGATGAGCAGAGAGGAAGACCAGCTGACAGGTTTGCAGTCGGGTGCCGATGCCTATGTGGTGAAGCCGTTCAATATGGACATTCTGCGCCGCACCATCATCAACCTGCTCAACGTGCGCCGTACTTTGAAAAACAAGTTTATGGGCAACGAGAGCCAGAGCGACAGGCAGCTCGCGATAGAAAAAGACCTGTCGCCAAAAGACCAGCTGATGGAACAGGTGATGAAGGTAATCAATGATAACATGGATAATGAGGACCTGAGTGTGGATATGATTGCCCGCGAAGTAGGACTGAGCCGTGTGCATCTGCACCGCCGAATGAAGGAACTGACCAACCAGACACCACATGCCTTCATCCGCAATACCCGTCTGCAATATGCCGAAAAGTTGCTGAGCCACTCTAACAAGACGATATCAGACATCATGTTTACCTGCGGTTTCTCCAACCCAGCCAGCTTCAGCACCATGTTCAAGAACTTTTATGGCTCTTCGCCTCGCGATTATATGCAGGCACACCGGAAAATCTAGCCTTTTCACTGCAGAAGAGGCCAGATGTTTCCAGGAATAAAGTATTTGTTACAAATAGAGATATTTATGATACGCCTCGCAAAGTGTTGGTAACATTCTGTGGGGGTATATTTAAACGGAAAGCGGTAACTTTGCAGCAGAATTCTGAATACATGCTTCAGCCATGAGTTCAGATACTCATTCTGTAAATTTAAATCCTATAATAAAATGAAGAAAATTGCAATCTTATCGCTTTCCCTGACGCTTGCAGCTGCTGCACAGGCGCAGACAGCTGAGTTTGACTATTTCAAGTATGCGGGAAATGACGCTCGCTTCAATGTTGAAATCGACAAGACTCACCAGTATTACAACCCGGTACTGGCTGGTTTCTATCCAGACCCATCACTCTGTCGCGTAGGCGACACCTACTATCTGGTAAACTCTTCGTTTACCTTCTTCCCAGGTGTGCCTCTCTCAACCAGTAAAGACCTGGTCAACTGGCAGCCTGCCGGTCATGTTCTCGACCGCACATCACAGGTTCCATTGAAGGGCCAGCACGTATCAGGCGGTATCTTCGCACCAGCCATCAGCTATAACAAGAAGAACAAGACCTTCTATATGATTACCACCAACGTGGGAGCCGGCAACTTCTTTGTGAAATCAAAAGATCCTTCCAAAGGCTGGAGCGAGCCTATCTATCTGAAGAAGATTGACGGCATCGACCCTAGCTTCTTCTTCGATGACAACGGAAAGGGATATATCGTGCATAACGGTCCAGTAGTTGGCGGTGCCGACTATGAGGGTCAGCGTGCTATCCGCTGCTTCGAATTCGACGTGAAGGGCGACAGCATCAAGGGCGACTTCAAGGAGATTCTGCGTGGCGGAACCCATGTAGAGGCGCGTCCTATCTGGATTGAGGGTCCTCACCTCTTCAAGAAGGGCAAGTTCTATTATCTGATGTGTGCAGAAGGTGGTACAGGTGGATGGCACAGCGAGGTTATCCTGCGTGCCAAGAATCCGATGGGACCATGGGAGGAATGCCCTAACAACCCTATTCTTACCCAGCGTATCGGTCTCGACCCTAACCGCAAGGACCCTGTATCAAGTGCCGGTCATGCCGACATCGTAGAAGATGGCAAGGGTAACTGGTGGGCTGTATTTCTGGCTTGCCGTCCTTATGAAGAGGATATGTACAACACAGGTCGCGATACTTATCTCCTGCCTGTAACCTGGAAGAATGGATGGCCAGAGATTCTTGCCAAGAATACTCCTATCTCTACCATTGGAGAGAAGGCTGGCTTGAAGCCTGCAAAGAAGAATGAGTTCTCAGGCAACTTCTCTTATGTGGATAACTTCGATGCAGATAACAATAAGGTAGGTCTGAAAGAGTTGAATCCACGCTGGATGTTCCTCCGCGACTTCGTTGACTGTTACAAGGTAGAAAACGGCAAATTGAAGTTCAATCTCCTGCCAGGCAATATCTACAAGCGTGAGCCGATGTCTGCCATCTGGGCACGTCAGCAGCACGGCACCTTCACAGCTGAGACAGAAATCAACTTTACTCCTCGCAACGACAAGGATATCGCAGGCTTGGCACTTCTCCAGAAGGAAGATTACAACTTCGTACTGGGCAAGACGATGAAGAAGGGCAAGCTGATGATTACCCTGACCCGTGCCGAGAAGAACAATGTCCTCATTGCTTCTGCTCCTATCAAGGCTGGCAAGCTGAAGCTGAAGGTAGAAGGTCATGACAGATATTATGATTTCTATTATGCTGAAGAAGGCGGCAGCTGGCAGCTGCTTGCCAAGGGTGTGGATGCCTCTAACCTGAGCACCCAGAAGAGCGGTGGCTTCATCGGCGCCTGCATCGGTCTCTATGCTTCTTCCAACAAGGAATAAGGATTTGAGAAAAAATTAAGTTTTTTTAAAAAAAAGATAATTCAAGAAAAGGTTGATACCTCGCGTTTTGCCAGGTATCAACCTTCTTCTTTTATTTATTCTTCACAATATCCAATATCATTTTTCCTACCCAGATGGCGCTCTTGCCGTTCTGGTCAATTGGCACCGGTTTGCCATCGAGATTATTCAGATACTCCAACTGCTTGAAGTAGGTATGACTATGACCGCCCAGTATCAGGTCGATGTCACGGGTAGCTGGGGCTACCTCGGAATCGTCGATGCCATCTATCTTCCAGCCCAGGTGGGAGATGCAGATGATGACATCACACTTCTCTTTCTTCTTCAATATCTCTGTCATTTCCCTTGCCTTGGCGATAGGATCGAGATACTTGATGCAGCCATAGTTGGCTTCAGTTACCAAGCCGGCAAGTTCCGGACACAAGCCGAAAACGCCAATCTTCAGTCCTTTGCGCTTGATAATGGTATAAGGCTTTACAATATTTGCCAGTTCGGTACCAGTGAAATCATAGTTGGAGCAGACGATTGGAAACTTCGCCATCTTGAAGATGCGCACCATGTTGTCTATTCCGAAATCGAACTCATGGTTTCCGATGGTAGCAGCATCATATTTCATCTCGTTCATCAGTCCTACTTCCACATCTCCCTTGAAGAGAGAGTAATAAGGTGAACCCTGTGAGAAATCGCCACTGTCAAAGAGCAGCAAGTCGGGATTCGCCTTACGCTCCTGCTTGATCATCACCACCCTACGGAGGAAACCGCCACGATTTGCTGTTGCCGTATCTGCAAGATTCGGATTGATGGGCATTACGCATGAATGCGTATCGTTGGTATGGAGCACTACAAGTTGCTTTACCACCTTTGCCTCTTTCTTCGCTTTAGCCTGAACGGCTGCTGGCTGCATCATGAAGGATGCCAGAACCAGACCTATATATAATAATGTATGTTTCATCAGAATTATCAACTATAAACTATTAACTATCAACTATTCTACCACGCAGCGGCCTTCAATCTTAGATTCCACCACCTTGCCCTGTGCCTGCATCTCACGGAAATAATTCATGATGATGTAGCGCACATTGTTCTCTTTCTGCTTAGGCGAAAAGACATCGGTTCCGCTCTTGAAGGCTACGAGCTGGTCATTACCTTCGGCAAGATAATCGAGGGTTGCAACGCGGTAACTCTTCTCCGGATCAACAGGTTCACCGTTCAGCGTAACGCTCTTCAGCTTTCCACCCTTGGTGATAACCATTCTTACAGCATGGCTCAAGCCTTCGCCGCCACGATGAGCTATCTGCTGGAAGAGTTCCAGAACCTTATCACCCTTCAGGGTCAGGAAACAGATTTTGTTCTCGAAAGGAGCCATATCGTTCACATCGCCTACAGTAATCTTACCCTTGGCAAGATTAGAACGGATTCCACCCATATTGTAAACAGCGAAAACAGGCTGTTCTTCAAACTGCTTGCCGCCCCATACCAGGATGTCACAGAGCAAGTTACTGAGTTCGCTCTCCGGACGGTGACAGGTCATATCATGAGCAATATGACCTACAACAGGGCCCATGATACTGTCTACCTTGCTCTTATAAGGAGCGATAAACCTGGCAGCCTCAGCATCAGGCTGTGCATCCCATTTCTGATCAACCAATATCCGGGTTCTCTCCACCTTTGCCACTTTGTATTTCTGGGCGAAAGCCGGACTTGCCATCAGCAGCATGACTGCTGAAGCAAGGAAAATCTTGATACTATTTTTTTTCTTCATAATACACTAAATACTTTTAGAGCGCAAAGATACAAAATAAATCTACAAAATCGGCAAAATCGGCAAGAAAATTCCATTGTAGAAGTAAAGAAAATAAAAAAACAAAGGGAAAAAGTGAAGAAAGTGTCTGAAAATTTGCGAGATACAGGAAAAAGTAGTAACTTTGCACCCGCTTTTCGGCGTAACCGCTGTTGTCTGGGCAGAAGTGTTGTCCAAGTCCATGTTGCGTTGGAACGACAAACAATTTTTAATTTTATACAAAAAATGGATTTGATTAAAGTTGCTGAAGAAGCATTTGCAACCGGCAAGAAGTTCCCTGAGTTCAAGGCAGGTGATACTATCACAGTCGCTTACAAAATCGTCGAGGGTACTAAGGAGCGTATCCAGCTCTATCGTGGTGTTGTTATCAAGATCTCCGGTCATGGTGACAAGAAGCGTTTCACAGTTCGCAAGATGTCTGGCACTGTAGGTGTTGAGCGTATCTTCCCTATCGAGTCACCAGCTATCGATTCTATCGAGGTGAACAAGCGTGGTAAGGTTCGTCGCGCTAAGTTGTATTACTTGCGTAAGCTTACTGGTAAGAAGGCTCGTATCGCTGAGAAGAAGACTGTAGCTAAGGATGCAGAATAATTTTTCTTAGGAGACCTAATCAGAAAAAAAATAAAGGGAATCCAGTCTCACGACCAGATTCCCTTTTTTATGTCTATAATCTTAACCCCAAAACCGTCAAACAAATCATGGTTGACAGCTAAACCAACCATGCTCCATTCTTTTATTTTTCGCCCGCATCATAATTCACGAGCCCATCCTCCGTGCCGTGTAAAGCACCTTGGAAATCATCCCAACTCTGGAATCCGGCAAGCAGCGCCAGCTTGTCCAAAGTCTGGCGGGAAGGCTTCTCCTTCCCTTTCAATACATCCCACATTTTGTGGAAAACATGAGCCTTGCCAACCTTCTTTTCTATGTGTTCAGCAAGGACTTTCAAATCCTGTTTCATAACAATCCTCTCATATTTACTAACTGGGAGCAAAAGTACTGAAAAAGAATGAAACAGAGTACATTTTTCCCGACTTTTTTATGTTTTGGGGTAAAAAAAATGCTTTATATCATAAAAATGCTGTTTTTTAGGGCTTTTTACGAAACAGAAGTCCAATATCTCAATCATTTTTTGTAACTTTGCGCCAAATTCCAAAATACATTTCTTAGAAGATGAAAGAATTAGCACTTAAGTACGGATGTAATCCAAATCAGAAACCTTCTCGCATCTATATGGATGACGGAAGGGAGCTTCCTATCGAAGTGATCAACGGCCGTCCTGGCTACATCAACTTCCTGGATGCCTTCAATTCCTGGCAATTGGTCAAGGAGCTCAAGGCTGCTACAGGAATGCCTGCTGCCGCTAGTTTCAAACACGTTTCTCCTGCCGGTGCAGCTATCGGCTTGCCTCTGAGCGACACATTGAAGAAGATTTACTTCGTTGATGATGTCAAGTTTGAGCTCTCTCCATTGGCTTGTGCCTATGCTCGTGCGCGTGGTGCTGACCGCATGTGCTCTTATGGCGACTTTGTTGCGCTGAGCGATGTATGCGACGAGGCTACAGCCCTCCTCATCAAGCGTGAGGTGAGCGATGGTGTCATTGCTCCTGGCTATACTCCTGAGGCTATCGAGATTCTGAAGGAAAAGCGCAAGGGTACCTACTGCGTTATCAAGATTGATCCTGACTATGTGCCAGCTCCTATCGAGCACAAGCAGGTGTTCGGTGTTACCTTCGAACAGGGACGCAACGAGGTGAAGCTTGATGATCCTGCTCTCTTCGAGGATGTTCCTACCAAGAACAAGACTTTCACTCCTGAGGCTAAGCGCGATCTGATTATCTCGCTCATCACCCTGAAGTATACTCAGAGTAACTCTGTATGCTACGTAAAGGATGGTCAGGCTATCGGTATCGGTGCCGGCCAGCAGAGCCGTATCCACTGTACCCGTCTGGCTGGTTCTAAGGCTGATGAGTGGTGGTTGCGCCAGTGTCCTAAGGTGATGAACCTGCCTTTCAAGGAGAAGATCCGTCGTGCCGACCGCGACAATACCATCAATGTCTATATCTCTGATGAGTGGGAGGATGTATTGCAGGACGGCGTTTGGGAGCAGTTCTTTACTGAGAAGCCTGAGCCATTGACCCGCGAGGAGAAGAAGGCTTGGATTGCACAGAACAAGGGTGTATCATTAGGTAGTGATGCTTTCTTCCCATTCGGCGACAATATTGAACGTGCTCACAAGAGTGGTGTTGAATACATAGCAGAAGCAGGCGGTAGTATCCGTGACGATCATGTTATTGATACCTGCGACAAGTACGGCATCGCCATGGCGTTTACTCACGTTCGCCTCTTCCATCACTAATTTAAGTGAAGAGTGAAGAACGAAGAGTGAAGAATTCAACGGCTTTACTTATCACAAAGTTCAAAATTCAAAGTTCAAAGTATATGAGTGACATTGACGATATTATCATGGGCGGTATGGTCTTCAAAGGCGGCGGTGGTCCTAAGAAGGATGACGACGACAAGGTGAAGACCAAAGCCAAGAAGAAAAAGTACATAACGGGTGCTCACGGTAGTGGCTCTGCCCGTCAGAAGGCAAAGTATCGCCAGCAGAGAGCCAATCGTAAATCCCAGAAGAAGAAATAATACTTCTCTATCATAATAACAGGTTTCGCCCGTGTGCTGTATGCTAACAGCGCACGGGCGAACTGTTTTCTGATAGCGGGAGCCATGAATAGAGTACTGGCAAGCGAAAGACAGCATACTGGTATAAGTAAGACAGCCCACTAGCAAGCGTATTGCCAGTGGGCTGTTCTTCTTAAACAGTCATCAAAATCCAAAGGAAAAGCGGTAGAAGTAACGGACATCGAAAAACTCTTCACTCTTCACCTTTTCTTCGGAACCCCATGTGTTTATCGGTGTTTCGAGGGGTGAAGAGTTTCACCTGACTCTTCACCCACTCTTCACCCCTCGAAATGCCGATAAACACTAGGGTTTCCGGCCGAAAGGTGAAGAGTGAAGAGTAAAACGGCTATCGGTTCTTTACACTCTTAACGCCCCTGCCCTTCGAGAGATAAAGGGTTACAGGCTTCAATTGATGCTTGCCGTGGTCATAAATGATGGCTGGGTCCAGTCGTCTACCATCAAAGCTAACCTCGAAATGAAGGTGCTCTGTGGTAGCCCTACCGGTGCGGCCCGTCAAACCGATTACCTGACCAGCCTTTACCTTATCGCCCTTCTTCACCTTGTTCCTACTCTGATGACTGTAGAGCGTCTCGAAACCATAAGCATGCTTGATACGGATGCAGTTGCCGTAACCATAGAAAGGTCCTGATGCAACAACCGTACCGTCAAAGGCAGCCACTATCTCATCATTCGGGCACGTCTTGAGGTCAACCCCCGAATGACGGCGCTTGCCACCATAAGGACTGATTACCTTGGCACCCGGCAAAGGATAAGCCCAGGCTGTCTTTTCTATCTTCTCCAAATCAAGCTCGAAAGTATTGGTAATGGTAAACGGATCATTAACCTCATCAGGGTCGAGCGTCATTCCATCGCCTATTCCACCCTTTTTCTTGCCAGATGCCTCCTTGTCAGCCTCAGCATTTCTTCCTACAGAAGAATCCTTGCCACCGATAACCGAAGCGATGACACGGGCACCCTGCTTGCGGAACTGCACCGTCTGGCGGCGCAACTTATGTGATTTCAGTTCTACGAAAGTTTCCGGATTCAACCTACCGCCATTCACCATGATAGAGAAGTCGCAATAAGTTTCACCCTCCTTAGAGCCTACAATGGCAATCGTCTGTCCGGCATCCACATGCTGTCCTACCCTAACCAGGTTTTCGGCATTGTTGGCATAAACGGTTTCCAGACCGCAATCGTGGCGCACCACGATGACATTACCCATTGATTCCGACTTTCTGGAAAGTCGCACATAACCTTCGAGCATCGCCTTGACAGCATCGCCTTTAGAGGTAGAGATACGCAACACATGATTGTTCAGAAGGGTTGCTTTGCCCACAGGAAGCGGGAAGGAATATTCCTTAGCACGGAATATCTCAAAGTCTACATTAAATGCCTGACTCTGGGCAAAGAGACCGGGTGTTGCAATACTCACCTGCTGCTGTTCGGCTGCCGTGAATACATTTTTAGCGGGCATAAAACTGCTCAGCGAGAACACCATGAGTCCTGCCACAGCCAATAGCCGCAATCCTTTTTTCATTCTTTTCATTATTTACTTTTTCTTTCTGATTTTCAAAATATTCTATAAACAATAAACTATTAACTGAAAAACATCCATTTCTCTCTCTCCGTTCTTACAGAAAAGGAAAAATGGATGTTATCTTGAAAACTATCTGATACTTACCTGCTACCAGGCTTTTACTTCAACAAGATGCCTGTATAGATTCTGCCACTCTCTATACCCAGTTTTCTGGCAGAGAAGTACTCATCGCTGTGGGCAAAGGTACAGATGCCACAATCCTGGATATTCTCTTCGGCCACTCCACAATGCAGAAGAATCTGTCTGTTGCAGAGCGGAAGATTGAGATGCCATTTCAGCGGCTGCACAATATTACCCTCAGCAGCCAGGCGCTCACGCTCAGCAGGACCAACCGAGAAGGCGGCATTAGGACGCTGTTCGGCAATCTCTTCCATAGGGAAAGCTGCCTGCTCAAACGCCTCGTAAACTTCATCGCCCACCTCGAAATGGTCGAGCGAAATGCCCGGACCTATCACCGCCTTCAACTTCTTCGGATCGGTATGATAGGAAAACGCCATCTCCTGAATGGTTTTATGCACAATGCGAGCCAGCGTACCACGCCAGCCGGCATGGATGGCAGCCACAGCATGATGCTCCTCATCATAAAGAAGCACAGGGATGCAATCGGCAGTAGAAACACCGATACATACACCTTTCTGGTCAGTCATCACAGCATCTACACCTTCGAGCACCATCTTGCGGATATTCTCAGGCATGGTGAGAAACTCACCGGCAATATTGCGCACCTCTACTCCATGCACCTGATGGGGCATGATGATATGGTCGGTATCAATACCCAACTCTGTGGCAAGACGCTTGCGGTTTTCAGCCACATGTTCTGCATTGTCACCGCAAAACTCATTGATATTAAATTCGCCATAGTTGCCCTGGCTTACTCCTCCCTTACGGGTAGTAGAGAAAGCCCTGACGCCAGCGGCTACCTGATATTCTTTGATCATAACATTTATTCGTATTCGAAATCATCGAGGTCGTCAACATCCTCGATTTCATCCTCATCAATATATTCTACAACATCCTCGCCCTCTGCAGCCAGTTCCTGCTGGAAGCGAGACATATCCTTGTCACGGTGAACAAGCGTATCTTCGGCAGTAATCTCCTGAAGCTTGTTGCTCTCTGAATTGAGTTCCTTCCAGAGCACGTCCTTCAGTTCCTTGATACCCTGTCCGGTAACAGACGAGATGAAGACCACCGGAAGATCGGTAGGCAAAGTTTCCTTGAGCATTTCAATCAGTTCTTCGTCGAGCAGATCGCACTTGGTGATAGCCAGCACGCGATGCTTGTCGAGCATCTCTGGATTGAAGTTCTTCAGTTCGCCCAGCAATACTTCATATTCTTTCTTGATGTCGTCAGTATCGCCCGGAACCATGAAGAGCAGCAGAGAGTTGCGCTCAATATGGCGGAGGAATCGCAAGCCCAAACCTTTTCCTTCGCTCGCGCCCTCGATGATGCCAGGAATATCAGCCATGACAAAACTCTGGTGATCGCGATAATCTACGATACCCAGCGATGGTTCGAGCGTAGTAAACGGATAGTTTGCAATCTTAGGACGGGCACTTGATACGGCACTCAGCAAAGTTGACTTACCGGCATTAGGGAAACCTACCAGACCTACATCGGCAAGGAGCTTGAGCTCCATGATGATGGTCATCTCCTGCATAGGTTCGCCCGGCTGTGCATAGCGAGGAGCCTGGTTGGTAGAGGTACGGAACTGGAAGTTGCCCAATCCGCCACGACCGCCCTTGAGGAGCAGAACTTCCTGCCCGTCATAAGCTACATCGCATACAAACTTGCCTGTTTCGGCATTATAAACCACAGTACCGCAAGGCACATCGATATAAATATCCTTGCCATCGGTTCCATGACACTTATCACGGCCACCATTTCCACCATGCTCGGCAAAGAAGTGGCGCTGATACTTGAGGTGCAGCAACGTCCAGTAGTTATGGTTGCCGCGGAGATAGATGCTTCCTCCACGTCCGCCGTCGCCACCGTCAGGACCGCCGTTAGGCTGGTACTTTACGTGGCGCAGGTGCATGGAGCCCTTGCCACCCTTACCAGAGCGGCATTGTATCTTTACGTAGTCTACGAAATTGGATTCAGCCATTTATTCTTTTCTTTTTATTTAATGAATAAATCTTCCCCACCATAGCGGGGAAGATTCTTTATCTTGATTACAAGTTGTCGATTACATTGCAAACACGTGCGAAGATCTCATCTACAGTACCGAGACCCTCGATGTGGTGATGAATGCCTTCCTTCTCATACCAGTCGATGAGCGGAGCAGTCTGTGTATGATAAACATTGAGACGCTTCTTGATAGTCTCCTCGTTATCATCAGAACGGCCGCTTTCCTTACCGCGGTTAATCAGGCGAGCCATCAGCTCATCCTCAGGAACAGCCAACTCAATCATCGCAGCAATCTTATGACCACGCTCAGAAAGCATCTTCTTCAGAGCCTCAGCCTGTGGAGTGGTACGTGGGAAACCGTCGAAGATTACACCAGCGTGATCCTTACCGAAGCTATCGTATACACTTGCGAGGATGTCAATCATCAACTCGTCTGGAATCAACTGACCATTGTCGATATAACCCTTAGCTGTCTTACCAAGTTCTGTACCATTCTTGATTTCGTTACGAAGTACGTCACCTGTAGAAATGTGACCGAGACCATACTTCTCGATCATCTTGTCGCTCTGTGTGCCTTTACCTGCACCTGGAGCGCCGAAAATTACGATATTTTTCATTTTTACCTTAATATATATAAAATATTTATGTTGTGTCAGAAACTTAACTATATTTATTAACCCACTTCTGCCCCTTTGGAGACAAAAGAACTGCAAAAACAATTCCAAAGAGAACTGTTACAACGCCTAAGAAAAATAATGCATCCATTTTATGTCCTCCTATTTTTATTGTTATACTTTCGAGTTGTTTTATACTTCCTTTCTTTCTCATCCTTACTTTTGGATATGAAGAACAAACCTGCACAAAAGAAGATTGTTGCCAAAACGCCACTAATTGCATAAAGCAACCACCGCATTTCACCCAAATCCACCATTAAAGATGCGACAAATACAGCAGTCAAGAAGTACTTGGAGACATCCAAGCAATAATCACTAATTTTCTCCCACATGCTTCACCCCCTATTCTTCTACAATGGTGTAGATGTCGCGGAGGTTTCTGCCTTCTTGGTCATAATCTAATCCATATCCTACGATGAAATCGTTAGGGATTTCCATAACAGCATAGTTGATATCAAGATCAACCTTCAAGTTGCCTGGCTTCACGAGGAGTGAACAAACCTCAACGCTGGCTGGGTTCATCTTCTTCAGGTCTTCAATCATGTGAGCCATGGTGAAACCAGAATCTACGATGTCCTCTACGATAACCACGTGGCGGCCTGCCAAATCCTGGTTTAAACCCATCAGGGTCTTCATGCTGCCCGTAGAGGAGGTACCCTCGTAAGAAGCATACTTCACGAATGAAATCTCGCTTGGCACGGTAATCATTCGCATCAAGTCGGCTGCAAAGATAAATGCGCCGTTCAATACTGCCAGGAATACAGGTTTTTTGCCTTCATAATCCTTGTTCAGACGGTCTGCTACGACCTGTACTTTCTTCAGAATCTCAGCCTCAGGAATCGATGTCTTGAAGCTCTTATCCTTGATCTTTACTATGCTCATAGTCTGTTCTATAATAATATTTTCTGCAAAATTACGAAAAAAACATGAAACTTCGTGCTTTCATCAACTATTTTTTGTACTTTTGCATGAAAATAACCGTTTATCTGCATGAGTTGACAAATTATCACGACAGTTCGCGCAGATAATACTAAGATTATCAGATAATATGAAGATTTTCACAAGCGCTCAGATTCATGAGTTGGATAAATACACCATTGAGCATGAACCTATCAGTTCGCTCAACCTGATGGAACGTGCAGCCAAAGCGCTGACACGCGCCATAAAAGAGGAATGGTCTAACCGCACTCCAGTGGTCGTTTTCGCCGGTCCGGGTAATAACGGCGGCGATGCGCTTGCTGTGGCGAGAATGCTCAGCGAGGATGGATATGATGTAAGTGTATACCTCTTTAATGTACAGAATAAACTGTCGGCAGACTGTCTTGCCAACAAGAAACGTCTGCAGGATGCAAAGAGAGTAAAATTTACTGAGATTACCACTAACCTGGACCCTCCTAAGCTCAATGCAGAAACGCTGGTGGTGGACGGACTCTTTGGAAGCGGAATCAACAAGCCACTGGCAGGCGGATTCGCCGCGATGGTGAAATATATCAACCAGAGTCCTGCCAAGGTAGTAAGCATCGATATCCCTTCGGGACTGATGACCGAGGACAATTCCTATAATATCCATGCCAACATCATCCGTGCCAGTCTGACCCTTACCCTGCAGCAGAAGAAACTGTCGATGCTGATGGCGGATAACCAGCAGTACCTGGGCAGACTGCGCGTTCTCAACATCCGACTTTCCCAGGAATTCATCCAAAATACGGAGTGCCAGTGCCGCATACTCGAAGAGAACGACATCCGTCCGCTCTTGAAATCGCGCAGCGACTTTGCTCATAAAGGCAGCATGGGTAATGCGCTGCTCATAGCGGGAAGTTACGGCATGAGCGGTGCTTCGGTATTAGCCACCAAGGCTTGTCTGAGAACCGGTGCGGGCAAGGTAACAGCCCATACCCCAAAGCGGAATTATGAAATCATGCAGATTTCGGTACCTGAAGCGGTACTGCAGATGGATGCTGAAGAAACCATATTCAGCGAACCGGTAGATACAGAGATGTTCGATGCGCTGGGCGTAGGTCCCGGATTGGGACAGAACGAGACAACAGCCATCGCCCTCATCGCCCAACTGCGCCGTGCTACCTGTCCGCTCGTCATTGATGCCGATGCGCTCAATATTCTTTCCAGCCACAGGGCGTGGATGCAGCAGTTGCCAAAGAATATCATCATGACACCTCATCCGAAGGAGTTCGACCGGCTTGCCGGCAATGCGAGCAGCAGCTGTACCGAAAGACTGATGAAGGCAAGCGAACTGGCAGAACGCCTCCAGGCATACATTATATTAAAGGGACATTATTCTGCACTCTGCCACCCGGATGGAAAGGTAGAATTCTGCTCTACCGGCAACAGCGGCATGGCCACTGCAGGAAGCGGCGATGTACTGACCGGTATCATCACAGCCCTCCTGGCTAGAGGATACAAGCAGGCAGATGCCTGTCGCCTGGGTATGCATCTTCATGGTCTGGCTGGTGACCTTGCCGCTAAAGATCTGGGCAAAGAGAGCCTCATCGCCAGCGACATCATCCAATATATTCCGAAAGCATTTCTCAGATTGGAAGAATAATTACCAAGAAATAAGAATATCCATAAAAGTCAGGAGTTTTCGGCTTCTGACTTTTTTACTTGTTTCTGCGCATCATAGAACCTTACTTCCAAGGTTCTCCTCAAATCATCGCGACGGTCCATATTCAACTTTTTGCGGATATGGCAACGCTGGCTGGTGATATTTGATTCACTCTTATTGAGTTTTACACATATTTCCTTTAAAGTCCGTCCCTGGAGAATCAGCTTGCATATTTCCTTTTCGCTGAATGTAAGTCCATCACAAACCTGATCCCACGCCACTCTATCCAATTCTTCATTAAACAGATGTTTAGAAGCATGGGTAATAATCTTCTGCCGGACATCAGGAGTCAGACGCTTCATCAGGCTTTCTGCTGCTTCCGGTTCATTATCCTTCAAATCGGCAAGCATATTCAACGCCTTGTTTTCTACCCGAGCCATCCGTTTCGGCTGGCGCAACCCCTTGGTTACAATACTCATATTATATACTGCCACATAAACCAGCATCACGAAACCCAGAAAAATCGTCTTCATACTGAACAGAGCTGGCATAAGCGGAGTGCTGAACAGGTATATCAGCAATAGCGGTATCATACCTGCCGTGATGATGGTGCAAGTCTTATACAAAGTTTGGCTTAACGCTGTAATAGCCAGGATAAAGACGACAAACAGGTTGCAGATAACGCTCAAATTATCATTGGGCAAACCAAAATTGATGCAAAATACGCTATCAAGAGCCAGTTTGGCGAACATCAGAAGGTAAAGAGAAGAAATACCTTTCACGAAAGCAATCTTCCGCTTCCAAATGAGGAACTGCAGGAGGCAGAACACGAATGTATGCAAACAGCAAAGGCTTAAACCATAAGATTCTTTCGTCACCAGAAAGAGCATAATATGATAAGGTATGATAATCAGCTCGCTTATCGTCAGAAGTAGAAAGGCGATAATGCGTCGGCGGTCTACCACACCACAATATTGAGGGCATAAATGATGCTCTACCCTCATAATCAGGTTTACAATGTCATTCTTCAGTTTCATTTCGTTTTGGTTATTTTCTTGAATCTTACTTATACTTTCGTAAGTCAAACGGCTCTTTTTCTTGGAAATTGCCATTTTTTAGGGAATTATTGATTTCGGCTGCAAAATTACAAATAATATCAGAAATTCTTGTTCAATTATCAGAAAATCGTACAACTTTAACGATTTTAAGCATAAATCAGTGCACTTTTTAGGGGGGGGTGGGAAATTCAGTATTTTTCAGTGTAGAAAAGTTTGGTCGTCTTAAATATTCACTATATTTTTGCAGCTGAAATTCAAAAACTTGAGATACAGATGAGCTAAAAAATAAGTTGAAAATAAACTGAAAGGAAAAAGAAACAGTTGAAAGTAAACTTCAGAAAACAAGAGTTCTCAGTAGCTTCAGGTATTGGTGATCATTATAAAGAGTATACAAGTAAGTAACAAGGTGATTCTAAATCATTCAATGTATTTTTTAATAAAAAAAACGATAAGTTTTTGCAGATGTCTTAGAATGAGAGAGTTATGAGGATATTCAAAAATTCAGGTAATGACTTGGCAACGGTCTTAATCTCAGCGTTTTGCCGCTCATTACTGTCAAACAACTCTTCAAATGCAAAAATACAAATTATTTCTCAAACTGCCTAATGGTAGTATGAGAAAATCTGTTTTTTAACTCTTTGCGAAGATTTTCCGAAAAGAAAGGAGTGCAGACTTGGCTATGCCAAACAGACGAACGGCGTTTTTCTACTGCCGTTCGTCTGTTTCAAGGTATGGCTGATACATTACTTTCCATGCTTAATAAGCAACAGGAAAGAATCACATCTGCCATCCCATCGTTTTCTCCTGAATGTTCCAAAGCCGGGCGTAAAGTCCGCACTTGCCCATCAGTTCGGCGTGTGTTCCCTGTTCGGCGATGCGCCCATTGTCAAGTACAACGATGCGGTCGGCATTCATGATGGTCTTCAGACGATGGGCGATGACAATGACCGTCCGCCCGTTGACGAGTGTGTCAATGGCGCGTTGCACCTCCACCTCGTTCTCCGGGTCAAGTGATGCGGTGGCTTCATCGAGCAGGATGACAGGGGCATCTTTCAATATGGCACGGGCTATGGAGAGGCGCTGCTTCTCGCCGCCGCTCAACGTGCATCCGCCTTCGCCCACATGGGTGTCGTAACCTTGCGGCAGGCGCATGATGAAATCGTGACAGCAAGCGCAGCGGGCTGCAGCCATGACCTCATCATCGGAGGCATCGGGCTTACCGAAACGGATGTTGTTACGGATGGTGTCTTGAAAGAGATAGACATCCTGGAATACCATCGACATGCGGCTCATCAGCGATTCCGGCTGTATCTCGCTCATCGGTATACCACCGAATGTGACGCGCCCTTGTTGCGGGTCATAGAATCGGGCGCAGAGTTTCAACAGCGTACTCTTTCCGCTGCCCGATGGTCCGACAAGAGCCGTGAGTGAGTTTTGCGGCAGTGTAAGCGACAAGTCGTGAAGCACATCCTTTCCGTCATAGCCGAACGAGACGTGTTCCATGCGGATGTCACCGTTCTCAGGAGCCTTGCGAATGCCCTGCATTTCCGGCTCACGCATCAGCGAGAGGATGCGACCTCCCGCGATGGAGAAATAGCGGAACTCGGCAAAGTTGGTCAGTGCAGAAGTGAGCGGGTCGAACACGCGCGAGCCTACAATGAGGAACAGGACGAAAGTGAGCACGGAAAGCTGACCACCCAGCATGAGATAGACACCGCAAAGCACCATTAGCGTAAGTCCGGCACGGACGAGGGCGATGCTCAGCAACACGAAGGGACCGAGCAATGCTTCCTGACGGATGGCTGCGCGGCGCAGACGGGCGAAAGCATCGCGCAGGCGGACAAAACGCTCGCCAACAAGGTTGTATGCCTTCATCACGCGGATGCCCTGCAGGTATTCCTCTAAACGGTTGCCCGCGTTTATCTTCGCCTCTATTTGTTGCCCACTCAGTTTGTTTTGCGCGTATGTGCTCAGCCAAAGCACAAGCACGGACAGCGGAAGGGCGATGAACATCGCCGTGGCCATGCGCCAGTCTATCCATAACAGCGAGAGGAAAGCGAGCAAGGGCATCACCATGGCTCCCATCAGTTGCGGCAGATAGTGGGAAACGCCAGTCTCGGCCATCGTGAAATCTGTGATAATCATTGAAGACAGGTCGCCGGGGTCGCGATGTGAGAGGAATCCTAACGACAGTCGCCGCAGGTGCTCGGCAAGGGATATGCGCCCGGATGCGCTCATCTCGTATGCGCCTCGGAAGTTGGCACGGTAGGCGGCACGCTCCGCCGCCGCCATCACTCCCATGTATAAGACGAGTACGGCAATGATTGTCCACAGCCTCGTTGTGTCCAGCGGTGTGCCACTGCCGTCGAAACTGCGGAAGATGGTACTGACAGCCTCAATGGAGAGACAGAATGGTACTATGTTCACAAGATTGGCGAGCATCGTGAAACCGACGGGCTTCCGAAGTCGCTCGGTCTGCCCGATTGTAATGTTGTTGATTGCGTTCATATACAGTTCTCCTTTCATTTATGTGATATAATATGTATTTCGTCCTTTTTACGGACTGTTCTGATGGATGAGAATCCTGCTTCAGACAACCGTTCTTCCAAATCTTCTGGAGTATAGACCACCATTCCGTCTATCCGTTCCGTCCACATTTTCCCAAGTTCGGGGTCGCTCGCTTCCAAACTGATAAGGAAACAGCCTCCCTTTCGGAGCACACGCGCTACCTCAGACAACGCTTTGTTTACAGGCGACCAGAAATAGACCGTTTCAAAAGCTGTTACTGCATCAAACGCCCCTTCTTTATATGGCAAGGAACAGACATCCCCTTGTTGTATGAAACATCTTTTATCCAAGTCTTTTGTATTGTACTTTTGGGCGAATGAAACACTTTCTTCTGACAGGTCTATGCCGTAGATGTTTCCTTTCGGGCATAAATTCAATAGACGTTTCAAATTCGCACCACCGCCGCAGCCTATATCAAGCACATTCCATTCCGGCTGCCATTTCACTTGCTTCATGCCACGATTAGCCAAAGATGCATGAAAACAATTCATTCCCCGCAAAATCATCCGTCCCCAAAATCCTTGCGGACAACTTGTGTTTTGCAAGACTTTGTTTAAGAAATTCCTTTTTCCCATATTGCTTTTAATTTTTGTTCAACGTCCAATGGTATGCGCTCGTATAGGCATCCCACATATTTTTATATACGCCCGGCGTGCGGCTCAGTTCCGTGTGCCGTCCCTGTTGCGCCACACGCCCCTCTTTCAGCACGACGATGTTGTCTGCCGACACGATGGACGATAGACGGTGAGCAATGACTATCACCGTCTTGCCTTTCATCAACTTGGCAAGAGCCTGCTGCATGCGGTATTCGTTCTCCGGGTCGGCAAAGGCTGTAGCCTCATCAAGCACCAGTATCGGAGCATTCTTCAGTATGGCACGAGCCACGCAGACACGCTGCGCCTCGCCGCCGGAGAGATAGACGCCATTGTCACCGATGCGCGTCTGATAGCCTTGTGGCAGGCGGCTGATGAAGTCGTTGCATTGTGCGGCACGGGCGGCATCCTCCACCTGCTTTGCCGTCGCATGGGGACAGCCCACAGCAATGTTCTCATAGAGTGTGTCGTAGAAGAGGAACGTGTCCTGAAAGACAAACGACACGAGGCTCATCAGCCGTTCCGTGGCTATCTCCTTGATATTTACCCCGCCAATGCGGATTTCCCCTTCCGTCACATCCCAGAAGCGGGGTATCAGGTTGGCAACGGTCGATTTGCCGCTGCCCGACGGTCCCACGAGGGCGGTTATCGCACCTTGTCTTGCCGCGAACGAGATGTCACGCAAGGCTTCAGTCCGTGTGCCCTCGTCCGTGTTCTCGTATGCAAACGACACGTGCCGGAACTCAATGTCGCAGGTCACGGGCATCTGCGGATGCTTTGACTCCGCCACAGGACATCGGTTCAGGATGCGGTCGATACGCTCCACGCCTTCATCTATCTCCCGTGTGCTGCTTCCGAGATACATCAGCTTATAGACCGGTGATGCCACACCCGGACCCATGATGATGAAAAACAGCCACACGGCGGCGAGGGCAATGCTTCCGGGAGTGGCCTGCAACAGCATGATGCCGACGGGAAGAATGAACGTGACAACGGAATTAAGCAACACCGTGAACGCAATCATTCCACTCTGATAGGTATCACACACGCGAAGTGCGAATGTCTTGTACGCCTCTATCTCCGCATGGAAGCGTCGGAACGATAGAACGCTCTGCCCGAATATCTTCACCACAGGCATACCGCGCACATACTGCACGGCAGAGGCCGACATCTGTTCCTGTGCGTCGAAATAAGCTCTGGTGAACTCCTGTGCTTTCTTGCCCATGAAATTGCCGAACTGCAGGGCGATGCTCAGGGCTATGACCGCAAGGCATACTGCCGCTATCCACCCGGAGAGCGAGAAGAAGATAGCAAACATCACCGCCACCGTGGCGACGACATTCACTATGTCGGGGATGGTGTGGGCGATGAATGTCTCCATTTTCTCAATGTTCTGTTCCATCGTTTTCTTGATGGCTCCCGTTGATGTGTTAGTCAGAAAGCCTAATGGCAACCGTCCGATATGTTCAGAGAGTCTCACACGCATACCGTAGAGAATGTTGAATGCCGCCACATGCGAAGCCATCAGTGAGGCATAAAGCGTCAGCAAGCCGAGGGCGAGGCCTCCGAGCGCAGTCCATCCCAAAAGCTCCATGGTTGCGCCATTGGCTGAAGTCGGTGAACCGCCATGTTCCAGCAGTTTCCGAAGGATTTCATACACAGCCCAATAGGGCACAAGCATACATACGGCACTCGCCGCCGACAACACGCCTGCCACGATGAGCAGTCCCTTGCGCTGTCCCGCTATCTCCATCAGCCGGGACAAGCCTTTCTTTTTCTTTTCTTGTTTCATACTCTGTTGTTATCTTTGGTTGATTATATCCATTCTTGCCAAATGGATGAATAATGGACCTTTCGGTTGAGCAAGGGTAGGGAGTTTGCTCACTCTGCCGAGTGTAAGAAAGGTGCGCAAAAGCGAACGATATTCCGAAACGTTCAAAATCTATCATACTTCGGTTTCATATATGTTCATTATATTCTTCCATCCCTGTATCTCGAAGCGCATGTATTCCTCAACTATCCGACCTATTTCCTGTCTCTGAATGTTGTGCATCAGCATTTCTTCAAACAGTGTGAACATCCATACGGTGTGCAGATGTATGAAGAAATCGGATACCGCGACATTGATTTCCGGGTGTCTTTGCTTGTTGTCGGCGAACCATGCCTTGACCTGCTCGGTAGCCCTGTTGGTGAACTGCTCCCGGAATGTCTCCAACGAAGAACCTTGCGCAAGAAACAACAAGATTCTCATAAGCGTCCTGTACTTGTCAATCAACTGCACATATTCGTTCACACAATCCCTGAAATAAGCCTCCGAGAACATTTCCAAGGCATCCCTGCCACTTTGTCCATGATGCTTTTCCAATAACCGCTTGAACTCATCAGTCACGGGGCGGACTACCGCCTGAAACAGTTCGTCCTTGCCCGCAAAATAATTATAGACATTGCCCACGCCCATTCCAGCGGCATCGGCAATATCACGCATGGAAGTTTTTAGCCTCAAATCCGCAACCTATAGGGTTTAGTGGGATTTTGCTTGCAAAGCGACAAAATTCATTTTATTGTACATATTTCTTGCACAACAGAAATGTCGCAGACACAAAATCCCCTTACCCCATAAAGCGATTTGAGGTAATACGCTGGTTTAACCAGAAAAGCATGGTCTTTAACCAAAGTCTGTCTTGAACAGGTTGGCATAAGCATTGTTGTCTGAGTAAATGTTCAATACATGCCTACGTGATGTCTTAATCCATTTCGCAGGAACAGAGATGAACTTGAAAACAAAGGTCTTGATTCTGCTGGTGGCACGCAATCCAAATTCATGGGTTTTCAATCTCTGCATAATAGCTTTGTAGAAGTTTCTGATGAGAGCTGTCATAAGCAGGAATACAGTATTCTGTGCCATGAACGATTTTGGCAATCGATTCCAGCCAAAGCCATTGTTCATGTCATCGAAGATGCGTTCCTTGCCACCACGAAGATTGTAGAATTCCACGATGTCTCTTGCACTCGACTTGTAATCGTTAGTCAGTATACATCTGTAGGTATATTCGCCTTCCCAAATGTCAAGGTCTCCATCTATTCGCCTTTGTCTCTGTATGACAAGACGATACGGTTTTCCTTTCCATTTCTCAACAAGGATAGAATTCAACTCAAACTCAATACCGTTGATTTCAACAGTTTTCCATCCAGTTAAGGCAAACATGGAATCGTAGAAAGAAGAGCATCTGTTGGCACGAATATAAAAATGCCTGCAATGAGCCTCTACCATATCTACGATTTCCTCCGAACATGAGCCGCAATCCATGCGGGCACGAGAAATATATATTTCCGAAGCCTCCAATCGCTTGAAGATTCTTTCCAAAGTTTCTTTTTGGTTGAAGCGTACGTTTGTGTTGCCGTCTCTATTTTCAATACCAACAATCATGTCGTTAATGACAGCTACGCCTGGACTATAGCCCAAGAACTTCTTGTAGGTTGGTTTTGCATCATACTTCTCTGTTTCAATGAACTGATGGTCAAAGTCAAAATCATACTCTTGACCGGATTTCAATTGACCAGTAGCAAGCAGGGCATTGACCAGTAAGCAGTTCATCTTGTCTGCAGTATTGAAATCATAGGATTTGCCAGAAGCAGACTTATAGGTGATGCTCTTAAAAGTCAGTTCTTCGATAGCACGTAATATGGTGTCTGCGCTGCAAGTGCGAAGAGTTGGATGAAGAGACAAATGTTTCATCAGGTGAGTTGTAACATCCTCAATACATGAGCCACCACAAAGATATACGCACATCAGAGAGCGTAGAATCTCGCTATATTGATAACCAAACATAGTGCATCTCAATCCCAAGGTGGAATCTATGGTTTGAGCTAAAAGAGCATCAAATTGCTCCATAATCGAAAAAATTCCCCCAAAAGGAGTGAGTTTCTCAGATTTTATTTGTATCTTTGCCATGTCATATTAGAGTTTTGCTTGTCTTCTTTTCGCAACACTAAGGTAAGTGAAAATTCTGACATGGCAAAATCCTGGGTAACTTTTTGTTGCACAGGCACTTATAAATAATGTTAAATATAGTGTTGCGGAATTAAGGTTTAGGAAACCTTTCCTTGCGAATTTGCCTCGGGCCGCTTTCAATATCATTTCCCGTATGTTGCTTTTGAGTGTCTGCATAAGTTAACTCCATATTTTTTTCGGATGCAAAATTACTAAAATCCAATCAGTTACGCAATACCCATAAATAATGATTGAATACAAAGCATCTTATCTCCAGCTATTTACATAGCGAAAAACATGCAACAATGAATGAATAGAGTTTTTGTTCAGCTACTATTGCTCGCGTCCCCTAATCATTTGTTGGTAATTTCGGCTTCACAAGAAAGATGTGCATCAGAATGTTCAGAACTTATAACCATTTGGCAGCATAATCATAACCTCATGCCTCGTTTACGTTTCTTCTTCCTGCGAAGAATCTCCGCCATTTTCTGATTGGCTTCCGCATCGGCGGCGTTGTAGGAAGAACTGCCGTTCAGCAATCCTAATGAGCCGCTGAAAAACTCGCCGTGTCCAGTGGGGGACGGTAACGATGCATTGTGCGTTTCTGAAACATGGTGTTTTGTTTCTGATGCCAGTTCCATTCGCTCCTTGTATCTATTGCACTGCAATGCCGCATTAATCTTGGAATAACTGAAACGCCTGTCCACTTTGGAGCCGTTGAAATGATAGCCGTTCTTGGTGAAGACCACGCCCTGTATTTCGTCCGTCTGCCCTTTGTGCTTGAACCGCACTTCCACGCCCTGCCGATTCAGGTTGGCGACAAGCACGTCCCAATTGCCGCACCTGCCGACCTCGGTTTTGAGGATGTCGTAAAGCTCGTACTTTATCCTGTCCGGCTCTTTCAGCCGCTCACGCTTGACGTTATCCTTGCCGTTTGCAATATGTAGTCCATGTTTCCGCGTAAGTTCCTTGCAGATACGGGTGCTACGCAACAGCTCGTTCCTGTCAGAAATGGTGTTTCCACAGTGGCGAACGCCCTCAGTTCTTTTTCCGTCAGGTACTCCCTTTCCTTGAAGTCCGGGTCCACATGGTATTGCGCGAACGGGTTGCGCGGTATCTTGCCGTTATAGTGGGCGGTCGTCACGATGTGCTTCAGCGGGATGGAGTAAATCCATACGGAGGACTGTGCGAGCACCATTTCGGCGGTCACATACGCATCACGGTCAGAAATCCGCTGGTAGTGCTTGGCAATCTGCGCCTTGATGTTGTCAAGTGCGGCGTTCACCGCCTGTGCCTCCTTGCTCTTGCCTTTTGCGCGGTTGCCCTTGGCATCCCAAAGCGTCCTTTGGATGGCCTGCTTGCAGCTGAACTGTGCGATAGTCCCGTTGATTGTCACTCGTCACATAATGGGCACAATTCCATTTTTCTCCTTACTTGCGTTCACGTAGAACACGGTCTTGAATGTCGCTCTCATACTCGTTACTTTTATTTGGTGCAAAATTAATTTGTGAGAGCCGTAAAGCAGTAATCAAGGCTTGTGCAGAACACTGAAATACAAACTGTTGCGGATAAATATGCTCCAAAGTCCGGGTAATGGTTTGGAAGTGCAACCGTTGCAATATTCTTCCCATGTCACGTATTTCGGGCTGTATGCCAACCGTCGCATTATGGGGCAAATGTCACTGACCGTCAGATAAATACCCAAATTCGCTCATTTCTGCGTTTTTATCGAAGATTTTTATATAAAAAACCTTGCCACTTTCAATCTTATTTTGTAATTTTGCACCCGTTAGTAATATCATTAATTCCAATAAAAAGATGATGGCAAGATTCATATTCCTCAGTTTCTTCATGCTGGTTGGAGGCTTAGCCCCAACCAAGGCTCAGAACAGTTTCCCATACCCTGCTCTGCCAGATAGTCTGCGCAGTGTAGAGCAACGCGCAACATACCTGAGTGAGCACTATTGGGACAACTTCAGCTTTTCCGATACCCTGGAACTGGCAAACAAGGAGATGGCAGAACAGGGCTTTGTCAACTTCATCGACATTCTGGCACGTTTCGACCAGGAAATAGCCCAGAAGGGTATTGCGGCCTTTACAGCCAAAGCTTACCAGCAGAAGCCATCTAAAGAGAAGTTTGAAAACCTCATCGAGCATTATTATGAGAACCCTGAGTCGCCCATGCGCAACGACAGGATATATGCCCTATTTCTGGAAGACATGGCTAAATCGCCATACTTTGATGAAACCGAGAAAGAAAGAATAGGATTTAAACTGAAACAGGCAAGAAAGAACTTGCCTGGCACACAGGCTACCAACATCAGTTTTATGCTGGAAGACGGCAAGCCTCATCAGTTGAGCGATTACCGGGAAAAGAAGGTTATCTTATATTTCTACGATCCTGACTGCGAGAACTGCCACAAGATATCTGCATGGCTCGACAAACAGACAATACCAGCCGGCATCAGTCTGCTCCGCATCGTAGCAGATAACCGATTGAGCACGATTTACGGGCTCAAAGCCATGCCAACCATTTACCTGTTGGATAAAGAGAATAAGGTGATATTAAAAAACTGTACACCTGAACAGCTCATGGAAACGCTAAGGGGAAATGAAAACAACAGATAGTATAATCGCGAAAAAAAGATAAAACAAAAGCGGGAACCCTTTCGGATTCCCGCTATTATTTTGTGTTGTAAAATCTCGAAGATTAGTCGAGGTTAGCCAACTTGTTGTCAGAATGAAGAACATCCTTGATCTTGTGGCTATAGAGGTCAACCATGTACTCACGAGCCTTACCGCAGTACTGACGTGGGTCGAAGTACTCTGGGTGAAGAGCCAATGTCTCACGAACACCTGCTGTGAAAGCAAGACGAGAGTCAGAGTCGATGTTGATCTTGCAAACAGCGCTCTCAGAAGCCTTAGTCAACTGCTCCTCTGGGATACCAACTGCATCTGGCAACTTGCCACCGAACTTGTTGATGATATCAACATACTCCTGAGGAACTGAAGAAGAACCGTGGAGAACGATAGGGAAACCAGGAAGCTGCTTCTCAACTGCTGCCAATACGTCGAATGCCAATGGAGGAGGAACGAGGTGACCAGTCTTAGGGTCACGTGTGCACTGCTCTGGCTTGAACTTGTAAGCACCGTGAGAAGTACCGATAGAGATAGCCAATGAATCAACACCTGTACGTGTAGCGAAATCTACAACCTCCTCAGGCTTTGTATAGTGAGACTCCTCAGCTACTACGTCATCCTCAACACCAGCGAGGACACCGAGCTCACCCTCTACAGTTACATCGAACTGATGAGCGTAATCAACAACCTTCTTTGTCAATGCGATGTTCTCCTCGTATGGAAGAGCAGAACCGTCGATCATTACAGAAGAGAAACCGAAGTCTACACAGCTCTTACATGTCTCGAAACTATCACCGTGATCGAGGTGAAGCACGATCTCAGGATGGTTGCAACCCAACTCCTTAGCATACTCTACAGCACCCTCAGCCAAGTAGCGGAGCAATGTAGGGTTAGCATACTTACGAGCACCCTTAGAAACCTGAAGGATAACTGGTGACTTCAAGTTTGAAGAAGCCTGGATGATAGCCTGGAGCTGCTCCAAGTTATTGAAGTTGAAAGCAGGAACGGCCCAACCGCCCTTGATAGCTCTTGCGAACATCTCCTTAGTGTTCACAAGACCGATTTTCTTGTAATCTACTGCCATAATTTTACTTAATTTATTGTTTAATGAAACATTCTTTTCTTTCTTATATATAATAAGGTGTAGAACTTATGAGGCTCTTTCCTTACCGAGTGCAAATTTACCTTTTTCTTTTGAGACAACAAAATGATAATTCGATTTTTCGTGTTGCAATCGAGTTAAAAAAGTTAATTCCGCACCTATACCCTACAAAACACAAAGCTTTTGCTAAACGCAGTTAGCAATTTAACATCTTTATATTTACATTTTTCTACCCAACCGCCAGTTACTTCTTGGCAAGTTTATATTCACGAGCCGCATAAGCCAGAACGATGACAAATCCTACGAGCGGTACCAGGAAAGGAAGCGTGAAATGAGTACGGTCGGCGATGAGTCCCATCAACAGGAAACCGCAACCTCCGATTGGCGTCATCATCAGAAGCGAAGAGGCTGTCTTGGTAAGGTTGCCCAAACCCGTGAGGGCGATACTGAAGATGGTAGGAAACATGATGGCCTCGAACATATAGTTGCAAAGCAGGGCTACCAGCGATAGCTTACCCAGATTCGACAGGACTAAAAGTATACAGACAACACACCCCACAGCGCAGATCAGCAACATCGTTGTTGCCTTGATTCGGCGCATAATCCAGGAACCGAGAAATCTGCCTACCATAAAGAATGCCAGCGCACAAGTCAGGGCTACGGAAGCCGTGCGGTCGTCCATCCATTTCATGCCCGTAACGAAATTGATGAAGTAGGAATTGATTGAAATCTCTGCCACTTCATAGCTCAGCAAAGCCAGAAGTCCAAACACAAACATCTTGTGATGGGAAAAGAGTTTGCTGATATTAGAACCGGCTGCCTCATCTTCTGCTGTTGCCACATGACTGATTTCCGGTAAATCTACACGCGAGAAGACCAGAGCTATCACCAAAACCAGAATACCCAGAATGGTATAAGGCACCACCACATTACCGCCCTCTTTGGTCTGATTAAACAGGAACTGACCGATGCAAAGTGTGGCGAAAATGCCCCCCAATCCATTAAACGACTGCGATAAGTTCAGTCGGCTGGTAGCTGTTTCCTTGGCACCCAGTTCGGTAACATAGGGATTGGCGGCTGTTTCCAGGAACACCAAACCGCACCCGATAATGAAAAGGCAGAGCAGGAATGCAGAGAAACTGCCCACCGCAGCACCCGGGATAAAGAGCAAGGCGCCAATACCAAAGAGGAGCAGACCGAAGACTACTCCACGGCGATAACCATACCGGTTGATAAAGAAGCCAGCAGGTATTGCCATCAGGAAATAACCCAGATAGGTGGTAACCTGAATAAGGGCGGAATGAGTAATACTGATGTGCAGCGCATTCTGGAAGTGCTTGTTGAGCACATCCAGAATGGCACGAGCGAAGCCCCACAAAAAGAAGAGCGACGTAATGAGAATGAACGGGACAAGATATCTCCTGTCGGTTGTCTGATTTGTTTCTGTCTGTTGTTCTGTTAACATTTTCATAAGGCATTCATTTTAGATGGGAACAAAGGTAAGGCTTTTCGATGGAAATTCCAAACATTCCCAGTATTATTTGTTGTTTATATCAAATAAAATTGTCTTTACTATCAGATGAAATCTCCGTTCATCGACGTTGAACGGCGGTTCAACGTCTTTGAACGGCGGTTCAACGTCGATGAACGGACATTCAACGTCGATGAACGAAGATTTTATTCTACTGTAAATACATCTTTAACTAGAAATAGAACGTTTCTGATGTCTATTCAAAGACAACTCTTCCCGTCATTCCTTCGGAATCAAGACGGCTCCTTCCTGCTTCTTTCCATCCATCAGAATTCTCATCGGGTGCTCAAAGCGCACATGACGGACATATTGCGTCTCCTCTACAGCCGGCATTGCATCCAGGATTTCCTTATTTACGAAGCCGCCTTCACCTGTATTTGTATCTACCGTAAAGTATCCCACGCCAAAAGAGGTGAGGTTCTGGAAGAAGTGAGTACCCTGACTAGGATCGATATTGTAATTCTTCAGAGCCACCTCTACGATAACCCGGGCTGCGCTGATATGCGGCCATTTTACAGGTACACCCAGATAATGGTCGCTGGAGCCCCAACGGCCAGGACCTATCAGCACATAGTTCTTGCCGTCAGCAAGGAACTTGCGGTTGATTCGTTCTATATCATCGGCTACATAAAAATTATTCATCGCAGAGAAGTGGTCATCATACTTCACATAAACCACATCAACCACATCTTCGCTGATGCCATGCCCCAGCGAATTGTGCGAACGCAACAGGCAGTCGGAATCAGGGATAGCCTTCACATCTTCATCAAGCATCTCCTTGGCATCAACGATAGGACGAATCTGAAGAAGATAGAATTCGCAGCTCCTGTCATTATTGATATTGCAGGCAAACTCTATCTCCACAGGTCTGCGCATAGCCCCTGCTCCATACTTCATCGACATCTGCAGTATCTCTGGCAAAGGCACCACTCCATGCTGGAGCACACTTGAGAAGGTTATCAGTTTGCGGCCATTCTCATAGACCCCATCATTGATGACCTGATCGTACGGATCGAAAGTAGATGCGATATAGGTAAGACTCTGGTCTTCTACGGCATCCTTCACCCGAAGTTTAAGAATATTAAAGCCATCATCCACCTTGAAATCATTGCCCACATGCTTCATATCCAGCGCATAGAACTGGGTCTGGGTGTCGCGCAGAGCCAGCTCGGTTTCCGATGTCTGGAGCACCTGATTCGGATGGTAAGGACAAACACGAAGGGTCTGACCTCCATCTACGATATATTTACCCAAGCCCAAGGCAAGACTGGCTATACCCTCTTCAGCCTCTTCATCACCTATCGGATAATAATTGAGCGAACGGAGCACACCGCTCATGGTAGGATAAAACCTTGTACCATAGTCTTTACCCACAACCTGCTGCAAGATAACAGCCATCTTTTCCTGATCGATGACATTGCTCGTTGCGGTCATGTAAGCCTTCGAATCGCGATAGAACACAGAAGCATAGACTCCCTTGATGGCACAGGCCAGCATCTGCAGCATCTGATACTTATCTTCCAGATATGGAATCATATAGGTAGAATAGATACCGGCAAACGGCTGATAGTGGGCATCTTCGAGCAGCGAACTTGAACGGATTGCGATAGGACTCCTGGTTGCCTCAAAGAAGGTGAAGAAGTCGGCTATCAGCGAATCGGGCAGCTGGGCATGCAGGAAGTGCTTCAGAATCTCATCGTCGCTAGCATCACTCAAAGCTATCGGATAGAGATTGTTGCTCATCATGAACTCGTCGAAGATATCGGTACAGAGCACCACGGTCTTCGGAATCTGCACGGTGACATTCTCATACTGGTTGAACTCAGGATGGCGCTTGATGATGTTGTCGAGGAAGGCTAGCCCTCTACCCTTTCCCCCCAGGGAGCCTTCTCCGATACGGGCAAAGTGGGCATACTTGTCAAACTTCATGCGGTCGAAAACAGCCACTACACCGATGTTTTTCATGTGACGATACTGCACGATGGCATCGAAGATAATCTGTCTGTGAGCATCCACATCCTGTAATTTCTCCCAGGTAACATGCTTCAGAAAAGCAGATACAGGGAAGATGGCACGAGCACAAAGCCAACGGCTCATGTGGTTGCGGCTGATATGATAGAGCATGGAATCGTTAGGAATATTGAAGATGTTATCCTGCAATTCCTTCAAACTATGAATGCGCATAATCTCCTCATGGGTCTCAGGATCACGGAATATGAAATCGCCAAAGCCCATGTGCTCTTCCATCAGACGACGAAGATCTACGCTCATCTTCTTCGAGTTCTTGTCAACAAAGCGGAAACCTTCTGCCTCTGCCTTCGCACGGTTCTCACTTTCAGAACTTTCTATGATAAGCGGAACGAAAGGATCGTTCTTCCTGATATAACGGAAGAGTTGCAAACCTGCATCTGGACACTTCTCGCGACCGAAAGTATCCGTACGATGCTTAGGCTTTACTTCAGGCATCACCTCATTACCAAAAGCTTTGGCAGCACTCTTTAACGGGAAACGTGCATCGCTGATTACACCCAACGTGTTATCAGAATACTTATCATACAGTTTCTGGGCTTCCTCGTAAGTACGAGCCAAGACCACCTTAGGACGGCCACGCATACGCATGGTAGCCGCATGCCGGTTCAGAGCCTCCTTAGAAAAGTTCTTACTCTGCTCCAATATATAATTATAGAGATTAGGCAATATAGAACTATAGAAACGGATAGAATCTTCTACCAACAGAATCATCTGCACGCCTGCTTCCTGTATGTCATGTTCAAGATTCATCTTATCCTCTATCAGCTTGATGATAGAAAGAATAAGATTGGTGTTGCCAAGCCAGCAGAAGACATAATCGAAGATACTCAAGTCTTCATTCTGCATACGCTTGGTGATACCATGAGAGAAAGGCGTAAGAACAACACAATGGATATTGGGAAACTTACCCTTGATGTCGCGCGCTACGTCGAAGGCATCATTGTCAGCATTGCCAGGCATGCAAATCACCAGATCAATGACGGTAGAACGCAGCACAGCAGCAGCCTCTTCGGTAGTAGAAACTTGAGTAAAGGTTGGCGGATAGCGAAGACCCAGCTCCATATATTCATTATATATCTTCTCTTCTATACGTCCATCATCTTCAAGCATGAACGCATCGTAAGGATTGGCTACAATCAGTACATTGTAGATACGGCGCATCATCAGATTCACAAACGATACGTCTTTCAAGTAGAATTTATTCCACTCCTGAGGTATATTATTTTCCATAAATGAAGTTAAAGTTTGTGCAAAGATACTGATTTTCTGAGATTTACTTGCATCTTTCAGCATTTTTTTTTATATTTGTGCCATAAAATATGAAGATATGGTTACAAAAACTTTCATCACAGCCATCTTGGCTATATTCAGCCTGGTTCCATGCTACGGACAAAAGCACCAGCACGGCAAGGCTTCATATTACTCTAAAAGAGCAACAGGTGCCCGCTCTGCAAGCGGGCAGAGAATACATCATGATAGTTTAACATGCGCACATCGGTTTTATCCCTTCGGAACGCACCTCAAGGTTACAAACCTTAGCAATGGCAAGAGTACTATCGTAAAAGTCATCGACAGAGGTCCGTTTGGAAGAGGTAGAATCATTGACCTATCATGGAAGGCTGCAAAAGAAATTGGTATGATTTCACAAGGCGTAGCGTCTGTAAAAGTTGAAATGGTGGAAAACCCGATTCCTTACAAACCAGAGGACACAAAATTGCCTAAGGTTGATTTTGAAGTGGCTGAAACGGAATATGAATTTCCAAACAAGTGGGGAACTACTGACAGGAATAAGGAAAATCATCACAGCAGTAAAAAAGAAACCAATAAAATTACTTCAAAGGAAATAAATAAAACAGAGCACCATAAAAGCAAAGAGGTGACAAAGGCTGATCTAAAAAAGCACAATACAGATAAGACAAAAAGTAAAGAGGGTGTGTCATAAGTCTATGGCGCACCTTTTTTTTGTGTGGGGGGTGTAATTTAAACTGTGTCAAGGCTTGTTCTTAACTTTCATTCCCACTCCCTGCTGGGGGCATGCCCCCAGCAGGGAAGCCTTTTCGGCTGCAAAGTTACATAATTTTAAATCTATCTCCAAATTTTATTGCCATTTGTTGAGAAATTTGTCCCCAATTTGCCAGTGGCATAGTCCATTTCTTACGGATGTTGCGGTAAGCTAAGTACACAAGCTTCTCCAAAGAATTATCCGTAGGAAAGACCCCTTTAGTCTTTGTGACCTTTCTTACCTGTCTGTGATACCCCTCAACCGTATTGGTCGTATAAATGAGTTTACGGATGGTTGGAGTATATTGGAAATACTCTGTCAGACGTTCCCAATTGTCACGCCATGACTTGATGACAATTGGGTACATCTCTCCCCACTTAGACTCTAACAGGTCTAAATTAGCAGCAGCGGAGTCTTTGTTTACTGCACCATATACTGTTCTTAAATCCTTGATAAACTCCTTTTGATGCTTACTGCCAACATACTTGATAGAATTGCGTATCTGATGGACAATACAGAGCTGCACAGAACTCTCAGGAAATACGCTTTGGATGGCATCCGGGAAGCCTTTGAGACCATCAATACAACAAATCAAGATGTCTCGAACACCACGGTTCTGAAGATCCGTAAGAACTTCTAGCCAGAAGTTAGCTCCTTCACTCTTAGACACATACATACCTAACAGTTCTTTTTGGCCTTCCTTGTTGATACCAAGAATGTTGTAAATGGCTCGTGTGACAGCTCTGCCATTCTCATCCTTTACCTTATAATGGATAGCATCAAGCCAGCAAATGGCATATACAGGATCGAGCATGCGAGACTTCCAGGCGGTGATTTCGGGTAATACACGGTCTGTTATAGAGCTGATTGTATCGGCTGATAGAGTTGTGTTGAACTCACGCTCAAAGTAGCTGCTGATGTCACGTGTGCTGGTGCCCATGGCGTACATCTCAATAATCTGGTCTGCCATGCCATTGGCAAGAATAGTCTCACGCTTCTTTACGGTCTCAGGTTGGAAAGTTCCGTCTCGGTCACGAGGAGTCTCTATAGTGACCTCACCATATTTTGTTTGAACCTTCTTACTCATCTTACCATTACGACGGTTGCCGGAAGAGCGTTCCTCTTCACTTAAATGAGCGTCCATCTCACCTTCGAGAGCTGAGTTGAGAATACGCTCTAACAATGGAGCTAATGCTCCGTCCTTGCCAAATAAGGCTTCACCACTACGCAACTGCTGAGCTGCTTTCTTGTAATCAATTTCTAAGTTGTCCATAATATAAAAACTGTGTTAAACTACTTTTATTGTAGCTTGACACAGTTTAGTTTACACTCTCTTTGTGTGTGTTTCTATATATTCTAGTTGAATCGTAGTCTTTCTTCACAAAGGGAATCTTATTATATTGTATAGAAACTTTACTTTACTTGTTTTATCGATAACAAAACAGCCCCAAAGCTCACAAAAGGGCATAGTTATCCCTGACGATAAAAAAAACAAAATTGAGTTTTATCGTTTTATACCCAAATATTTCTTCAAATTGAATCCCATTCCGAACAATCCTAGATCCATGTAAACCTTGTCCATTCCAAAATGCCTGAATCGCTTATAATGCATATCTGCCTTCATCTGCCCAAATACAGCTTCCGGCTCTATCGGTCGCTGGCTTCTGTGTTTCAAGCCCTCTTCAGACGTTAGTAGCAGGAAGGCTTCCTTTTTATATGCATTCAGTTTATGGTTGACATATATGGTTCTGTTGCCTTTGGATTTCTTGCAGAGACTTCCAAGCGGACATCCATCACATCGTTGTGCTCTATATAATGTAATGACAGACACATAGCCGGAGACACTTTTCGTTTGCCGTTGTCCACAAGGTTCCATGTGTTGTCCCATGGGGCAGACATAATAGTCATCATCCCTGTTGTAGTAGAAGTTCGCTTGGTTGAAGGCATCCTCCTTGAAAGGCTTATGCTGTTCCTTGTGAAACCAGTTGTACTTTACATAACCCATCATCTCTTCCATCTCTAGGTACTCGTAGTTCTCCTCCGAGCCATACCCTGAGTCTGCGGTGACGCTCTTGGATTGCTTTCCATATCTTTTCTTGTACTTATCCAAAAAAGGCTTGAAGGTCAGGGTGTCTGTTGGATTGGGATAAAGGGCGAAATTCGTCCAATATTGATTCTCTGTCGCAATTTGAAGGTTATAGGCAGGCTTTGTCTGCCCATTGTTCATGGCATCTTCCTTGAGGCGCATGAAGGTCGCATCGGGATCAGTCTTGGAGTAACTGTTTCTCTCGCCCAGTATATCCAGTGATTTTTCATACTCGCGCAGTTTGTCCGAGGCTTTGAACAAGTGATCTATCTGAGTATTTAGCTTTTGCTTCTCTCTTCCTGTAAGCTTTGCCTTAGGAAGGTTCTTCACTTGCCTCTCACACAAACGTGCACTTCTCTCTACATCCTTGGCGAAAGTGGCTGGCTCGCTGTCTTCTTCCCTAATGTCACTCCCGCCATTCAGGCGAATTTGTTCTTTTATCTGAGCCAATGCAGCAGAGGTCTTTTCCAAGAGCTTAGCCCTGTTCTTTTCCACGGTCTTCTTCCATACAAACGTGTACTTGTTTGCTTTCGACTCTATCTTAGTACCATCAACATATTGTTCCTCCAGACTAATCACGCCCTTTTCAACCAATATGGAGACGACTGCATCAAAATAAAAGTCGATGCATTTAATCATATGATTGGATCTAAAGCGGTTGATTGTTGCGAAAGATAATTGCTTACCTCCACAAATCCACATATAGCGAACATCGTATTTAAGTGCGTCCGCTATGCCACGACAGGAATAAATGCCATTGATATAGGCAAAAACAACTAAACTTAGAAGCATCTTCGGACTGTAAGGAGGAGCACCAATCCCATCATAGGTATCCATGAGAGGGTTGATGTCCATACTGCGAACAATACGATCCACCATACGAACTTTGCTGTCTTTTGGCACATAATCATCGAAAGAGTTAGGAAAAAAGCTCAATTCGTGCCGAGTTTCAGATTTTATTTGTATCTTTGCCATACTTAAAGAAGTTTTCTGCAAAGATACAAATCTTTTGCGGAAAGGCAAAGCCCGAGCTTGTGAAAGTTTGGGCTTTGTTGTAAATAAAAATGTTTTTTAAAGATTTCGTATCTGTGAAAAGGCAAAAAATAAAAAGGGGTGCGTCACAGACTTATGACACACCCTCTTTACCTTTGTATATATAACAGAATCCTAAAATAAGATAATATCATACAAATTCATTATATTACCGGAATCTTATCTGGAGGTTGTCGGAATATCAAACTGATTAACCTTAGAAATCGTCTTACCGCCTTGTATAACTGAAACACAGATACAAGCAGTACCATTCGTCAAATGGTTATCAGCCTTGACCATTGCTGTATAACGAATCACTTGGCCAGGAGCAATACTTTCTACATGAATACTTGGAGATATGAAAATATGCTTATTGCCGGTAGTCTCAATAATGGTTGGAAGTACATCATACAACGTGTGAGCTCCGTTATTTCGGATTTCAAAAATAACCTTGGCTGTTTCATTCCGATTCAAAGTATTGTCCTCATTTGAATCAACAAAAAGAGCATTCATTATTTCCAAAGATGATGAATAAGCATAATTCTGCCCCAGTTCTTCATCATAAATCCTATCATCACCAGAATTAGTTGAATCAAAGATTTCGTCATTGGAATAAACTGGTAAAGATTGCTGGTAAACTCCATCCTGATAAGAATGAGGATCAAGGTGTGATCTATCTCGATAAACAGATTCTCTTTGCTGCTGGGATTTCGGGTCAGCCTGACTACCAATTGCCGCACCAACTGCAGCACCGCCAGCCATGCCGATAATAGTACCCATATCTGAATCTCTAGGACCACCAGACAAGCCACCAATAGCAGAACCAAGAATAGAACCAAATGTGGCACCAGCATAAGCACCACCTCCCGTATAAGTATCGCAGCTACTCAACAACAAAGAAGAGCAAGCTACAAAAAGCATAATCTTTTTCATCTTCATTAAGCTTTATAGTCGAGTAAGTGGAGGGAATTTCACCCTCCCTTCTCTCGGAACCGTGCTTGACAGTCTCCCATCACACGGCTCTTCGTACTTAACTCTTTTGTTTATTAATTAATATTCTTTATTAACCTAGACGTGGATAGGGTACAAAGCCCTTCGCCCAGTGTGAAAACTCATTTCTGTTATGTACCGCATGCTCTACAAGCCATTCATACGCTCTACTAAACTTCTTACCCTTGGAGAAGCGCTTATACTTACGCATCACCCATCGGGTTAGTCGCTCATTAATGTAATTCAACACCTTACGGAACTCAGACCTACCAAACTTCATATAGTAGTTCATCCATCCACTAATCTGCGTATCAACCTCATTGCTTATGTCTAGCAGGCAAACAAAAGTCTTACGATTCAGATTCCAAGCCCTTACAGCTTCTTTAATCCTCTTCATCGACTTCTTGCTTATTGCAGGAAGAAAAGCAGTAAAATTTTGACCCGTCTTTCTGTTTCTTGCACCTCTAGGTCTGAAGGTAAAGCCTAGAAAGTCAAAGGAAGTATGCTCCGAGTCACCTCTTCGATTACTATCCTTACAATAGACTATCTTTGTCTTCTCCTCATTCAGTTTCAATCCACATTCTTCAAAGCGTTTCATTAGAACAGCTTTCAAGAACTGGGCTTGCTTCTCCGATACGCAGTGGCAGATGGTGTCATCAGCATAACGCTCAAACGGAATCGTTGGATAGTTACGCGACATCCATTCGTCAAAGACGTAATGAAGGAACAAGTTTGCCAAAACCGGACCTATCACAGAACCTTGGGGAACTCCCATCGTTCGCTCTATCACTTCACCTTTCGATGTCTGATAGGGAACCTTGAGCCACCGCTCAATGTATAGAAGTACCCATTTCTCCTCTGCATGCTTGCGGATAGCCTTCATCAACAATTCATGATTGATTGTGTCAAAGAACTTACTGATGTCCATATCAAGCACCCAGGGGTTCACATAGCAGCGCTCCTTAGCCTTGGCTATGGCTTGGTGCGCTCCCTTACCTGGACGATAGCCGTAGGAATCTTCCTTGAAGATAGGTTCGAGAATAGGAGTCAGTACTGATACTACTACCTGCTGCGCTATTCTATCTTCAATCGTTGGTATGCCCAAAGGGCGAGTACCCCCATTGGATTTTGGTATTTCTACCAGCTTCACCGCTTTGGGAAAGTAGCAACCGGAACTCATGCGATTCCATATCTTATAAAGGTTCTTGGACATTTCTTTATCAAATGTCTTTTGGTCAACCTTATCGATACCCGCACTACCCTTGTTTTCCTTCACCTTGTGGTAAGCTTCCCACACCAATCGCTTGTCTATTACAAAAGGTTTTGCCTCGTTCATTGTTTCATCCTCAATTTCTTAAGTTGGACTTTAAATTTGGCTAAGCACGCTACCCCCTTCACTCCATCCCCATTACAGAGACTTCAACACTACTACGAGGTAGTCCGCCACAGACATGGACATCGGTACTTTCTGCCTTGCGTGTCACGGCTCTCGGCATTTTCCCTTAGCATTCCATGTCTATTTCTCCTGTTCCTCTAAAGAGCCCATGTCAAGTTCATGCCACCTTTACACCGCACACCCAGCAGACAGTAAACAGGTTCCCTCTGCCATTATCCCAAGATACAGAAAAGACCTTGGTTCTGATGTGACTTGCTAACTTTGGTAACGATGCTTCATCAATGGTTCACTTGCGTTCATCTCCTTGACACATACCTTGCCAACCTTACGGAAGGCTTTCAATTGTCGTTCACTACCCTTCTGTTTCCATCAGAGCAGCACAAAGTGGTTTGCAATCAGCACCTGCATGCCGAATGCGGTGGGTCTGCCACCATCTCTTTAGAAGTTACGACAGAAGTCTATCAAATATAACCAATATCAGACTTCATTCTGTCTCAGGACACACTTTCTGCTGCAAAGATACAAAGAACTAAAAGAACAAAAGCAAAAAAATCCCTAATAATGATTAGGAAAAAACCTAAAAGAGCAGATAGTTTTGAAAAAGGGACAAAAAAAGCGCCCTTGTCAAGACAAGGACGCTAAATTTATCTGAGATGATTGAAAATTATTCAGCCTTTGGAGCCTCCTCAGTTGCAGGAGCCTCAGTCTCAGCTACAGGAGCCTCTTCAGCCTTTGTTGCCTTACGACTACGACGAGTCTTCTTAGCAGCAGCCTTCAGAGTCTTAGCCATATTCTCATCAAAGTCAACGAGCTCGATGAAAGCAATCTCAGCTGCATCACCCTGACGGGTACCCAACTTGATTATACGAGTGTAACCACCTGGACGGTTAGCTACCTTCTCAGCTACCTCACCGAAGAGAGCCTTAACAGCATACTTATCCTGAAGATAACGGAAAACTACACGACGTGAAGTTGTTGTATCGTTCTTAGAACGAGTAATCAATGGCTCAACATACTTCTTAAGAGCCTTTGCCTTTGCGAGGGTCGTAGTGATTCTTTTGTGCTCGCTCAAGATAAGTGATGAAGCCATGTTAGCCAACATCGCGTTACGATGAGAAGCAGTACGACCTAAATGGTTGAATTTCTTATTATGTCTCATTTTTTGTTTTTGCTTTTTGGACTACGAACCTTTAAGATTCCTTGTCTAATTTATACTTTGAAATATCAGTTCCAAAAGATAGATTCAGACTCTCGAGCAAATCATCAAGCTCTGAGAGCGATTTCTTACCAAAGTTGCGGAACTTCAAGAGGTCAGTCTTGTTAAACTGAACCAAATCACCAAGAGTCTCAACATCAGCTGCCTTCAAGCAGTTGAGGGCACGAACACTAAGATTCATGTCTACGAGACGAGTCTTAAGCAACTGGCGCATATGAAGAACCTCTTCATCAAACTCCTGATTGCTCTCCTGATCCTGAGTCTCAAGAGTAATCTTCTCATCAGAGAAGAGCATGAAGTGATAAATAAGAATCTTCGCAGCCTCTTTCAGTGCATCCTTTGGACTAATGGAACCATCTGTTGTAACTTCAAGTACGAGCTTATCATAGTCGGTCTTTTGCTCAACACGATATGGTTCTACAGCGTACTTTACATTACGAATAGGGGTGTAGATGGAATCGATTGGGAGAACGTTAACGTCAGTGCAGAATTGACGATTCTCATCAGCAGGAACATAACCACGTCCCTTATTAATAGTCAAATCGATCTGCATCGAAGCTTTGGCATCTAAATGACAAATCACCAAATCAGGGTTTAACACTTCAAATCCAGTCAGATACTTACCGATATCACCTGCTTTGAATTCTGTAGAATTCTCAACGGTGATACTAACTTTCTCATTCTCGAATTCTTCTACTACTTGCTTGAATCGAACTTGTTTGAGATTCAAGATAATGTTAGTAACATCTTCCTTTACACCAGGAACTGAAGAGAACTCATGCTCAACACCCGCAATGCGTATAGTGTTAACAGCATAACCCTCCAATGATGAAAGGAGAATGCGGCGCAAAGCGTTACCAATGGTAACACCGAAGCCAGGCTCCAAAGGACGGAATTCAAACTTTCCGAACTGGTTATCAGCCTCTAACATTACTACTTTATCAGGTTTTTGAAATGCTAATATCGCCATTAATGTAATGATTTATTTAGAGTACAACTCAACGATTAACTGCTCCTTAATATTCTCTGGAATGTCGGCACGCTCTGGCTTGTGCAAGAACTTACCGCTCTTTGAATTATCGTCCCACTCAATCCATGGGTACTTGCTATGATTGAAACCTGCAAGAGCTGCTTCGATAACCTCGAGAGACTTAGACTTCTCACGAACACCAACAACCATACCAGGCTTAACTGCGAATGAAGGGATATTAACTACCTTACCATCAACAACGATGTGCTTGTGACCAACCAACTGACGCGCAGCAGCACGTGTTGGAGCGATACCAAGACGGAAAACAACGTTATCAAGACGGCACTCGAGATTCTGAAGAAGAACCTCACCAGTAATACCATCAGCCTTAGCAGCCTTATCAAACATATTACGGAACTGACGCTCTAATACACCATAAGTGTACTTAGCTTTCTGCTTCTCTGCCAACATGACACCGTACTCAGACATCTTACGACGACGGTTGTTGCCATGCTGTCCAGGAGGGAAGTTTCTCTTGGACAAAACTTTGTCAGCGCCGAAGATTGGCTCACCAAAACGACGCGCAATTTTAGATTTCGGACCTATATATCTAGCCATAATATTATATAAATGCTATATTGTTTGTATCTTAATTAATAATGCTAACCTCAAGCGTTATACACGACGACGCTTTGGAGGACGGCAACCATTGTGTGGTAATGGAGTTACGTCAACGATTTCTGTAACCTCGATACCTGCACCGTGAATGGCACGGATAGCAGACTCACGACCATTACCTGGACCCTTAACATAAGCCTTAACCTTACGAAGACCAAGATCAAAAGCGACCTTTGCACAATCCTCAGCAGCCATCTGAGCAGCATAAGGAGTATTCTTCTTAGAACCACGGAAACCCATCTTACCAGCTGAAGACCAAGAAATGATTTGACCCTCATTATTAGTAAGAGATACAATAATGTTATTGAATGAGCTATGAACGTGAAGCTGACCGATAGCGTCAACGCGTACATTTCTCTTCTTAGATGTTGCTTTTTGCTTTGCCATAATTAATTTCCTCCTTCAGAATTACTTAGTAGCCTTCTTCTTATTAGCAACAGTCTTCTTCTTACCCTTACGTGTACGAGCATTATTCTTTGTGCTCTGACCGCGAACTGGAAGACCATTACGATGTCTAACTCCACGATAGCAACCAATATCCATCAGTCGCTTAATGTTCATCTGGATCTCTGAACGAAGATCACCTTCAACTTTGAACTCAGCGCCGATAATTTCACGGATCTTAGCTGCCTGGTCATCAGACCACTCGCTAACCTTCAGGTCGCGGTTTACACCGGCCTTATCCAATATCTTTGCTGAACTACTTCGACCAATACCATAGATATAGGTCAATGCGATTTCGCCACGCTTATTCTGGGGCAAATCTACTCCAACAATTCTTATTGCCATTGTTAAAAAAATAATTAAAAAAATTAATACCTTTCGTTTAAAGCGGTGCAAAAGTACAACTATTTTTTGAAAAAACGGCACTTTTACAATACTTTAACATTAACCCTGACGTAATTTCATCTTAGGGTTCTTCTTGTTGATAACGAACAGACGACCTTTACGACGAACGATTTTACAGTCAGCTGAACGCTTCTTTAATGATGCTCTTGTCTTCATAACCTTATATATGATTATTATTTGTATCTAAAAACAATTCTACCTTTGGTAAGGTCATATGGACTCATCTCCACCTTTACCTTATCACCAGGTAAAATCTTGATGTAATGCATTCTCATCTTACCAGAGATATGAGCTGTGATGTCAACTCCATTCTCTAATTCTACTCGGAACATCGCATTTGACAATGCTTCTACAATTGTTCCATCTTGCTCAATAGCGGCTTGTTTTGCCATAATATAAATATTTGTCCTTCTTAATGTTAAACTTCTACGAATGAAGATAAAATTGTGCTTTATCTTTTCGAGCAACTTTGTGCCATCACTATCAGATAAAAATCATAATTAGATGACATATTAGCGGGAAAAGGCTCTCCAAGTGGATGAGGAATTACCTATCCAAATGGAGAGTCGTCTCACATAATATAGTAAATTCAAGTTAGCTTTACTTTAAGATGAAGTAAAACTGCACTCTGAATAATTTCATCTTCTGTCTTCAGAAATTTCTCATTTCAAAAGAAAAAGATTAATATGCAGCAACACCACCCTGACGCGTATGGCCTGAATTCAAAAGACCATCATAGTGGCGCATAAGCAAATGACTCTCGATTTGTTGTAATGTGTCAATGACAACACCAATCAAAATCAATAGAGATGTACCTCCAAAGAATTGAGAGAAAGCTTGCTGTACATCGAGAAGTCCTGCTAATGCAGGCATAATTGCAATAAACGCAATAAATAACGAACCTGGTAAAGTAATACGAGACATTACGGTATCAATGTACTCAGCTGTATCCTTTCCTGGTTTTACACCAGGAATGAAACCATTGTTACGTTTCATATCCTCAGCCATCTGAGTAGGATTCAATGTAATAGCTGTATATAAATAAGTAAATGCAATAACCAAGATTACATAGACAACATTATATAGCAAGCTACGATTATCCATCAACTGCTGAACAACACTACTAGCATTTTCAGACTGATAGCGAACTATTGCCAATGGAATAAACATTAAAGCTTGTGCAAAGATGATAGGCATCACGTTAGCTGCAAAAAGCTTCAAAGGAATGTACTGACGCGCACCACCATATTGCTTATTTCCAACCAAGCGTTTAGCATACTGAACAGGAATCTTACGTGTGCCTTGCACCAAAAGAATTGATGCACAAACAACAGCATAAAGGATAAGAATCTCTACAATAAACATAATAAGACCACCACCTGAAATTGCCTGCAAACGAGAGGTTATCTCCTGAACGAAAGCCTGTGGCAAACGGGCGATAATACCAATCATAATAATAAGAGAGATACCATTACCTACTCCCTTGTCAGTGATACGCTCACCTAACCAAAGGATAAACATACTACCTGCAGCCAAGATAATTGTTGCCGGTATCATGAATACCGTCCAACTAATACCTGTGGCTAGAGCATTGGCAGCCTGCATTTTCAAATTCAAAAGGTAACTAGGAGCCTGAAAGACCAAAATAGCCACAGTCAGGACTCTAGTATACCATTGTATTTTTTTGCGGCCGCTCTCGCCCTCGCGCTGCATCTTCTGGAAATAAGGTACAGCAACAGCAAGAAGCTGCATAACGATTGAAGCTGAGATATAAGGCATAATTCCGAGTGCAAAGATAGATGCATTGGAAAATGCACCACCAGAGAACATGTCCAATAGCGACATAAGACCGCCAGAGGTCTGCGACTGAAGTTTTTCCAACATGCCCGGATTGATACCTGGAAGTACCACAAACGAGCCAAAACGGTAAATAGCCGTAAACAGAAGAGTAATGAGGAGTCTCTGACGGAGATCCTCTATCTTCCAACAGTTCTTTAGTGTCTCAATAAACTTTTTCATTTACTTAGATTATAGTTGCGTTACCACCTACTGCCTTGATTGCTTCTTCGGCAGTCTTTGAGAAAGCATTAGCTTCAACTTCCAATTTTGCTTTAAGTTCACCGTTACCGAGAACCTTTACAAGCTCCTTGCCGTTTGTGAGGCCAGCAGCCTTAAGTTCCTCAATACCGATTTTAGTAAGGTTCTTTGCTTCAGCAAGAGCCTGAAGAGTTGAAAGGTTTACTGCGAAGTACTCCTTATGGTTGATATTCTTAAAACCAGCCTTTGGAACACGACGCTGCAATGGCATCTGACCACCTTCGAAACCAATCTTTCTCTTATAACCAGAACGAGCCTTGGCACCCTTATGACCACGTGTAGAAGTACCACCGAGACCAGAACCTGGACCACGACCAATACGACGACGTGAATGGGTAGAACCTGCAGCAGGTTTCAAATTATTTAATTTCATAATCGTTCCTAATTTAAAAAGATTAATTAATCAACTATACTTACGAGGTGATGAACCTTACGGATCATACCACGGTTGCTAGGAGTATCCTCTACCTCAACAACCTGAGAAATCTTGTGGAGACCAAGACAAGCGAGAGTACGCTTCTGATCTACTGGAGCACCGATTTTACTCTTAATCTGCTTGATTTTAATTGTTGCCATATTCGATTTTTCCTAATTAACCGTTAAATACTTTATCCATACTGATACCACGCTCACCTGCTACAGTATAAGCATCACGCATCTCTGCAAGAGCTGCGATAGTAGCCTTCACAAGGTTATGGGCATTTGAAGAACCCTTAGACTTAGCGATGACATCCTTGATACCTGCGCTCTCAAGTACTGCACGCATAGCACCACCGGCCTTCAAACCAGTACCGGCTGCAGCTGGCTTAATAAGAACCTTAGCACCACCAAATGAAGTTTCAACCTCATGAGGAACAGTACCCTTGAGTACAGGAACCTTTACCAAGTTCTTCTTAGCAGCTTCAGTACCCTTTGCAATAGCAGCAGTAACCTCACCTGCCTTACCAAGACCGTAGCCGATTACGCCATTACCGTCACCTACAACGACGATAGCAGCGAATGTGAAAGTACGACCACCCTTTGTAACCTTAGTTACACGGTTGATAGCAACCAAGCGATCCTTAAGTACTTCTTCGTTAATTATTTTTACTTTATCCATTGCCATAATCGTTTAAAATTTAAGACCACCATTACGAGCACCTTCAGCCAACTGCTTTACACGACCATGGTAAAGGTAACCGTTACGGTCGAAAACTACTGCCTCAACACCAGCAGCCTTAGCCTTCTCAGCAATGAGTTCGCCAACCTTAGTTGCCTGCTCCTGCTTAGGCATCTTCTCCAAACCGAGTGAAGAAGCTGACGCAAGTGTAGTGCCTGTCAAATCGTTAATAACCTGAGCGTAAATCTGCTTGTTAGAGCGGAATACACTAAGACGTGGACGCTCAGCTGTACCGTTAACACTCTTACGAATGCGGAACTTTATCTTAATTCGTCTTTCTACTTTCTTTGTTGTCATAATCGTAAATAATTAAAATTACTTAGCTGAAGCACTCTTACCAGACTTTCTGCGAATAACTTCACCCTTAAAGAGAATACCCTTACCTTTATAAGGCTCAGGCTTGCGGAAAGAACGAATTTTTGCACAAACGAGTCCCAACAACTGCTTGTCGCAAGACTCCAATGTCAAGATTGGGTTCTGGTTTCTTTCAGACTTAGTCTCAACCTTAATCTCCTTAGGCAACTGGATGAAAATAGGGTGAGTGTAACCCAAAGCAAACTCAATGATATTACCCTGGTTAGAAACACGATAACCAACACCTACCAATTCCAAAACCTTTGTATAACCAGCGCTTACACCAACAACCATGTTGTTAACGAGAGAGCGATACAAACCGTGGAAAGCCTGCTTCTGTTTAATATTTACAGGACTATTTTCATCGATTTCAAAGCTAATATGACCATCTGCATTATTAAACTTGATAGATGGATCAATCCACTGAGAAAGTTCACCCTTAGGGCCCTTTACTGTACAAACATGAGAAGTCTCATCATAGTTTACAGTAACACCTGCAGGGATACTAATTGGCAATTTTCCTATTCTAGACATATAAAAGCCTCCAATTAATAAATATAGCAAAGAACCTCGCCACCGATCTTAAGATCAGAAGCTTCTTTGTCTGTCATTACACCTTTGGATGTAGATAAGATTGCAATACCTAATCCGTTAATAACTCTTGGCATGTCCTTGTAACCGGTATACTTACGCAAACCTGGAGTTGACACGCGCTTCAAACACTTGATAGCGTTTTGCTTTGTAGTTGGGTTGTACTTCAAGGCAACCTTAATTGAGCCCTGAGGACCATCCTCTACAAACTTGTAATTGAGGATGTAACCTTTCTCGAAGAGGATCTTAGTGATCTCTTTCTTCAAGTTAGACGCAGGAACTTCTACAACACGGTGATGAGCCATGATTGCATTTCTGAGTCTTGTCAGATAATCTGCTATTGGATCTGTCATAAAATATAAATGTTTAATTAATCGGGACTACCCCGACAATATTAAATAAAAAAATATTCTTACCTTTGAAAGGATTACCAGCTAGCCTTCTTTACACCAGGAATCAAACCAGCAGAAGCCATCTCACGGAACTGGATACGAGAAATACCGAACTGACGGATATAACCCTTTGGACGACCAGTAATCTTGCAACGATTGTGAAGACGGATTGGGTTTGCATTCTTAGGGATAGCCTGAAGCTTACGAGCTGCCTCGTATGCTTCGGCTGGATCATTAGAAGTTGCAATAATCTTTTTCAGTGCTTCGCGCTTTTCAGCGTAACGAGCTACAAGCTTTGCACGCTTAACCTCGCGAGCTTTCATTGATTCTTTTGCCATATCTCTTAATCTTTATTTGCGTTCTTGAATGGAAGACCAAAGGCCTTCAAAAGAGCAAAACCTTCTTCATCAGTCTTAGCTGTTGTAACGAAGGTAATATTCATACCCTGAATACGATCAATCTCATCGATATTAATCTCAGGGAAGATAATCTGCTCTGTGATACCTAATGTATAGTTACCACGACCATCAAACTTGCTCTCAATACCCTTGAAGTCGCGAATACGAGGAAGAGAAACACGAACGAGCTTCTCCAAGAACTCGTACATACGCTCACGACGCAATGTAACCATAACACCGATAGGCATCTTCTTACGAAGCTTGAAGTTTGCAATATCCTTTTTAGAATATGTAGCAACAGCCTTCTGACCGGTGATAGCAGTAATCTCATTGATTGCTACATCAACAATTTTCTTGTCCTGAGTAGCATCACCAAGACCCTGATTGATGACAATCTTCTTCAATACTGGAATCTCCATAGCTGAAGAGTAGTTAAACTGCTTCTGAAGAGCAGGAGCGATTGTCTCCTTATATACTTTCTTTAACTGTGCTGTATCCATTACTTGATTTCCTCCCCTGACTTTTTAGCGATGCGAACAACGTTTTTACCCTCATGCTTGATAGCAACACGAGTAGCCTTGCCACTCTTAGGATCAATCAAACTCAAATTTGAGATATGAATAGGAGCCTCCTGCTTAACAATACCTCCCTGAGGATTCTTAGCAGATGGCTTAGTGCTCTTAGAAACCATGTGCACACCTTCTACGATGGCACGGTTCTCCTCAACGAGGACCTTAAGCACCTTACCAGTCTTGCCCTTATCTGCACCGGCAATAACGATAACGGTATCGTCTTTCTTAATATGTAACTTACTCATTACTTCTTACTTTTTAAATATTAAAGAACCTCAGGTGCTAAAGAAACGACTTTCATATTTACTGCACGAAGCTCACGAGCAACAGGACCGAAGATACGGCTACCACGAAGCTCACCTGCATTGTTAAGCAATACACAAGCGTTGTCATCGAAACGGATGTAAGAACCATCTGCACGACGAATTTCCTTCTTTGTGCGAACGATCAAAGCCTTTGATACTGCACCCTTCTTCAAATCACTTGATGGGATAACGTTCTTGACTGCAACAACAATAACGTCACCAACACTAGCGTAACGACGGCCTGTACCACCGAGAACTCGAATGCAAAGAGCCTCACGAGCACCGCTGTTATCACATACTGTAAGTCTTGATTCAGTCTGTATCATAATTACTTAGCTTTTTCAACAATTTGTACTAATCTCCATCTCTTTGTCTTAGACAGAGGACGAGTCTCCATGATCATAACTGTATCACCTACGTTAGCCTCATTATTCTCGTCATGTGCATGGTACTTCTTTGTCTTCTGGACAAATTTACCATAAATAGGGTGCATCTCCTTGAACTTAGCCGCAATAACAATGGTTTTATCCATCTTGTTGCTAATAACAACACCCTGTCTTACTTTTCTTAAATTTCTTGTTTCCATCTGGACCATTATTATTTGTTAAGTTCTCTCTGACGAAGTTCAGTTTTCATACGTGCAATATCACGACGAGCAACCTTAATCTCTGATGGATTCTCAAGTGGAGTTACATTATGATTGATCTTCTTCTTGTTCAAAGCATCAACAGCTGCCTCCAACTTCTCAACCAATTCTTTGGTCTCGATATTTTTAATTTCTGCAATCTTCATAATTAAGCGTTTTTATCGTAATCACGTCTAACAATAAACTTAGTCTTAACAGGAAGTTTCTGAGCGCAAAGGCGAAGACCTTCTTTTGCAATATCGAAACTAACTCCTTCAACTTCGAAGAGAATTCTACCTGGTGTAACAGGTGCAACCCATCCTGCAGGATCACCCTTACCTTTACCCATACGGACATCAGCAGGCTTGCGAGTGATTGGCTTATCAGGAAAAATTCTAATCCAGACCTGACCTTGACGGTTCATATAGCGGTTCAATGCTACACGAGCTGCCTCAATCTGACGACTATCGATCCACTTTGATTCAAGAGTTTTGATACCAAAAGAACCGAAAGCCAATTGTGTACCTCTGTGAGCGTTGCCTTTGTTGCCACGACCATCTTGAGGTCTTCTATATTTAACTCTTTTTGGCTGTAACATGATAGCTTTCTAAAATTTAACGGTTATTGTTTCTTTTACGATTACCACCACGGTTGTTAGAGCGGCCGTTACCACGGTTGTTGCTCTTATTGTCCTGTGAGAAGTTTGGAGTAAGATCAGCCTTACCATAAACCTCACCACGACAAATCCAAACCTTAATACCAAGCAAACCTACCTTTGTAAGTGCCTCGCACTGGCAGTAGTCGATGTCTGCGCGGAATGTATGAAGAGGAGTACGACCCTCTTTGTACATCTCTTTACGTGCCATTTCAGCACCATTCAGACGACCTGTAATCTGCACCTTGATGCCCTCAGCGCCAGCACGCATGGTGTTAGCAACTGCCATCTTGATAGCACGACGATAAGCAATCATGTGCTCAATCTGAGTCGCAATATTCTTACCAACGATAGTAGCATCAAGTTCAGGCTTTTTAACCTCGAAGATGTTGATCTGAATATCTTTCTTATAAAGCTTCTTCAACTCTTCCTTCAACTTATCTACATCCTGACCACCTTTACCAATGACAATACCTGGACGGGCTGTACAAATAGTAATGGTAACAAGTTTCAATGTACGTTCGATAATAATACGAGAAATACTTGCCTTAGCAAGACGCTCGTTAAGATACTTACGGATTTTCTGATCCTCAACGAGGTTATCACCGAAGTTCTTACCACCGAACCAATTTGAATCCCAACCACGGATAACACCAAGTCGGTTACTAATCGGATTAACTTTCTGTCCCATTCTACTTAATTATTTTTCGTCATTAGTTTTTGCATCAACAAAAAGAGTTACATGGTTAGAACGCTTACGAATTCTATAACCACGACCCTGTGGTGCAGGTCTCATACGTTTCATTGTAACGCCTTCGTCAACGAAGACCTTACTGATATAAAGCTCACCGTCTTCAGCCTTGCGATTATTCTTAGCTTCCCAGTTAGCGATAGCTGAACGAAGTAATTTCTCTACATCAGCTGATGCCTGCTTCTTAGAGAAGCGAAGTACTCCGAGTGCACGGTTAACCTCCATACCACGAATCATGTCTACTACATAGCGCATCTTACGTGGAGAAGAAGGAACGCCTACCAACTTTGCGAAGTACAAGTTTTTACGGGCTTCTTTCAATTTCTCAGCCGCAATATGTTTTCTTGCTCCCATTATTTACTTAAATTTTAAATGGTTTAACCCTTAGCTTACTTTCTGTTACCAGAGTGACCGCCAAAGCGACGTGTTGGAGCAAACTCTCCAAGCTTGTGGCCAACCATATTCTCTGTAACATAAACAGGGATAAATTTGTTACCGTTATGAACTGCAACAGTATGTCCTACGAAATCAGGAGATATCATTGAAGCTCTAGCCCATGTCTTAACAACATTCTTCTTGCCACTCTCGTTCATAGCGAGAATCTTCTTCTCGAGAGAAACATTGATGTATGGACCTTTTTTAAGTGAACGACTCATAATTTACTCTTTATTTTTTGTTAGCTCTTTCGATAATATACTTGTTAGAAAGCTTCTTAGGTGCGCGAGTCTTAAGACCCTTAGCGTACAAGCCCTTACGTGAACGTGGGTGACCACCACTCTGGCGACCTTCACCACCACCCATTGGGTGATCAACAGGGTTCATAACAACACCACGGTTGTGTGGACGACGACCCAACCAACGAGAACGTCCAGCCTTACCAGACTGTTCAAGAGCGTGGTCAGAGTTACCAACACTACCAACTGTAGCCTTACAAGCACTCAAAATCTGGCGTGTTTCACCAGAAGGGAGCTTAATTACACAATAACTGCCCTCACGAGAAGTCAACTGAGCAAAATTACCAGCCGAACGAACCAACAAGGCACCCTGACCAGGACGCAACTCGATGTTGTGGATCACTGTACCTACAGGGATGTTTGCCAAAGGAAGACAGTTACCAATCTCAGGAGCAGCATCTGCACCTGACATCAAAGTAGCGCCTACCTGAAGTCCGTTAGGAGCAATAATGTAACGTTTTTCACCATCAGCATAGTAAAGCAATGCGATACGAGCCGAACGGTTTGGATCGTACTCGATTGTCTTAACAACTGCTGGAACACCATCTTTCTCACGTTTGAAGTCGATTAAACGATACTTCTGCTTGTGACCACCGCCAATGTAGCGAACGGTCATCTTACCGGTGTTGTTTCGACCGCCGGTAGAACGTTTACCGTAAACGAGAGACTTCTCTGGCACGGATGCAGTAATATCCTCGAACGTGCCAATAACTTTGTGTCTTTGACCCGGAGTAACCGGTTTTAATTTACGTACTGCCATTTTTTATTTTAAATATTGCTGTAAAAATCAATTGTATCGCCCTCCTTAAGAGTAACGATTGCCTTCTTGAACGCATTCTTCTGACCCTTAACAAGACCTGCCTTTGTATAACGGGCAGAGCGCTTGCCAGCGTAACGAATAGTGTTCACGTCAACTACTGTAACATTATACAGACTCTCAACTTCCTTCTTAATCTCGAGCTTATTAGCCTCAGGACGAACAACGAAGCCATAGCGGTTAGGCTGCTTGTCTGTAATCTTGGTCATCTTCTCAGTAACCAATGGTTTGATAATAAATGCCATATTCTAATATCTCCTTTTTACTTTGTTAAGATTTGGTCGATAGTCTCGAGCGACTTTTCTGTAATCACTACAACATCAGCATTCAAAACTTTATACGAATTGACGTTTGATGCGAGGATAACTTCAGCACGCTGCAAGTTACGAGCAGACAAATATACATTTTTATTTGCTTCTGGCAAAACAAAGAGCACTTTTTTGCCCTCAATTTTGAGATTCTTAATGATACTTAAGAATTCTTTAGTCTTTGGAGCCTCAAATGTAAAGTCTTCCAACATTACAATTGCGCTTTCCTGTGCCTTATAAGACAGAGCAGACTTACGAGCAAGAATCTTTACTTTTTTGTTGAGCTTGAAGCGGTAATCACGTGGTTTAGGACCAAAAACGCGAGCACCACCTACGAGTACAGGTGAGTTAATATCACCACGGCGAGCACCGCCGCCGCCCTTCTGACGACCAAGCTTACGAGTAGAACCGCTCATCTCGCTTCTCTCCTTAGACTTAGCTGTACCCTGACGCTGGTTAGCGAGATACTGCTTTACGTCAAGATAGAGAACGTGATCGTTAGGTTCAATGCCGAAGACTGCATCATTAAGAGCTACCTTGCGGCCGGTCTCCTGACCTTTGATATCTAATACGCTAACTTCCATTATTTCTCAATTAAAACAGTTGAACCTTTGCATCCAGCGAAAGAACCCTTAACAATAAGAAGATTCTGCTCTGGAATTACCTTTAACACCTGAAGGTTCTGAGTTGTAACTCTGTCACCTCCCATTTGGCCGCCCATGCGCATACCCTTGAATACCTTTGCAGGGTAAGAACAAGCACCAATAGATCCCGGCTTACGAGCGCGGTCATCCTGACCGTGAGTAGACTGACCTACACCACCGAATCCGTGACGCTTAACAACGCCCTGGAAGCCTTTACCCTTTGATGTACCAATTACATCAACGAACTTGCAATCGTTGAAGATTTCAACTGTAATTGTGTCACCGAGGTTGTACTCCTCATCAAACTTGAACTCGGCCAAGTGCTTCTTAGGTGTTGTGCCTGCCTTCTTGAAGATTCCCATCATAGGCTGAGAAGTACGCTTCTCCTTTGCCTCTTCGAAACCTAACTGATAAGCCTTGTAACCATCCTTTTCTACAGTTTTCACCTGGGTTACAACACAAGGACCTACTTCGATAACAGTGCACGGAATATTCTTACCGTCGGCACTGAAAACGGATGTCATTCCGATTTTCTTTCCAATTAATCCTGGCATTTCAATTTAATTTAAAAATTAGACTTTGATTTCTACTTCTACACCACTTGGCAATTCAAGCTTCATCAAGGCATCAACTGTCTTAGCTGTTGAGCTGTAGATGTCAATGAGACGCTTGAAATCTGAGAGCTGGAACTGCTCGCGAGACTTCTTGTTAACGAAAGTACTGCGGTTTACAGTAAAAATACGCTTGTGTGTTGGCAATGGAATAGGACCACTAACGATAGCGCCTGTTGCCTTTACAGCCTTCACAATCTTCTCAGCTGACTTGTCAACCAACTGGTGGTCGTAAGACTTCAGCTTAATTCTGATTTTCTGACTCATTTTTAAAATTAAGTTATTATTATATAAATTATTTAGTCTAATGGAAGAAGAGGTACGCTGCTTAAGAGTCATTCGCTAAGCAGCGCCTCATCTTACCGTTATTTCTTTGTTATTAAAGAAGATCAGCATGACCCTTAACCTCCTCCAACACAGCCTTAGCAATTGTTGAAGAAAGAGGTGCATGATGATCGTACTCCATAGAACTTGTTGCACGACCAGAAGTGATAGTACGCAAAGCTGTTACATAACCGAACATCTCAGCCAATGGAACCATTGCCTTTACGATGCGAGCACCGCTACGGCCTTCCTCCATACCCTGAACGAGACCACGGCGCTTGTTCAAGTCACCGATTACGTCACCCATGTTCTCTTCTGGAGTAACAACCTCTACCTTCATGATAGGCTCCATCAAAACTGGACCAGCCTTAGGGCAAAGTACCTTGAATGCCTGATGTGCTACCAACTCGAATGACAACTGGTCAGAGTCAACTGGGTGGAAGCTACCATCGGTCAAAGTCACCTTCAAACCTGTCATTGGGAAACCACCGAGTACACCATTTGACAAGCAATCAGCAAAGCCCTTCTGTACAGATGGGATGAATTCCTTAGGAACGTTACCACCCTTAACCTCGTTGATGAACTGCAAGTCGCCTTCCTTGTAATCCTCGTCCTTAGGACCGATGGTTACATCGATACAAGCGAACTTACCGCGACCACCAGACTGCTTTTTATAAGTTTCACGGCTCTGAGCAGTCTTAGTGATAGCCTCCTTGTAGTTAACCTGAGGCTTACCCTGATTACACTCAACCTTGAACTCACGCTTCAAACGGTCGATGATGATATCCAAGTGGAGCTCACCCATACCAGAAATAATTGTCTGACCGCTCTGCTCGTCTGTACGAACTGTGAAGGTTGGATCCTCCTCAGCCAACTTAGCAAGACCATTATCCATCTTAGCGATGTCTGCCTGGCTCTTTGGCTCTACTGCGATAGAAATCACAGTATCAGGGAATGTCATAGACTCCAAAACGATTGGGTGTTCCTCATCACAGAGTGTATCACCTGTACGGATATCCTTGAAACCTACACCTGCACCGATATCACCAGCATCGATAGAATCCATTGGGATTTCCTGTTTAGAGTTCATCTGGAACAGACGGCTGATACGCTCGCGCTTGCCAGAACGTGGGTTGTAAACATAAGAACCAGCAACGACCTTACCTGAGTAAACACGGAAGAATACCAAGCGGCCCATGAATGGGTCAGTAGCAATCTTAAATGCGAGAGCAGATGTTGGTTCATCCTCAGATGGTTTACGATCCTCTTCCTCCTCTGTATCAGGGTTAGTACCGATGATATTTGGAGTATCCATTGGTGAAGGCAAGAATGCACATACATAGTCGAGCAATGGCTGAACACCCTTGTTCTTGTATGAAGAACCGAGCAACATTGGGCAGCACTCCATAGCACAGCAACCCTTACGGATAGCAGCAAGAATCTTTTCTTCTGGAATATCCTTACCATCGAGATAAAGTTCCATAACCTCATCATCGAAGTTTGCAGCACCCTCAAGGAGCTTATCACGCCACTCAGCAGCCTCGTCAGCCAAGTCTGCAGGGATTTCCTCTATATCATACTCAGCACCCATAGTCTCATCGTGCCAAAGAATAGCCTTCATCTTAATGAGGTCAACTACACCCTTGAAGTTCTCCTCTGCACCAATAGGAATCTGAATAGCAATTGGATTAGCGCCCAAGATATCCTTCATCTGCTGAACTGTCTCGAAGAAGTTAGCACCAGAACGGTCCATCTTGTTTACATAACCGATACGAGGTACATTATACTTATCAGCCTGACGCCATACTGTCTCAGACTGTGGCTGAACACCATCAGCTGCAGAATATGTAGCAACAGCACCATCAAGTACACGGAGAGAACGCTCAACCTCAGCAGTGAAGTCAACGTGTCCCGGAGTATCGATCAAGTTGATCTTATAAGACTTACCGAGATAGTTCCAGTTACAAGTTGTAGCCGCAGAAGTGATAGTAATACCACGCTCCTGCTCCTGGGCCATCCAGTCCATTGTAGCAGCACCATCGTGTACCTCACCAATCTTATGAGTCTTACCTGTATAGAACAAAATACGCTCAGAAGTTGTTGTCTTACCAGCATCGATATGCGCCATGATACCGATGTTACGAGTCAAATGTAAATCGCGATTTGCCATTTTCTTTTAACTATATTATATATTAAATTAGAATCTAAAGTGAGCGAACGCACGGTTAGCCTCAGCCATACGATGCATATCCTCCTTACGCTTAAATGCACCACCCTGATTATTAAAAGCATCCATAATCTCTGCAGCAAGCTTATCAGCCATAGTCTTACCACCGCGCTTACGTGCAAAAAGAATAAGATTCTTCATAGAAATACTCTCCTTACGATCAGGACGAATCTCTGTAGGAACCTGGAAGGTTGCACCACCGATACGACGGCTCTTAACCTCTACCTGAGGAGTAATATTATCAAGTGCCTGCTTCCAGATTTCAAGAGCAGACTTTTCCTCGTTAGACATCTTAGCCTTTACAATGTCAAGTGCATTGTAGAAAATCTCATAAGATGTATTCTTCTTTCCATCATACATCAAATGATTTACGAACTTTGAGACCTTCTGGTCATTGAAGACAGGATCTGGAAGGATCACTCTCTTCTTTGGTTTTGCTTTTCTCATTTTAAATAAAACTTTTTTAATTCTGCATGGGGCTGTATAATGTTCTTCAACGCTCGCACCCGAGCATTTACTCAACCTGATTACTTCTCCAGCAAAACTTTTATTAAATATTTTAACCCCAACTCCCGACCTTCTCCGACCGTGAGTCTGCGGTTTTGTCTAAAATTAAAGAAGCTATATTACTTCTTTGCCTTAGGGCGCTTAGCTCCGTACTTAGAACGACGCTGTGTACGATTCGCAACACCTGCAGTATCAAGTGTACCACGGACAATATGATAACGTACACCAGGAAGGTCCTTTACACGACCACCGCGAACCAAAACAATTGAGTGCTCCTGCAAGTTGTGACCCTCTCCCGGAATATAAGAGTTTACTTCCTTTGAGTTTGTCAAACGTACACGTGCAACTTTACGCATTGCTGAATTAGGCTTCTTAGGAGTTGTTGTATAAACACGAACACAAACACCACGACGCTGAGGACAAGAATCCAAAGCTGGTGACTTGCTCTTGTCTACAAGAACTCGTCTGCCTTTTCTTACTAACTGTGAAATAGTAGGCATAATTTTACTTTTTAATTTATATATTTATTTTTATTTATTGTCTTATTTCGATGTAAGCCACTACTTTATAGAGCCTTTTCGGGGTGCAAAGGTACGATTTTTTCGGCAAACTACCTAAATATTAAGGAGACTTTTAAAAAACGAAGGCTAGTTTTAACTTTATATAACTATTAAAAACGAATATTATAAAGAAAAAAGCGGTATTTAGCAGAGAATTTAGTCTTAGTATGTATGTTGTAGTACATTATGCCTCACCCTTTGGGGTGCCGAATGGAGCGATTGTACGTTCTTGCTCATCAGACAACTTAATTTTACCGAAGGACTGCTCGTAGTTATAAATATTGCTCTGCAATGCCTGGAGCAATCGCTTAGCATGCTCAGGTGCCATGATAACACGACTCTTGATCTGAGGTGCAGGCATGCCAGGAAGTGCACATGCAAAATCCAAAATGAAGTCTGAACTAGAATGAGTAATCAGTGCCAAGTTTGAGTATGTACCCTCTGCTACTTCAGGGCTGATGCCCATCTGGAACTGATTCTGCTGCTGTTGATTATTCTTATTTTCTTCCATAATTTTATTAAGTTAAGAGGATTAAACTTTAAATGATAGTGCAAATTTACATATAATTTCTGAAAAAGACGAATAATTTACCACATATTTTTCAAAAAAACATCATAAGACAACAGAAGGGGGAAATCTTATTTTTTTCCTTTTTTCATCTGTTACAGATAATAAAAGGGTGCGCCATAAATTATGACGCACCCTCATTATACCTATTTATATATTATATAGTACTCTATTCTACGATTATTCTCCTATTGGAGAATCAGCATAGTCGAGCACATTTTTCTTATTAGCCTGCATACGCTCATATTCTTCTTTAGAGCCTACGATGAGCTTATCCCACTGACGAAGACCAGTACCTGCAGGAATCAAGTGACCACAGATTACATTCTCCTTCATACCCTCAAGGTAATCAACCTTACCACGGATAGCAGCCTCATTCAAAACCTTAGTAGTTTCCTGGAATGATGCAGCACTCATAAAGCTCTTAGTACCAAGAGCAGCACGAGTAATACCCTGGAGGATCTGGGTAGAAGTTGCAGATACGGCATCACGAACCTGTACAAGTTTCAAGTCGCGACGCTTCAATGCAGAATTCTCATCACGCAATCTACGAGCCGTTATGATCTGACCTGGTTTGAGACTTTCACTATCACCACCGTCAGTAACAACCTTCTTACCCCAGATACGATCATTCTCTTCTGCAAAGTCAAGTTTATCAACCAACTCTTGCTCCAAGAAGGTTGTATCACCTGGATCGTCAATACGAACCTTACGCATCATCTGACGTACCACAACCTCAAAATGCTTATCATTAATAGCCACACCCTGAAGACGGTAAACGTCCTGGATCTGGTTAACAATATACTCCTGAACAGCGGTAGGACCCATGATGGCGAGAATATCGCCAGGAGTTACACTACCATCAGAAAGAGGAGTACCAGCACGTACAGCATCATGTTCCTGTACCAAGATCTGCTTAGAAAGAGATACAAGATACTTCTTCTGATCGCCAGTCTTAGATGTTACGATGATCTCACGGTTACCACGCTTTACCTTACCCATAGTTACCTCACCATCAATTTCAGATACAACAGCAGGGTTAGAAGGGTTGCGAGCCTCAAGAAGCTCAGTTACACGAGGGAGACCACCAGTGATATCGCCTGCACCACCTACAGCACGAGGAATCTTAACCAAAACCTCACCGGTATTAATTGTCTGTCCATCCTCAACAGCCAAGTGACCACCTACAGGGAAGTTGTATGTACCAAGGATTTCACCATTAGCATCGATAACATCACAAGATGGAACCATTGCCTTATTCTTGGAATCGGTGATAATCTTCTCCTCCAAGCCTGTAGTCTCATCGACCTCAGCACGATAAGTCTGATCCTTCTGAACGTCATTGAACTTCAATGTACCCGCATACTGGCTGACGATAACAGCGTTGAATGGATCCCAACGGGCGATAACAGTATCCTTTTCTACGATTTCACCCTCCTTGTGATACAATGAAGAACCGTAAGGAACATTCAAAGTTGCAAGAACGATGTTTGTATTAGGATCCACGAAACGGATTTCAGCCAAGTGGCTTACTACCTTTTCGCACTTGATATCGTTGCCTTCCTCGTCTTCCTCTACGAATGGTACTGTACTCAACTCATCAAACTCGATACGAGACTTATTCTTCGCAGCAATCTTAGCATTGGCAGCAGCATTAGATGCAATACCACCGGCGTGGAATGTACGGAGAGTCAACTGAGTACCAGGCTCACCAATAGCTTGAGCAGCGATGACACCAACGGCTTCACCCAACTGTACCATACGGGCTGTTGCCAAGTTACGGCCATAGCACTTCATGCAGACACCCTTTTTGCTCTCACATGTGAGAACAGAACGAATTTCAACACTCTCGATAGGAGATTCATCAATAGCCTTTGCCTTAGCCTCGGTGATTTCTTCACCAGATTTGACAATCAGTTCACCAGTTGTTGGATGAATAACATCATGTACAGATACACGACCCAGAATACGCTCATAAAGAGATGAAATAATCTCATCGCCATTCTTTAAAGCTGTACAAACCAAGCCACGCAATGTACCACAATCCTCTTCGGTGATAATAACATCGTGAGAAACGTCTACAAGACGTCGAGTCAAGTAACCGGCATCGGCAGTCTTCATAGCGGTATCAGCAAGACCCTTACGGGCACCGTGAGAAGCGATAAAGTACTCCAATACAGACATACCCTCCTTAAAGTTAGAAAGGATAGGGTTCTCGATGATCTGCGCGCCCTCTGCACCAGCCTTCTGAGGTTTAGCCATCAAACCACGCATACCAGACAACTGCTTAATCTGATCCTTAGAACCACGGGCTCCGGAATCAAGCATCATGTATACGGCGTTGAATCCCTGGTCAGCTTCGGTCATCTCCTTCATCAAGATATTACCCAAATCTGTATTTACGTGAGTCCACGCATCAATAACCTGGTTGTATCGTTCCTTGTTGGTGATGAAACCCATATTATAGTTATTGGTAATTTCCTCTACCTCCTTGCGACCGCGCTCAACAATAGCTTCCTTCTCTGGTGGAATAATAATATCACCAAGGTTGAATGACAATCCTGCGACATAAGCCATACGATAACCTAAGTTCTTGATTCCATCAAGGAATTCACAAGCCTTAGCCATACCAACAGCCTTAATAACATTAGAAATCAAACCACGGAGGGTTTTCTTGGAAATCACATCATTGAAGAAGCCAACTTCATCAGGAATGATACCATTAACGATGACACGTCCAACAGAAGTTTCTACCATTCGTTTCTGGATTGTACCATCAACCAAGTCGTCAACTACAACCTTAATCAAAGCATGAAGATCACATCGGCCCTCGTTACGAGCAATCAATGCCTCTTCAGGACCATAGAATGTCAAGCCCTCACCCTTTGCACCTGGACGAATCTTAGTAATATAGTAAAGACCAAGCACCATATCCTGAGAAGGAACGGTGATAGGCGCACCATTAGCTGGGTTGAGAATGTTATGACTCTGAAGCATCAGGATTTGAGCCTCCAAAACAGCCTCATTGCTCAATGGAAGGTGAACAGCCATCTGGTCACCATCGAAGTCGGCGTTGAACGCTGTACATGCCAATGGATGCAACTGAATAGCCTTACCCTCAATCATCTTAGGCTGGAATGCCTGGATACCGAGTCGGTGAAGCGTAGGGGCACGGTTCAACATAACCGGATGACCCTTCATTACATTCTCAAGAATATCCCAGATAACTGGCTCGCGACGATCAACAATCTTCTTGGCACTTTTTACAGTCTTTACGATACCACGCTCTATCAACTTACGGATGATAAATGGTTTGTAAAGCTCTGCAGCCATCAGTTTTGGAAGACCACACTCACCCATCTTCAACTCTGGACCTACAACGATTACAGAACGGGCAGAATAGTCAACACGCTTACCCAGCAAGTTCTGACGGAAACGTCCCTGCTTACCCTTTAAAGAGTCAGAGAGTGACTTCAAAGGACGATTGCTCTCACTCTTTACAGCAGAACTCTTGCGTGAGTTGTCGAACAAGCTGTCAACAGCCTCCTGCAACATACGCTTCTCGTTACGGAGAATAACCTCAGGAGCCTTGATCTCAACCAATCTCTTCAAACGGTTGTTACGGATAATCACACGACGATAGAGGTCATTCAAGTCTGATGTTGCAAAACGACCACCATCCAATGGTACCAACGGACGAAGCTCTGGTGGAGTAACAGGAATAATCTTCATGATCATCCATTCTGGCTTGTTAATACCTTTACTAGCACGGAAACCTTCTACAACTTGCAGACGCTTCAGAGCCTCAGTTTTACGCTGCTGACTTGAATCATTATTTGCGCGATCGCGGAGTTCGTATGACAAAGAGTCAAGGTCTACATTCTGGAGCAACTGATAAATTGCTTCAGCACCCATTTTTGCTATAAACTTATTAGGGTCCGTATCGTCCAAAAGTTCATTGTCACCATTAGGATCATACTGGTCAAGAAGAGCCATATATTCATCTTCTGACAAGAGATCAAGTTTGTGAGAACCGTTCAATTCAAGACCATCAGCATCAGTCTTTCCCTCAAGAATACCAGGCTGGATAACTACATACTTCTCGTAGTAAATGACAGCATCAAGTTTCTTGGTCGGCATACCCAAAAGGTAACCAATCTTATTTGGAAGAGAACGGAAATACCAAATATGAGCAACAGGTACGACAAGCTCAATGTGACCAGAGCGTTCACGACGAACTTTCTTCTCTGTAACTTCTACACCGCATCGGTCGCAGACGATTCCCTTATAACGGATACGCTTGTACTTGCCGCAGGCGCATTCATAGTCCTTAGTCGGACCAAAAATACGCTCGCAGAACAAGCCATCACGCTCCGGCTTATATGTACGATAATTAATGGTTTCCGGTTTAGTAACCTCACCATACGAATTTTCCAAGATCTCCTCTGGCGAAGCGAGACCGATGGTAATCTTCGTAAAATTATTCTTTACCTTTGTATCTTTTTTGAAAGCCATGTTTCTATATATAAATTAGGGGTTCTCAAAATTAATCAAGTTTGATGCTCAAACCAAGGCCACGAAGCTCATGGAGCAATACGTTAAGTGACTCAGGAATACCAGGAGTTGGCATTGGATCGCCCTTTACGATTGCTTCGTATGCCTTGCTACGTCCTACAACATCATCTGACTTAACAGTCAGAATCTCCTGCAAAACGTGGCTTGCACCGAATGCCTCGATAGCCCAGACCTCCATCTCTCCGAATCGCTGACCACCAAACTGTGCTTTACCACCAAGTGGCTGTTGTGTAATCAAAGAGTATGGACCGATAGAACGAGCGTGCATCTTATCCTCAACCATATGACCTAACTTCAAGAAGTATGTCATACCAACAGTAGCTGGCTGGTCAAACTGCTCTCCAGTCTCACCATCATAAAGGTAAGTTGAGCAGAAACGTGGCAAGCCTGCCTTATCTGTCCATTCAGAGAGATCATCCAATTTAGCACCATCAAAGATAGGAGTAGCAAACTTTACACCCAACTTTTTACCTGCAGCACCCAAGATACACTCGAAGATCTGACCAAGGTTCATACGTGAAGGCACACCCAATGGATTCAATACCATATCAACAGGACGACCGTCAGCCATAAATGGCATATCCTCCAAACGAACTACCTTAGACACAATACCCTTATTACCATGACGACCGGCAAGTTTATCACCAACCTGGATCTTACGTTTCTTAGCAATATATACCTTAGCCATCTGAAGAATACCTGATGGAAGTTCATCACCAATAGTGATAGCAAACTTACGACGCTTTAATTCAGCATCAAGTTGCTTATACTTGCGGATATAGTTCATAATAAGTCTCTGAATCAAGCCATTGGTATGCTCATCCTTAGTCCACTTATTAGACTGAACACCATCATACTCCAAATTCTTCAAGGCTGTAGCGGTAAACGTACTGCCCTTGGTGATAATCTCAGCACCTGTATAATCCTTAACGCCCTCAGAAGTCATGCCTTCTGTAAGCGTAAGTAACTTGTCTACGAGGATATCCTTCAAGTCATCACCCTTTGCCTCATACTCCTCATCAATCTTAGCAAGAATAATCTTATCCTGCTTCTTTGACTCACGGGTCTTGATAGCACGAGAGAACAACTTCTTATCAATAACTACACCGCTCAATGATGGATTTGCCTTCAATGAAGAATCCTTCACATCACCAGCCTTATCACCAAAGATAGCGCGAAGCAACTTCTCTTCTGGTGAAGGATCACTTTCACCCTTAGGCGAAATCTTACCAATCATGATATCACCTGGTTCAATTCTTGCACCAACACGCACGATACCATTATCATCAAGATCCTTTGTAGCTTCCTCGCTGACATTAGGGATATCAGATGTGAATTCCTCTACTCCACGCTTAGTTTCACGGACATCAAGAGAGTATTCGTCAACATGTACAGATGTCAATACGTCATCACGAACCATACGTTCAGAAATAACAACAGCATCCTCATAGTTGTAACCCTTCCAAGGAATATAAGCTACAAGCAAATTACGGCCCAAAGCCAGCTCACCGTTTTCTGTCGCATAACCCTCAGTCAGGATATCACCCTTCTTTACACGCTGTCCCTTATTACAGATAGGACGCAAGTCGATGGTCATATTCTGGTTGGTACGACGGAACTTAGGAATACGATACTCCTTCAAAGCTGGTTCGAAGCTTACAAACTCATCGTCTTCTGTGCGATCGTAAAGGATACGGATAGTTGTAGCATCAACATATTCGATAACACCCTCACCTTCTGCAGTAACCATAGTACGAGAATCCTCACAAACTTGCTTCTCAAGACCAGTACCAACTATTGGTGCATCATTATGAAGCAATGGTACAGCCTGACGCATCATGTTACATCCCATCAACGCACGGTGACCATCATCATGCTCCAAGAATGGAATCAAACCTGCGGATACAGAAGCAATCTGCTGTGGAGAGACGTCAACATAATCAACTTGATCCGGACCTACAACAGGATAATCAGCATCCTGACGACACTTTACTACATCACGAATGAAAGAACCATCAACAGTCAAAGGCGCATTACCCTGACCGATAATCTTAGATTCTTCATCTTCAGCAGTCAAGTATACAACATCCTCATTAGCCATATCGACCTTGCTATCATTCACCTTACGGTAAGGAGTAACAATAAAACCAAGATCATTAATCTTTGCATACATACAGAGAGAAGAAATCAAACCGATGTTTGGACCTTCAGGACTCTCAATAGGGCAAAGACGACCATAGTGTGTATAATGTACGTCACGAACTTCGAAACCGGCACGCTCACGAGACAAACCACCAGGACCTAAGGCAGAAAGACGACGCTTATGAGTTACCTCAGCCAGAGGGTTAGTCTGGTCCATGAACTGTGACAATGGATTAGTTCCAAAGAAAGAATTGATAACACTAGAGATTGTCTTAGCATTAATCAAATCTGTTGGAGTAAACACCTCATTGTCGCGAACATTCATACGTTCACGGATAGTACGGGTCATACGTGCCAAACCAATAGAGAACTGGTTAGCCAACTGCTCACCTACAGTACGAACACGACGATTAGACAAGTGGTCGATATCGTCAACTGTTGCACTAGAGTTGATCAGCTGAATAAGATATTTAATGATCTCAATAATATCTTCCTTAGTCAAGACACGAACATCAATGTCAGTATCAAGATTCAATTTCTTATTGATACGATAACGACCTACCTCACCCAGATCATAACGCTTATCCGAGAAGAACAGGTTTTGGAAAACCTCACGTGCACTTGCGTCATCTGCAGGATCAGCATTACGCAACTGACGATAGATATAGTTAACAGCTTCCTTCTCAGAGTTACTTGGATCCTTTGCCAAAGTATTGAAGATAATAGTAAACTTGTTGGCAGCTTCCTCATCCTTATGAAGCAGAACAGTCTGCGCTCCACTCTCAACAATCTCCTCAATATTATCAGCAGTAAGTTCAGTCTCACGCTCCATGATTACTTCATTACGCTCGATAGATACTACTTCACCAGTATCCTCATCAACGAAGTCCTCATTCCAACTCTTCAAAACACGAGCAGCAAGCTTACGACCAATAGCAGCCTTCATATTCTTCTTGTTAACCTTCACCTCCTCGGCGAGATCAAAAATCTGAAGAATATCCTTATCCTGTTCGTAACCAATAGCACGCAACAATGTGGTTACAGGCAACTTCTTCTTACGATCGATATATGCATACATTACATTGTTAATGTCAGTTGCAAATTCAATCCAGCTTCCCTTGAAAGGAATGATACGAGCAGAATAAAGCATGGTACCATTTGCATGAACACCCTGGCTAAAGAACACACCAGGAGAGCGATGAAGCTGAGAAACAACAACACGCTCAGCACCATTAATCACGAAAGTACCATTATCGGTCATATATGGGATAGTACCAAGGAACACATCCTGAATAAATGTACCGAAATCCTCATGATCAGGATCAGTACAATACAGTTTCATCTTAGCCTTCAAAGGTACACTATATGTAAGACCACGCTCCAAACACTCATCAATAGAATAGCGAGGAGGGTCGATATAGTAATCCAAGAACTCAAGAACGAAATTGTTACGTGTATCGGTAATAGGGAAGTTCTCAGAGAACACCTTATACAAACCGTCATTCTTGCGTTCCTCAGGCGGAGTATCCAACTGTAAGAAGTCCTTGAAAGACTTTAACTGCACATCGAGGAAATCCGGATATGGATACGGATTATGCACGCTGGCAAAATTTACTCTGTTATCAACAATTTTTGTAGCCATTAGAAGTTATTAAATGGGTTTTATTAATAATATAATAAAAGACACAAAAAGGTTAGGACTCACCTACTTGGAGAATCCTAACCATTTATATAAAAAAATGTATTACTCTAATTACTTGAGCTCTACCTTAGCACCAGCCTCTTCGATAGCCTTCTTAAGGTTCTCAGCCTCGTCCTTAGCTACACCTTCCTTGATTGTAGAAGGAGCACCGTCTACGAGATCCTTAGCCTCTTTCAAACCGAGACCACAAGCCTCCTTAACAGCCTTTACAACCTGGAGCTTAGCGCCACCAACCTCAGCGAGGACTACGTCGAATGTAGACTTCTCCTCAGCTGCAGCTGCACCACCAGCAGCAGGACCAGCAGCTACAGCTACAGCTGCAGCAGCAGGCTCAATACCATACTCGTCCTTGAGGACTGTTGCCAACTCATTAACTTCCTTAACAGTAAGATTTACTAACTCTTCTGCAATAGCTTTGATATCTGCCATTTTATTTTAAATTTTATTTTTGTTTATACTATAATTAATGATAACATTGTGATTGATTACTCAGGACGCTCGCCCAATGTCTTAAGCACACCATGAATAGTGTTGCTTCCTGATTGAAGAGCTGAAACAACGTTCTTTGCAGGTGACTGGAGCAAAGCAACAATCTCTGCGATAACTTCGTTCTTGCTCTTGAGAGCTGAAAGTTCAGCAAGTTTATCAGCGCCAACATAGAAACTTTCCTCTGCATAAGCAGCCTTCAATGTTGGAACATCTTCCTTGTCATATTCCTTCAACAACTTAGCTGGTACATTAGCTGTATTAGCAAACATTACAGCAGTAGTACCCTTCAAGCAGTCATAGAGCTCAGAGAAATCGATATCTGAAGCCTCGAACACCTTGTGAAGCAAGGAATTCTTAACAACAACCATCTTAATCTCGCTCTGGAAGCACTTACGACGGAGTGCGCTTGTCTTCTCTGCATTCAATCCTGTAACATCTACAAGATAGAAATGAGGAAACTCCTGCAACTTCTGTCCAAGTTCAGCGATAATAGTATCTTTAACTTCTTTCTTCATTTTACAAAACTTTTAGAGTTATTCAACTGATTTAGGATCAATCTTGATACCCTTACTCATAGTGCTAGAAATAAAGATACTCTTGATATATGTACCTTTAGCAGCAGCAGGCTTCAGCTTGATAACTGTGTTGATGAACTCCTTAGCATTTCCATAGATCTGCTCAGAAGTCATGCCAACCTTACCGATTGAAGTATGGATAATACCAGCCTTATCAACCTTAAAGTCAATCTTACCTTGCTTAACTTCCTTTACTGCCTTAGCAACATCCATAGTTACAGTGCCACTCTTAGGGTTAGGCATCAAACCACGAGGACCGAGTACACGACCCAAAGGACCAATCTTACCCATGCAAGAAGGCATTGTGATGATGACATCAATATCTGTCCAACCACCCTTAATCTTCTCAACGTATTCGTCAAGACCTACATAATCAGCACCTGCTTCCTTAGCAGCAGCTTCCTGATCAGGAGTACAGAGTGCGAGCACGCGAGTAACCTTACCTGTTCCGTTTGGCAATGAAACAACGCCACGAACCATCTGGTTAGCCTTACGTGGATCAACACCTAAGCGTACATCAATATCGAGAGATGCATCAAATTTGGTAGTTGTAATTTCCTTTACCAACTCTGAAGCCTCCTTCAATGTGTATGCCTTCCCTGCTTCAACCTTATCAGCTACTGATTTTTGATTTTTTGTCAGTTTACTCATTTTTCTAATTGAAGTTTTAAATTATTTACCAGGGAAGTCCCCTTTTACAGTAATACCCATGCTTCTTGCAGTACCAGCGATGAGCTTCATAGCTGATTCTACAGTAAAGCAGTTCAAGTCCTTCATCTTATCCTCAGCGATTACCTTTACCTGATCCCAAGTAAGAGAAGCAACCTTCTGACGATTAGGCTGAGCAGAACCTGACTTGATTTTGGCAGCCTCTTTCAATTGAACTGCAGCAGGTGGAGTCTTGATAATAAAATCAAAAGACTTGTCAGTATAATAAGTAATAACTACTGGCAACACTTTACCTGCTTTGTCCTGGGTACGGGCGTTGAATTCCTTGCAGAATCCCATAATATTAATACCCTTAGAACCCAATGCAGGTCCTACTGGAGGTGAAGGATTCGCAGCGCCACCTTTAATCTGTAATTTGATTAATCCAGCAACTTCTTTAGCCATTTCTTTGTTAATATTTAAAATTGAAACTTATAAGGAATAACAATCTCGTAACAGAATCCTATTCCTTTTCTACTTGCATAAAACCTAATTCCAACGGAGTTTTACGTCCGAAGATCTTAACCGTAACTTTCAGCTTATGCTTTTCAGCATTAACCTCTTCAACGATTCCGCTGAAACCACTGAATGGACCTTCCATAACCTTAACAGTATCATTAACCAAGTAAGGACAATCTAGATTCTCCTCAAACTCAGTCTCCTCAGCCGAACCCAGCATACGATTGATATCGCGCTGCGGAACTGGTGTTGGTTCATCCAAACCTCCAAGGAAACCCAAAACATTAGGGAGGAAACGCAACGTATGCGCTACATCACCCTTCAGTTTGGCCTCCACAAAAACATAACCTGGAAGAGAGACTTTTTCTTTAACAACTCTCTTTCCATTACGCACAGTTGCATGCTTCTCAACTGGAATCAACACCTGAGAAACATTTGCTGCTAGTAAGTCATTGTGCTTCATTTCAGCTTCGATGTATTCTTTCACCTTAGCTTCCTTACCACTAACGGCTTTAAGCACATACCATTTATTTCCTGCGTCTGCCATTTCCTTAAAAAATTAACCTGGATAAACTACACCCATAAAGGCTTTGAAAATAGAATCCATCGCGAACACAACAAGTGCAATGACTAGGGAAGCAGATAATACAACCATTGCACTATGAGTAAGTTCGGCACGTGATGGCCAAGTAGTCTTATGCGCAAGTTCATCGTAACATGCCTTGCAATAATTTACTATTTTATTCATATTATCTTCTATTTAGCACGGGTTGAAGGGCTCGAACCCTCGACACCTGGTTTTGGAGACCAGTGCTCTACCAACTGAGCTAAACCCGTAGAAAGACTCCCGCTCCCTTAGGAGGGGGAGTCTGATATATATAGCAAATTAGATAAATCTAAATTACTTGATATCGTCGAGAATTGTTGTAATCTGACCAGAACCTACTGTACGACCACCCTCACGGATAGCGAAACGAAGACCCTCGTTCAAAGCAACCTTGTAGATCAACTCTACCTCAATCTCTACGTTATCACCAGGCATTACCATCTCAACTCCCTCTGGAAGCTTGATTTCACCTGTACAATCCATAGTACGGAGATAGAACTGAGGACGATACTTGTTACCGAATGGAGTGTGACGACCACCCTCTTCCTTCTTCAATACATAGATAGAAGCCTTGAAGTGATCGTGAGGAGTAATAGCACCTGGGTGTACAACTACCATACCACGCTTAACCTCAGCCTTATCGATACCACGGAGAAGCAAACCTACGTTATCACCAGCTTCACCCTCAGCAAGGATCTTACGGAACATCTCAACACCAGTAATAACTGACTTCTTGTCCTCACCAAGACCGAGCAACTGAACTTCGTCACCTACCTTGCAACGACCTGTCTCAATACGACCTGTAGCAACAGTACCACGACCTGTAATTGAGAATACATCCTCGATAGGCATCAAGAATGGCTTATCAATCTCGCGCTCTGGCTCCTGAATCCACTCATCAACTGTATCCATCAAAGTCTCAACAGACTTAACCCACTTCTCAACACCATTCAAAGCACCGAGAGCAGAACCACGTATAATTGGAGTATCCTCCTCATAACCATACTGCTCGAGAATCTCACGAACCTCCATCTCAACAAGCTCAAGCATCTCCTCGTCGTCAACCATATCGCACTTGTTCAAGAAAACAACCAAACGAGGTACGTTTACCTGACGTGCAAGAAGTACGTGCTCACGTGTCTGTGGCATAGGACCATCAGTAGCAGCAACTACCAAGATAGCACCATCCATCTGAGCAGCACCAGTAACCATATTCTTTACATAGTCTGCGTGTCCAGGACAGTCAACGTGTGCATAGTGACGCTTTGCTGTCTCATACTCGATGTGAGCAGAGTTGATAGTGATACCACGCTCTTTCTCCTCAGGAGCATTATCAATCTGATCGAAAGACTTAACTGCCTCAGATGTACCGAGCTTCTCGTTCAATACCTTAGAGATAGCAGCGGTCAGAGTAGTCTTACCATGGTCAACATGACCAATTGTACCAATGTTAACATGCGGTTTGGTACGCACGAATTCTTCTTTAGCCATAGCTTTTCTTTTTATTTATATAAATGAATAATCTGTTCCTCTACCATCCTAAGCATCTAGAACGATAGAGCTGTAACTGAGAGTTGAACTCAGGACCTCTTCCTTACCAAGGAAGTGCTCTACCACTGAGCTATTACAGCAAGTTAATAAATTGAGCGGAAAACGGGGCTCAAACCCGCGACCCCCAGCTTGGAAGGCTAGTGCTCTATCAACTGAGCTATTTCCGCTTATCAAAGAAAGTGGGTAGTGATGGATTCGAACCACCGAAGGCATAGCCAGCAGATTTACAGTCTGCCCCATTTGGCCACTCTGGTAACTACCCTATTTTTTCTGAGCCTCTTGTCGGATTCGAACCAACGACCCCGAGATTACAAATCACGTGCTCTGGCCAACTGAGCTAAAGAGGCAATCTTTACAGCCGCAATACGGCTAAATTTCCATCTACCGGAAAACGGCTGCAAAGATACAACTATTTTTTGAATCAACAAAATTTTTTCGAGTTTTTTTTATCGATTCCTTGATTTTTCTTTAAATTTGGTCAATTGAACCTTCATTGAGTCCACTGCCTGGTCAATTCCTTCCTCAAAAGTGTCACATGTCTTTTCTACGAACAACTTGGTTCCAGGGACAGCAACATCCAGATGAACTTCCTTATTCAAGGCAGTAGCAGGCTTTACGACCTTTAATTGCACCTCTACTTTCTGTATATCTTCAAAAGTTTTTTCTAACTTGGCGACTTTCTTTTCGATAAACGCCTGTAACTTCTCGGTAGCGTCGAAGTGAATCGACTGAATCTTAATTTCCATAGTTACCTCCATTTTTTAAAAGGTTACGCCCGAGGATGGGCTTCAATATAAACTCGTTTCAACTGTTCAAACGTTGTATGCGTATAAATCTCGGTCGTCGAGAGTTTCGCATGTCCTAACAGTCTTTTCAAACTTTCAATTCCTGCACCATGATTCAACATTGCAGTAGCAAACGTATGCCTCAACACGTGCGGACTTTTCTTTTTCAACGAGCAAACCCTTGCGAGGTTCTCCTTCACGATTTCTCTGACTTGAACCGGGCTCATCCGTCCGCCCCTATCCGCAAGCAAAAGAGCTCCAGACTTAGCCATCGCCCTTTGTGCTCTTAGAGCCAAATATTCTGAAAGAGCATTTTTAAGCTCGTCACCAAAAGGAACTATACGTTGTTTGTTTCCCTTACCCGTAATCTTTATCTCTTTTTTGATAAAGTTCACATCGTCAACATCAAGTCCTATCAACTCTGACAATCGCATCCCCGTCTCATAGAACAATATTATAATAGTACGTGCGCGTACATTATTATAATCATCGCCCCACATTTTCCTGTCAAGCAACTCATCCATCTCATTTTCTTTCAAGAATTGAGGTAGCGGTTTACTCTCCTTAGGTCCTTTGAGGCTATGAGCGGGATCCGACTCCACGTAATGTCTGACTAAAGCAAACCGATAGAACATTTTCAAAGCACTCAACCGGCGATTAACCGAGGTTGCCTTATTTCCTGCATCTATCATATGCTCCATCCAGTTGCGAATCATATCAGAATCAACAGATTCCCAAGTGAAGGATTCAGACAAGTTCCTAGCATACTGCTCAAAGAGTTTCAAATCTTCGCGATAGTTTTCTACCGTCCTCTGTGACCTGTTCAGTTCAGAGCGCAAATATTCCAAGAACTTATCTATACTCAACATAACGTCGTACCTTTTTCATTTCGGCAACGAAGTTACGAAAATTATTTTAAACTACCAAATTTTTTGAGGATTTTTTACTTTTATTCCTCGTTTGCACGCAACTGCTGTACGTAGATGGCGTGTTCCATCTTGAGACGCTTCAAAACAGAAGGCTTGTCATACTGCTGACGAGCACGAAGCTCCTTAACAACACCTGTCTTTTCGAATTTTCTCTTAAACTTCTTGAGAGCTCTCTCGATGTTCTCACCGTCTTTAACTGGTACAATAATCATTTTTTTGCTTTTAATTTATTATGTTAAACTTATGTTATTCAATGCGAAATATGGCAATGCCACAATTTGCGGGTGCAAAATTACATCTATTTTATCAAACTACCAAGTTTTTCTTCAACTTTTTACTCTAAAATGTTCATTTTATGGGTTTTGTAGCATTTTCAAGCCATATTTTCTCCTCTTCATCAAGGAAAGGAGACAATTTTTCATAAACTGAATGATGATAAGCATTGAGCCAGTCAATCTCTTCAGGCAACAACATATCAACATCTATAGGAGTGGTATCTATAGGACAAAGAGTAAGAGGCTCTATCTGCAGGAATTTACCGAACTCAGTAGACATGTAGTCTGAAAGCAGCACCGTATTTTCTATTCTTACGCCGAACTTACCTGCCAGATACAAACCAGGCTCATCAGTCAAGGTCATTCCAGCTCTCAAAGGTGTAGGCATCCACTCCATTCTTATTTGATGAGGGCCTTCGTGCACACAGAGATACGAACCTACTCCATGGCCTGTACCATGCAAGAAATTATATCCTTCACGCCACATACACTCTCTTCCTACAGCATCCAACTGTGTTCCAGATGCACCATCGGGGAATTTAACCAATTCCAACTGAATATGCGCTTTCAGAACCAAGGTATAAATATGCTTCATCTCTTCAGATACGGCCCCCAAGGCTATGGTACGGGTAATATCTGTAGTACCATCCTGGTATTGAGCCCCAGAGTCTATCAGGATCAAGCCTTCCGGTTTCAGAACGACATCTGTTTCAGGAGTTGCCTCATAATGGACAATTGCACCATGCTGCGCATAGCCGGCAATCGTATCAAAAGAAATATCTCTGAACAGTTTCTGTTCGGCACGTAGCGATGTTAATTTCTCATCAATGGAAATTTCAGTTTGTCCACCAGCCTCAACAGCAGGTTTCAGCCACTTCAAGAACTTAACCATAGCAACACCATCTTTAAGCATCGCACTACGGTAGCCCTCTATTTCTGCTTTATTTTTCACAGCCTTCATAGCCGGAATAGGAGAACCAGCAGCAACAATTTCCTGGCATTTTACCGCTTTCCACAGATAATAGCTCGTTTCATTTCCATCTAACAGGATATTATATTCCGAATATGATTCAAGGCATTTTTCCACCTTATTATATTTATAGAGAGAAACCTGATTGTCTTGAAGATACTGTTTTACTTCAGGAGATAATTTATTATCATCCACGAAAAGAGAAACTTTATCGCTCTCAATCAACAAATAACTTACAAATACAGGATTGCAATGAACATCTGTACCACGTAGATTCAAAGTCCAAGCAATATCATCCAAAGCAGAAACGAGCATACCATCTGCATGAAGTTCTCTCAAAGACTTACGGATACGGGCCACTTTAGAGGCTAGCGTCTCTCCAGCATATTCCAATGGTTGAATTACTACAGGATTTGCAGGAAGCGAAGGACGATTCTCCCAAATCTGTTCCAAAGGGTCCAAATTAGTCCTAAGCGTAATTCCACCGAGTTTACGGAGAGAATAGCCTAAATCTTTAACATAATTATAAGAGTTGACCATGCCATCAAGTCCAACCTCAGGAGATTGTACATCCTGCAATTCTTTTCCCAACCATTCTGCGATAGTAGGCGTACCTTTCATTTTCAGCCTCATCAGCTGATATTCAGTACCTTCCAACTGTTCTTCCGCAGCCAGGAAGTAGCGGGAATCAGTCCATAAAGCAGCCGATTTCATTGTAACGACAGCAGTACCAGCCGACCCGTTAAAACCAGAGATCCACTCTCTTCCTCGCCAATGGTCGGCAACATACTCGCTCTGATGAGCATCTGTACTAGGGAAGATGAAAGCAGAAAGATGTTCACGCTTCATCAACTCCCTCAATCTAGCTAAACGTAATTCGATTTCATTCATAATTGTTATGCAATTTAATGTTTAACTTAACTCCAAATAATGCATTTTGCTAATTAGAGATTACAAAGATAACATTTTTAAGAATTAACAACAAATTTAAGCGCAAAAATATGCACGATTTACATTACTTTTTATTAATTTTGCGGTCGGAAAGTAAAAAGAAGGAGTTTTACAAACTTTATTTCAGATACAGTCCACTATTTTTCAGGAGAAAAAGATTATAAACATTTAAAAAAGAATTGTAGTTATGAATTTTTTAACAAATGACAAACTCGTTATCGTCGGTGCAGGCGGTATGATCGGTTCTAACATGGTACAGAGCGCTTTGATGCTCGGTCTTACTCCAAACATCTGTCTTTATGATATCTTCGAGCCAGGTGTACATGGTGTTTTCGATGAGATTCAGCAGTGTGCATTCCCAGGTGTTAACGTAACTTATACTGTTAACCCAGAGGAGGCTTTCACTGGTGCTAAATATATCATTTCTTCTGGTGGTGCTCCTCGTAAGGAGGGTATGACTCGTGAGGATCTTCTTAAGGGCAACTGCAAGATTGCTGCAGAATTTGGTGACAACATCAAGAAGTACTGCCCAGAGGTTGAGCACGTAGTTGTTATCTTCAACCCAGCTGACGTTACAGCTCTTACAGCACTTATCCACTCTGGTTTGAAGCCAAACCAGTTGACATCACTCGCAGCTCTCGATTCTACTCGTCTGCAGCAGGCTTTGGCCCTCGAGTTCGGTGTACAGCAGGATAAGGTTACTGGCGCTCACACTTATGGTGGTCACGGCGAGCAGATGGCTGTATTTGCTTCTCAGGTTAAGGTTGACGGCAAGCCATTGGCAGAGATGGGTCTTTCTGACGAGCGTTGGGAAGAGATCAAGCACCACACAGTACAGGGTGGTTCTAACATCATCAAGCTCCGCGGCCGTTCTTCATTCCAGAGCCCAGCTTACAACGCAGTTAAGATGATCGAGGCTGCTATGGGTGGCGAGAAGTTCACATTGCCAGCAGGTTGCTACGTTAAGTGCGACAAGTGCGGCTTCAAGAACGTAATGATGGCTATGCCTACTACTATCGATAAGACTGGTGTTCACTTCACAGAGCCTACAGGTACTGAGGAAGAGCTCGCTAGCCTCCAGAAGTCTTACGAGCACCTTTGCAAGATGCGCGATGAGATCGTAGAGCTTGGCATCGTTCCTCCAGTAGCTGAGTGGAAAGAGATGAACCCTAACTTGTAATTCTCCGCTTCGGATTTTTAGAAGTTAACTCGATAAGGGCTGAATCGTGAAAATGCTTCATGATTCAGCCTTTTTTCATTTATTTTTCCCCTATAGCGACCACTTATCCCCAAATACGCCATATCGTTACATTTTTCTGTAAATCAGGTTATACGAGTTTGGCATTATTTTTGTAATTTTGCACACAGAAATAACAAATAAAAAAGGATAATAGAAAATTATGGAATTGATAAAAAACAAATCATTCGGGGGCGAGCGCCCTCTTTTCGGTGCTCACGATGTGCGTTTAGAAGATATTACGATTACAGATGGTGAATCGGGCATCAAGTGCTGCCAAAACATAGAATGCCACCATGCCAAGTTTTATGGCAAATACCCTTGGTGGCATGTGGACGGTTCCCTTATCACAGACTGCTACTTCGCCCCAGAAAGCCGTTCGGCCATCTGGTATAGTGATAATATGGTGATGAAAGACTGCACCATCGATGGGCCTAAGTTCTTCCGCGAAATGAAGAATCTGGATTTGGAGAACGTAAACATCACAGATGCTGATGAGACTTTCTGGAAGGTAGATGGCTTGAAACTGAAGAACGTAAAACTCCACGATGGAACTTATCCATTCATGTTCTCCAAGAATATCTATGTAGACGGACTTGAAAGCGACTCTAAATATGTATTCCAATACTGTAGAAATGTGGAGATTCACAACGCAAAGATTACAACCAAGGACAGTTTCTGGGAATGCGAAAATGTAACCGTCTATGATTCGGAACTGAATGGTGAGTATCTGGCCTGGCACAGCAAGAACATCAAGTTCGTACGTTGCCACATCAGCGGCGAGCAGCCTCTCTGCTACATGGACCATGTAACTCTGGAGGATTGCACCTTTGATAAGGAATGCGACCGTGCCTTCGAGGATTGCACCAACATCGATGCACAGATTAAGGGAAGTATCACCAATATCAAGAACCCTATCTCCGGAAGAATCGAGGCAGACGAAGTGGGAAGCGTAACGTATACTGAGTTTGCCAAAGCGCCAAAGGGTGTATGTGAAATCACAGATAAATCGAAATAGTTTAAGAGGTAATTACAGAAATGACAACAATCAAGTAAATTACTTATTGTTCCCATAACTAATTGTTCTTACACTTAACTGAAATCTCCGTTCATAGACACTGAACGGCCGTTCAAAAGCTTTGAATGTACGTTCAATGTCTTTGAACGGAGATTCAAAGTCTATGAACGAAGATTTCAATTAGGAGAAAAAGAGATTTATCCTATATAAATAAGAGATTTATCCTATATAGATAGAAGAAACAACATAGATAGAAAACAAATATGAAATACAATTTTGATGAAATCATCGAACGTCGTGGAACCAACTCATATAAATGGGATTTGGTGAAGGAAGACGGCGTTATTCCGATGTGGGTAGCAGATATGGACTTCCAGACAGCTCCCTGCATCATCGAAGCCCTGCAGAAGCGTGTAGCTCATGGCATCTTCGGCTATACCCTCGTACCTGATTCTTATTACGAGGCTATCATCAGCTGGTTCTCCCGCCGCCACCAGTGGAAGATAGAGAAAGACTGGATTCTCTATACTTCAGGCGTTGTACCAGCCATTTCTTGCTGTCTGAAAGCCATCTGCATGCCTGGCGAAAAGGTATTGGTACAGACACCTGTCTACAACTGCTTCTTCTCCTGCATTACAAACAGCGGCTGCGAAGTAGTAGAAAACGAACTGAAACGTGTGGGCAACTGCACTTATGAGATAGATTTCGAAGACTTCGAGCGCAAATGTGCCGATGAGAAGACCACAGCCTTCATCCTCTGCAATCCTCACAATCCAGCCGGAAGAGTGTGGAAGAAAGAGGAACTTGAGCGAATGAACGACATCTGTCTCAAGCACGGGGTAAAGGTCATCGCAGATGAAATTCATTGCGAGCTCATCATGCCAGGCTATCAGTATACTCCATTTGCCAGCATCAGCGAGGCTTGCCGTGACAACTGCGTAGTATTGAATTCACCATCAAAGTCATTCAATATAGCAGGACTTCAGATAGCCAACATTATCTGTCCGAATGCAACATTGCGCCGCCGCATCAACCGTGCCATCAACATCAACGAGGTTTGTGACGTAAACCCATTCGGCGTTATCGCTCTCCAGGCAGCTTACAATGAGGGAGAAGAATGGTTGGATGAATTGAACCAATATCTCTACGAGAACTATCAGGCAGTAAAGGAATTCTTCAATACCGAATTGCCACAAGTTCGCGTTACCCGCCTTGAAGGCACCTACCTGGTATGGCTCGATATCCTGCCATTCGAACTGTCAAGCGACGAGGCTTATGAAAAGCTGATGAACGATGGTAAGGTATTCGTCAACAGTGGTACGATGTATGGCAGAAAGGCTGGCCAGGGCTACCTGCGCCTTAACATCGCCTGTCCTCGCAAGACCCTGATGCAGGGCCTGATTCGCATTGCTCGGGTTCTCAGCCAGTATATGGATGAAGAGGATTTAAGCGGATGCCCTGCATAAAAGAGCGAAGAAAGAGAAAAGATTTCTAAATAAAATGTTTAAAACAAGATAAGATGGAAAATGAAGTTTTGAAAGCCATTAAGGAGAGAAGAAGTATTCGTCGCTTCAAGGCAGATCAGATTACCGACGAAGAGTTGAAGACGGTATTGGAAGCCGGCACATGGGCAGCAACAGGTCATGGAACTCAGGAGCCTTTCATCATTGCCGTTCAGAATCCAGAGATTTGCGCCCAGCTTCGCAAGATGAACGCAGAAATCATGGGTGTAGAAAGCGATCCTTACTATGGAGCGCCAACCATCGTTATCGTTCTGGCACCAGAAAGCAACGTTAACGGTGTGAAAGATGGCAGCCTTATCTTAGGCAATATGATGCTTGCTGCCCACTCTATCGGCCTTGCATCTTGCTGGATTAACCGTGAAGACGGCATGTTTGCATCAGAAGAAGGCAAGAAGTTGATGAAAGACTGGAATCTTCCAGAAGGTTTGATGGGAGTAGGAGCCTTAGCCTTGGGTTATGCTTCTGCGCATCCTCATACCGTAAAACCAAGAAAAGAGGATTACTACCGCATTATCAAATAAAGGCAGGATGCCTGGTTTACGGCACATACATATACAAGAAAAGGTCTCATGAAGGAAAACATTCATGAGACCTTTTCTTGTATATGTATATAATGAAGCTATTACAACTTTACACTTGCCAAGACCTTATCAGTAGCGCCAGCCAAATGAGCCACGAAGGTGCCAGCCTTATCGCCAGCCTGTTTCAGGAAGGTCTCATCATTCATCAGAGAACTCATCAAACCTGAGAAATCCTCATAGGTATTGATTTCAAAACCTCCACCCGATTTCAGCAAGCCCTGAGCCTCCTGAAACTTTTTATTGTTCGGACCAAAGATAACCGGCATATTCCATACGGCAGCCTCCAAGGTGTTATGAATACCTACACCAAAGCCACCACCGATATAAGCCACATCACCATAGTTGTACATACTGCTCAACAACCCGAAACAATCGATGATCAAGACATCAGCATCTGCAGCTTCTTCCGGAGTAGTTTGCGTATAGCGCACCACCTTCTTGCCCTTTATCAGAGAAAGAATCAACTTCAGATGCTCTTCAGCGATGACATGAGGAGCAATCAGCAGGCGCCAATCCTTGTGCTCATTAAAGAAAGGTATAAAGATATTCTCATCTGGTGGCCAAGAGCTACCGGCAACAAATACCTTGAAATCATGATGAGGTACATCCGCAGACTGAGATGAAGCTACTCCTGTTCTGAAAGCCTCGCAAATCGGCAATTGCTTGGCAGCCTCCTTTATCTGGAGAACACGGTCGAAACGGGTATCGCCTACCACATCCACAGCCGTGATGCCGATACCTTCGAGCAATCGCTTGCTCTCTTCGTTCTGTACGAAGAAACGGGTAAAGCACTTCAGCACTCCAGCATAGTTTCTGCCATACCATTTGAAGAACACCTGATCCTCGCGGAAGATACTGCTCACGCTATAAGTAGGAATGTTGCGATGCTTCAGGATATGAAGGAAATTAGACCAGAACTCATACTTGATGAAGAAAGCCATCACAGGACGTACCAATCTAAGGAAACGGATGGCGTTCAACCTAGTATCCACCGGCATATAACAGATGATGTCAGCTCCCTCATAGTTCTTGCGCACCTCATAACCCGAAGGAGAATAGAAGGTAAGCAGAATCTTATACTGAGGATAGTCCTTGCGGATACGTTCCATCAAAGGTCGTCCCTGTTCAAACTCACCGAGCGATGCAGCATGAAACCAAATGTACTTAGCGTTAGGATCCACCTTCTGCTTCAATATTTTGAAAGCCTCACGCTCACCACGCCACATCTTGCGCACCTTTTCATTAAACAGACTTGCAATGGCTATGCCCCAAAGGACGAAATATATTACGATATTATAGATCATGATATTTCTTTATATTGGTTACTATCTATAAATACGTGAACTCTCTGAATAGCCTTCAGCAATATGCTGCAGAAAGCCATTCAGAGAGAAATTATTGTGAATTAACCCAAAACTTCGATTGCCTTGCGAAGACGGCGCAGAGTTTCCTCCTTGCCAAGGAAGGCAGAGATATCGAACATACCCGGGCCCTTGCCCTCACCTACGAGAGTCAGACGGAATGCGTTCATCACATCACCCAGCTTATAGCTCTTATCCTCTACCCATTTCATCACGACAGGTTCCTGACCTTCGATAGAGAAATCCTCAATACCTTCAAGCACATCAGCAAGTTCTGTCATCTGCTGTGCAGAATATTCCTTCCAGCGCTTCTTGGCTGTCTTAGCATCATACTCTGTAGGAGCAATGAAGAAGAAAGAACACAATGGCCACAGTTCATAGACAAAGTTCACACGATCCTTCATCATGTGTACCACCTGCTTTACGCGGTCCAGAGTTTCCTCTACACCATTGTTGGCAACAATAGGGGCAAAGAGGTTAGCTATTTCATCATCGCTCTTCATCAGAATGTATTCGTGGTTGAACCAGATTCCCTTCTTGAAGTCGAACTTGGCACCAGCCTTAGAGCAACGTGAAATATCAAAAGCCTTCACCAGTTCATCAAGAGAGAAGATTTCCTGTTCTGTACCAGGATTCCAGCCGAGGAGCGCCAGGAAGTTGACTACAGCCTCTGGGAAATAGCCACTCTCACGATAACCGGAAGAAACCTCGCCAGTCTTAGGATCATGCCATTCCAGCGGGAATACCGGGAAACCGAGGCGGTCGCCATCACGCTTACTCAGCTTACCTTTACCTTCAGGCTTAAGAAGCAAAGGAAGATGCGCAAAACGAGGCATGGTATCTTCCCAACCGAAAGCCTTATAAAGAAGTACGTGCAAAGGCGCACTAGGCAACCACTCCTCACCGCGGATTACATGAGAGATTTCCATCAGGTGGTCGTCTACGATATTTGCCAGGTGATAAGTTGGCAATTCATCAGCACTTTTATAAAGTACCTTATCATCCAGGATATCACTCATTACCTTCACATCACCACGAATCATATCGTTCACGTGAATTTCCTGTCCCGGTTCAATCTTGAAACGTACAGTATACTGCTTTCCGTCAGCAATCAGTTTATCAACCTCTTCCTTAGAAAGAGTCAGAGAGTTGCGCATCTGCATACGAGTATGAGCATCATACTGGAAATTCTGGATTTCGGCACGTTTCGCTTCCAACTCCTCAGGAGTATCAAAAGCAATATACGCCTTATCATTATCCAGGAGCTGCTGAACATACTGCTTATAGATATCACGACGTTCACTCTGGCGATAAGGTCCATGCTCTCCACCGAAACTTACACCCTCGTCAAACTGGATACCCAGCCACTTGAAAGATTCCAGGATATATTCTTCGGCTCCAGGCACGAAACGATGAGAATCTGTATCCTCAATACGGAACACCAGCTCACCTCCATGTTGGCGAGCAAACAAATAATTATACAGAGCGGTACGAACACCGCCAATGTGCAATGCACCCGTTGGACTAGGGGCAAAACGCACCCTTACTTTTCTATCTGCCATGTCTTTTTATAGCTATTTTCAAATTTTTCTGCAAATTTACATCTTTTTTTGCGATTTTAGCCGTTTTTTTTTCGTATTTTCGCACTGTAAAACGAAATAAGTAAGAAAAAAGTAGGAAAATGAGCATATTTAACAACCCAGAAGAGAACTATTGGCGCAATTTCGCCACAAAAACGGTTTTGATATTAATTACCGTTGCTATCATTGTTTGGTTCCTTCCTCGCAACGAAGGAAGGATGTTCAGGTACGATGTTGGAAAGCCATGGATGTATGGTTCCGTCATCGCAAAATTTGACTTTCCGATCTATAAGACCGATGAAGCCATCAAGCGTGAACAGGATTCGCTGATGAAGCAATTCCAACCTTATTATTCTGTCAATGAATCCATCGGCAGCGAACAGGTGAGCCGTTTCCTGCACGACTTCAGCCAAGGTGTACCAGGTTTGCCAAAAGAATATGTGGGACTCATAGCCCACCAGCTTCAGCGCCTTTATCAGACCGGCATCATCGCTACCACGGAATATAATCGTATCTACAAAGATTCTACCAGTATGATACGAATTATCAACGGAAAGAATGTGAAGAGCGTACCTATCGGTTCGTTCTACTCTACTATTGCCGCTTACGAACGCATCTTCTACGATGAGAAACTGGCAACCCAGCGACAGCTTTTATCCCGTTGCAACCTTAACAATTATGTTGAAGCTAACGTCATATACGATAAGGAAAGAAGCGAGGCAGAGAAAGCCGACATGATAAGCAGCATTCCACTGGCAAGCGGAATGGTGATGAGCGGACAGAAGATTGTGGATCGTGGAGAAGTGATTACGAACAACACCTATCGGGTGCTCAATTCATTCGATAAGGAGATGAAGCGCCGCAGTTCTACCCAGGAAGAACTGACAACCACTATCATCGGACAGGTACTGTTTATCTTCATTCTTGTCATGCTGTTTACCTCTTATCTCTCACTTTTCAGAAAAGACTATTTTGATAAGCCGCGCAGCATTACCATGCTTTATGCGATGATTACGCTGTTCCCTATCTTTGTGTCACTCATGATGAAACACAATTTCTTCAGTGTCTATATCATCCCATTTGCCATGGCGCCTATCTTCGTACGTGTGTTTATGGACTCGCGTACAGCCTTTATCAGCCACGTTACGATGATTCTCATTTGTGCAGCAGCAGTAAAGTACCAGTACGAGTTTATCATCGTACAGCTGGTAGCTGGTCTTGTTGCTATTTACAGTTTGCGTGAACTCAGCAAGCGCTCGCAGATATTCATCACAGCCCTGTTGGTAACTATAGCCAGCGGTGTAGTATATCTTGCCCTTCAACTGATGCAGGACAACCAGGTGTTCAACGTAGATGCCAGCATGTATACCTACTTTACTGTAAACGGCATCTTCCTGCTACTCTCTTATCCGCTCATGTACATTATAGAAAAGATGTTTGGATTTACATCTAATGTTACACTTTTCGAGTTGTCAAATACCAACAAGGGATTACTTCGCAACCTGAGTGAGATTGCTCCAGGCACCTTCCAGCATTCTATCACCGTAGGTAATCTGGCTGCAGAGATTGCCAACCGCATCAGAGCCAACAGTCTCCTGGTACGTACCGGAGCACTCTATCATGATATCGGTAAGATGACTAACCCTGTTTTCTTCACAGAGAATCAGGCGGGCGTTAATCCTCACGACCAGTTAAGCGACCTTGAGAGCGCACAGATTATCATAAGCCATGTTTCAGAAGGTCTGAAGATGGCAGAGAAGGTTGGTCTGCCAGGCATTATAAAGGATTTCATCACTACTCATCACGGAACGGGCATCACCAAGTATTTCTATATTAATTACTGTAATGCTCACCCTACAGAGGTGATTGACAAGTCACAGTTCCAATATCCTGGTCCGAACCCATTTACCCGCGAACAGGCCATCCTGATGATGGCAGATACGGTTGAAGCGGCTTCGCGCTCTCTGAACGAATATACTGAAGAAAGCATCAGTAACCTCGTCAATAAACTCATCGACGGACAGGTGGCAGATGGTTTCTTCAAGGAGTGCCCTATCACGTTCCGAGACATTGCTCTCGCTAAGCAGGTACTCATCGAACGACTCAAGGCTATTTACCATACCCGTATTTCGTATCCTCACTTAAACGTAAAACAGAATGCCGGCAAAAAGACGAGTCAGGAGTCTAAAGAACAAGAGTAAAGATACAATTCGCGAAGTTCTTATGCCGTAAAGCGTATAAACGGATATACAAAAAGGTAAAACATAACCAATAATAGTCCTTTTTCTTGCACAGTTTTTAAAATCTGTGCAAGAGAAAGGGCTTTTTGCGTTAATATGCTTTAAATATTTAATAAAACCAATAGCGAAATAGAACATTATAATTACCTTTGCGGACGTTTTTATTTAATATTATTAAGATGAAGAAACTAAAATTAGTTAGTTTAGCCATTGCGATGGCTTGTGCAACCCCATCTTTTGCAGGCGGTTTGCTCACCAACACCAATCAACATGTAGCATTCAACAGAATGATGAGCCGTGAGGCTTCAATTGGTATCGACGGTGTTTATTACAATCCAGCCGGAGTTGTATTCATGGGTGAAGGTCACCATCTCGCCATCAACTGGCAGTTGGCTTACCAGACACGTAGCATTGAAAATGATTATGCTCTGTTCACAAATAATGTGAACAATCCTATTACTCCTCGTACATTCAAGGGTGAGGCTTTTGCGCCTGTCATCCCTTCATTCCAGTATGCTTATAATAAAGGTAGATGGTCACTCCAGGCTAGCTTCGCCCTCACAGGTGGTGGCGGCAAGTGTACCTTCGATAATGGTCTGGGCTCTTTCGAAAAGATCGTAGCAGAGACAGCAATGGCTGCTTGCGGTCTGGCAAAAACTGTTGACAATGTATTGGGTAATACACTAGGACAGCCAGGAATGCAAATGTTTACAACCGACCAAGCTTTCGGTCAGAAAGGCGAATATAGTTACAATAGCTATATGCATGGACGTCAGTACTATTACGGTCTCTCTGTAGGTGCTGCATACAAATTCAGCGACAATTTCAGCGCATTTGCAGGTGTACGTGGTGTCTATGCTTCAACAAACTACTATGGATATGTTGAAAACATCAAGGTAGGCAACATGCCTCTTTACAAGGTACTCGACCCTAACAAGGAAAATGCAGCCAACATTGAATTGAGCTGTGATCAGAGCGGCATCGGCTTTACTCCGATCATCGGTGTAGACTTCAAGACAGGCAAGTGGAACTTCTCTGCAAAATATGAGTTCAAGACTCGCATACGTTTGAAGAACAAGTCTGTAAATCAGGCTCCTAGTATCAGTGCTCTCCCAGACAACTTGTCCAGACAGATGGTTGGAACATTGACTCAGGTGTTCACAAATAAGGGTATGACTCCAGAGAAAGCTCAAGCTGTAGCTACAAATACTACTCAAGCAGTTTTGACTAACGGTGATGTACTAAAGACAATGGCTGGCTTGAAGACTCAGTTCGATACAGAGCTCGAAGAGGCTATCGGTGAATATGAGGATGGCAAGAAGATTGCTGGTGATATTCCTGCTTATCTGGCACTCGGTGTTGGCTACAGTCCTGTAAATGTAGTACGCGTAAACGTAGGTTTCCACTGGTTCGATGACAAGCACGCTACATCTTACAACAACCGACAGGAAAAGTTGAAGCGTGGTACATTGGAATACAACGCAGGTGTAGAGGTAGACGTAAACAAGAAGATTACCCTGAGTACAGGTTGGCAGAACACCAACTATGGCTTGAGCGATGAGTACATGGACGACAAATCATTCGTTGTTGGTTCCAACTCAGCAGCTATCGGTGGTGTTTATCACATCAACAAGAAGATGGATCTGAACGTAGCTTACTTCCACACCTTCTATCAGCACAAGAAGACTACAGAGAATGTAGAACTAATAGGAAAGACCTACAGTTCAGACTACACTCGTAACAACAACGTATTCGCAGTAGGTCTCGACATCAACTTCTAAACATAACTACAAATATCATAATTAAAAGGCTACCCGTTCTTGCAACAAGTAACGGATAGCCTTTTTCATTTTATTTACCAATCATATTTTCTTCCATCCTGCCAGAGAAAAGGATGTCCAGAAAACTACAATGGGTCTACATCATAATAAATCTGCAGAGCTCCATATCTCGGATCCTTTCCCATCTGTTGCTGAGCAAACTTCAGATATTCTCTTACCTTCTGCTGATCAATACCATTTTCCAGTTTGATAACAATCTTCCGGATGTTCATCGTCTTAACCCTTGCCACAGCAGGTTTATCGGGTCCCAACACACGCTCGCCAAACCAGCTTCTCAGCGTTTTGCTGAGCTCATGGCTAGCCTGTTCGCATACCTTATCATATTTATGTTTTACATATACATTAATCAGGTGAAAGAAAGGTGGATAATGAAAAGTTCTTCTCTCCTCCAGAATCCCCTGATACAAACCTGCATAATCATTATGCACCACCTGTCCGATTACAGGCAAGGTAGGATTCTTGGTCTGTAGAATCACCAAGCCACGCTTACCTTTTCTTCCAGCTCTACCACTCACCTGTGCCATCATCATGAAAGCATGCTCGTAGGCGCGGAAATCGGGATAGTTGAGCATCGAATCAGCATTCAGGATGCCTACTACACTCACCTTATCGAAATCGAGACCCTTAGAAACCATTTGCGTGCCTATGAGAAGATTCGTCCTGCCTTCAGAGAAGTCTGCGATAAGCCGTTCGTAGGCATTTCGTGTACGTGTTGTATCCAAATCCATTCTGGCAATCTTGGCTTCCGGAAAGATTTCCGCTATCTGGTCTTCTATCTTCTCGGTACCAAAACCGCGTCCCATGATTTCCGTACTGCCACAGTTAGGACATTCCGTAGGAACCGGATAAGTGTAACCACAATAATGGCAAGTAAGCAGGTTGATACTCTTATGCAACGTAAGCGAGACATCACAGTTCTTACATTTCGGCACCCAACCACATACCTTACATTCAACCATCGGCGCAAAACCACGACGATTCTGAAAGAGGATTGCCTGTTGCCCATTCTTCAAAGCCTCTCTTACTGCAGCCAAAAGCTGTGGAGAGAAAGAACCGCTCATCATCTTACGGCGGCGCAAGTCTTTTACATCTACCACCTGAATTTCCGGCAACTGAATACCTTTGTATCTTGTCTTCAGCTCTACCAGGCCATACTTACCTTGCTGCGCATTATAATAACTCTCCATCGAAGGCGTAGCCGTACCCAATAAAGTCTTAGCCCCATACATCTTGGCAAGCACAATGGCAGCACTTCTGGCATGGTAGCGCGGAGCGGGATCCTGTTGTTTGAAGGAAGTCTCGTGCTCTTCGTCTATAATGACGAGTCCCAAATTCTTAAAAGGCAGGAAGACGGCACTTCTGGCACCCAGGATTACATCATAGGGATGATCAGAGAGTTGTTTCTGCCAGATTTCTACACGCTCAGCATCACTATATTTAGAATGGTAGATGCCCAGCCGGTCGCCGAAAACTCGATGAAGGCGCTCCATGATTTGTACGGTCAGAGCGATTTCCGGCAGAAGATAGAGCACCTGCTTATGCTCCTCTATGGCTTTTCTGATAAGATGAATGTAGATTTCCGTCTTTCCGCTGGATGTCACACCATGAAGCAATACAACATCCTTTTTCATCATTTGCATCAGGATTCCATTATAGGCATCTTGCTGAGCCAAAGAGAGTGGTTTAATCAAGTCAAAATGAGATTCTCCATTCGTATTCAATCGTCCTATTTCCAATTCATAAGTAAAGAGAATTCCCCTGTCGATAAGCGCCTTGACAACAGCAGCCGTACAATGGCTCTCGTTCATCAGTTCTTCCTTGGTCACTTTTTTTATGCCTTCTCTAGGCGTATCGCCATCAAGACTGTCCCAATGCGAGAGACTCAGAAAGGTGGTTAAAGTTTTGGCTTGCTTCAAGGCTCTCTGCACCAGATTGAGCGCTACATGAAGTGCCTGCTCACTACGGTACGTACTGGCAAGTTCTACATAGAGTTCCATCTTGGGCTTGAATTTCTCTGTAGACTTCAGTCCACCGGGCATAGCTGCATTATAGACATCGCCTAACGGAGCCATATAATAATAGCCAATCCATTGCCACAATCTCATCTGCTGAGGCAACAGCGAAGGGGTACTGTCAAGTACCGCCTCGACAGGTTTGCAGGAGAATGCAGGCTTATCATCATGCAGCCGGGTAGCCATTGCGATATATTTCTTACTTTTACCAAGAGGAACCAGCAAGCGTACCCCAGGCACAACTTTCCTTTCCATCCCATCAGGGACAGAATAAGTAAAGGTTCCGTCGAGCGGAAGGGGTAATATCACATCTACATATTTCATATCTAATCTTCTTTAACCTTGAAATATCCATCATTCAGGCTTTCGACTTGCAAAGTTAGCAAAAAAAAAGCAGATACCCATCATCGGATACCTGCTTTTATATATTTTAAGATGTACTAGGCGAGACCATACGATGTTCTCACCCATAATCTGTCCTGTTCTTTTACAAGATTAGAACCAATAACCCAAAGCAATCTGCCAACTGTTATTCTTACTGTTACCATTCACAATCTTTTCGCTTGTTTCCTTCCAGGTAACATCTGCAGTCTTACCGCAAGCAATGTTATAGTTTGCAGAAAGCTGGAGATGGCTCAGCAGGGTAACACCCAAACCTACGTTTACACTGAAGTTTGTTTTCTTCAGAGAATAGCAGCCTGATTTATCCCACTCGAAGTTCTTGTCGCCAACGTTGATACCCCACTGTGGACCAGCGAAAACGAAAACATTAGCCAAGCTGCTCAAACCAAAGCCATAACGTACGTTTACAGGAATATTAAGAGATTTCTGAGTCATCGTTGTCTCTGCATCATCTACAGACACCTTAGCTTCCTTCTGATCGTACAAGGCAGCAGCATCAAAACTCAAGCCAACAATAGGGATAGTAACCTTTACCATTGGACCAACAAAGAAACCAGTCTTGTTAGATGCATCAAATACATCGTTACTCAAAGACATATTAGTAACATCCAAACCGCCCTTCAAACCAAACTTAATCTGGGCATTAGCATTTGTAGCAAACATCATGGCTGCTACAACCATTAATACTGATAAAACTTTCTTCATTCTATATTTACTTTAATTCTTATATAAATTAATGACGCTCTCTACGAACCGTTACCCTAGCTGAGCCACCAGAAGAAACATTGCTTCCTCCTAATCTGCGTTTTTTAACAGTAGAAGTCTTAGCTGGTTTAGATGCAGAACCACTTCTTCTGTTACGGCTTTTCTTCAGAGTCTTGGCATCCATATTCTTTTCTGCCTTGGCAATACTGTCAAGAGAATCCTTCCGAGCCTGATTACCCCAGATATTCTTCTCAAAGGCAACCAACTCAGCTTCTATGCGTTTCTGTTCTTTCGCCATGGCTGTATCCGAAGGACAGTATTGTGCCAGGGTATTGCCCTGCATATTATTGGTTTTATAGATTTTACCCCGATACAGATTCTTGGTAAAATAATCTTCTGCACTCATCACAGCAGCATTGTTCACATTACTGGTCATCAGCTGCTGCTTAGCCAGGAAAGGAGCCAGATCATCATACTTCACCCAGAAGAGCGGATACTTATTTCCTACATCTCCAAAGTCATCATTACGGGTCATGATAGGGCACAAAGCCAATACCTTGGTATGGAAAGAAGCAGTTTTCTGGTCATAATAAGAAGTCTCCTTCACATAGTACGACTTCACTTCTGCTGACGGAATATCGCTGTCATCAATATGCACCTTTCCATTATCAGTCTTCTCGTAGTAGATATGATAATTATCTACGAATGCTTTCGGAGTAAGACGGTTGGCGGCAGAAAAATCTTCATTACCATCCATACGATACTGATAAACAGGCACTCTACCCGTAAACATCAGTTTAAAGATATAGGTAAAGAGATTCATCTTACCATCTGTTGGCTCTACAGGATAATACAAGGCTGCATTGGCATCATCTGTGAGATTGAGTTCACGATAGATGTCTCTTCTCCAAACCACGTCCTCATCCATCGGAATAGCTGTAGGGAAATAGAGTTTGGCACGCAAGGTCATATTGTCAGCATTCGACTGTTGTGCCTTTTGCTGAGCCTGCTTTCTGCGAGCCGCTGGCTGTGCCATGATGCTCTGCACCATTCCCAAAAGCATGAATATGAATAATATCTTTTTCATTACATTGAACTTTGAACATTGAACTTTGAACTTTATGATAAGTAAAGCCGTTGAACTCTTCACTTACCTGACGATAACTTCCATTGCTGCCGGCAGATTTCGGGTAATTCCATCAGGACCTACAGCCTTGATATGCGAGATATAGAAGCGTCGGTTTCTTGACAGTTTTCTGAACTCTTCGCGCTGTCGTTCTGAGAAATTGGAACCCGCCGAAGCCAAAGGTATGGCATTTCCCATATTATCGAAGAATACGGTTTCGAAGCCCAGTACCTTAAACGGAATATCAAGGAGTCCGTCATCTATGGCTGCATGAATGCCTGGAGCACCCATCAGAGCACCTTTCGATAGAGCACCTCCTCTAAATCTGTCTGTACCCATCGCAATATAAGCTGTTGGGTCAGGAAGTTTTCTTACATGGAATACGAATGGAGGCAGACTTCTCACCTGTCCCTTATCGCGGGCTGTCACATGGATGGTAACATCCTTACCCACCGCTGAAGGTGTAGCCACGAAATGACCATTGCCCTTAGCTACGAAAGAACCGCCTGTCATGGAAGCAGAGATAGCATTTGCCGGAACACCAGGAACGCTGATGCTGATAGGATTGGCATAGCCTGCATAGAGCACATTCATCAGGTCGGCAGCAACTGTAGCTGTATTAGGAACAGGCAATACGGTGTATTTCTGAACGAAATTGCGTCGCATCATCTCGCCATTCTTGCCTCTCATCAGAATGTAACCGCCAAACTGGTGCTCACCTACGCCACCTGCCACAAAACTGTATCTGCCATTCTCGGCATTCAGCCTACTACCATTCACATAGATTTCCGGGCGCTGTGTACTGTCTATTGCAGCCATCACCACATGCGAATTGAAACGTTCACCGGCATAGAGGGTTGTTTTCTCTGGAATAACGAATGCATCGAGTTCATTCACATTCAGTTCTACCAAATCTATATTTTTCTTCTCCTCATCCGATTTCTTCCCATCATCGGCAAGACTTTTCTTGATTTTCTCGACAACAGACTTGCCTTTGACACCGAATTCCTCATCTGTAGGAGTATTCAGCGCCAACATAGCCATCAGGATGACATACATCAGGTTAATCATCTTCTGGCGAGGCGAAACCGGTCTTTTCTTGATTGCCATGGATATAAATTTGCTTGATTCTATTTATTTTCTTCGTCTTTACTCTTCACTTGTTACATGAGGAGCCGCCACACGCATATTGATGGTCATGGCATCAATCATACGGGTATAAATCTTGTTCAACTGTTCTATCTGCTTTGCCATCATCTTGGTCTGCTCATTGATCTGGTCAATGGTACCAATCTGCTGGCTGGCACTTTTCAGCTGCATCTCGTATACCCTGCTGATACCTGTCAAGGTACGGTTCAGATTCTCCATCTCCTCGCTGTCACGAGTCAGTCGGCTACTCTGTTCGTTTACCTTACTCAAGGTTTCTACCAGGCTCTTCAACTGTTCTACGTAGCTGTTCTGAACTTCCACCACCTCAGGATTAAGTGGAGTCAGTTCTGGCGCAGCAGCCATTACAGGAGAGACAGGAGAAGCAACCTGAGGTTGAATGGTTTCAGAACGATTCTTGGCTGTCATCATTTCTTCAGCCGACACCTTTCCTTCCAGATACTCCTCTGTAGCATGGGTAGGCAAGTCTCTACCTTCGGCTGTCTTGTCGAAAGGACGGTCGAAAGCAGAAAGGAAGAACACGAAAATCTCGGTTCCCATACCTAAGAAAAGCATGAGATTGGCACCAGGAAGATGGGTCAACTTAAAGAGGGTACCAGCGATTACGATAGAGGCACCCCAACTGTAAGCATAGTTAAGGAATGTCTGACCCGGCACACTATCCATCCACTTCTGCAAGCGGTATACGATATTGAATTTGCTATAATAGCTCATATTATTTATCTCCTATTCTTATTCTTCAATGGTTTCTGTTTTCCGCTTGCCGTAGTAGCAAGACTTCTCACGCAACGGAATCCGATGTATGAGCGAGGCTGATTCTGGTACTCGAAAGTGCGCCATGCCGAACGGATAAACGACTCAGGGTCTTTCCAGGAACCACCTCTTACACTCTTCTTCTTCAAACGGTAAGGATCTTCTATGGCAGCATTATACTGTAAAGTTGGGTTAAAATCGCTCATTGCGTCAACACCCGCCTCTGTATAAACGGTACTTGTCCACTCTGCCACATTACCAGCCATATCGTAAAGTCCATTAGAATTTGGCGAATAGATAGCCACCTTACTGGTTATCAGGTTGCCGTCTTTGGTATAGTTGCCCCTGTCTGGTTTGAAATTGGCGTAAAAACAGCCATCCCCATTCTTCACATCCGCATTGTCCCAAGGAAATTCATTCTGGTTCTTGCCTCTTGCAGCATATTCCCATTCTGCCTCGGTTGGCAGACGGTAACGCTGCACAAATCTTGCTTCAGGACCTAAGCCCTTCAAAAGATAGTCTGTTCTCCAGGCGCAGAAGGCATTTGCCTGTTCCCAGGTAACACCTACTACCGGATAGTCATTATACGCAGGATTGCTGAAATAACTTCTCAGATAGGTTTCATTCTCTGCATTTCTGAAGTCGTTTACCCAACAGGTAGTGTCAGGATAAACATTCACGATATAGGTATTCAGGAAGTCCCATGGTCCTGAAAGCGGACGGTTGATGGTCTCACGCACCACTCTACCCTCATCATCATAATAAGCGGTATCTTTTGAAATCATCACCACCTCGTCCGGATTTATCTTCACATCGGTGTTGAAGGTACGTTCCTGGGGATTCAGACGGAACTTACGCTGAGCCGCAGCTGTATAATCATAGATTTCGTATTTATAGTTAAGCTGGCGCCAGTCGATGAGTTTTTCTCCTGTAACCGGATTGGTTTCATACAGACTTTCAAAAGCTCTCTGCTCATCCTCATTAGGTTTCTTAGGCAGCGCTTTCTTCCAGTTTACATGAGGTGTAACCGGATCGCCATTCTTATCTTCAGTAATCATGTAAGTCTCGTCGCCTCCATAAGCAGGATCAGCCAGACGGGTACGAAGAATAGAATCGCGCACATAAGCCACAAACTGCTTATATTCTGAATTGGTGATTTCGGTATCATCCATCCAGAATCCATCCACCGACACATCCTTGCGTGGTGTTTTCATTCCCCAGAGTGAGTCTTGGGTCTCCATTCCCATTTTCAGGAAGCCACGGTTTATCTTTACCATACCATAAGGGGCTGGCTCTACAAAGCTTCTACCGCTCACGCCAACCACCTCGCCACCTCTGCCTGCAACAGAAGCTTGCTTGGCACCGAAGCAGCCGCTCAAGGTGAGCAATATAGCGAATGCACTAAGGAGCAATATACTTTTCTTCATTGTTTTATGATTCTACTATGTTCTTATTTCTATTTACATTATAATATTCTGACGCTCTGATGACGGTTTCTGCCTTTCTTGGTCAGGTTGATATCGGTCTGATACCCTACAAAGAGTTCATGACTGCCATTTCCGGCACTGAGTTTAGAGGTGTATGCCTCGTAACTGTAACCAAGCACTACCCCATGGAAACTACCGCCTACCAGCACGGTTACCGATCTGTCCGGACTATAGGTTACTCCACCATACAACATCCGTTTTTCATATTGGTAAACCAATCTTCCTGTCAGGTCGCCTCGCCATGTGGTACCATCTGTTGTAACAAGAACAGACGGCTTTATTGTTAAGAACGGATTTCTCAGTCGAATATTGTATCCACCTGTCAAATAATATGTGGCATCTATTTTCAATTCGTTGGTCTCACCTAGATTTATCGTAGGCGATGTAAGATGCTGGGCAGAAAGTCCTACATACCAGGCCTTATGCTGATAATACAGACCCAGACTCAAATCCATTCCGCTTCCATTTACGTCTGAAGTAGAAAAGGCAGGGTCACCACTTTCTCCCAAATCCACCTTGCTTCCATCAAACTTCTCACTCAGCATGCCTCCTTGCACACCCACGCTCAGCGTTCCACCCAGGAGTTTATTCTGCAAAGCATACTGTAAAGCCAGTCGCTGATGAGTAAAAAGACCAATCTGGTCATTCTGTAGCGACAAGCCTACTCCATGCCGGTGATTGAGCAAGAAGAAAGGCATGTCAGCCGCCACCTGAAAGGTACGGGGGTTATGTTCGAATCCAGCCATATCAAGTGCGTAGGCCGCCGCAACATTGAGTTTCGACTGCTTACCCACAGCAGCAGGATTGAATGATGGTTCCATGTCAAAATAATGACTGAAGGAAGGATCATACTGTGCCCTCATTTCGAGCACCCCCACTAGCAGAATCCATATAATGATAAATCTTTTCAACACAATAAGATAACGGAATTTCTTACACATTATTATATATAAGCAAGAAACAAAAGATGAAAAAGGCTACCCTCTTATAAGAGAGCAGCCCTATCATCGAGATTAATACTCGTCATCATTCCAGAGGAATATTAGGGCTGAATACCAAACACTTATAGCCTTCTAACTTTTTTATTGAACATTTTATTAAGGAGTAAAAGTCGCTAAAAGGCTTTTCTAAACCTATCTTGCAACTCCTTGATTCGCTCTAAAAGTTTTTCGAAAGATAAAGTCTGACCATAGATAAAGTGGTTACACATCTCTGCATAATCACCTTCCCAATCCTTCATCAACTCTTGCCTAGGAACGAAATCAATCTCACTAGGCATCAACTTAGAATAATCTACATACCCAACAGCATAGTATATGGAACGATGCTTAACTATACGCTCATACAAATCAATATCCTGCAGGGCTTGTTTGCCAAATCCTGTATCCATCAAGCGTTCGAGATCATAAAGATGTCTAGACATTCGGACATGACGAGGAGTCTGTTTCTGAAACTCCTCGCATAGCAGGAATGCCTTCTCTAGGAATGTTCGAGTAGGCACAACTGTTCTGACCGTAGCTGTAGCCGCCGCATCTTCTCCAGGGAAAGTCTGCTCAATATATGATGAAATCAAACGGTCTTCCGTAGGTTCATTCATAGACAAGCAACTAATCTCTATCTTAACTCTTGGCGGAATATACTCTATCGTATGACCAAGCATAGACTCATAATGAACGAGAATGACAGACGGATCCTTATCACTTGCAACGGGACTTGCCTTACCATCCTCATCAATTTCCTCTACTACATTTTCTATATGGTATCCTTCCACACCAAGTTTCTTTAGATTTTCATCCAACTCTGCTGAAACTGTATCAAGAAAATACCTACGTGCCTTCTTGCGAAGTTTTTCACGCTGATTCTTTGTCGTCTTCTCTATACCGAAGAATTCATGGCTTACAGATAAGTCTATATCCTCACTGAATCTTTCTATCAAATTCCATCCTTTACTGAGACTTGTACCTCCCTTAAAGATGAGTTGATCTGCACATGAACATTTGAAAAGAGCGTTGAGCACCACAGTTACCCACCAGTCCTTTTCAATTGCAACCTGATTAATACGAAACTTCTCTTCCGCACGTTGCAACATTGCTATTCGTTCATCTATTGTGTGATTTAACCAAAGTGTCATAATGCTCGTTTTTATCTATTATATCAGTTATCAGCTTTCTCATCCATACTGGCATGAGAGTAAGGTCTTGTACAAACAAGTCTTTATGTTCCTCTTCATTGACCAATTTTCTTATGGTAGAGAGTTCTTGATTACCTACATTCTTTTGTCCTAATGTTCTAAGAGCTTGTACAAGAAGCGCTGCCAACACTGTCTGAAAAGCAAAGTTCTTAGGAACACTTCTCTTCAACTCTATAGTCCGATTTCCAAGAGTCAAGACTCTTCCACTTCCCGATGTCAGATAAGTATATTTTGTAGGCACCTGTGTTGAGAGTCCAAGTTTGTTGAGCGCTGTAACTCCTGAAGGTTGTATTTGTACCTTATCTCGCTGGGCTATAGCCATCACCATTTCATCTATTGATGGATAGACTATCCCAAATCGGGTATTCTTAGGGCGAAGATAAACCCCATTAGCTAATCGAACTATATTTCCCTTTTTTTCTTCTACAGAAAGTGCACGACTTACCACCTTCTCATTATCATTGATGTCAGAGAAGTCTGAGATGAAGAGAATCTGCCCTTCACTTGTCTCGTATATACGGTTTGCTATTTCTGCCATATCGTTTTCTTTCTTTAATGGTGCAAAAATACAAAAAATCAGCGATATGTGTAACACCCCGCCGATTTAATTAACTTTTTTTATGTAGAAAACTTTGCAAATATTTTCCACAATCACTTATTTTTATTCACTCTTAGCTGTCTGTGGTACTCACGGCTCTTGCGTTGTAGTTCTTCCTTATGACTGGCATAATATCGACGTTGATACTCTTTTTTCGTGGCAGTTTTTCACTCTTTAAGAGACATACAGGCAAATTCTCCGAATGAATCTGGATACTGCTTGATTATTGCAGTAAAGACTGCGGACAAGACCTGCACGACAATGGAGTTTCCGGCTCGCCAATATAGAGAATAGTCAGAAGTCTTACGATGACGACCATTTATAAACATAAGTTTCGCTATTTGTTCTTTTGTGTAACCTTCTTTACCTCAAATCCGCAACCTATAGGATTTAGTGGGATTTTGGTTTCAAAGCGACAAAATTCATTTTATAGTACATATTTCTTGCACAACAGAAATGTCGCAGACACTAAATCCCCTTACTCCATAAAGCGACTTGAGGTAATACGCTGGTTTAACCAGAAAAGCATGGTCTTTAACCAAAGTCTGTCTTGAACAGGTTGGCATAAGTATTGTTGTCTGAGTAAAAGGTTCAATACATGCCTGCGTGATGTCTTAATCCATTTTGCAGGAACAGAGATGAACTTGAAAACAAAGGCCTTGATCCTGCTGGTGGCACGCAATCCAAATTCACGAGTTTTCAATCTCTGCATAATAGCTTTGTAGAAGTTTCTGATGAGAGCTGTCATAAGCAGGAATACAGTATTCTGTGCCATGAACGATTTTGGCAATCGATTCCAGCCAAAGCCATTGTTCATGTCATCGAAGATACGTTCCTTGCCACCACGAAGATTGTAGAATTTTACGATGTCTCTTGCACTCGACTTGTAATCGTTAGTCAGTATACATCTGTAGGTATATTCGCCTTCCCAAATGTCAAGGTCTCCCTCTATTCGCCTTTGTCTCTGTATGACAAGACGATACGGTTTCCCTTTCCATTTCTCAACAAGGATGGAATTCTGCTCAAACTCAATACCGTTGATTTCAACAGTTTTCCATCCAGTCAAGGCAAACATGGAATCATAGAAGGAAGAGCACCTGTTGGCACGAATATAAAAATGCTTGCAATGAGCCTCTATCATATCTACGATTTCCTCCGAGCATGAGCCGCAATCCATGCGGGCACGGGATATATATACTTCCGATGACTCCAGTCGCTTGAAGATTCTTTCCAAAGTCTCTCTTTGGTTGAAGCGCACGTTTGTGTTACCGTCTCTATTTTCAATACCAACAATCATGTCGTTAATGACAGCTACGCCTGGACTATAGCCCAAGAACTTCTTGTAGGTTGGTTTTGCATCATACTTCTCTGTTTCGATGAACTGATGGGCAAAGTCAAAATCATACTCTTGATCGGATTTCAATTGGCCAGTAGCAAGCAGGGCATTAACCAGTAAGCAGTTCATCTTGTCTGCAGTATTGAAATCATAGGATTTGCCAGAAGCAGATTTATAGGTGATGTTCTTACAAGTCAGTTCTTCGATAGCACGTAATATGGTGTCTGCGCTGCAAGTGCGAAGAGTTGGATGAAGAGACAAATGTTTCATCAAGTGAGTTGTAACATCCTCAATACATGAGCCACCACAAAGATATACGCACATCAGAGAGCGTAGAATCTCGCTATATTGATAACCAAACATAGTGCATCTCAATCCCAAGGAGGAATCTATGGTTTGAGCTAAAAGAGCATCAAATTGCTCCATAATAGAAAAAATTCCCCCAAAAGGAGTGAGTTTCTCGGATTTTATTTGTATCTTTGCCATGTCATATTAGAGTTTTGCTTGTCTTCTTTTCGCAACACTAAGGTAAGTGAAAATTCTGACATGGCAAAATCCTGGGTAACTTTTTGTTGCTCAGGCACTTATAAATAATGTTAAATATAGTGTTGCGGAATTAAGAAACATAAAAAAAAACAGAAAAAAGCAAATCGTAGTTTTGTGTAAAGCTTTAGTTTGCATCTTCATCTTGGTGTTCTCATTGTCCTGTAAATCAGCTACAAAAGGTAGCGCGAATCCTCCATTAACAGATGTTTTGACTGATAGCATTTCTCAGATTGTCTCGGCTTGTCCTGGTGAAATTGGTGTGGCGGTTATTATTAATAACACAGATACGGTTAGTGTTAATAATAAAAGCATTTATCCTATGATGAGTGTATTTAAGGTTCATCAGGCATTAGCTCTTTGCAATGATTTTGACAAAAAAGGCCTTTCCCTTGATACCTTGGTAAAGATAAATAGGGAAAAACTTGATCCAAAGACATGGAGCCCTATGATGAAAGATTATTCAGCACCAGTTATATCGTTGACAGTAAGAGATCTGTTGCGCTATACTCTTTCCCAGAGCGACAATAATGCAAGCAATATCATGTTTAAGAATATGCTCAATACTGCACAAACAGACAGTTTTATAGCGAAACTCATACCACGTTCGAGTTTTCAGATAGCTTATACAGAAGAGGAAATGTCCGCTGACCATGACAAAGCTTACTCTAATTACACATCTCCTCTTGGTGCTGCAATGTTGATGAATCGTTTGTTTACAGAAAGTCTTATCAGTAATGAGAAACAAGATTTCATTAAGAATGCATTGAAAGAATGTAAAACAGGTATAGATAGGATAGTAGCTCCACTTCTTGATAAAGAAGGGGTTGTAATAGCACATAAGACAGGTTCTGGTGTCAATGAAAATGGTATTCTTGCAGCTCAGAATGATGTAGCCTATATATGTCTGCCTAATAAGGTCTGCTATACCTTAGCTGTATTTGTTAAGGATTTCAAGGGAAATGAATCACAAGCGTCACAATTTGTTGCGCATATATCAGCGGTAGTATATTCTTTATTAATCAATACTGCGTTAAATTAATATTTAATCGTCTGTAAATCAATAACTTATATTAAGAAATGCTTATGAAAACTTAACTGTAAAAAGTTGGTCAAGTCGCTGATTTTCAGTAACTTTGTAGATCACGACAAATACAATATTACATGAATACAGGACTTGACCAATATATGGATATCTTTAAAGATGCAGTTGAAGATTCAGCTGCAAAGATAACAAAAAGTTTCGAGAAAATACTCATCGAGGTGATAATTTTGTTCATGGTAATACCAAGAAAGATAAATTTCACCCAAATGGGGAGGTATGGCTTGCATGTTGAGCAAACCTATCGCAACGCATTCGGCTTGAAAAAGTCGAAGTGAATTGATTGGCTCAAACTTAATGTCTCACTTGCCAAGCGCTTCTTGGGTAAACAGGGAAGATGGGCTATTGCCATTGATCCCAGCTACATCAGTAAAGCTGGCAAGAAAACACCACATATCGGTCGTTTTTGGTCAGGATGTGCTCAGTCTGTTAAACATGGTCTCGAAATCATGGGTATTGGACTCATTGATATTGATACCAAAGACTGCATGATGTTAAGAGCCCACCAGTCGCTAAATAATAAAGAACTGAGTCTTAGAAACAAGACTATGGTAGATTTCTATATCAGCGTCATTAAGCGTTACCGCAAGGAACTTCTTAAACTCTCAACCCTCATAGTTGCAGATGCTTACTTCTCTACAAGTACATTTGTTAATGGGATAAAGAAAGAAGGTTTCTCTTTGATAAGCCGCTTTCGTGACAATGCTTGTCTCTTTTATGTCTATACTGGTCCACGTACTGGAAAACGTGATCGCCCCAAGACCAAGGATGGCAAGATTGATATGAAGAATCTTGACCTCACTCGAATGGAGAAGATGGAGATGAAAGATATAGAAGGAACAGCTTATACTTTGATTGCCTATTCCAAGGCACTCAAGTGTAAAGTTAGACTTGTCATCTGGCAGATGCCGAATGGCAAGAAGAAACTATTCTTCTCTACAGACACCTCACTTTCGGGTGAAGAGGTACTTCTTTATTATAGAACCAGGTTTCAGATCGAATTTTGCTTTCGTGACGCCAAAGGCTATACTGGTCTTATGGACTGCCAGGCTCGCGATAAGTGGAAACTCGATTTTGCTTTCAATGCTTCGTTCACATCACTAAATGTTGCCAAGGTAACTATGAAGGAGATGGGAATGGAATATTCTATGTCTTCATTCAAGTCACTGATGACCAACATTTATCTGGTGAGACGAATTTTTAAAGCATGCAGGTACATCCCGAACCGAACTTTAATTAGCAAGATTTTCAAAGATCTCTCGTGCTTACAGCGTATAGCTGCTTAGCACATTATTGAATTATTAACGAACTATTGTACAAAATCAAGTCCGTTTCATTGCAAAATACTGCATAAAAGACTATAATTCAACTGTTTCAAAGATCGAATTGCCCTTTTTTATTGGACAGTAGTGAAATCGATTGACAAGACATGGAATCAGATTTAGCTATCTTTGCATCCCAAATGCATAATATAAAAGTACGCTACCACATTGTGGGAAAACAAGAAGAGTTGCAAGAGATATATGACCTCTATCAGACTTTCAAACAGAAAGAACGCCCTGCTATGGAAGAAGACGAGGCCGATGATTGGGAAGGAAACATCATCTTAGCTCTTGGTGTGGACTATGGGACTTGCAATCTCTGTGGTAATATCAAGAAATGCGAACTTTCAGAAGGCTTTCTCTATATAGAAGCGGAAGAACTCGCATTGATTACTGACTTCCGCGTTCTTCTCAAAAATCGTTTCAAGAATTTGGAAATCTATTTCGCTACAGAAGATCCAGAAAACGAAACATATGTGACTAATGATGCAGATGGCAAGTATTTTCACGACCTGCCTGATGATCATTTCATAGCTCCATTAGATTATTGACGTATGGGACCAAAAACATTTCTAGCAGCTCTAATGTGCCTAATCATCGTAGCCCTCATGTGCTCACCCATTTTCCTCGTATGGCACGGTTTTACTATGGGTGGTTCAGTAATAGTCAGAATAGCATTTATCGTGATAGGGCTCATTCTATTGCGTTTATTCAAGCCAATTTCTAATCTTACTGGCAAGGACTACAAGATATTCTGATAGTTTCGACTATAAAGGCTACAAATTTGATCGAAGGTGGTATCACTCTGTTTAGCGTGATACCACCTTCTTTTCTGCATAAACTCGCTCTGTGACGCCTGTTGAAGCGTGACCTAACAATCTGCTTATCTCACTGATTTCAGCTCCGTGTGCTAGCGCTAAAACAGCCCAGGTGTGTCTTGATCATGGACGGCAAAAAGCCATATAGGAATTTCATGAGAAATCACCTATATGGCTCATTTCCATTATCTTATACTGATAATCGTAATCGATGAACGATTAGTACTCGTCATCATTCCACAAGAAGTCATCCTTTGAAGGATAATCAGGCCAGATGTCTTCGATGCTTTCGTAAACATCGCCTTCGTCTTCTATCTCCTGCAAATTCTCTAGAACTTCTAGAGGCGCACCAGAGCGAGTTGCGTAGTCAATCAACTCTTCTTTAGTTGCAGGCCATGGTGCATCTTCAAGCTTTGAAGCCAATTCAAGTGTCCAATACATAGCTCTATAATTTAACGTTTCTATTATTTTGGCTGCAAAAGTAATACTTTTATTTTAAATTCCAAATATTTATGGAACAAATTTACGCACAAATCAATAATTTACATTAAAATTCTGCTTATATTTGGTTTTATCGAAGAAAACTATACCGCAATCAACCAAATTAAAGGTCAAAATCGTACGATTATCTGTTACAAGTCGAAGCCATACTTTCCTATATTCTGCATCGAGATTGATGTCTGTAACTACTAAAACCGTATCATCAGACACATTCCAGAGAAACTGCTGGAAATCCTCTCTCTTTAGCAGGGAAGATGCAGAGAGTTCTACTACATTAGGATAAACAGTTCTGATGCGGAAGAGAAGACGTTTCTGTTTGGAGGCATCTTGGGGATAGGAGGAGGAGATTTCAGAATGAGTCTGACAATAGATTCTGAGAAATCCCTTTTCGTTAACCACCTTGCGCAGGAAAGAATAGGCTGTAGGTGATTGTACTCCGAATCCTCGGGTACGAGGCATCCGTAGCATACGCTGACCGAAATTAGCAAACTCCTTTTTAATTCTTTTCCTATTCATGCTACAAAGATAATAAAAATCTGCGAAATTCCAGACCGAACAGGTCTAAAATCTGTGAGCATCTGTGAAATCTGTGGGAAAAACAAAAAAGCCTCAGAAATCTTTCGAAATCCGAGGCTCTTGATAAAAGAAGGCGGCTACCTACTCTCCCGCATTGCATTGCAGTACCATCGGCGCAAGTGAGCTTAACTTCTCTGTTCGGAATGGGAAGAGGTGGAACCTCACCGCAATAACCACCTGATAATGGGTTATGACGTATTTGCACACAAGCAAACGTATAAGTAATGTTGATTGTTGAATGTTGAATTACAACTTTCAGCACCATTCAGACTGTACATACAGTTGAAACTATGAACTTTCCTAAAGAAAGTGTTCGGGCAATTAGTAATGCTCGGCTTTGACATCGCTGTCTTTACACCTGCATCCTATCAACGTCATCGTCTTTGACGACCCTCAATGGAGTTCTCATCTTGCGGCTGGCTTCGCACTTAGATGCTTTCAGCGCTTATCCAATCCAGACTCAGATACCCAGCGGTGCGCCTGGCGGCACAACTGGTAAACCGGAGGTCTGTCCATCACGGTCCTCTCGTACTAGTGACGGCACCACTCAAAACTCCCACGCCCACGATAGATAGAGACCGAACTGTCTCACGACGTTCTGAACCCAGCTCGCGTGCCACTTTAATGGGCGAACAGCCCAACCCTTGGGACCTTCTCCAGCCCCAGGATGTGACGAGCCGACATCGAGGTGCCAAACCACCCCGTCGATATGAGCTCTTGGGGGGGATCAGCCTGTTATCCCCGGAGTACCTTTTATCCTTTGAGCGACGGAGTTTCCATACACATCCGCCGGATCACTATGCCCCAGTTTCCTGCCTGCTCGGCATGTCTGCCTCCCAGTCAAGCGCCCTTATGCCATTGCACTCTTTGAGGTCGGTTACCAATCGACCCGAGGGCACCTTTGGAAGCCTCCGTTACGCTTTTGGAGGCGACCACCCCAGTCAAACTACCCACCAAGCAGTGTCCGCGTATCACGCGTTAGACCTCAGACAGCCAAAGGGCCGTATTTCAAGGATGGCTCCACGAAAGCTGGCGCTCCCGCTTCAAAGCCTCCGGCCTATCCTACACATCGGATGACCAAGGTCAATGCTAAGCTGTAGTAAAGGTTCACGGGGTCTTTTCGTCCCATCGCGGGTAATCGGCATCTTCACCGATACTACAATTTCACTGAGCTCATGGTTGAGACAGCGTCCGGATCATTACACCATTCGTGCAGGTCGGAACTTACCCGACAAGGAATTTCGCTACCTTAGGACCGTTATAGTTACGGCCGCCGTTTACCGGGGCTTCAATTCAATGCTTCCTCTTGCGAGTGACATCTCCTCTTAACCTTCCGGCACCGGGCAGGTGTCAGGCTGTATACGTCATCTTTCGAGTTTGCACAGCCCTGTGTTTTTGTTAAACAGTTGCCTGGACCTATTCTCTGCGCCTCGCTCATCACGAGGACCCTTTATCCCGAAGTTACAGGGTCAATTTGCCTAGTTCCTTAACCATGAATCTCTCAACGCCTTAGTATGTTCTACCCGACCACGTGTGTCCGTTTGCGGTACGGGTGCCGCATGGGTTAAGCTTAGCGGATTTTCTCGGGAGTATGATTACCCACACTATTGGATTCTTCCGAAGAAGACTCCATACTGTCAAGTTCAGCTCGGATGGTGGATTTGCCTGCCATCCTCAACGCCTACACTCTTCAACGGGGACTTCCGTCGCCCCGCGGTGGTTTCACTGCTCCGTCTCCACATCGCCCCATGCGGCAGTGACGGAATATTAACCGTCTCTGCCATCGCCATCGCCGTTCGGCTTAGACTTAGGACCCGACTGACCCCGGGCTGATTGGCATTGCCCGGGAAACCTTGGTCTTACAGCGGGAGGGAATCTAACCCTCCTTATCGTTACTTATTCCTACATTTGCTTTACTCACCGCTCCAGGATAACTTACGTACACCATTCGACGCTGTGAGTATGCTCCCCTACCGATACTTTTAAAATTGCTATCCCGCGCCTTCGGTGTCTGCCTTATACCCGATTATTATCCATGCCCGGACCCTCGACTAGTGAGCTGTTACGCACTCTTTGAATGAATGGCTGCTTCCAAGCCAACATCCTAGCTGTCATAGGGACCAGACTTCGTTAGACTAACTCAGGCAGAACTCCGGGACCTTAGACGGCGGTCTGGATTCTTCTCCTCTCGGGGACGGACCTTAGCACCCGCCCCCTTACTGCCGGACTGCAGACCGTGAGCATTCGGAGTTCGTCAGGACTCGATAGGCGGTGAAGCCCTCTTGTCCTATCGGTCGCTCTACCTCTCACGGTGACCATCCGACGCGGCACCTAAATGCCTTTCGGGGAGTACGAGCTATCTCCAAGTTTGATTGGCCTTTCACTCCTACACTCGGCTCATCCAGAAGCTTTTCAACGCTTATTGGTGCGGACCTCCATCCCGTGTTACCGGGACTTCATCCTGGCCAAGTGTAGATCACTTGGTTTCGCGTCTACCCCCACTGACTGTGCGCCCTCTTCAGGCTCGCTTTCACTGCGGCTACGTGTCTCATGACACTCAACCTCGCCAGTGACGGTAACTCGTAGGATCATTATGCAAAAGGCACGCCGTCACACATTGCTGTGCTCCGACCGCTTGTAGGCGTATGGTTTCAGGAACTATTTCACTCCCCTGCTCGGGGTTCTTTTCACCTTTCCTTCACAGTACTCGTTCGCTATCGGTCTCACGGGAGTATTTAGCCTTACCGGATGGTCCCGGCAGATTCGCGCAGGATTCCTCGTGTCCCGCGTTACTCAGGATACCGCTATGCTGCATTTCGCTTCACATACTGGACTATCACCGTCTATGGTCACATTTTCCAAAGTGTTCTGTTCACGATTTGCATACAATGTCGCGGTCCTACAACCCCGCTGGCGCCTTGCGACGTCAACGGTTTGGGCTGTTCCCCGTTCGCTCGCCACTACTGGGGGAATCATTCATTTATTTTCTCTTCCTGCAGGTACTAAGATGTTTCAGTTCCCTGCGTTAGCTCTCTTACATTGGTAAGAGTAACCGTCCTTCAGACGGCTAGGTTGTCCCATTCGGAAATCTTCGGATCAAAGGTTATTTGCACCTACCCGAAGCTTATCGCAGCTTATCACGTCCTTCATCGCCTCCGTGAGCCTAGGCATCCGCCATACGCCCTTTCTTACTTTCTTTACGACTGTATTTGCTATCAGTTTAACCTGACAGCGAATAAGTAGCTCATACTTTCAGCTGTATTCTAACAAAGTGAAATCTCATCTTGCGATTTGATTTACTTTAGTCTGAACTAAAGTTCATTACTTACAGTTTTGCTTGTGTCAATATGTCAAAGATCTTTTTGTCAGTTTATAGTTGAAAGTTGACAGTTTAAAGCAACTCAACTAATGACAGAGTGGAGATTGTGGAGTTGAACCATTTTGCTTGAGCCGAGCTGTTAACTGTTAACTTTAAATATTAACTAAAAACAGCTTTCTCAGTCTCCTGTATTTAATTAAACAGATGGTGCGTACAAGAAGAGAAGCGAACTTTAATCAGTCACTAAAACTATAAACTATTAACTATAAACTAATAGCTAAAGATAATCGTCTCTCCAGAAAGGAGGTGTTCCAGCCGCACCTTCCGGTACGGCTACCTTGTTACGACTTAGCCCCAATTACCAGTTTCGCCCTAGGCCGCTCCTTACGGTCACGGACTTTAGGCGCCCCCGGCTTTCATGGCTTGACGGGCGGTGTGTACAAGGCCCGGGAACGTATTCACCGCGCCATGGCTGATGCGCGATTACTAGCGAATCCAGCTTCGTGGGGTCGGGTTGCAGACCCCAGTCCGAACTGAGACAGGCTTTAAGGATTAGATGCGCTTTGCAGAACACCATCTCTCTGTACCTGCCATTGTAACACGTGTGTAGCCCCGGACGTAAGGGCCGTGCTGATTTGACGTCATCCCCACCTTCCTCACACCTTACGGTGGCAGTGTCCCCAGAGTGCCCAGCTTAACCTGATGGCAACTAAGGAGAGGGGTTGCGCTCGTTATGGCACTTAAGCCGACACCTCACGGCACGAGCTGACGACAACCATGCAGCACCTTCACAGAGACCCCGAAGGGCGTCATCGTCTCCAAATCCTTCCTCTGCAATTCAAGCCCGGGTAAGGTTCCTCGCGTATCATCGAATTAAACCACATGTTCCTCCGCTTGTGCGGGCCCCCGTCAATTCCTTTGAGTTTCACCGTTGCCGGCGTACTCCCCAGGTGGGATGCTTAATGCTTTCGCTTGGCCGCTGACCTATTCAGACCAACAGCGGGCATCCATCGTTTACCGTGCGGACTACCAGGGTATCTAATCCTGTTCGATACCCGCACTTTCGAGCTTCAGCGTCAGTTGCGCTCCAGTGAGCTGCCTTCGCAATCGGAGTTCTTCGTGATATCTAAGCATTTCACCGCTACACCACGAATTCCGCCCACTTTGTGCGTACTCAAGGAAACCAGTTCGCGCTGCAGTGCAGACGTTGAGCGTCTACATTTCACAACACGCTTAATCTCCGGCCTACGCTCCCTTTAAACCCAATAAATCCGGATAACGCCCGGACCTTCCGTATTACCGCGGCTGCTGGCACGGAATTAGCCGGTCCTTATTCATAAGGTACATGCAAAAAGTCTCACGAGACTCACTTTATTCCCTTATAAAAGCAGTTTACAACCCATAGGGCCGTCATCCTGCACGCTACTTGGCTGGTTCAGGCTCTCGCCCATTGACCAATATTCCTCACTGCTGCCTCCCGTAGGAGTTTGGACCGTGTCTCAGTTCCAATGTGGGGGACCTTCCTCTCAGAACCCCTACTGATCGTCGCCTTGGTGGGCCGTTACCCCGCCAACAAGCTAATCAGACGCATCCCCATCCATCACCGATAAATCTTTAATCTCTTTCAGATGTCTTCTAGAGATATCATTGGGCATTAGTCTTACTTTCGCAAGGTTATTCCCAAGTGGTGGGCAGGTTGGATACGCGTTACTCACCCGTGCGCCGGTCGACGCCCATCAAAAGCAAGCTTTCGATGTCGTTTCCCCTCGACTTGCATGTGTTAAGCCTGTAGCTAGCGTTCATCCTGAGCCAGGATCAAACTCTCCATTGTAAAATATTGTTTTTACTTCTTGCCTCATTGCTGAAGCAATCGGTGTTTGTTGTCTGTACTTAGGACGAATATCCTTTACGTTTATTGAAGCTTAGTAAACCTGACTTGTCAATTGCTTGACGGTTCGTTTCTTTTACCCAGTCAACTTTCTTATTTCTAAGAAGTTAACCGCTTCTTGTACTACTTGTCTGTTTATGTAAAATCTTTCAAAGAACTCTTTCTTTATTGCTTTGAGTAATGCTTGATTTCTCAAAAGCGAGTGCAAAAGTACTAACTATTTTTCATTTCACCAAATCTTTTCGCAAAAAAGTTGCTTTTTTAGTCGGTTTTTAACATCTATAAAGACTTTACGGAAGAGATTTTAGCTGCTTACATTACTATATATATGCGCTTGCCTGTGCACACACTTAGGCGTATACGCAAGCGCACAATACTATTAAGGTTATAATGCTTTTTCAGTTAATTTACTCAAGTTTCGCAAGTTTTGTCCCATACGCCCTGAAAGGTTCTTGAACCACATGCGAAAATTTAGTTAATTTATATTTAAAAATTGACGCTTATCCGTAGCCATTAACTTTATTTCGCTGACAATACTATAAAAGGTTATAATGTTTTTAAGATAACTTATATTTTAGAAGTTTACGCTTATCCATAGCCATTAACTTTATTTCGCTGATAATATTTTAACGGATTATACATCATGGATACCGATTAGACTTGGATTCTAGGAGTTTCCGCAGAAAGAAATCATAAAAAAAAAGAGGACTCTCTAAAAAAAATACCCATTTCGGAACCCAAAATAAACGCTTAAAATATGTAAAAACGGATTGAATTCCTAAAATATGTTTATAAAAAGCAAAAAACACCCTTCACCACCCTTCACCCGTAACTATTTGACACATAAAACGTTAAATAAAAAGGTGAAGGGTGAAGGTTTGAAAACTCTTTTTTATATATACGCGCGGCAAGGGAAAAATGAAAGGGTACCCTAGGGTCAAAAATCGGAAAAACCCTAAAAAAAGAATATAATATAAGATTTAAAATATACCCTTCACCCTTCACCTCGTTGCCACAACCCAGCTTCCATATCTTCATCATCGGATTACCTACATTTGTCTTCTTGGTTTATCCTTCGGAGATATTCTGCTATCTTTCGGAGATAATTTCTTATCCTTCGGAGATATTGTGCTATCTTTCGGAGATAATTTCGTATTCTTCGGAGATATTCTTCTGAATGATTCCATGATATTTTTCGCACTTTATTTCCCGAATCCACGCAAATCGCACAAATCGCATAGGTAGAAAACGGAAAAGACGTATCTTTGCATTCGAAATAAAACGAATAGCGTATGAGACTGGTAGAAGAAAAAGAAGATAAGAGATTAAGATGGCAATGGCAGATCAGTTTCAATCGCAAGGAGACTGACATGAAGACAGACATCACCATCATTCCTAGCGGCAACTATCATATCCTGATAAAGGGTCTGAGAATGACGTAAAATTACGGAATAAATGTTAATAAAGCGCAGAGATTATCGTTCGTTTCAATAATTGGCATTATCTTTGCGCTTATTATATTATTCAATAGACCATAAATAACAAAAGAAAATAGAATTATGACAGAAAAGGAAATGTACAATCTGATAAATAGTCAGAACAACCAGCAGAGCAATGGCTTTGCTGTTAATGAGAAAGAGCGAGGTATAAGCGGTGTTTTCTCTGCTTTGATGCGCAAAGTGTATACATGGATGACCTTAGCTCTCCTGATTACGGGCGTTACAGCCTATGGTGTGGCTAGCAGTCCTACCCTGCTGATGACCTTGATGACAAGCCGCGGCTTGCTCTTTGGCCTGATTATCGCAGAACTCGCCCTGGTATTCATCATTACTGGTGCCCTACAGAGACTCTCCCTGACTACGGCCACCCTACTCTTCATCGTCTACTCGGTTTTGAATGGTGCCATGCTTTCATCCGTATTCGTAGTTTATACGATGACCAGTATTGCCAAGGTATTTTTTATTACAGCCGGCACATTCGGAGCGATGGCTTTCTATGGTTACACTACCAAGAAGGATTTGACCTCTTTAGGAAAAATACTCTTCATGGCGCTGATAGGTCTGATTATCGCTACCATAGTAAACATGTTCTTGAAGAGTTCGGGATTTGAGTACATTTTGAGTTACGCCGGTGTAGCCATCTTCGTTGGCTTGACCGCTTGGGACAGTCAGAAGATCAAGCAGATGCTCCAGACACAATACGACATGAGCGAAGGCGCACAGAAACTGGCACTCATCGGAGCCTTGACCCTGTATCTCGATTTTATCAACCTCTTCCTCTACTTGCTCCGCATCTTCGGAGGCAGCAACAAGGAATAATGAAAACGGGAACCGGGAATAAAGTAAAAAAACAAAGAATAACATACATAACGAGAAAGGTTGGCTTGCCCTCAACGGGTTGGCCAACCTTTATTTTTTAATTCCTAGAAAAAGTAAATGCTAGAGTTATATTCTCTTCAAAAAGTTCTATGGTGCAAAGATAGAAAAAAAATTGAGAACCATGGTTTCAAAATAGCAAAAATAAGTTTCAAATGGACAAAAAGTGTCTTTTGACATTTTTCAGTGTGCCACTGATTTTTACAAACTACCTAAACACCAACAACTTATGCATTTACTCTATATTTATTAGGAGAGCAACCAAAAGAGGCAAAAAATACTCTTCTGAACGTAGAAATAGAATTAAATCCCGATTTGATGGCGATTTCCGGCAAAGGAAAGTTCGTTGACTTCAACAAATTCTCAGCATACTGTATACGATAAGTATTCACATAATCATAAAACGTCTGCCCATTCTGCCGGTTAAAATAGCGACTCAGATAAGTACGGTTCGTACCTACAGCCAGCGCCACATCAGACAATTTCAGTTTCGGATTGAGATAGATTTTATCTTCCTCGAACAACCGCTGCACCTCAGCAGCCATCCCCGAAACATCAACTTCGTTCTGCTCTAACGGTACAATTTCTATATCGCTCAACTCTTCTATCACCGACTCATGCCTATAAACAAAATAATCTATCAGCATCCAGAGTATCAGAGAGCTTACCATATAGATATTGTCGTAATCCACATTAATAACGAAACAGCTCAGCGTCCATAAAAAAAGAATCAGGAAGAAGGTATTGAGAATGGCAAGAAGCCAATTCAGATTAATATTTTCCTGATAAGAAAAGCGCTCTTTCAGCTGGCGGTGATACCTCCGAATCATAAAGATAAGCAATATAAAGGTAGAGCATCCATAAATGGTTCCCCAGACAGAAAGCACATAAAACCAGATGATATTATGGGTAAAAATATAGAACACCGGCAACAAGAGGAAAGGCAATTCCAGCATCAAAGCTTTTACCCATCTGAACCAGCCCGGCTTCACCAGCTCCATCAACACAAAGCTGTAGAACGGAATAATCATCATATCCAACGAAGACGTAAGATACCACGCATGCTCGTTGTCAAAACCATAAATCAGAAAGAAAACCATGTCCTTTACCAACTGCAGGTCGACCACAATCATGAGCCACATAATCATCCGAAAGAGCATCTCCTTTCCTTTTCTCCAAAACAGGAAAGCCATCATGGAGAAGAACATCATGCTCATACCATAAATAAAACTCGTTACCGAATCCATGTCTACTTTCTATATAAATAAACAAAAAGACACACCTATGGAGAGATATTCTAACATTCCAAAGGTGTGCCATGATATAAATTTAATGCCTTATATAATTAAGGTGTAGTATTAAATGAAATAACCTAATTAGTCGATTTCCTCATCGGCCTCGTAACCTCCCATCTCACGGATAGCATTCTTCAGCATCGTATACTGCTGGTAGAGATGGTTTACAGGCTCTTCACCCTTAGTATAATCGTGCATAGGTGCCTTGAGGAAGAAACTCAAGAAACGCTGGATTCCGAAACGGCCTGCACGAGCAGCAAGATCGCTCAACAATGTAAGGTCGAGCAGCAATGGAGCAGCAAGGATAGAGTCACGGCAGAGGAAGTTAATCTTAATCTGCATTGGGTAACCCATCCAGCCGAAGATATCGATATTATCCCAACCCTCCTTGTTATCGTTACGAGGTGGATAATAGTTGATACGAACCTTGTGATAGTACTGAGTATCTTCATCGTTACCATGACCATAGAGATCTGGCTGAGCTTCTGGTTTCAGGATTGTCTCAAGAGTTGAGAGTTTACTTACCTCCTTGGTATGGAAATTAGCTGGTTCATCGAGAACGAGACCATCACGGTTGCCGAGAATATTGGTAGAGAACCAGCCATTCAAGCCGAGACAACGGGTACCGATGATAGGAGCGAAACCACTCTTGACAAGAGTCTGACCTGTCTTGAAGTCCTTACCGGCGATAGGCATCTTGGTCTTCTCTGCGAGTTCCCACATAGCAGGAATATCAACAGTTGTATTAGGAGCACCCATGATGAAAGGAGCACCCTCTGTCAAAGCAGCATAAGCGTAGCACATGGATGGAGCTACATGCTGGCGGTCGTCAGCCTTCATTGCAGCCTCAAGTGCTGCCAATGTACCATGAATCTTCATATCTACAGGAACATAGATTTCGGTAGATGCTGCCCAGATAACAACGATACGGGCACAACCGTTCTTCTCCTTGAAGTCGCGGATATCCTGACGAAGAGCCTCTACCATCTCCCAGCGGGTCTTGCAATCCTTCACATTGTCGCCATCAAGACGCTTTGCATAGTTCTTGTCGAATGCAGCCTTCATTGGTACTACCTTCTCCAACTCCTCGCGTACAGGGTTGATATCTTTCTCCTTCAATACCTCAGCATACATAGCTGCCTGATAAGCATTCTGCGGATAAACATCCCAAGTACCGAATACGATATCATTAAGGTCTGCAAGAGGAACGATGTCCTTGTAGTGCAGATATTTCTTGTCTGCACCCTTGCCAACACGAATCTTGTCGTACAGAGTCATTGAACCTACTGGCTTCGCAAGGCCCTTACGAGTCATGAAAACACCGGTCATGAAGGTAGTAGCTACTGCGCCACAACCAACAACCAAGATTCCCAGCTTACCTTCTGCTGGTTTAACATTCATTTTTTCCATCTTCTAAAGGTTTATTTTATATTAAGTTGATTATAATCTAAGAATTGTGTCTGCAAAGATAACAAAAACTAATTGAACCGATGCGGTTTCCGTAAACTTTCTTTCAATAATTTACAATAATTAGCTTAAAATGGATAAAAAAAGGCCATTCTGCATCAAAAGCCAAGTGTAGAATATTTGTATGAAAGAAGGTAATATATGCATATTTATTCTGTATTTATGCATAATAAAAGACAAAATAATGTTATTTTATGCATTTTCCTTTCATTTTATTTGGTTATTTACAAAATATATTGTAATTTTGCAGCCGTTAAACGAATAAAAATACAGCATATGAAGGCAAAGAATAGCAGATTGGAAACTTTGAAGATGCTTATATCAAGTCAGGAGTTGAGTTCACAAGACCAACTTTTGGAGGCTCTTCACAAAGAAGGCTTTAAGATTACGCAAGCCACATTGAGCCGTGACTTAAAACTGCTCAAGGTAGCAAAGGCAGCATCTTCGAGTGGAAAATATGCGTATGTCCTGCCCAATGACACATTATATAAGAGAGTTTCAAACCATATTCCAGTGAGCAAGATGATGGTGAATACCGGATTCCAGTCTATCAACTTCTCTGGAAACATGGTCGTGATCAAAACCCGTCCGGGATATGCAAGCAGCATTGCCTATAATATAGATAATAGCGATATTCCTCAAATTCTGGGAACTATCGCTGGCGATGATACGATCTTTCTGGTAAAGAAGAAAGGGACAACAGAAGAGGAAATCATCAATGCACTAGCAGAGGTAATTCCAGACGTTCACCATAAATATATATAAGGTAGTTGCATTTTTATGCAAAACATACACCTTATTATATATAAAGAAAGAATATTAAAACAAAAACATTTTAAGATAGAAGAGAAAAAATGGAAGAAGCAGAAGTTAAAGTAATGGTGGCTGACGAAAGTCACATCAAGTACATCGACACCATTCTGACTACAATTGCAGAAGCTGCAAAGAAGCGTGGTTCTGGTATCGCCAAGCGTTCACCAGAGTATGTTGCCACCAAGATGCGCGAAGCCAAGGCGGTCATCGCTCTCCAGGGCGATAAGTTCGCAGGCTTCAGCTACATCGAGACCTGGGGCAACAAGCACTATGTTACCACATCAGGTTTGATCGTTCACCCAAACTTCCGAGGATTGGGATTGGCAAAGCGCATCAAGAACCTGACCTTTACGCTTGCCCGACAGCGATGGCCTCATGCCAAGATTTTCTCTTTGACATCCGGTTCGGCTGTCATGAAGATGAACACCCAGCTGGGTTACCTTCCTGTTACCTTCGCCGACCTGACCGATGATGAGTCTTTCTGGCGTGGTTGCGAGGGTTGCATCAACGTGGATGTCCTCCATCGTACCAACCGCAAATACTGCATCTGCACCGCCATGCTCTTCGACCCAGAGGAGCATCTGCCTATCAAGCTTCCTCAGGAGGTGATTGAGAGAATCAGAAAGATTGACGGTCCATCTGCAGGAATCTAAATCCTTACATATAATTTAAGGTGTTGGCAAGAATGCCATCTAAATATTATTCATCCATATTAAACATAAAATAAAATGGCAAATAAAAAAGTTGTAGTCGCTTTCAGCGGCGGTCTCGATACATCATACACCGTAATGAAGTTGACCCAGGATGGCTGGGATGTTTATGCAGCATGCGCTAACACAGGTGGTTTCTCTGCCGAGCAGTTGAAGACCAACGAGGAGAACGCATATAAGTTGGGTGCCAAGGCATACGTCACTCTCGACGTTACCCACGAGTATTACGAGAAATCATTGAAATACATGATTTTCGGTAATGTGCTCCGCAACAACTGCTACCCTATTTCAGTATCTTCTGAGCGTATCTTCCAGGCTATCGCCATCGCTCGTTACGCCAAGGAAATTGGTGCTGACGCCATCGCTCACGGAAGTACAGGTGCCGGCAACGACCAGATTCGTTTCGACATGACCTTCCTGGTAATGGCTCCTGGTGTAGAGATCATCACATTGACTCGTGACAAGGCGCTTTCTCGTAAGGAGGAGGTTGATTACCTGAACGAGCACGGCTTCTATGCAGACTTCACCAAGTTGAAGTATTCTTATAACGTAGGTATCTGGGGAACCAGTATCTGCGGTGGTGAGATTCTCGACCCAACCCAAGGTCTCCCAGAGGAGGCTTACCTGAAGCACGTTACTGCCAAGGAAGAAGAGGCAGAGCTGAAGATTACCTTCGAGAAGGGTGAGATTGTGGCTGTCAACGACGAGAAGTTTGAGGATAAGATTGCAGCCATCCAGAAGATTGAGGAGATTGGTGCTTCTTACGCCATCGGTCGCGACTGCAACGTGGGTGATACCATCATCGGTATCAAGGGTCGTGTAGCTTTCGAGGCTGCAGCTCCTAAGCTCATCATCGAGGCACACCGCCTGTTGGAGAAGAGCACATTGAGCAAGTGGCAGCAGTATTGGAAGGATCAGGTAGGCAACTGGTACGGAATGTTCCTCCACGAAAGTCAGTACCTGGAGCCAGTGATGCCGGATATCGAGGCAATGCTGACTTCTTCTCAGCGCAACGTAAACGGTACAGCCATCTTGAAGCTCCGTCCATTTAGCTTCCAGACTGTAGGTGTCGATTCACCAGACGATTTGACCAAGTCTAAGCTCGGTGAGTATGGTGAGATGCAGCACGGTTGGACAGCCGAGGATGCGAAGGGCTTCATCAAGGTAAGCTCTACCCCACTCCGTGTTTATTATGGTATGCACCCTAACGAGGAAAGATAAGTTAAGTGAAGAACGAAGAGTGAAGAGTGAAGAATTCAAATGCTTTTGTGATGGGATTTAAAAATATTAACGAATATAATAGGGAGAATTCTCCTTTACATACGAAGAGTTATCTCTTTGCAGTGAGAATTGTAAAAATGGTTAAACATATCAATTCTTGCAAAAAGGAGTTTACCATTACAAATCAAATTCTTCGCTCAGGAACTGCCATAGGAGCTTTAGTTAGAGAAGCTGAGTTTGCTCAAAGTCCACAAGACTTTGCCAACAAACTTTCCATAGCTCTAAAAGAAGGAAACGAAACTTACTATTGGCTGAACCTTCTTCATGACACAGACTACATTGACCAAAATGCATTCGAAAGTATGCTCAATGACTGTAATGAATTGATTGCACTCCTCGTTTCATCCATAAAGACGACAAAACAAAGAAACAACAAATAATCAGAAGGACAAGAGAATTCTTCACTCTTCGTTCTTCACTCTTCACTTAAATTATGGTAAAAGTAGGTATTTTAGGAGCAGCTGGTTATACAGGAGGTGAGCTGATTCGCCTCCTTATCAACCATCCAGAGGCAGAGATTGTATTCGCCAACAGCGAGAGTAACGCCGGCAACCTGGTGGCTGAGGTTCACGAGGGATTGTATGGCGAGACCGACTTGAAGTTTACCGCCGAGATGCCTTTCGACCAGGTGGATGTCATCTTCTTCTGCTTCGGTCATGGCAAGAGCGAGGCGTTCCTGAAGGAGCACAATGTTCCGGAGAACGTGAAGATTATCGACCTGGCACAGGACTTCCGTCTTGCCCCAGAGACTGTGGTTGCTACCCAGCAGCCAACCCCAGCCGCTCACGATTTTGTATATGGCCTTCCAGAAATAAATGAATCAAAAATAGCCGTAGCTCAGCACGTGGCAAACCCAGGTTGTTTTGCAACCTGCATTCAACTTGGTTTGTTGCCTGCTGCCAAGATGGGCCTCATCAATAGCGATGTATCTATTAACGCCATTACCGGTAGCACCGGCGCTGGTCAGAAGCCAGGTGCCACTACCCATTTTTCATGGCGCAACAACAACATGAGCATCTACAAGGCATTCAACCATCAGCACGTGCCAGAGATTCGTGAGAGTCTGAAGCAGACACAGGGTTATCTCGATGCTGCCATCGACTTCATCCCTTACCGTGGCGACTTCGCCCGTGGCATCTTCGCTACAGAAGTAGTGAAGACCGATAAGCCAATCGAGGAAATCGTGGCTGGTTACAAGGAGTTCTACAAGAATGCCAAGTTCACCCACTATGTGGATAAGGCTATCGATCTGAAGCAGGTGGTGAATACCAACAAGTGCCTGGTTCATGTAGATAAGTATGGCGATAAGCTCCTGATTACTTCCTGCATCGACAATCTTCTGAAGGGTGCCGTGGGTCAGGCTGTTCAGAACATGAACATCATGTTTGGTCTCGACCAGACAGCAGGTTTGAAACTCAAGCCATCAGCATTTTAGATAAAAGAATTCGGAAGAACGGATGAAAAATCATTCGTTCTTCTATCATAAAAAATAGTTTGTAATAAGATAACTCTATGAGTTGTCTTTCTTAAAACATAGATTTAACATGAAACTTTACGACGTATATCCTCTTTTCGATATTAATATTGTAAAAGGACAGGGCTGCAAGGTATGGGACGACAAGGGGCAGGAATATCTCGACCTCTATGGCGGTCATGCCGTTATCAGCATCGGTCATTGCTATCCTCACTATGTGGAGATGCTCACCAACCAGTTGAACAATCTGGGTTTCTATTCCAACTCTGTCATCAACAAGTTGCAGGTAAAACTCGCTGAGCGTCTGGGCAAAGCTAGCGGTTATGAAGATTATCAGTTCTTCCTCATCAACTCAGGTGCCGAGGCAAACGAGAATGCCTTGAAGCTGGCTTCATTCACCAACGGCAGAACCCGCGTGCTTTCTATAGAGAAGGCTTTCCACGGCAGAACATCCCTTGCCGTAGAGGTAACAAACAATCCTAAGATCATCGCTCCTATCAATGATAATGGTCACGTAACCTATCTTCCTATCAACGATTTGGAGGCTTGGGAGAAGGAACTCGCCAAGGGCGATGTATGTGCTTGTATCATCGAAGCTATTCAGGGCGTAGGTGGTTGCAACATGGTAACTCCTGAGTTTGCTCAGGGATTGCAGGCAGCCTGCAAGAAATACGGCACCTTCCTGATTTGCGATGAAATCCAGTGCGGTTATGGCAGAAGCGGTAAGTTCTTCGCTCACCAGTGGTTGGGCATCAAGCCTGATCTCATCACAGTAGCCAAGGGTATCGGTAACGGTTTCCCTATGGGTGGCGTGTTGATTTCTCCTGAATTTACACCTGTATATAGTCAGTTGGGTACTACTTTCGGTGGCAACCACCTGGCATGTACAGCAGCTCTTGCTGTTCTCGATGTATTTGAGAAGGAGAACCTGGTACAGAATGCGCATGAGGTTGGCGAATATCTCATTGCCCAGCTGAAGGAGTTGCAGAAGCGCAACAGCCACGTCACAGAGGTTCGTGGCCGTGGTTTAATGGTAGGAGCCGTACTCGATATTCCTCACAAGGAAGTTCGCAGCAAGCTCATCCACGAGCAGCACTGCTTCACCGGTTGCGCAGGCACCAACATCCTCCGTATCCTCCCTCCATTGGTATTGACCAAGGAGAATGTGGATGACTTCATCGGAAGATTGGAAACCGTATTAAAGGAGGTATAAGCCCATAGAGATAAGGATATAAAGAAAACTCAGCCCATAAAAGAAATAGGAAACACTCCTATCGTGAGCAGCAAGCCCTTTGCGGTTTGCTGCTTTTTTGTTCCCCCTCATAGGAAAATTGTAGTTTTATCTTGGTTATTTCGTAGGAAAAGTGTATATTTGCAGCCGTAATTCTTGGAATGGTGTATAAAACAGCTGCACTTATTCGCATCTTAATATGGCAAATAATATTAAACAGGCTTATAAACATATAAAATGACAACAGACAATAAAGACAACAGGCTCTCAATAGAGAACAGCGATTATGCCGAGATACTGCGACACGCTGTCGCAGTAATTGAGCATGCTCGGACAGAAATAGCCCGTCATGTCAATGGCTATGTCTCTACCGCTTATTGGGAGATTGGTCAAATACTTCATGAGCGCAAGATTGAAAGTGGGTATGGTGACAGCGTTGTAAGACGGTTGTCAGCAGACCTTAAAGAACGTTATCCAAAGATGGGTGTTTCACCACGAAATCTGTGGTATATGAAAAAGTTCTATGAACGTTATGCAGGGCATAATGAGAAAGTGCAACGGAGCGTTGCACTTTTGCCGTGGTCACATAACATGCTGTTGTTGAGCAAGGGACTGAATGATGAAGCCACGCTATATTATGCGCAGGAAACCGTAACCAAAGGCTGGAATCGCGACTTGTTGCTCAATGCCATCAAACTCAATATGTATGAGACACAGACATTGGCACGAGTAGATAACAATTTCGACCGCACTCTTCCTGCCGAGCAAGCGCAGTATGCCAATGAGGTATTTAGCAGCAGCTACAATCTCGGCTTCTTAGGTGTGACAAGTCCCATTCTGGAGCTTGAACTTGAAGACCGCCTTGTAAAAGCTATTACTCGTTTCCTTATGGAACTTGGTAATGGTTTCACTTTCATTGGCAACCAGCATGTATTGGAATACAATGGTAAAGAAAGTAAGGTAGATATGTTGTTTTTCCATCGTGGACTGCGCTGCCTTGTTGCTGTTGACCTAAAGATAGGTCCTTTCAAACCAGAGTATGCAGGTAAGATGAACTATTATCTGTCTCTGCTTGACCGTCTTGAACGTGGTGCAGACGAGAACCGTTCCATAGGAATCATACTTTGTGCGGAAAAAGACCGTGTAGAGGTGGAACTTGCACTTGAAGATATGGGAAAACCTATTGGAGTGGCGGATTATCAGTTGATAGTACCGAAAGAGAAATTACAGAAAGTCCTTACTGATGAGATAAAGGCATTTAGTGAGGAAAAAGAAAAAAAGATTAATTGAGCAAGCAAATGTCAAAAGCAAATAATAGAGCGGCAGCCGATACATTTGGCTGTCGCTCTTGGCGTTTTGAATAAAAGTAACAAAAGATATTTATAGTCGATTCAGCTCTGCATTACCGGCACCAGTTCCCTTGTACTTGCTGCGTGTGGTATTGAACTTATAGCGAAGGGTGAGTCGCAGGTCTCTCGTACCTCGCTTAGACACTTGCAGGAGTTCCATCTTCTGGTTATAGAGCAAGTCGGCATCCCAACATTTATAAAGCAGGTCGTTGCCTTTTATTTCCAAGGTAAGGGCATCCTTTAGGAATGACTTACTGATGCTGACATCAAGTACATGCTGCTCTTTGGCAAGATATACGTTCATCGTATTACCCTTGCTCTGATAGCGATAATCCACGTTAAGGGTGATGCCGCATGACAAGGAGAAGGCATTGTTGAAGTTGCCCATGAAAATAGGACGATTCAAGCGATAAGATGCCACATCAGTATGGAGGGTGAACCAGGGTTTCTGCATGCCCAAGTTGATTTGTGGTGCCCAAATGCCTATCTTTGGAGCGGCACTGATGTAGGCGGTCATGCTCTTGAGACTCTTCACGTTCTTACGACTTATCATGGTAATAGCTTCGTCCTCAGGAATTTGCTCTGCCCAATAGATGATGGCATTGCGAGAGTCCTTGTAGTTGACCATAAACTGGATGAACTTCCATACACCCGATAATTCCACTCTGTGATTGGTTTCGTTGTCAAGATAAGGATTACCAGTCTGGCGAGTAAATCGATTCATATAAGATACATTGTTGCTCAGTTGACTATATGAAGGACGAGAGGTCTTTACCGAATAGCTCAACTGTGCCATTACCTTACCTATCTTCGCACCATAGCTGATGGTAGGAAAGAGGTTGCGGAAGGAGCGACTCTGCTCGGGCTGATAGATGCCTGCATCATAATACTTGAATCTTACATACTCGTATCGCAATCCTGCCGTGATGTTTCCTATCGGGGTGAGGTGCGCATATTGGATGAATGGACTTGCCGTCTGCTCCTCCAACTTGCTATAAGAGTTGGCGAGGAGGTCGGTGCGATTCACTTCGTAGTCATCGTTACGATGAGTATTGATATACTCAGCTCCATAGGAGAGATTACCGCCTAAGAGAGGAGAGGTAATTACGAGTTTGGTGGCTACCATCTTATTGCTCACACGATTCTTGGAGTTGACGTTACGAGAATCGTGCTCCTGGCTCTGTTCATCGCTATAGGCATAAGCCCTGTTTGTACTGAAATAGAGGTCGGTATTCAGGTCAATAGTGGTCTTGCCCAATGTGCCGTTGTAGTAGGCATTCAATTGATGGCTAGGGCTGTCCTTGTCGACCGACAGACCATCGGTTTTGATATAGTCGTAAAACTTACCGTCGGCAGTTACCTGACTATCGAAAAAATCTTTTGAGCGAGAATAGCCTGGCGAGGTCAAGGTGTATCTCGCACCAATGGAATGATTGGCATTGAAATCATAGCTAAAACCACTGATAAGACGGTGCGATTCTATGCGACCAGTTACTTCGTTGTTGTTATGCTGTTGCCAAAGCGTATCTACATGTACAGTCTGATTGTAGGAGGCCTTTTGCATCCATGTTGCATCAGAGAACTTATAAGTGGCAAAGAGATTCAGTCCATTATGGCGATAGTTCATGTTAACCTGTTGGATGGTATTGTCGTGCTTATTGTACCAATACACAGAGCGAGTATCAAAGCCGAAACCTTCGCCTTTCTTCTTGATGGTCTTGATTTTGATTACCGCATTTACCGAAGCATCGTAGGTGGCTCCAGGATTCTGGATGACTTCCACACTCTTGATGTCGGAAGATTTGACGTTATCCAACTCACTGATGTCTTGCATCTTCCTGCCGTTGATATATATAATAGGTGTACCCTTGCCGACCACCTCATATCCATCTTTCTTCTTCACGATGCTCGGCACATGCTTCAATACATCTTCAGCCGTACCCATCTTGCTAAGCACGGTTCCTGCCACGTTGGTAAGCAGTCCTTCGTGGGTCTTCTTATATTGAGGAAGATGAGCTTTCACTACCACTTCGCCAAGTTCTTTGGAGAACTTATCAAATAGGGTCGTGTCGGAAATCTGTTCGCCGTTGATGTTCTGTGCCATCATCTGTGTTATGGTAATGCCACAGAAGGATGCTACTAACGCAAGTCTTTTCATTGTCTTATTATTCTTTATGTTGTTACTATTCTTATTTGTTGCTAAATAGCAAGGCAACGACTATGCCAAAAACATAAACAATTGATTATCATAATATATAGAAACAAAGTCCATAAAACGACCTGTCTAAATACTTGACACGGCTGTCTAGTTATTAGACACTCTGTGGTTTAACGATTTTAGTTGCCCACCTTAAACAGATAGTCATATCTGGAGTTTGACTTCATATTTTTCACAAAACAAGTCCACTGGTTCACAAAAAACACGCTACCTCCAGCCATACTTTTTAAATATTTTGCTTATCTTTGCACCAAACTTATCAGTATGGAAGAATATCTCATCATATCAAATGCCAACTTCTTGCTCAGAGTGACTTCCGAACAGATAGCATACGTCTGTTCGGAAGGAAGCTATTGCAATCTTCGACTCACCAACGGCGATGAATACACCTTCTCGTTCAACCTTGTGGTCTTTGAGAAGAAAATAGTAGAGCAACTTGCCCAAACGGCACACTTCTTCGCTCGTGTTGGCAGAAACTACATTATTAATAGTCAGCACATTTTCAGCATCAACCTCAACACTTCAGAACTAGTTTTGTACAACGAACGGTTTTGCGAGAAATTCACTCTGCACGTCAGCAAGGAACCACTCAAACAATTAAAAGCACTTTTAGACAACTCCATAACATCGTAAAAGGTATGAAAGAAAAAAAAAATCAGGAAGAAACTTATTTCCTGGGCAAAGCACAGGAAACAAGATACACAAAATCTCATATATATAAAAAGGTATTTGGGATAGCTGCTTGCGTGATAGCAATAATAGGTATAACCATCGTCCTTATGTTCAAACCGCAAAGCGTATCACAACCTCATGTGTTAAAGACGATAGCTGTTTTACCGGAAGGTGGTCAGATGCCAATCTTCAACGGCAATGGCGACATCAACGATTTCCTAAGATGGGTGATGACAAACATCCAATATCCTAAAGGATTGGAAGACAAGCCTGCCCGAGTCGTCATCAACTTCACAGTTCAAAAGGATGGAACATTGGGATTGTTTAAAGTTCTCGAAGCTCCAAAAGAAAAAGCCTACGAGCAGACTGTGATTGAACTTCTCAAGAGAAGTCCCCATTGGAAGCCTGCCAGGCTCTCTGATGGCGAGGAAGTCAACATGGAGTTTACCTTGCCTGTCGTTTTCACTCCCGAAGTAAGAAAGAAATAATCAGCAAAAACGATGAAACAGTTTAGATTGATCCTTATATTATGGCTATGTATGGCAATGAATGCCAAGGCCAACGAGACCGCAGCTAATTTACTTCAACAAGGAGATAGCTGTTTGAGTAGATATGATGTGTTTCATGCAACCCAATACTACCAAAAGTATCTGGAAGCAAATCCATCTCACCTGGGAGCACGCCGGAAACTGGCTTCCTGCTATCGGAAAGTAGGCAACTACACCGCCTGCATTTCTTGCCTAGACAAGATTCCATCTGATAGCATCAACCACGAAGACATGCGAATGTACTATTATGCGTATCTCAATCAGAACAACAATGACAAGGTGTCTCTCTGGGGTGAACGCATCGCATTCTTATTCCCATACGACAGTGAAATTATCGCTTCGCTTACCGTACATTACAATGGGGTGAACAAACCAGACAGAGCAGAAAAAGTGGCGAAGAATTTCATTTCTCAATGTGATTCCACGAACTTATATGTCAACAAGGAATATGCTTATTCCCTATTCATGCAATTCAAATACGATGAGGCTATACACTTGTATGAGAAACTGATAGCGCAAGGATTTGACAATTTCGAATCCAATTTCATCCTTGGTCTCTGTTATGAGGACCAGCCGGACAATGAAAAAGCGCTGAAACATTACCAGAAAGCTGTTCAGTTCAAAAACGACAATGCCACTTGCCTTTTCCACTTGGCTTTGATAGAGAAAGCCTTCAACATGGATTCGCTATCCATGGCTCATTTCAACCAGTCGCTAGAAGTCTCCCTACCCAAAGGCAGGGCATTGCGAACCTATAAATGGTTGGCCGACTTGCATTTCCAGCATCACAGATATGCAGACGCTGCCCGTGACTTTGAGTTATGCACCTTATACGATGAGAAAGATAATCCTCTCAACTATTACAATGCCGCCCAAATGTTCATCGCTTCCAAAAACAAGCTGAAAGCGAAACTGTATCTCCAGTTGTTCTTAGCAAATGCAAACAGACTGGAAGATAAAAAAGAGGCAGCGCAACTCATATCCAAAGCCAAAGAGCAACTCAAGCAATAACCATCAAACAAACATAAACACATGAAAATAAATTTTATCTTAGGTTCAGCATTATTGCTGAGCCAGCCCCTTTGCGCTCAAAACGAAGAGGCAAAAGACACGCTTACCGCCCAGATGATGATGCAAAACCTGCCCGAGGTTTTCGTCAAGGCGACACGTCCTATCGTCAAGGCAGAAAGAGGACAGTTGGTTTACAACATGCCACTGCTCATAGAGAAAATGCCGGCAGACAACGCTTATGATGCCCTTACCCGAATACCAGGAGTAAACGAACTAAACGGCAACATCAATTATGCAGGAAAGGAACTGACTCTCATCATCAACGGCAAACCAACCACGCTCAATTACACACAACTGGCAGAGCGATTAAAAGCCATGCCCGCATCACAATTAGCCAAAGCCGAAGTGATGCTGGCAGCGCCAGCACGCTTACATGTTCGTGGAATGGTCATCAACCTGATTACCAAAGACTATGTAGGAAAGAACCTGCTTTCAGGACAAATACAAAGCATCTGGAGCCAAAGCAAATACGGAGAAGGGAAAGGCAAAGGCAACCTGCTGTTCCAAAAAGGAAAATTCGGTCTGGATGCCATGTATTCATTTACAGATGGAACATCATACGGTGAGACTACTACCAATGCCAATCATCCGCTTCAAGGAAAGCGAGTAGCGTATCATGACAAGACCTCACAGAAAACCCCTGGATTGACTCACAACTATCGCTTGGGACTGAGTTATGCATTTGCTGATAACCACCAGCTATCCCTGGCATATACAGGAAAATGGGACAGCAGTCATCCTCATCATGAAACGATGGGAACAGGCACATCCCAGCAACAGGGCAATGAGCATACCTACCTGCACAATGTAGATGCCAACTACAACCTGCCCTTTGGACTACAAATAGGCATATCCTATCTCAACTACCAAAATCCCAGCCAGCAATATCTAGCAGGAACGATGCTTGACGAAGAGCGTATTCTATACACAAACAGCAAGCAGGTAATAGACAAATGGCTTTTCACCGCCGATCAATCCCACTCATTGAAGAAGGGTTGGGAGCTGTCGTATGGTATGAAATTCCAAAACAGCAACAACAGAAGCTACCAAGCCACGACCAACAAGGATGGAGCAGACATTCCAGATGCAACAAGCCAGGTGAATATCGAAGAAAGAATCTTGAGTTTCTATGGCGGCATAAGCAAACAGATAAACGAGCGAATCAGCTTGGAAGCCTCTGTCGAAGCAGAGCAATACCATTCTCCACAATGGAACAAATGGCATATTTATCCCACACTTAATGCATCGTGGAAAGCCAATCCTGGCAACATACTCAACTTATCCTTCAGTTCCAGCTCACAGTTTCCTAGCTATTGGTCAACTATGAGCAGCATTTACTATGCCTCTACCTATATGGAGATATGGGGAAATCCTCATCTCAAGCCTTACTCTACATACGAGACCAACCTGATGTGGACAATCAAAAGTCGCCATACATTGATGGCATTTGCAGAGTTCCAACCCAACTATTCTGTGCAGTTGCCTTATCAGACTACCGACCACCTGGCAGTCATTATGAAGGAGACCAATTTCGACTATAATCATACTATAGGCATTAGAGCATCGACGACTTTTGGTATAGGCAATTGGATGAACGGAAGTGTTTCGGCAACAGGAATCTACAGACATGACAAGAGTAACGATTTCTTTGACTTGCCCTTCAATCGCAAACATATCTCTGCCATTCTTGCCGGCAATCTATCCACTCAGCTTAGCCGAAGCCATCACATCCATTTCATACTAAACCCATTCTATCAGTCGAAAGCCATTCAAGGACTCTATGACATCAAATCAGTCTTTCTCCTGAATGCTATGTTGAGATGGGCTTCCGATAATGATAAATGGAGCATTGTGGTTAAAGGCAGCAACATCTTCAACGAGGGATTCTCTACAATATCAGTACAAGGCAATCAAGACTACCACATGAACATCAAGCAAGATTGGGCATCAGCCTCCATCTCCATCATCTATAAGATAGGCAAGTACAAGGAAAAGAGGACCAAGGACATGGATACTTCCAGAATGGGAGTAAACTAGCGAATTTCTTAAAAAATTGTCAGTAAACAAGCGTACTTTCTTAAAAAATCGTCTATAAACACGCTATTTTCAGATAAAAGTAGTATCTTTGCACTATAATTGCATTTTAACTATAAGACGACAATGAAAATAACAATTATCGGAGCAGGTGCTATGGGCGGTGCCATGGCAGAAGGACTCTTGCAGAGCGAGAAGTTCACTCCATCAGATATTACGGTATCTGACCATAACCAACCAGTATTGGATCACTTCGCAAGCGAAGGAGCCAGCGTAACCCTCGACAACCAGTTGGCTTGCCATGGCGCAGACATCGTATGCGTGGTAGTAAAGCCATGGTGCGTGGAGAAGACATTGAAGGGAATCAAGGATGCACTCAACTACAAGAATCAGAAACTCGTGGTCGTTGCAGCCGGTGTGCCATCAGCCAACATCAAGGAGTGGCTGGACAAGGATGGCATCACCCCAACCTTCTTCCTCGTGATGCCAAACATCGCCATCGCCTACAAGCAGTCGATGACCTTCATCACTCCTGTAGATGCATCTGCTACAGAAATCCAGCAGATTACAGAAATCTTTGATGAATTGGGCGAAAGCCTCATCATGGAAGAACGTCTCTTCCCAGCAGCTACCGCTATGTCGTGTGCCATCGCTTACGCCATGCGCTATGTAAGAGCCAATGTAGAAGGCGGCGTAGAGATGGGCTTCAAGGCTAAGGATGCCCAGAAGATTGTCTTGCAGACCATCAAGGGTGCCGTAGAACTACTTCAGGAAACAGGCGAACACCCAGAGGCTGCCATTGATAAAGTAACAACTCCTGGCGGCTGCACCATCAAGGGTTTGAATACCATGGAACAAGGCGGCTTTACCAGCGCAGTAATCAATGGTTTATTGGCAGGAAAAAAATAAGAAAATGATACAATGAATGCTGCACAGATTACTTTATTTGTGCAGCATTTTCGTTTTTATAAGCACAAAGAGTTATAAAAACGTAAGTTTTTTGAGCCGTTTTAAATATTTTTCGTATCTTTGCGCTTACATTTCGAAATTGCCCATCAGCAACTGTTCGATGTATTATCAAAGCAAACAATAAAAAGAATATTTTATGGACGAAGCAATCAAACAAATCGGTGAAAGGCTGAAAGGTCTCCGCGAGGTTCTCAATATTCCTGCCGAGGAAATTGCAGAACTGTGCGAAATCAGTCTTGATCATTACCTCAAGATAGAATCCGGCGAGGCGGATCCTTCTGTTTATCGCCTGTCAAAAATCTCTAAGCGATACGGCATCGACCTCGACGTATTGCTCTTCGGCGAGGAACCTCGCATGAAGGGATACTACGTTACCCGCAAGGGACAGGGACCGGAAATAGACCGCAACAACCAGTATAAATACCAGAGCCTTGCCGTAGGATTCAAGGATAGAAAGGTGAATCCGTTCATGGTACAGGTGGATCCATTGCCAGGCGACAAGAAGCCGAACAAGAACGGACACGACGGACAGGAATATGATTATGTGATAGAGGGACAGCTGGAAGTTACCATCGAAGAAAAGGTGATGGTACTGAACCCGGGCGACAGCATCTACTTCGACAGTAGTAAATCGCATTGCTTCCGCTCACTCAACGGTGAACCTGCCAAGTTTCTTTGCATCATCATTTAAGTTTCCTTATATCATTATTTAGAAGAGTAACTATGATCGAGAGATTTCTAAAACAGACAAAATTCACTTCAGAGCAAGACTTCAAGGAGCATCTGGAGTTTATCATACCAGAAGATTTCAACTTTGCCTACGACGTGATGGACGAATGGGCAAAGATCAAACCAGACCACGTGGCGCTGCTTTGGGCAAGTGAACGTGGCGAAGAAATCCGTTTTACATACAAGGACCTGAAGGAGCAGAGCGACAAGGCTGCTGCTTACTTCCAGAGTCTCGGCATCGGTCACGATGATAAGGTGATGCTGATTCTGAAGCGTCATTATCAGTGGTGGCTTGCCATGCTCGGTCTCCACAAATTGGGCGCCGTAGCCATCCCTGCCACCCACATGCTTACCAAGCACGACATCGTTTACCGCAACAATGCAGCAAGCGTGAAGGCTATCATCTGCTGCGGCGATGATTACGTGGTAGAGCAGGTTAATCAGGCAATGCCAGAGAGTCCGACTGTCAAGACATTGATTAGTATCGGTCCGGATATCCCTAAAGGTTTCCACGACTGGATGAAGGAATGGAACGAATGTGCTCCTTTCGTTCGCCCAGAACATGTAAACTCTAATGAGGATACCCTGCTGATGTACTTCACATCAGGAACCACAGGCGAGCCAAAGATGGTGGCACATGATCACCTCTATGCACTCGGTCATCTGACCACGGGTGTATATTGGCATAATCTCCACGAGAATTCCATCCACCTTACCGTAGCCGATACCGGTTGGGGCAAGGCTGTATGGGGCAAGCTCTACGGACAATGGTTTGCCGGAGCCACCGTCTTTGTCTTCGATCACGAGAAGTTTACGGCTGATAAGATTATGCGCCAGATTGAGAAGTATCACATCACCTCTTTCTGTGCCCCTCCTACTATCTACCGCTTCATGATTCAGGAGGATTTCTCTAAGTATGACCTCAGCAGTCTTGAATACTGCACCACAGCGGGTGAGGCAATGAACCCATCCGTGGCAGAGACCTTCCAGAAGCTGACGGGTGTTCAGATTTACGAGGGTTTCGGACAAACAGAGACCACGATGACACTCGGAACCTTCCCTTGGATCAAACCAAAGCCAGGAAGCATGGGCAAGCCTAACCCACAATATGATGTTCACATCCTTCGCCCAGACATGACTGAATGCGAAGATGGTGAAAAGGGCGAAATTTGCATCCGCATCGGTGACAATAAGCCTATCGGTCTTTTCAAATATTACTATCGTGATGAAAAGCAGACCAAATCGGTTTGGCATGATGGTTACTATCACACGGGCGATATGGCCTGGCGTGATGAGGAAGGCTACTTCTGGTTTGAGGGAAGAATCGATGACGTGATCAAGAGTTCGGGCTACCGTATCGGTCCTTTCGAGGTAGAGAATGCCCTGATGACTCACCCTGCCGTAGTAGAGTGCGCCATCACCGGTGTGCCAGACCCAATCCGCGGTATGGTAGTCAAGGCTACCGTCGTACTGAAGGATGAATACAAGAGTATGGCAGGTCCAGACCTCGTCAAGAAGCTGCAGGATCATGTGAAGCATGAGACTGCCCCTTATAAATATCCTCGCATCATCGAATTCGTAGATGAATTGCCAAAGACCATCTCGGGCAAGATTCGAAGAGTAGAAATTCGAGAAAAAGACGGGGTTAAGTGAAAAACGAAAAGTGAAGAGTGAAGAATTCTCTTGCTTTAACAAGCTAAAATTTGACATAAAAAAGCTATTGAATTCTTCACTCTTCGTTCTTCACTCTTCACTTAAATATGTATTCAACATAAAATATAACAAGAAGAACAAGAGAATTCTTCACTCTTCATTCTTCACTCTTCACTAAAATTTATGGGAAAAAGAATCGTAGTAAAGGTGGGCAGCAACGTGCTGACCCGAGAAGACGGAAAACTGGATGTAACGAGAATGTCGGCAATTGTGGATCAGATTGTCTGGCTCAGAAAGCACGACTATGAGGTGATTCTGGTTTCTTCTGGTGCCGTGGCTGCCGGAAGAGCCGAACTGCACGTTGACCACCATCTGGACAACGTGGAGCAACGCCAGCTGTTCTCTGCCATCGGACAGGTGAAACTCGTTGGTCTCTATTACAACCTTTTCCGTGAATATAAGATAAAGATTGGTCAGGTATTGACCATGAAGGAGAATTTCGGTGCCGAAGAGCAGTACAAAAACCAGGAGGCCTGCATGCAGGTGATGCTGGAAAACAACGTGCTCCCTATCGTCAACGAGAACGATACTGTATGCATCACCGAGCTGATGTTTACCGATAACGATGAGTTGTCTGGCTTGATTGCCAAGATGATGAATGCCGACACCTTGATTCTATTAAGTAATGTGGATGGCATCTACAATGGCGACCCAAGCGAGCCTACCACCCGCATCATCCCATCGGTTTATTACGACCGCGACATCAGCGAGTATATCCTTGCCAGCAAGAGCAGCCACGGCAGAGGTGGTATGACATCGAAAGTAAAGACTGCTCACGACGTAGCCAATGCCGGCATCAAGGTAATCATCGCCAACGGCAATACGCCAAACATCCTCATCAATCTGAAGGAGCATCCGATGGAGACCCTTCATACTGAGTTTGTGGCAAGACCGCTAAACAAGTAAAATCATTAGGGATAAGAAATACAGAAACCTAAAAAAGCAGTAAGCCTATTATAGACTTTGCTGCTTTTTGTTTTCATTATGAATAGTTGATAAGTTATTCTAATACCAATACGTGGCTCGTTCCATCTGTCTGGCTGAATACATTCAAGCCGACCTTCATCAGATAGTCACCGCTGTACTGCTTGCCATTGCACTCCAAATCAGACTCCTTTCCAGGCATCAGATTGGTCTCCTTTACGGTATAAACCTTATCGGCATCCAATCCCTGCATTTTCACATTCATCACAGGCTCCTTGTAGCGTGGATGCAAGTCGTAAGCAAAGAGAACGGCACGCTGCTTGTCCTTACTAACATAGTTAATGGCACAGTGATTACCTTCGTATGGAGAAACCAGACGATACTGGTCGCCCTCGAGAATCATAGGCTTCATGCTATCGTAGTTCTTTACAGCATTCTGCACAAACTTGTAGTCATCACCAGAAAGCAACTTGAGGTCGATATCAAAGCCCAACTTACATGAACTGCAAACATCGGTGCGGAACTTCACACTGGTATTCTTGTTCCAATTGGTTACATGCGAACCCATGGTCTTGGCTGGGAAGAACTTAGACAGGCTCCACTGGATGTAGAGGCGCTCGTATGGATCCGTATCGTCTGAACACCAGAACTCAGTAAAATACTTCAGCATCTCGTAATCCATTCTGCCGCCACCGCCAGAGCAGAGCATCATCGGCAACTTAGGATACTTGTTATGAATACGGGTAAGCACCTTGTAGATACCACGCACATGATCGATATAGAAATTACCCTGATTCTCCTTATGATATGGAGAATAGATATTGGTAATCACACTGTTGCAGTCCCACTTGAAGTAAGCCACATTCGGATTCTCCGTCATGATGCGATCCACGATGCCGAACACATAATCCTGTACCTTAGGATTACTGATATCAAGCACCAGCTGGTTGCGGTAATAATAAGTATCACGCTTTGGCTGCATAATCACCCAGTCAGGATGCTTCTCAAAGAGTTCACTCTTAGGATTCACCATCTCAGGCTCAATCCAAATACCAAACTTTACACCAGCCTTTTTGGCATCTCTTACCAATCCAGGTATTCCATCAGGCAGTTTGCCCTTGGTAGCCTCCCAGTCGCCGAGACCTGCATGGTCGTCCTTACGAGGATACTTGTTGGCAAACCAACCATCATCAAGCAAGAACATATCTACACCCAGGTCCTTGGCATCCTTCATCAACTCAGCAAGACTCTGCTGGTTGAAGTCGAAGCCGGTATTCTCCCAGTTGTTCAAGAGCGTAAGGCGATCTTCCATACCCATGTTTACCTGATACTGGCGAGCCCAATTGTGCAAATTACGGGAAGCCTCACCGATACCATTATCGCTCATGGCAAAGATAAACTCAGGGGTAATGAACGTTTCACCAGCCTTCAGCTTATAGTTAGAGGCATATGGATTGATGGCAGGAATAACACGAAGAGCTCCCACGTTATCTACCTCGAAGGTAAAGCGGAAGTTGCCAGGCCATCCGATGGTTCCAAGCATCACCTTGCCCTCATTCTCCTTGGCTGGCTCATCGAATCCCAGTTCAAAGAAAGGCTCCTCCTGCATGGCTGCACGGGTACCCAACTTGGTATCAACAATCTTCTTACCAGCAGTCAACTGGCAAGTCTCAGGCTGTCCTTCCTTAGCCCAATCGCTATGATAATTGGTAACGAAATACTTGTTTGCCTTGAAATAAAGCATTGTTGAGCTATATCTCCAAAGCGTAACCGGAGCTTTCTCCTTATGAGAGATTTCACTCCATGCCTTGATGATGTTCTCCTTAGGATAAGCTGCATAGTGGAGTTTCACGGTCAGCGGATACACCTTGTCCTTAAGCGTGATGATGGTCTCAACACCTCCACTGATAGCCTTTTCTTCAGAAGACTGATAATACAAATAGGTAGTCATATTACCATCTGCATGGGTCACTGCCACTGCCGGCTCGAAGAAATCTTCTGCACCAGAGGATGCATAAACCTCATGTCCTCGCTGGCAGACGGAACCATCAGAAGCCGCATATACATCCCACTTCAGATGATTGTAATCAGAAGGATTCTTCAACTTGTCACCCAGATACACTTGGTAGAGGCGACCCTTAGGAGAAACCTGCATCACGAGGTCGGTCTTGTCGGTTGACACTCTGATGGTCTTTTGAGCAGATGCCATGATAGATGTCATGCACATCGCTGCAATAATCATAAATACCTTTTTCGTTGTTCTTTGTTTTTTACGTTCCATAGAGAATGTACGGATTCTTAAGTTCATAATCTTACAGTTGTTTATTCTTAGTTGTACATGATTTCACTTGCTACCGAATGCGATTCGATTGCAGTTGCAAAGTTAAGGAGATTTTTCAAACATTGACATCATGTGTAGGTTACGAGTAGATAAATACTAGGTTTATTAAGTTCATAGGCCACTAATAATCAAGACATCAAAGATATTAATACTTTTTAATAGAGTAGATGTTAAAAAGAAAAATAAATGTAGTATCTTTGCAGAAAATACAATTATAAGGCTTTCTTATAGCCTATCAGATAGTAACAATAACAATTAAATAGTTATGAAAGTAGTATTGTGGTTCTTAATGATGTTTATGCCATTACTGGCAAATGCTTCTTCCTTAAACGAGGAACAGCTGTTCCATCGTTTAGACAGTTACATCGCTCAGCGAAGCAAGTTTACCCAAAGAAAAGAAGCGAAACTGCTAAGACTCAAAAAGCAACTATACATGACTTCCGACAAGCGCAGCCAACTTAGTCTCTATAACCAGATTTACAGAGAGTATTATACCTATCGTTACGACTCTGCCATGACATACGCCAAGAAGGGCTACCAGCTGGCAGTACAACTTCAGGATGATTATTTCATCAACCTGAATAAAATCAATCGTGCGGCAGTACTGTCAACAGGCGGTTTCTACAGCCAGGCAGAAGACTTAATGCTCACAATGGATGTGGAGAAAATGTCACCTAAGTTATTGCAATACTATTATTATACCTTGACTTGGGTATATAACTACTGGGAAACTTTCTGCAACAAGTCGGAGTTTCAAGAAGGATTGGCAGCCAAGAAACGTTTTTATTTAGGCAAGACTCTTGAGCATATCGGCAACAAGGAATCCGCTCTTTATTACTATCTGTCAGGAGAGTTTGAATATCTTAAGCAGCGTACAAGCAAAAAAACACTTCAGTTCTACATGAAGGCGCTTTCTGCCAGTCCCCTGAACAGCCGTGTGCATGCCTCATCGGCTTATTGCATAGCCCGCTATTATTATGATACCGACCAAAAGGATTTATACGAAAAGTATATTGTAGAAGCAGCCATCTCAGACCAGATATGTCCCCTGAAGGAGAATCTGGCCCTTCAGGAACTTTCCACCTATCTATATCATAAGGATGCCTCCTATGCAAAGAGGGTTGCCAAATACATCTATTGCTCCATGGAGGATGCCCAATTCTACAACAACCGTCTCCGCATGGTTGAGATTTCCCGCATACTTCCCCTTATCACAGAAACGAACCATCAGGCAGAAGTACGCAAGAACCGCATCGTAACAGCCTCTCTCGTCATCGTGAGTATCCTGTCGCTAGGATTCCTTGCCATGGCTTTCTTTGCATTCAAGATGAACAAGCGTCTAGCCAAGAGCCGTAGGGAGATAAAAAGCCAAAATGCACTCTTGGACGAACTGAACCAGAAGCTGCTTAACACCAATAAGCGAAGAGAGACCTATATGCATTTATTTATGGACATCAGTGCCGTATATATCAAAAAACTGGATGATTATCGCAAATTGGTAAGCCGCAAAATCAAGGCAAAGCAAACTGCCGATCTTCTGACTGCCACCAACAGCTACAAGCTGGCAGAAGAAGAGGCAGCCAACTTCAATATTCGCTTCGACAAGGCATTCATTGACTTGTATCCGAATTTCGTGGAAGAGTTCAACCAACTGCTGTTGCCAGAAAAACAGATAGTTCTCCCCGCCCCTAACAGTCTCACAAAGGAACTGCGTATCTATGCACTGATGCGACTGGGAATTACGGATGGACAGGAACTGGCCACCCTCCTGTTCTATTCTACGCAAACCATCTATAATTACAAGGCAGCCATCAGAAAGCGAGCCAAAGACCTCACCACTTTTGATGCAGCCATCAACCGACTATGCAATGTGATAGGCTAATAAATGGCAGAAAGTTGAGGAACAGCCTCAACTTTCTGCTATATTCTTTTGCACATGCAAGAAATAGCTGTACCTTTGCCATTACATAAAAGTTGTAACACCAAATATGTAATGACGTATGAAACTAATTAACAGGAAATTAGCAAATCCTTTCATCTATCAAGGTTATGAAAGTCCCGAGTATTTCTGCGACAGTGAAAATGTGCTTTAAACGTGCGGAATGTATCTAAAAAAGATAGATTCCGCACGTTTAAAGCACATTTTCTTAGATATCGCTTCATATTTGGGCTATTCCGCATACTCTTTTCTTTACTTTTTATAGCAACAAACGTTAAAAATATACTTTAAACGTGCGGAATGTATCTAAAAAAGATAGATTCCGCACGTTATCTCACTATTTTTTCGTATATTTGCCCCAGAAATATAACTATTTGAACTATGTTAATAGGTAGAAAAGAAGAACTGAAGACACTTCATCAAGCATTGATTGCAGATGAGTCGAAGTTTGTTGCCATATATGGGCGCAGACGAGTGGGAAAGACTTTCCTGGTAAGGGAGGCCTTCAACAATGACTTTGCCTTTTATCATACAGGATTGGCAAATGAGACCAATCGCATACAATTGGCAGAGTTCAACCGTTCACTCACATCATATAGCAAACAGAAACAGTCGAAGTTAAAAGATTGGTATGATGCTTTTGACAGGTTGGGGCAACTGTTGGCACAATCTACTATCCCCAAGAAAGTAGTGTTCATCGACGAGATGCCATGGATGGATTCTCCACGCTCCAATTTTCTTTCGGCTTTGGAACATTTCTGGAATGGATGGGCTTCCGCCCGCAAGGATATTCTCCTCATCGTTTGCGGCAGTGCTACCTCATGGATTATCAATAAGGTGATTAAAAATCATGGTGGATTGCACAACCGAGTGTCTGTCCGTATTCATCTGAAACCGTTTTGCTTAAGGGAATGCGAACTCTATTCCGAAGAAATGGGACTGCGCTTTAATCGCCGACAGGTTTTGGAAGGCTATATGATCATGGGAGGTGTTCCGTTTTATTGGTCTCAACTGAAACCGGGAATGAGTCTGGCACAGAACATCAACCAATTATTTTTCTCAGAAGATGGCAATCTTCGTCACGAGTTTGATGACTTATACGACTCTTTGTTCAAACAGCCTAAGCCTTATCTCTCGATAGTAGATGCTTTGGCAACCAAGAAAGTCGGAATGACCCGAACAGAAATCTTACAAGCAACCAAGTTGACCGACAATGGCAAGTTGACGGAATACTTAGAGAACTTGGAATACTGCGGATTTATCCGAAAATATAATTGCATCGGAATGAAAGCTAAGAATGCCTTGTTCCAGTTAATGGACAATTACACCTTATTTTATTATAAGTTTATCAAGGACAGCTATATCAATGACGCACAATATTGGACCAAGATTACCGGCAAATCCGAGTACAACACGTGGTGCGGTTTGGCTTTTGAACGAGTATGCCTACAGCATGTGGAGCAAATCAAGACAAAGCTAGGCATTCAAGGAGTTATCACCACGGTTTATTCTTGGAGTGTAGCTGGGAGCAAGGATAAGCCGGGAGCACAGATTGACTTGCTGATAGACAGGAGCGATGATGTCATCAATCTCTGTGAAATCAAATACTCCAAGGCTCCATTTCAGATAACTAATACGATAGATGCGAGTTTACAAAACAAGCGAGAGCGTTTCATCCAAGAAACTGGCACCGAAAAAGCCGTACATCTTACAATGATTACGACCATGGGATTATCCGACAATCCTTATGCCTGGGATGTTCAGTCGGTAGTAACAATGGACGACTTGTTTGTTCTCTAAGCGTCCTAACTATATTAAGTTGGAGGAGATGGCAACAGAATCTGTTCTGAAAGCATTCTGCAAGGCATTAAGGGGGTGTAATTTAAACTGTGTCAAGGCTTGTTCTTAACTTTCATTCCCACTCCCTGCTGGGGGCATGCCCCCAGCAGGGAAGCCTTTTCGGCTGCAAAGTTACATAATTTTAAATCTATCTCCAAATTTTATTGCCAATTGTTGAGAAATTTGTCCCCAATTTGCCAGTGACATAGTCCATTTCTTACGGATGTTGCGATAAGCTAAGTACACAAGCTTCTCCAAAGAATTATCCGTAGGAAAGACCCCTTTAGTCTTTGTGACCTTTCTTACCTGTCTGTGATACCCCTCAACCGTATTGGTCGTATAAATGAGTTTACGGATGGCTGGAGTATATTGGAAATATTCTGTCAGACGTTCCCAATTGTCACGCCATGACTTGATGACAATTGGGTACATCTCTCCCCACTTAGACTCTAACAGGTCTAAATTAGCAGCAGCGGAGTCTTTGTTTACTGCACCATATACTGTTCTTAAATCCTTGATAAACTCCTTTTGATGCTTACTGCCAACATACTTGATAGAATTGCGTATCTGATGGACAATACAGAGCTGCACAGAACTCTCAGGAAATACGCTTTGGATGGCATCCGGGAAGCCTTTGAGACCATCAATACAACAAATCAAGATGTCTCGAACACCACGGTTCTGAAGATCCGTAAGAACTTCTAGCCAGAAGTTAGCTCCTTCACTCTTAGACACATACATACCTAACAGTTCTTTTTGGCCTTCCTTGTTGATGCCAAGAATGTTGTAAATGGCTCGTGTGACAGCTCTGCCATTCTCATCCTTTACCTTATAATGGATAGCATCAAGCCAGCAAATGGCATATACAGGATCGAGCATGCGAGACTTCCAGGCGGTGATTTCGGGTAATACACGGTCTGTTATAGAGCTGATAGTATCGGCTGATAGAGTTGTGTTGAACTCACGCTCAAAGTAGCTGCTGATGTCACGTGTGCTGGTGCCCATGGCGTACATCTCAATAATCTGGTCTGCCATGCCATTGGCAAGAATAGTCTCACGCTTCTTTACGGTCTCAGGTTGGAAAGTTCCGTCTCGGTCACGAGGAGTCTCTATAGTGACCTCACCATATTTTGTTTGAACCTTCTTACTCATCTTACCATTACGACGATTGCCGGAAGAGCGTTCCTCTTCACTTAAATGAGCGTCCATCTCACCTTCGAGAGCTGAGTTGAGAATACGCTCTAACAATGGAGCTAATGCTCCGTCCTTGCCAAATAAGGCTTCACCACTACGCAACTGCTGAGCTGCTTTCTTGTAATCAATTTCTAAGTTGTCCATAATATAAAAACTGTGTTAAACTACTTTTATTGTAGCTTGACACAGTTTAGTTTACACTCTCGGCATTAAAGATAAAACTCGTAAAAGAGCGCCTCCCTTTACGTGATTTGAACGATGCTTGGGAATATCTTCACAACTACACTATGGATATGTAGATTCCCTAACTGCTTTAACAAGCCAGAGAATATGGTTGCTTAAGTAAGAGAATATGATTGTTTAAGCTTACGGACACTGAATCTCAGGTTAACGGAGATAGTTTCTTGAGTTAGCGGAGACTGTTTCTTGGGTAAGAGAATACTGCTTCTCGGAGTTTGCCACTAGGCTCAGCAGCTCTGCTGAGCCTAGTCAGCAGAGCTGCCGACTGCAGTCAGCACATCTGCTGACAATAGTGACAACACCTTATAGTTGTACAACCTTACACCTTATAGTTGTACAACCTTACACCTTATAGTTGTACAACTTTACCCCCCATAGTTGTACAACCTTACACCTTGTAGTTGTACAACAACAAAATCTTAGTAGAACAACTATGGCAGCAAACGCCTCAAATACAGTAGCCATAGTCGTAGAATTCCAAATTAGAAGAATTCTACTTATAAATTTTGTGAAGTCCATCAGCTGATTGTAATTCCATAATCACATCATCAACAATATACAAATCACTCATTAAATAGAGCAAAGAACGTTCATCATGGAGTAGTTCGTTGGTCTTACTCATTTGAAAAATATCAAATGCTCTTTCGGGAGAAATATCCAACCGCTTTGCCAACAAAGTACATATTCTACCTATCTTCATCCAAAGCTGTGAATCTCTTAACATGACTTTACCTCCTTTCTTGCTAAATCATTTAACGGCTCCGCAGATATGAAATGTAAGCTATCATCAAGTATATTTTGAGAGATAATACATATTTGATTATTCGGTTGATGCTCAGACAATCGTTTCAAAGCATATTCCATAGAAATATCTCCATTTAAATAATCTTCTATCGTTGTAATGACTCGGTCATCGGCAATACCACCTTCAACGTAATCATATTCTCTCCAGGGCATCTCTCCAGCTCTACTTTTTACTATAAATTTGAGCCATTCATTATCGTAAGCCGTGAATATTTTACAACGAGCATTTTGCTTAATGTAATTTTCGTCTAGTTCATAAATATTTAGCCATTGCGGCAAACCCAAGTTCACAACTCTTTTTGCCCAACTGATAGCCTGATCACGAATGTCTGTAACATAAAATCCCTTACCGAAATCGAGATTATCTCGTCCGATATGACAAAGTGGATATTCCACTATTCGAGTTGCTCCATGAAAAACCGTACGCATTGTTATTAATTATTTGCTGTTTCCAGACGACGAAGTGCAGTTTGTAAAGCTGCTACAACATAATCTTTACTCTGTGTATGAAGGGCATCAAGTCTTGTGGTAAGACCATGTATCAGTCCAACCTTTTTCATCCGCAAGTACATTTCTTGCCTACTGCATCCTTCTGCCTTTGCAGTAAGATCGACGCACATCGTTGCAAAAGCCAATGCCTGTTGAGTTTCTGCTGTACCCATAATATTTATGTTTTATATTAAACGATGATGCAAAGATACTACTTTCTTTTGGAAATACAATTATTATCTGCAACTTTTTAAACGAAAAAACGAACTTTTCTTTAATATTCTGATTTAACAGAGGTTAGACTGACCTTCTTTGTTTCAAGAGATAGAAAAGCATTGCCTCCTAAGCACAGCCGTCAGTTTACTCGACCAACAATCAAGATACTTACTTGCCTCCAATATCCCCATCTTAGCTAAGAAAGGCAATGGATATGTAGGAAGTACAAAACAGAAAATGGCTTTATAAATGAAAGGACAATATACAAGGGCGTACCATAAGTCTATGATGCGCCCTCGAAACTTCCTCCAAGAATTAAAAATTAATAGTTGAAATATACTGTCCCATAAAGAGTTGTGAGAGCAGACCATTCAAAATTATCTACTATAAATTGTCCATCTCCAGATGAAACTCTTTGCGCTCTAACCGTACCATTGTTCATCCAGCTTCTAGCATCAGAATGATATACAGCTACTACATAAGGACCTTCATACTGACCTATTCTAGCACAAACACGTAGTTTGACTCTCACAAATCTTCCATCCTGTGCTTTCACATACCCACCAACCACACTCGTTTGAGATATTGGTGGAGTTGGAGCACCAAAGCCATAAGATTGAATTGAAGGTACTGATGGAACAGAAGGCACACTAGGAACCAATGGACGTCCTGTAGTAGCATCCAAAGGTACATACTCAAAAGCCTGAGCACTCATGCCTAACGAAAACGCAGCGAACAAAGTCGCCAATAACACTTTTTTCATAAGTTAACCCTTTCTATTTATAAATTTAACGTTATATTATTTTGGGAACGAAGCAGTTCCTAAGCTAATAGCGAAACCCACATCATCAAAAAATATATTATAGCATACTGGATGCTTTTTATACGGCAATATGCGGATCTCTGCAGAAACAGTTCTTTTAACAGCATTAATTGATGAAGACGTAAGAAAAGGCATACCATAATTTTTCAAAATTTGCTTTATCGTAGTATCTATATCAGAAACATAATACTCGGCAGTTCCGTAGTAAACGAAAGGTTGTTTATTTCTCCAATGTGCCTTTATCTCGTCCTTTGAAGGTTCAATAGTTCGTTAATAATTCAATAATGTGCTAAGCAGCTATACGCTGTAAGCACGAGAGATCTTTGAAAATCTTGCTAATTAAAGTTCGGTTCGGGGTGTACCCACTTGCTTTAAAAATTCGTTTCACCAGATAAATGTTGGTCATCAGTGACTTGAATGAAGACATAGAATATTCCATTCCCATCTCCTTCATAGTTACCTTGGCAACATTTAGTGATGTGAACGAAGCATTGAAAGCAAAATCGAGTTTCCATTTATCGCGAGCCTGGCAGTCCATAAGACCAGTATAGCCTTTGGCGTCACGAAAGCAAAATTCGATCTGGAACCTGGTTCTATAATAAAGAAGTACCTCTTCACCCGAAAGTGAGGTGTCTGTAGAGAAGAATAGTTTCTTCTTGCCATTCGGCATCTGCCAGATGACAAGTCTAACTTTACACTTGAGTGCCTTGGAATAGGCAATCAAAGTATAAGCTGTTCCTTCTATATCTTTCATTTCCATCTTCTCCATTCGAGTGAGGTCAAGATTCTTCATATCAATCTTGCCATCCTTGGTCTTTGGGCGACCACGTTTTCCAGTACGTGGACCAGCATAGACATAAAAGAGACAAGCATTGTCACGAAAGCGGCTTATCAAAGAGAACCCTTCTTTCTTTATCCCATTAACAAATGTACTTGTAGAGAAGTAAGCATCTGCAACTATGAGGGTTGAGAGTTTGAGAAGTTCATTGCGGTAACGCTTAATGACGCCGATATAGAAATCTACCATAGTCTTGTTTCTAAGACTCAGTTCTTTATTACTTAGCGACTGGTGGGCTCTTAACATCATGCAGTCTTTGGCAACAATATCAATGAGTCCAATACCCATGATTTCGAGACCATGTTTAACAGACTGTGCACATCCCGACCAAAAACGACCGATATGTGGAGTCTTCTTGCCAGCTTTGCTGATGTAGCTGGGATCAATGGCAATAGCCCATCTTCCCTGTTTACCAAAGAAGCGCTTGGCAAGTGAGACATTAAGTTTGAGCCAGTCAATGCTTTTCGACTTTTTTAAGCCGAATGCGTTGCGATAGGTTTGCTCAACATGCGAGCCATACCTCCCCATTTGGGTGAAATTTATCTTTCTTGGTATTACCATGAACAAAATTATCACCTCGATGAGTATTTTCTCGAAACTTTTTGTTAACTTTGCAGCCGAATCTTCAACTGCATCTTTAAAGATATCCATATATTGGTCAAGTCCTGTATTCATATAATTTTGCGTTTGTCGTGATTTGCAAAGTTACTGAAAATCAGCGACTTGACCAACTTTTTATAGTTAAGTTTTCATAAATATTTCTTAATATAAGTTGTTGATTTACAGACGATTAAATATTAATTTAACGCAGTATTGAAGGTTGAGTATAAGAATTTATTTGAAACTTAAATCTGTAATTTGAAGGATGTTCATAACTATCATACACGATAAAACCGCCATAGTTACCCCAGATATTATAATTACTAGTATTATACCAGCTCCCCCAATATCCATCATAAAAACATGCAAAACCAAGTTCATAACTTTGAGCATGACTTTCTAATGGGGTAAACATAACTAACAAACCAAACAAAAAGAACAAATATTTCCTCATAATTATACTATTTTATTATTCATCTTCAAATACTCTATTGCACTAATAATTGCATCTACCCTAGAACAAAAGATTGCATGATCATGCTTTGATTGATTTTTATATAGGTCATAAAGCCAAGCTTTTGCTTCCTCCCTGCTTACATTCTCATCAACCACACATAGATATATATACTCAATTATATTACGAAAGCTTGTTGCATTTGAAAATGGATCATCATTCGTATAAGGTGCATTTTTCACCTCATCTTCCAAGATTTTCTTTGCTGTTTCTACACTTGAAACCATACATTATGTCTCCAAAGCCACGGCTCCAAATGGCACTCTAATAATTGAAGATTAGCATAAACACAAAAACGTGGAGCCAGTCTGCCGCTCGTTCCACGTGTTGAGGCCTTCGCATTGCCCTATTAGTCGAAACGAGCAACGCTGAAAGCCCCACGCAAAAGTGAATATATAGTACACCATCTTGCGCTATGCACTTTAGCACACAGCGACAATTAGGATATATATAATACACCCCTGGGACGTCCTCGTTGCTTTGTTTTTGACTAATAGTTTGAAGTTGCGAAGTTCCAACACGTCAAACACAAAGCGTTCAGTACGCCTTTATGTATATGTATCAATCCCTTAGCTTCCACCCTTAGGGCTTCCAGCTTGGATATGACACCGCAAATTTATGAAATATTCTCGAAATCACCAAACTTTTATCGAAAAAAGTGAAGAGAAAGATTGCTTTTTCGATATAAAATCGTATCTTTGCACTTTGAACAGCTAAAATCAGTAGCATCATGAAAGAACCCGGCAAGAAATATAACGATGAAGACAACATGCTCGTCAACGACTTGCGTTCCATCGTCAGCAAGGCCCGCAGCAGAGCATTTGCTGCCGTCAATTATTCTCTGGTGGAAAGAAACTGGAGAATTGGACAACGTATTGTAGAACAGGAACAGAACGGAGCATCACGTGCAGAATACGGAAAGCATGTGATAGAGGTAGCTTCGGCTGCTCTTACAGAGGAATTCGGGAAGGGATTCTCCAAGACAAGTATCAAGAATTGCAAGAAATTCTTTATGTATTTTTCTCATTCTGAAAAAGGTCAGGCAGTGCCTGACCAATTCAAGAATTCAAAAGGTCAAGCACTGCCTGACCTTTTGATGTCCCATCTTCTCCCTTGGACCCACTATGAGCGTCTCATCCGTGTAGAAGATAAACAAGCTCGTGAATGGTATACCAAGGAAGCGTTCAACGAAGGTTGGAGTTATCGAACACTCAACCGCAATATCAACACCTTATATTATGAACGTCTTCTTATGTCAAAGAAGAAGCAGCCAGTCGTTAACGAGATGCAAGACAAGACAAAGGCTTATCAGCAAGACAAGCTAGAATACATCAAATCACCAGTTGTCTTGGAATTTCTTGGATTGCCAGAAGACATCTCCCTCGCAGAATCAAAACTGGAGACTGCCATCATCAACAACCTAGAGAAATTCTTGATGGAAATGGGAAAGGGATATGCGCTTGTGGCTCGCCAGCAACATATCCGAACCGAGGAGAATGACTACTATATCGACTTGGTATTTTACAATTACCTCATCAAATCTTTTATCTTGGTCGACTTGAAGGTAAATCGCATCACCTACCAGGATGTAGGACAAATGGACATGTATCTCCAAATGTACGATAAGATGAAAAAAGGACCAGACGACAACCCTACAATCGGCATCATCCTTTGTAGCGAGACCGATTCTGATGTGGCACGATACTCTACCCTCGCAAAAAACGACCAGATGTTCGCTGCAAAATACAAGCTTTACCTGCCAGACAAGGAAGACTTGAGAAGAGAAATCGAACGACAGAAGGAACTGTATCTAATGACTCACCCTGAAGAAAACGAAAAAGAGTAATTCTTCTGGCAGTATCAAAATAATTAGAAGGAACCATTACAAAAAGGTCAGGCACTGTCTGACCTTTTTTAATATCATTTTCCGTATAACTATCCATTTATCTATAAAATCATTACTTTTTCTTGCATAAAGTTTGCAATTTCCGATATTTATGCTTACCTTTGCCGTTGTTAAGAGGGAACTTGTAACACATTACAAAATATCTTATCATAAAAATAAGAAAGGAAATAGCGAATGGAACTGAAAGAGACTTTCCAAAAAGTGAAGGCAGCCAGCAAAACACTTGGTTTGCTAACTGATGAACAACGTAATGAAATCCTGCAGGCGGTGGCTGATGCCATCATCGCTGAGACTCCTGCACTTCTCAAAGCGAATGCAGAAGACTTGGCGAAGATGGACAAGACGAACCCGCTCTACGACCGATTGCAACTCACCGAGCAGCGACTCCAGGATATTGCTTCGGATATGCGACACGTCAGTACACTGCCATCACCGCTCGGAAGAGTTCTCAAAGACAAAACACTCGAAAATGGTTTGCACCTGCAGCGAGTTGCCGTTCCTTTCGGAGTTATCGGTATGATTTATGAAGCCCGTCCTAATGTAACTTACGATGTTTTCTCACTCTGTTTCAAGAGCGGAAATGCGTGTGTACTGAAAGGAGGAAAGGATGCAAACGCCTCAAATTCAGCGGGTGTCGAACTTATCCACAAGGTGTTGATAACTTTTGGCATTGATCCGAATGTTGTTACACTGCTCCCTGCTACCCATGAAGCTACCGGCGAAATGCTGAATGCCGTGGGCTATATTGACCTCTGTATTCCTCGTGGCGGAAAGAAGCTCATCAACTTCGTCCGTGATACTGCCAAAGTTCCGGTTATCGAAACCGGAGCCGGCGTGGTACATTGTTACTTTGACAAGGATGGCGACCTGGAGATGGGCAAGCGCATCATCACCAATGCCAAATGCAGAAGAGTGAGCGTATGCAATGCACTCGACTGTCTGCTGATTCACGAAAGCAGATTAAACGACCTCCCTGCCCTCTGCGAGGCTCTCGCCGAGAAGCAAACCAAGATTCATGCAGATGCCAAGGCTTACGAGGCTTTAAAGGGGCACTATCCAGACACCTTATTATATAAGGCAGAGGAAAGCGAAGCGAAGATGAAAGAGGCTGATGCCAACATGAAGAGCATCTGGAACACCGAATGGCTCAGCATGCAGATGGGCATCAAGACCGTGGCTTCGGAAGATGAGGCGCTCGAACACATCGCTACCTACGGAAGCGGACACAGCGAGAGCATCATTTCCAACAACGAAGCTGCCCAGAAGAAGTTCCAGGCATTGGTAGATGCAGCCTGCGTTTATGTAAACGCCCCTACCAGCTTTACCGATGGTGCACAGTTTGGATTGGGCGCAGAGATTGGTATCAGTACCCAGAAGCTCGGAGCCCGCGGACCAATGGCACTAGAAGAAATTACCACCTACAAGTGGCTGATTACAGGAAATGGACAAACAAGGAAGTGAAGAACGAAAAGTGAAGAGTGAAGAATTCAATAGCTTTATATCAGAAATAACAAACAAAAAAACGAAATAACAATGAAGACATTCTTTAATGTTGAAGACCTTGGCGACCTGAAAGCAGCGCTCACCGAGGCACAGGAAGTGAAAGCAAACCGTTTCGGTTATCAGGAGTTGGGCAAGAACAAAACCTTGCTGATGATATTCTTCAATAACAGTCTCCGTACCCGACTGAGTACACAGAAGGCTGCGATGAACCTGGGCATGAATGTAATCGTGCTCGACGTGAACGCAGGTGCCTGGAAACTGGAGACAGAGCGTGGCGTTATCATGGATGGCGACAAGAGTGAACACCTGCTTGAGGCAATCCCAGTAATGGGTAGCTTCTGCGACCTTATCGGTGTTCGTAGCTTTGCCGGTTTGAAAGACCGTGACTACGATTATGCCGAGACCATCGTAAACCAGTTTGTAAAGTACAGCGGTCGCCCTGTCTTCGCCATGGAGACAGCCACCGTTCATCCACTCCAGGCATTCGCCGACCTCATCACCATTGAGGAGCATAAGAAGGTGGCTCGTCCTAAGGTAGTCTTGACCTGGGCTCCTCATTGCCGTGCCTTGCCTCAGGCTGTACCAAACTCATTCGCCCAGTGGATGAATGCAGCCGATGTTGATTTCGTGGTTACTCACCCTGAGGGCTATGAACTCGACCCAAAATTCGTAGGCAATGCCAAGGTAGAGTACGACCAGAAGAAGGCGCTGGAAGGTGCAGACTTCGTTTACGCCAAGAACTGGAGCTGTCCGGGCGTGAAAGACCCAGCACAGTATGGTGAGATATTGAGCAAGGATATGAGCTGGACCATCGACGAGGAGCACATGAGCTGGACCAACGATGGTTGCTTCATGCACTGTCTGCCAGTACGCCGCGGTCTGATTGTTACCGATGATGTCATCGAGAGCAAGAACAGTCTGGTGATTCCAGAGGCAGCCAACCGTGAGATTTCAGCCGAGGTGGTCATCAAGCGCATGCTCGAATCACTTTAAAGCAGGATATAAGAAAGAGATTGAGGGTGTGTCATAAGTTCATGACACACCCTCTTTTTCGCTCTACTCAACATCATCCCATCCCCATTTCTCGGTATTTTCATCTTTTCATCCTGTCTATATTCTTATATCTCATATATTATCCGTACCTTTGCCGGCGAAAAAAGAAAAACAAGATGGACAAATACATAATACTATCACCAGAAGCTAAGGGGACGTTCAACGACCGCTTGAATTTTCTGTATCTGAAACTAGGTAACTATCTCGACACCGAGAAACTGGGAAATCGTACTTTGCAATATTGTAAAGTATTCCTCAGCGACGCCCAGAACCAGATAAGAGAGTTTGAGGAATCACTCCTTTATCAGGAGTTTCTTAAGGATACCCATCTTACGGTTGTGGAGCAACCTCCGCTCAACGGGAGCAAGATTTCACTTCTTATCAAGAGCACAGACGATAAGACCCCTATCCTGTTCCATAGTCTTCGCCTCACTGAGGAAGAAGCGAAGGGAAAGGATTCATACGAACAGACCCGAATGCTATTCGACAAATACCAGCAACTTATCGCCGGTACAGATATGACGATGGAGCGCAACCTGGTAAGAACATGGATATACGTAACTCATATCGATGTAAACTATCAGGGAGTAGTAGAAGCGCGCAATGATGTTTTCGACCAGCAAGGTCTGACGGCAGAAAACCATTATATAGCCAGTACGGGCATCGGCGGAGCAACATCCGTACGTCATGCATCTGTAGCTATCGACTTTCTGACCGTTCCCAGTATCAGGGAAGAAGACAAGCAATATCTTCAGGCACTCAACCATCTGAATCCTACTCACGAATACGGAGTAGCCTTTGAACGGGGAACCAGCCTTTCTCTGCCCCAGAAGAAACAATACTTCATATCAGGAACAGCCAGTATAGACAAACATGGAGCGGTTGTATACGAAGGTGATATTGTAAGACAAACCGGCAGATTGCTCGAGAACATCGGTGCTTTATTGAAGGATGGCGATGCTATGATGAACGATATCCAATACTTTATCATCTACCTGCGCGACATCTCAGACTATTATACCGTAGAGCAACTGATGAATCAGTTTTATCCTCAGATACCGCATATCACCGTAGAGGCAAGAGTATGCAGACCAGGCTGGCTGATAGAAATGGAATGCATTGCAGAAAAACAAGAACAGAAATAAATGCTGATAAATGCAGAAATTTACAGCCAAAAGCTCTTCACTCTTCACCTTATGCTCTGAAACGCCCATAAACAGGGCGTTTCAAGGGGTGAAGAGCTATCAGCGACTCTTCACCCACTCTTCACCACTCTTCACCTAGGCACGAGGCATCGAGGCGTAAGAAGAAACGCAAATCCGCCGAAACAAAGAGGTGAAGAAAGGTGAAGAGTGGTGAAGAGTAGGTGAAGAGTGCCCGAATACTCTTCACCGCCCGGAATGCCGATAAACACAGGGGATTCCGAGCGAAAGGTGAAGAGTGAAGAGTATTTCTTCGTAAGCTTCGCATAAAAACGAAACAAAGGCATTGGGGATGGCTGTTCTAGGCGAACAGTCCACTAGCGGCTATAGCGCCAGTAGGCTGTCTGTGGTTTGCCTGTTAACTGTCTGTCGTAAACAGCTTATGAATTACCAATTAGGAATCTGATTAAAACAGGCAGACAATAACAGTTTCCAACATCATCAAACAGAAAAAGTATTACCTTGCCGCTATTGAGCAGCAAGGTAATTACGTACAGGATTGGCATACATCTCGAGAATTCTCTCTCTCAAGTAAGCTTCATCCTTATTTGGAAGGTCTATTTTCGCAAGCTGGCCAGCCATATATTTTTCAAATTTTGCCTTATCTTCGGCAGTATATTCAGCCTGATGAGCAGTTGAGTTTTCAAGCAAATCAAGAGCCACATAATTGCCCGGATAGAGGCGGTAGTTCTTGAATATCTGCTCATCCATATAGGCGGCTACCTTATTATATATATCCTGCTTAGGCATATCAGGATCAAGACTGTCCAGATAATCATCAAGACATGGGGCTGCATGGCAATGAACATGACCCTTATAACCGAAGATACCGGTCTGCATGCTTACCAGGTCATCCATTGGTCCCTTCTTCCAGTCGGCATTATCGCGCTTCTGCTGGAACTCCTTTGCCTTCAGGAAATCGCATGGATCATATTCGTAACTGATAGAGAGCGGTACGAGATGAAGCTGTTTCAGGCGGTCGATAATGCTACCCACGCCACCCATCGACATCATCTGCAGAATACTCTTCTGGGTGCGGTCATTACTGTCCTTGGCCCTACCCTCGCGCTGGGCTATCCAGATGTTCTCGTTCTTCTCCTTGATGGCGAAATGCATATAGTCGGAGAGGCGCTTGCTCGACATCAGCATCTGTCGCATACTCAGGGCACGCTCTACGATAAACGCCTTGTTGACACGTACCAGGTCCTTGACCCAAGGAAGAGAAAGGAGATTATCACCGATGGCAATCTCACAGGTGGTCTTAAAACCGTTATCGATAAGAAGGACATCGAGGATGGCTGAATCGAGCACGATATCACGGTGATTACTGATGAAAGTATAATTACGGGTATTATCGAGCGATGTACAATCCATCTCGCAGCCTGTTGCTGCCTTCTTCAGAATGCCATGAACAAAATCGTAAGCAAAAGCCAGCTGGAAATCCAGATTGGTCTTACATGCCTTCAACTTCTGGGCAATCATCTCGAAAGGTACTTGTGGATAGAGATAGGCAAGCACTTGTTTAAACTGATCGTTTGAAAGCAAACGGTCGAATACCTCTGGGAGATCTTCAGGCTCCCAAGGACGGATGGTATCAAATTCTTGAGGGATCTTCATAATATATACCTATTAATATATATATGGCTCTGCGAAAAAATCGCAGAACCATATATGAGTTTGTTATTCTAGAACTGATTCTCCACAATTTCGCTGAGCACATCCTTGATATCAAGACCTGCTGCACGAACCTGCTGAGGAATGAAACTGGTAACGGTCATACCTGGAGTGGTATTGATCTCCAGCATGTTCACCTTGTCTTTACCATCCTTATCCTTAGAGATGATATAGTCGATACGGATGATACCGTTGGCATGAAGAATATCGTAGATGCGTGATGTGGTCTTGGCTACCTCTTCTGCAGTCTCTGGAGAGAGACGGGCTGGAGTGATTTCCTGTACCTGACCGTTATACTTGGCATCGTAATCGAAGAACTCGTTAGTGGTCACCACCTCTGTAGCTGGCAGAACAACAGTCTTCTCGGCTGTCTTGTAGATACCCTGTGAAATTTCTGTTCCATCAAGGAATCCCTCAATCATTACCTCATTGCTCTCCATGAAAGCCACACGGAGGGCTGGAGCCAGCTGGTCAGCATTCTTCACCTTGCTCACACCAAAGCTACTGCCGTCGGCAGCAGGCTTTACGAAACAAGGCATACCGATGCGCTTGGCAATCTCTTCTTCATCATAAGCTTCACCGCGACGGAGCAAGATACTGTCTGCTACGTTTATACCGAAACCGCGCAGATAATTATTGAGCACATACTTATCAAAAGTCATTGCCTCTACCAGAACACCGCTTGTAGAGTATGGCAGATGGATGAGGTCGAAATAACCCTGCATCACACCATTCTCACCAGGCTGTCCGTGGATGGTGATATAAGCATAATCGAAATAGACATGCTTGCCGTTCATAACGAAAGAAAAATCGTTCTTGTCAATCTCGATAGTCTCACCATTATCCAAAGCGACATGCCAGTCGGTACCCTTCACATCGACGAGATAAATATTGTAGCGCTCTTTATCAAAGAAAGAGTACAAACCCTGTCCTGAGCGCAATGATACGTCGTGCTCAGAAGAATCGCCACCACATACGATGGCTATCGTTCTCTTGCTATTTTCCATAATTACTAAATATTTTTGAATGTATCTTGTGTGGTGCCAGCGATGAAGCCGCGCCACTTTTCTATTAATTGTCTAAAATCATTTGGCCACTCACTGTCAAAATCCATCTGCTGCTTGGTTGTAGGATGCACGAAGCCGAGTGTCTTGGCATGGAGAGCCTGACGCGGACAGAGTTTGAAGCAGTTCTGGATAAATGCCTTGTAGCTGCTACTGCGCTGACCTCTCAGAATCTCTGTTCCGCCATACGTTTCGTCCATAAAGAGCGGATGACCGATATGCTTCATGTGGGCACGAATCTGATGGGTACGGCCTGTTTCAAGCACACACTGCACCAAGGTGGTATAACCGAAACGCTCCAACACCTTGTAATGAGTAACCGCCGTCTTGCCTATTCCGCTGTCCGGATCGAAGACCTTCATACGGAGGCGGTTCTTCGGATCACGGCCAATATTGCCTTCTATGCGACCTTCATCTTCTGCAATGTTGCCCCAAACGAGCGCATTGTAACTGCGATGGGTAGTCTTGTTGAAGAACTGCTTACCCAGTGCGGTCTTTGCCGTAGGAGTCTTTGCCACAACGAGCAGTCCGCTGGTATCTTTATCGATGCGATGTACCAAGCCCACTTCCGGATCATTGGCATCAAACTCAGGCATATCCCTTAAATGCCAGGCTACCGCCTGAATCAAGGTTCCATGAAAGTTGCCCGCACCCGGATGCACCACCATACCTGCTTCCTTGTTAACCACCATCAGCTGATCGTCTTCATAAACCACATTGATAGCGATTTCTTCAGGTTTGATACTCGTTTCGTGACGAGGACGGTCGAGCATCAGAGTAACCAGATCATTAGGGCGCACCTTATAGTTGCTCTTTACCGGTTTACCATTGACATGGATGAATCCGGCATCAGCAGCCTGCTGAATGCGGTTACGGCTCTGATAGGCCATCTTATCAGCCAGGTATTTATCGATACGCACCGGATCCTGGTTGGCATCCACCTGCACCTTCCAGTGCTCATAGAGTTCATCTCCTCCTTCACCAGAAGCAGCGGTTCCTTCCTCCATCTGGAGTTCATCATTCAGTTCGTCCATATCTCCTGCATCATCAAACCCGAAGTCATCCTCTACAGGAGCATATACCTTATTATATATATAATCTAAAAATATCATTCGTATTACTATTGAATTCTTCACTCTTCACTTTTCATTTCTCCTACTCCACCACTTCCTTCTGGTGGTGCTCATGCGAAGGAGCAGGCTCTGTGGCTTCCGTACCAGGAACCACCTCGAAGTTGTCTTCATGAGTTTCTCCGCTCATGTCACCTTCGCCTTCCATCACATCTTCTTCGCCGTGATAAACCGGATCTACCACATCGATAGAATCATCAACGCTCCGTTTACCATTGCCAACCTGTATGACAAGCACATCATCGATAGAAACCTTATCACCGGCTACAACATGCTTACCCTTAACGAGGATACCATAAACCCAATCCTCTTCGCCAGGAATATATTCAGGTGTACCCAGTTTGAATCCCATAGCAGTAAGTTTAGCCATTGCCTCTCGCAACGAACTGTTGTCAATGACATCAGGAATGGTGATACGTGGAGAATGATCAGAATTGATGGTAACATAGATAACATGTCCCGACTTTACCACTTCTCCGAAAACCGGAGTCTGCTCCAGAATGACATCAGGCGGCAAAGAGCGGACATATCCCGTATCCGTTACAACAATTTCCAATCCCGCATCGTCGAGGATATGTGTAGCATCATCGATATTCTTATATCGAATATCCGGCACACGGATGGCCTCACCATGATGGGTATAGATATCGATGCCGTACTTGACACCGACACAGAGCAACACCAGTACCAGAATCATGGCACCGATATTCCCCCAAAGGTACTTACTCTTAAACTTATTTATAAACTCTGATGAAGTCATATATTATTTTTTGGTGCAAAGATACAAGTATTTGGGGGAAGAACAAAATAAAAAGGAAAGTTTTTGCACTCTCACCACCTATTTTATGATATAAAAACAAAACATCTTTGTTCCCAAAAGAGCAATCTCAGAAAAGGAAGGGGCGTTATAAACAACAAAAAGCAGCAAAGAATACCTCCTTGCTGCTTTTAATGTCATCGTCAACAGACGAATCTTTCCTCGGAATTACTTTCCGTGGTGCTCGTCAGATACAGTTAACTTCTTACGGCCATGAGCACGGCGAGAAGCCAATACGCGACGACCATTTTTAGTTGCCATACGCTCACGGAAACCATGCTTGTTTACGCGACGACGATTGTGAGGCTGAAATGTTCTTTTCATTTTTCTTATTTATTTTTTAATTAATATTCTTCACAAAAGTGCAAAACACGCCCTTTTTGGGCTGCAAAATTACGCATATTTTCTGAAATAACCAAGAAAACTACCAAATTTAGCTTAAATATTTATGTTTTTTTCGATATTTCCTTTGATTTTTCATGTTTTTGCCGTAACTTTGCACTCGATTTTGAGATTATTATAATAACATTCAAGATAAACAAGAAATGATTAATTCACAGGAAATTAAGATTGGTACTTGCATCCGCATGGATGGCAAAGTATGGGTTTGCATCGACTTTCAGCACAGAAAGCCAGGTAAAGGTAACACCGTAATGAACACAAAATTGAAGAATGTTGCCGACGGTCGTGTGTTGGAGCGTACATTCCAGGTAGGTTTCAAATTGGAGGATGTTCGCGTTGAGCGCCGTCCTTACCAGTACCTCTACGAGGACGCTACTGGTTGCATCTTCATGAACCAGGAGACTTTCGAGCAGGTGCCTATCGCTAAGGAGAACGTTACTGGTGGCCAGTACATGAAGGAGGGTGACGTTGTTGAGGTTGTTACTGATACAACAGATGGTACTATCCTCTTGGCTGAAATGCCAGTGAAGACTACTTTGAAGATTACTCACTCTGAGCCAGGTGTAAAGGGTAATACTGCTACCAACGCTACAAAGCCAGCTACATTGGAGACTGGTGCTGAGGTTCGTGTTCCTTTGTTCGTCAACGAAGGCGAGACTATTCAGATCGATACCCGTGACGGTAGCTACCTCGGTCGTGTAAGCGAGTAATACATCCTCCAACAGGAAGATTGTGCTCTTATTGAGTAAAACTAACCCTTAATAGTAAGAAGAATGAAATATTCCATCATAGTACCTGTATTTAATCGTCCTGACGAAGTGGACGAACTTTTAGAGAGTCTGACTCATCAATCAGAGAAAGACTTCGAAGTTGTCATCGTTGAGGATGGCTCACAGACTCCCTGCGAGGAGGTGTGCAAACGATATGAGCACATGATGGATATACATTATTACTATAAGGAGAACTCTGGTCCGGGCCAGAGTCGCAACTATGGTGCTGAGCGCGCCAAGGGTGAGTATCTTCTGATACTCGATAGCGACGTGGTCTTGCCAGAAGGTTATCTGAAGGCTGTAAGTGATGAGTTGAGCCGTGAGCCAGCCGATGCTTTCGGCGGTCCCGACAAGGCGCACTCATCATTTACAGATACTCAGAAAGCCATTTCTTATTCCATGACTTCTTTCTTTACCACCGGTGGCATCCGTGGCGGAAAGAAGAAGATGGATAAGTTCTATCCCCGTTCATTCAACATGGGCATCCGCAGAGATGTTTATCTCAGGTTGAATGGCTTTTCTAACATGCGTTTTGGTGAGGACATTGATTTCTCTATCCGTATCTTCAAGGCAGGCTGCCGTTGCCGTCTGTTCCCTGAAGCATGGGTTTGGCATAAGCGCCGCACCGACTTCCGCAAGTTCTGGCGACAGGTCTACAACAGTGGCATCGCCCGCATCAATCTCTACAAGAAATATCCAGAGAGTCTCAAACTCGTGCATCTCCTTCCTATGGTCTTCACCGTGGGTGTAATAGGCACGCTGCTTCTGCTCTTCTTCGGCTTCCTGCCATACATGCTTGGCACCGTTCACGTATTCCCAACCTTGGGCAATGCGATGGCAGCATTGGGCTGCATCGGTCTCGCCGGCATCATTCTCTATACCATCGCACTGTTTATCGACAGCAGCAGAGAGAATCACAGCGTGAAGATAGGCTTGCTGAGCATTCGCGCTGCCTTCACACAGCTGATGGGTTACGGATGCGGATTTCTTTCTGCATGGTGGAAGAGATGCGTACTGAGACAGAGCGAATTCAGCGCATACAACAAGACTTTCTACAAATAAGACTTCCCCACAAAAAGAGAAGCCAATAATAATCTACTAATCAGTTATTATTATGGCAGAGAAACTAACCATTGCCAATTGGGCAGAAGAAGACAAGCCTCGCGAGAAACTGGAGCGCTTGGGAGCCTCAGCTTTATCCAATGCCGAGCTCTTAGGTATTCTGATTGGTTCGGGATCTACAGACGAAAGTGCCGTAGACCTGATGAAACGCATTCTGAAGGATTGCGACAACAACCTGAACCAGCTAGGAAAGAAGTCCATCAGAGAACTGACACAATATAAAGGAATGGGACCCGCAAAAGCCATCACCATTCTTGCAGCCTGCGAACTGGGCAAGCGCCGTGCTCTCGATAAGATTGGCACACGTCCCGACTTAGGATCATCCCTTGCCATCTACAACTATATGCTTCCGAAGATGCAGGATTTAGATACAGAGGAAGCATGGCTCCTGATGATGAACCAGAACTTCAAGCTCATCAAAGCGAGCTGCATCTCCAAAGGCGGCATTACAGAAACGGCAACCGACATCCGGCTCATCATCAAAGAAGCGGTGCTCAACAACGCTACCATTATCGCCTTCTGCCACAATCATCCCAGCAACAATCCTCAGCCAAGCAAAGCCGATGATGTACTTACCCAGAAGATTGCCAAAGCCTGCGAAATCATGCGCCTCTTCTTTATGGACCATGTCATCATAACCGATGGTGCCTTTTATTCATATCACGATAAAGGTAAATTGTAGTCTATTTGGGGTATATTAGACCTTCTGCAAGAAAAAAACAGCTTTTCTTTTTGTTTTGTCTGCAATAATTATTATCTTTGTAGGCAAAAACAAAGATTATTATGACACAAGAAGAAAAGACAAAGATAGAAGAAAAGATCGTAGATGTGCTTAAGACCGTTTACGACCCTGAGATTCCTGTTAACATTTGGGACCTCGGTATGATTTATAAAATAGATGTGAAGGACGATGCCTCCGTAGATCTCGACATGACCTTCACTGCCCCTTCATGCCCTGCTGCCGACTTCATCCTGGAGGATGTAAGAAGCAAGGTAGACAGCGTGGAAGGCGTAAAATCAGCCAATGTGAACCTTGTATTCGAACCGGCTTGGGATCAGAGTATGATGAGCGAGGAAGCTCGCGTAGAACTCGGCTTTGAATAAAGACAAAGCCGTTGAATTCTTCACTCTTCATTTAAATAGAATCGCTTATGAAAAATGTATATTTTCTCTCAGATGCGCACCTTGGCTCATTAGCCATTCCGCATGCCCGCATGCAAGAACGCCGCCTGGTCCGTTTTCTGGACAGCATCAAGACGAAGGCTGCGGCAGTTTATCTCCTGGGTGACATGTTTGACTTCTGGAACGAATATAAATATGTCGTACCAAAAGGCTATACACGCTTCTTAGGTAAGCTCTCGGAGTTGACCGATATGGGAGTGGAAGTACATTTCTTTACGGGTAACCACGACCTCTGGACCTATGGCTACCTGGAGGAAGAGTGTGGCGTTACCGTACATTACAAGCCTCAGACCATAGAGATATACGATAAAGTATTCTATCTGGCACATGGAGACGGACTGGGTGACCCAGACAAGAAATTCAAGTTTCTGAAAAGAATGTTCCAGAACCATACTTGCCAACGCCTCCTTAATGCGATTCATCCTCGCTGGGGAATGGCTTTGGGGCTGAACTGGGCTAAGCACAGCCGACTGAAACGTGCTGACGGAAAGGAAGAGCCTTATATGGGCGAAAAGAAGGAGTTTCTGGTGCGCTTTGCCAAACAGTATATGCAAGGCCACAAGGATATAGATTACTTCATGTTCGGCCATCGCCACATCGAACTGGATCTGATGCTGAGCAAAAAGACCCGACTGATGATTCTGGGCGACTGGATATGGCAGTTTACCTATGCCGTGTTTGATGGCGAACACATGTTTATGGAAGAATATGTGGAAGGCGAAAGCCAACCATAACAATAAAGGGCAGCTTTATGAGCTGCCCTTTATTGTTATCGCTGTATGCGACCTCCTGAAGAAGTCATGTTATTGATGATTTCTTCTTCTGTAACCAGATTCTGATCACCCGGAACCGTATTTTTTATCGCGCTTGCTGACAGTGAGAAATCCAGGCAATACTGGTTCTTGTCGCCCCACTTCTGATGGGCATGAATATAGGCAGCAATAAAGGCATCACCTACACCCATCGGGTCAATAATCGGCTCAATATCATAGATTCTTGTAGTATAGAGCTGATCTTCCACTGCATCATAGAGCAAGCCGCTCAAGGTATGATGACTGCTGGCAATCTGATTTCTTACCGCCATCAGCATCTTCTTACACTTAGGGAAGAGCTGATGCATCTTGCGGAAATACTTCTGATAAGCCTCCTTGTCAATCTCATAGTCTGCATCCAAAGCCTCGAAAGGAATATGAGGCACACCGCTGGCTACCTCCCACTCATTCTGGTCACCAAAGATGATGTCGCTATACTGCATCATCTGGAATAGCACGTCATGAGGTTCCAGACCATATCCCCAGAGATTCTTACGGTAATTGATGTCGCAGGCAATGGTCAACCCGTCAGAAACAGCAAGTTTGATGGCATCCATAGTTGACTCCATCGCATCGCGGCTGATAGCACAGGTAATGCCGGAGCAATGGAATACGGCAGCATCAGCCAGCACCTTTTCCCATTTCACCATTCCGCGCTTCAGCGTATAGAAAGAAGAATTCTTGCGGTCGTAAACCACACGGGAATTGCGCATAGCCACAGCTTCCTCGAAATAATAAGTTCCGAGACGTTCACCGCCACGCACAACATGAGAAACATTCAGACCGTACTCTCTGAGATGCATCAACGCCGCCTCACCCATCTCACCGTATGGCACACGGGTTACATACTCTACATTATCGCCTAAATAAGCCAAAGAGATGGCTGCATTAGCCTCACTGCCACCATAATTGCCAAACATATGATGTCCCTGAAATAAACGTTGATAACCAGGCTTAGAAATCCTAAGCAATATTTCTCCGAAAGTTACAATCTTTGTTTTCATAATTCTAAAAATTTAAAAAGGTGAAGACCATTCACTTATGTTTCTAGTCTTCACCTTATTATATATAGCGTATGATTACTTGTTAGCAACCAACTCCATTGTATCGCGAGCGATAACAATCTCCTCGTCGGTAGGAACTACAACTACCTTCACCTTACTGTCGTCAGTAGAGATGATAGCTTCCTCACCACGAACCTTATCGTTCACTTCCTTGTTGATCTTGATGCCAAGATACTCCAGGTTCTTGCAAGCTTCCTCACGCAGGTCAGTCTGATTCTCACCAACACCTGCTGTGAATACGATAGCGTCAACGCCACCCATAGCTGCAGTGTAAGCACCAATGTACTTCTTGATACGATACTCATACATACGGAGAGCCAACTGAGCCTTCTCGTTACCCTCGTTGGCAGCGTTCTCGATGTCGCGCATATCAGAAGAAATACCTGTAATACCGAGCACACCACTCTTCTTGTTCAGGAAGTCAGCCATCTCCTGTGGCTTCATGTTCAACTTCTCCATCAAGTAGGTAACGGCAGAAGCATCGATGTCACCACAACGTGAACCCATCATCAAACCAGCCAATGGGGTCAAGCCCATTGAAGTATCCAATACCTTACCGTTCAATACAGCAGCTACAGAGCCACCGTTACCGATGTGGCAAGTGATGATCTTAGAGTTGTTTTGGTCGAGACCGAGAATCTCGCAAACACGCTTAGAAACATAGCGGTGAGACGTTCCGTGGAAGCCATAACGGCGTACGTGATACTTCTCGTACAACTCGTAAGGAATTGCATAGAGGTAAGCGTAGTCAGGCATTGTGCTGTGGAATGCGTTGTCGAATACGCAAACCTGAGGAGTGCCAGGCATCAAAGAGTCTACGGCACGGATACCCTTCAGGTGACCTGCGTTGTGAACAGGAGCGAGGTCACAAAGTTCCTCGATACCATCCTCTACGCTTTTGTCAACGATAACGCTCTCCTTGAACTTGTCACCACCCTGTACGACACGGTGTCCTACAGCGTCGATTTCTTTCAAATCCTTGATAGCGCCGATTTCCGGGTCGAGCAAGCACTTGAACACGAAGTTCACACCTTCCTTGTGGTCAGGCATGTCGTGCATGATCTGCTTCTTCTCGCCGTTAGGCAATTTCACCTTGATGAAAGCGTTATCAAGACCGATACGCTCTACACCACCCTGTGCCAATACAGACTCATCGTCCATATTATATAATTTGTACTTGATAGATGAACTACCACAGTTCAGAACCAATACTTTCATAATGTTAAATGTTGAATGTTAAATGTTGAATGTTGAATTAAGCCTTCTTAGCGTCCTGTGCCTGGCAAGCTGTGATAGCTACCATGTAGTAGATGTCATCTACAGAGCAACCACGAGAGAGGTCGTTTACAGGACGGGCAATACCCTGAAGGATAGGACCGATAGCGATGGCACCACCCAAGCGCTGAACGAGCTTGTAGCCGATGTTACCAACCTCGAGGTTAGGAACTACCAATACGTTAGCCTTACCAGCTACGTCAGAACCTGGAGCCTTCTTGGCAGCAACCTCTGGAACGAGGGCTGCATCTGCCTGAAGCTCACCATCGAGATGAAGCTCTGGGAACTTCTCCTTAGCAATAGCTACGGCATCCTTTACCTTGTCAATGATATAAACGCTCTTGCCAGTCTCCTTGTTGATAGCATCCTTTGCGCTACCCTTTGTAGAGAAGCTCAACATGGCAATCTGTGGATCAGTAATACCTGCCACTGACTGAGCTGTATGAGCTGTAGTATAGGCAATCTGAGCAAGCTGGTCTGCTGTAGGGTTTGGAGTTACAGCAACGTCACCCATTACTACAATGCCATCCTGACCATACTGCTTCTGGTCTGTGATGAGCAACATAGCACCACTTACGCAAGTGATACCTGGAGTGCACTTGATAATCTGAAGAGCTGGACGGAGAGTATCGCCAGTAGTGCTCAATGCACCAGAAATCTGACCGTCAGCACCCTCAGTCTTGATAATCATACAACCGAGATAGAGGTTGTTCTTAGTTACGAGTTCACGAGCCTGCTCTACGGTCATGCCCTTCTTCTTGCGAAGTTCAGCGAGCTTCTCAGCATACTCCTCAGTCTTAGGGTTGTTTTGTGGATCAACGATAGTAGCCTTGTCGATGTTGTTAAGACCCCACTGAGCAGCGAGATTCTTAATATTGGCAGGGTTACCGATGAGGATGATGTCTGCGAGATCATCAGCCAAAACTTTATCGGCTGCTTTCAATGTACGCTCCTCTTCTGCTTCAGGGAGCACGATGCGCTGCTTGTCAGCTTTAGCGCGAGCTACGATTTGCTGTAATAAATCCATTTTACTTTTTAATATTTTATATATTTTGTTGTTTCCTAAGTAGATCTGTCAAAGTGTTAGGTGATGTTATCTTGTTTTTCACCTTTTTGCCACATCGACTTTGCAAAAGTACACATTTTCTTTGAAATAGCAGCGATTAAAATGTGTAAAAAAAGCTAAATCGGGAGATTATTCATATCGTAAAGGTTTACGTAGTAGGAAAAGTGATGAATTCTTCACTCTTCGTTCTTCACTCTTCACTTTACTTATATCATCTCCAGAGTAAGGATGCTTTCCAGTTCCTCGGCAGAGAGTCGGAGTTTGAACTCGCCCTTGATGGCCACGCTGATTCGTCCGGTCTCCTCGGATACGATGACGGCGATGGCATCACTGCTCTGTGATATTCCGAGAGCGGCACGATGGCGGAGTCCCAGTTCCTTCGGAATATCGAGGTTATGACTCACAGGCAGAATACATCCGGCTGCCATGATGCGCTTATTGCTCACCACCATGGCTCCATCATGAAGCGGCGAATTCTTGAAGAAAATATTCTCTATCAGCCGCTGGTTAATCTTGGCGTCAATCTCCTCACCCGTATCCATGATGTCCTTCAGTGGAACGCCTCGCTCTATAACGATAAGAGCACCTACGTATTTCTTCGCCATACTCATACACGCCATCACAATCGGCATGATGGTCTCCTTGTTAGCCTCCTTCTGGCTCTCCTTGCTGGAGTGGAAGAAGCGAACTAGCCGACGCATACCTTTCTGCGAACCGATTTCATAGAGGAATCTACGGATATCCTCCTGAAAGATGACGATGAGGGCGATGACTCCCACGCTCACCAGTTTATCCAGGATAGAACCCAGCAGGCGCATTTCCAGTATCTGACTCACAAAGAGCCAGATAAGTACGAAAAGCATGATGCCCACGAAGATGTTCAGTGAGCGCGATTCCTTCATCAGACGATAAACATAGAACAGCAGCGAGGCTACCAGGAGAATATCGAGAAAGTCTTTGATACCAAATTCTATCATGTGCGTCCCTCCTTCATTGCTTCTATTATCTTCACAGCCTCAGCAGCTTCTTTTACATCGTGCACTCTGAGGATGCTGGCGCCCTTCATCAGAGCGATGGTATCAAGTACTGCAGTTCCATTGAGCGATGTAGTAGCATCTCCCCCCAGCAGCTTGTGAATCATGCTCTTGCGGGAGATACCCACGAGCACCGGAAGTTCCAGTACGTTCAACTTCTCCATCTCATCATAAATCTGATAATTCTGGATGAGATTCTTGCCGAAACAGAAGCCCGGGTCAAGGATGATATCCTTGGCACCCAGGTCGCGTAACTGCTGCACCTCCCTGGCAAAGCCCTTCATCATCTTGGCGAGCGTAGGCTGCACCGACATTAATATATAAGGTACCTTCAGTTCGCCCACCACACGGAACATTTCAGGATATTCCTCCTGTCTCTGCTCCAGCGGCACATTGACGATGCCTGTGATTCCACCTTCTGATACATCGTTGATGATATCGGCTCCCCACTCTTCGATACACTTACGTGCCAAGGTAGGGCGAAAGGTATCTACGGAGACGGCAGCATCCGGTTGCTCCCTGCGAACGATGTTGAGAGCGAACTTCAGGCGTCTTCCCTCCTCCTCTTCCGATACTTCATCGGCACCGGGACGGGTGGAGAAAGCGCCCACATCAATGATGCTTCCACCTTCTTCTATAATCTGATTAGCTCTCTGAGCTATCTCCATTTCTGTCTGTTTTCTACTGCCAGAGTACATGCTGTCGGGCGTAACATTCAGGATGCCCATCACCTGAGGGGTACTCAAATCCATCAAGTGCCCCTTGATATTAATCGTATATTCCATTGGATTATAACTCTTTAAGCCATTTTTCGCCTGGTTTTGTATATAACCAAGCTAAAAAACTTCCACCAACAATACAGCAAATCAGAAAAAATAATGCTAAATAACTCATACTATAAACTTTTTAGCCATTTCTTCCCTGATTCAGTATATGTCCAAAGCAAAATACCACCACCTATTAAAGTGCCTATTCCAAATATCAAAATCATTGTTTCCATTTTCTTAATATTTTAAAATTCGATTACCTACTATTGCAAACAAAATTGTCATGCACACACCAAATAAAACATACAGAAGATTCATATAATCGAATTCTCCTGTTATCATTGGCGTAAGCCCACCCAAAACCATCGCTCCAAAACTTAGTTTGGAGATATCGAAGAAATAACCAGCTAGCTTGTCTTTCCTCGTTTTTAATTTATCTCTTTCTATGTTTGCGCCCATTCCGACCTCACTTTCCAAAGATTACTTGAATATTTCTGCAAAAATAGAAAGAATTATCGAGATTACCATCATTTTTTGGGAAAATTGTTTGTTATGTCCATAATTTAGATTACTTTTGCACCCAAAATAACAGTTATAGACTATGGATATTTCAGAACTCTATCAGATTTACCAAGCGCACCCAGTGATTACCACTGACAGCCGCGACTGCCCAGAGGGCAGCATCTTCCTGGCTTTGAAGGGCGCATCGTTTGATGGCAACAAGTTTGCCGACATGGCTTTGGAGAAAGGCTGTGCCTATGTGATTGTTGATGAAAAAGAGTATGCCAAGGAAGGCGACGAGCGCTACATCCTCGTAGAGGACTGCCTCACCACCTTCAAGGAACTAGCCCGTGAGCATCGCCGCCACTTCGATATTCCTGTAGTAGGAATCACCGGAACCAACGGCAAGACCACCACCAAGGAGCTCGTCTCTGCTGTTCTCGGCGAGAAGTTCAACGTGATGTTCACCCAGGGTAACTTCAATAATGATGTAGGCGTACCAAAGACGCTCTTCCGTCTCTCTCCGGAAAACGAGATTGCTGTTGTAGAGATGGGTGCTTCCCATCCTGGTGACATTCGAAAACTCGTGGAATACGTGGAACCAACCTGCGGTATGATTACCAACGTAGGCCGTGCCCACCTGCAGGGATTCGGCAGTTTCGAAGGCGTGAAGAAGACCAAGGGAGAGCTCTATGATTACCTCGCAACCAACGATGCCCTCGTCTTCATCAATGCAGACAACGAGCATCTGATGCAGATGGCCGAGCAGCGCAACATCAACCGCCTCATCACCTACGGCAAGGACGAAAACTGCGATGTATGGGGAGAAGTCATCTCCTGCGCTCCTTTCCTGAAGTTCCGCTGGCGCACCGAGAGTTTCGACTGGCATGAGGTTCAGACTCATCTCATCGGCTCTTACAACATCGACAACATGCTTGCCGCCATCACCATCGGTCTTCATTTCGATGTGAAGCCTCAGCAGATAGATCATGCCCTGGAGAACTACATCCCAAGCAACAACCGTTCGCAGTTGGAAGAGACGGCGCACAACAAGCTGGTGGTAGATGCCTACAATGCCAACCCATCGAGCATGGCAGCCGCCATCGAGAACTTCCGCGTGATGGATGTGCCTCATAAGATGGCGATTCTCGGACAGATGGGCGAGCTCGGCGAAGTGAGCCACGAGGAGCACCAGAAGGTAGTAGACCAGTTGCAGGCAGCCGGTCTGGAGAATGTATGGCTGGTAGGCGATGAATTCAAGGATATTCCATGCAGCTACCGCAAGTTCCAGAATGTAGAGGAAGTGAAGGAAGCACTCAAGGCGAACCAGCCTCACGACCATTACATCCTCATCAAAGGCAGCAACAGCGTGAAGCTCTTCCAGCTTCCGGAGTTGTTATAAACGGTTATTATCGTACAACTAAAAGGTGTGTGGTTGTACGATTATAGGGTGTTGCCACTAGGCTCGGCAGATGTGCTGACTGCAGTCGGCAGACCTGCTGACTAGGCTCAGCAGAGCTGCTGAGCCTAGTGGGAATCTCTTAGAAACAGCCTCCTTGAACCTGATATTCCGACTTCTTGAACCTGAGCAAACGTATTCTTTCACTTGCTCAGTCGTATCCTTGTGCTTGTTCAGTCATATCCGTGTGCTTGCTCAGTCGTATCTGTAGACTTACTCAGACGTATCTTTTACTTACTCAACCAGCTCGCAAGCTCAACTCCAAAAACTTGTCACATAATTGATAAACGCCTTCATCTTGCGTGATAAAGTCTCTGTCCAGTAAGGTCTTGACTGCTCCTTGCACGGTGCTTGCACCAAGATGATACTTCTGCAAAAACTCTTGCGACATTAGGGAAGAAGGCTTACCTTCCTGAGCAATGGCTATGAGAAGCTGTTTCTGCTTGGCTGTAAGCTGATACAGCAAGGCCTGATAGGCAAAGCGTTGCTGGGAAAGGATGCCATCAATACCCATTCTGACATCATCTTCCTGCAACAAAGACTTATCAGATATAGAAGTATAAAGCATATTGAGAACATACTGAATATACCAGGTAATGCCATCGAAATGATGATATAAATAGGTAAAAGCCGCTGCACTTATCTCTTTATTGTTCCTGGCAAGATGGTGATTGGCAAATTCCAGGTAAGTATGCTCATTGATTGCCTCCAACCCCATGATACTCGAACTATGATAGAACGGGCGTGACTGGGAAGTAAACATCAATGCCATCATATGGCGCTTGGAGCCAGAAAAGACAAAGTTTGCATTGTGGCAATTCTGTATTCGCTTACGCAAGGTTGCCTCAACGGTTTTCTCTGGATAGTTTGCAACTGTCTGAAACTCATCTATCGCCACCAGACAAGGTTTATCTGCCTGTTCGAGATAAGCGAAGATCTCATCCAGCGTAATATCCGGAGCCTGAATATCTCCCAAACCAACACTCCACTCCGGATTTCCATTGATGTCAAAAGAGATAGTTGACTTCAGAGACTGGAGCATATTCAGGAAAAATTCCCATACTTTCCTGCCCTTTGGCTTGAGTGCCGTCAGGATTCCCTTGCCCAGCGCATAGACGAATTCGTTAAAATTCTTCGTATCATAAATATCAATATAGATGCAATGATACTGCTCACGGATGTTTTCCTGCTGAAAACAATTATAAATCAGTCCCGACTTACCCAGACGTCTTGGCGCAATCAACGCGACATTGCACCGATTGGTCAAATGGCGGGTAAGAAGAGCTGTTTCCTCTACCCTATCACAGAAATATTCCGGCGAAAGATAGCCTTCAATAATAAAAGGATTTAACTGTACCATAAGCATTTATATCATTATGAATTTTACGTAACGAAGATTTCATAATGCAAAGATACGATGAATATTTGTAAACGGCAAACATTTATCGGAAAAAAGTATCTGACATTCAATAAAAAAGTATCTTAGGATGAAGCCTACTTCCTGCACATCCCCAGAAAATACTTATGAATATCCAGGCTTTCGTTCAGGATGGAAGGCGATAACTGATTCATGTAGCATATGCATTTTAGCAAAGTTTGAAGAACGAAAATATGCATTTTAGCAAAGTTTGAAGGACAAAAATATGCATTTTAGCAAAGTATAAGAATGGTAACCTACTGGTATTAAAGACTTTACTGCATTTTTACAAAAAAAGTAAGAAATAATCCTCAAATAGAGCAACTATGGTAGATGAAAAAGTGATATTGCAAGTCTTGGCTGAGCAACAGAAATATGTTCAAAGTTATGCCCCCCAAAAGTGGGTCGGCCGATATGAAGAAAACCTTTTTGAATTAGATAGTCCGCTATCAATAAAAAAGTATCTTAGGATACTTGCTCATGTATCTTAAGATACTTGGCAATGTATCCTAAGATACTTTGCTATGTAGCTTCATGTGCCCATGAAGCCTGTTTCATCGGCTAAGGAAATAAGTTTCATCTCAGAATGAAGCCTACTTGCTGCACATCCCCAGAAAATACTTATGAATCTCCAGACTTTCATTCAATTCAGGATGGAAGGCGGTAACCAGCTGGTTACCCTGACGGGCAGCCACAATCTTGCCATCTACCTCCGCCAGAACCTCAGCATCTCCCCATACCTCTTTAATATAAGGAGCACGGATGAAAGTCATTGGGATATTGCCCTCGATGCCCTTCATCGGAGCCTCGATGTAGAAACTGCCCAACTGGCGACCGTAGGCATTTCTCAAAGCCGTGATGTCCATCGAAGCAATGCGCTGACTAGGCTCGCCCTCAATCTTCTTGGCAAGAAGAATCAAACCGGCACAGGTACCATAAACTGGCAAGCCGGCAGCAATCGCCTCCTTCACAGGCTCCATCAATCCCAGTTCATTCAAGAGTTTCGCCTGGGTGGTACTCTCACCGCCCGGAATAATCAAGCCATCCTTAGGCTGGTTCCAATCCTTCAACTGGCGAACCTCGAAACTATCCACGCCCAATTGAGCCAACTTCTGTCTGTGCTCAGCAAAAGCGCCTTGTAAAGCTAATACTGCTATTCTCATAACATACTTATCTAATATAAAAGCCCCTTCTTGTGCAGGAGGGGCTCTTATCCGTTATCTCATTTATTATTACTTACCTCTTTCAGCCATGAGCAAAGCAATCTCCTGCTCATTGATACCTACCATTGCCTCGCCGAGGTCCTCGCTCAACTCAGCCAACATCTTAGGGTCGTTGTAGTTGGTAACAGCCTTCACGATAGCCTGTGCACGCTTAGCAGGGTTACCGCTCTTGAAGATACCAGAACCTACAAATACACCCTCGGCACCGAGCTGCATCATCAGGGCAGCATCAGCTGGAGTAGCCACACCACCGGCAGCGAAGTTAACCACTGGCAACTTGCCGTTCTCGTGAACATACTTCACCAGGTCGTAAGGAGCCTGCAACTGCTTGGCAGCCTCATAAAGCTCATCCTCGCTCATAGAAACCAGGCGGCGGATTTCGCTCTGCATCATACGCATGTGGGTAACAGCCTGAACCACATCACCTGTTCCTGGCTCACCCTTGGTACGAATCATCGTAGCACCCTCAGCAATACGGCGGAGTGCCTCGCCCAGGTTCTTGGCACCACAAACGAATGGCACGTCGAACTGAGTCTTGTCGATGTGATAAACATTATCAGCTGGAGAGAGCACCTCGCTCTCGTCGATATAGTCGATTTCGATAGCCTGAAGAATCTGAGCCTCAGCGAAGTGACCGATGCGGCACTTAGCCATTACAGGGATAGAAACAGCCTCCTGGATACCCTTAATCATCTTAGGGTCGCTCATACGTGAAACACCACCTGCTGCACGGATATCAGCTGGAATACGTTCCAGAGCCATTACTGCGCATGCACCTGCAGCCTCTGCGATTTTTGCCTGTTCTGGAGTTGTTACGTCCATAATCACACCACCCTTGAGCATCTGAGCCAAGTTGCGGTTCAATTCTTGTCTATTTTCTGCCATAATTCTTATATTTTTATTCAATTATGGTTGCAAAGGAAACATTTTTCGGTGAAACTGCAGAAAAAAGTTCCATTTTCTGCAAACATTGAGTCATTTTATATAAAGAGAGATTCGCAAATATATAAGAGATATTCCTGAATATATAAAGAGGAGGAAAGATGTCAAAAATACTAACTCAACCCGTTGGCGGAATTAATTTAGCGCATACTTAACCCTGCCAATCGGTCTGTTGTTTACATAATTAATATATTGCAAGACTGTAAATGCGCTGATTTTCCCAATGATTCGGGTAAACAGTCCTGGTGTTTGCTTAGCATAGTTTCGGAAGAGCATGAAGTGATCACAAAGTTGAGAGAAATTTGTCTCGATTCTCTTCCTCGCCTTAGCATAAGGCTTAAATGTTGGTCGCCAATTCTTCATGTTCAAGCGATATGGAACTTCCAACTTGATGCCTACAGAAGAAAACAAGTCTTGCTGTAGTTCCGCACTGAGGTAAGCACGATCGCCAAGGATGCAACAGTCATGGAATTGAAACTTTACATCTTTAAGAAAATGAATGTCATGAACATTAGCTGGACTCAGGTCATACGAGTGGATAACTCCACTTAACCCACAGACAGCGTGGAGCTTATACCCAAAGTAGTATATCTTCTGAGTAGCGCAATAGCCAAATGCAGGAGAGTTTGTTACGTCTGTTCCTTTCATCTTGCAACGCAAGCCTCTGGACAAGCGACACACCTCTATTGGTTTGGAATCTATGCAGAAATATTCTTCTGCGCCATCCATCTTTGACGCTATGCGCTTACGAATCTTCTCACATAGTTCCGCAGTGAACTTTCGCCTGTCATTGAACTGGCGTCGAGAAATCAGATTTGGCATATCTGCCTTATACTCCTTCAGCCTATCGAACAAGTTGTTTTCACTGTCGATGCTAAGATGCTCGGCTGTCAAGCTCAAAGCAACAACTTCGAGGTCTGAAAAACGTGGTACGACTCCAGGGCGAGGAATATTTCCTAGCTCATTAACTAAATTTTTGGAGAAATCCTTGCATATCTCAAGAATTTTTACGAAATTTGCATACAAGTTGTGCATAGCGTGAAATATATAACTTTATAATTGGACACTACAAAGTTACTAAAAATCAACGAGATGCACAACTTTTTCTCCATAAAAATATACTAATTTTCAGGCGGTTTTTTAATTCCGCCAACAGGTTAACTCATAGTTTTTTGATGCGAAAGTCATAGCTTTTCGGCTGGAAACTATAAACTTTCAACCATAAACTAACTTATCCTTTCTGCCTGAAAGCAGAAGGCGTTACCCCTCTCATCTTCTTGAAGAACTTGGTGAGATGAGCCTGGGATGAGAAACCGAAGGTATTGGCTATCTCCTGAACCGTATGCGTAGTGGTAGAAAGCTCGCGCTCTATCTCCTTCACGATGTATTCATCGATGATTGCCTTCGGCGTCTTGCCGGAGATGCGACGGGTAACCTGAGCCAGATAACGGCCACTCACATTCAACTGGTCGGCATAGAAATGAACATCGCTGTAAGTGCGGCAGAAGTTATTCACCTGCGAGATAAACTGGTTGTAAAGCTCGGAACTCCTGCCCTGCAGATTGCTCTGGCGCACGAGTTCTACATTGATGAAATCCTGCGCCATCGCCAACGCCTCCTCCATCTTCTTGCCCTGATTCAGATAAACGGCAAGAGCTGAAGAGAAACGGTTGATGAGACCATGCGAATTGGCATTGTCGAGGCGATAGATCCGGAGCCCCTGCTTCTCGGCAAGGCTCAGCAGTTTGGAATTCTGAAGAATGATGTCGCTCTCCTTCTTCCTCGCCACCACAACCGAGCAGAGCGGCAGCAGGCGATATTTGATCTGGCTCACCACATCTTCCGTCATCAGCGCATCGCCCTGGCTCGACCAGATGGCAGGGGCATAGATGATATGGGCAGGACGGTACTTGGTCAACGCATCGATGACCACATTCAGCGTCTCCACCCTGCGTATCATACCAATCTTCACTATATCAGGCTGCATATCGTTCATGATAGCCTCAATCTGCCCCGAAACAATCTCGGCAGGAATATCGAAGAACTCCTGAATACCGAGCGTATTCTGCACAGTGATGCTGGTTATCGCCGAAACAGCATAACCGCCCAACTCGGCAATCGTCCTGATGTCCGCCTGCACACCAGAGCCTCCGGTGCTGTCTGAACCTGTAATCGTTAATATCATATCCTTAAACTTTGAACCCGATGATAAGTTTGAGGGCAAAGATACAAAAAAAGAGCGAATAATCCGCAGAATTTGCAGATAATTCGCTCTTTTTTTATTCTTCAGTGAGATCTTTACATTCCTTGAGTATCTCGGCAGGTACCTCATTGCAACGCTTGTAGCGGCTGATGTCGGTAACATCGTCCTTGGCGGTCCATATCATGGAACCCGATTTCAAGAGACGGGTTACGAGATAACTCTGGTTCCAGTCGCCCATACCGTTATCATAGCTTCCACTGATAATGTAGCCCTGGTATGGATCGTTCTTGATAGCGAACGAACCGGTGATATGGCGACCATACATACTGTCAAACTTCTGATACATCTCGAAAGTCTGGTCCTTGCGGTTGAAAACGATGTAGCAGTATGTGCCCTCAGCAAGAGGTTCACCGTTCCACTCAGCCAACTCCCATGTGCCATGAAGATTGGCAGGTGTAACTTCCAGAGAAGGCTCCTCCGGTTCTTCATCATCGCTGCTGCAGGCTGCAAAGCCGCAGGCAAACAAAGCAATCACCAGGAGGGTGAAGAGTTTTTTCAAATATTTCATTGTCTTGGTATTTTTTTCTTTTTTACTTTTTTCCTTTTTTACCTTTTTACCTTTACAACGACCTGTATCGTTCTGTCAGACGGGCGGGCATCCAAGCCCTCCAGAATAACAGGGAAGGTGAAGGATTCGGGCATCGTAGCCGGAATCTTATCGGCTATGATGGTGATGACGAGGTCAGCCTCATCACCCGGTTCTATCACCTCAGGCTCTGTCGTAAGACGGGCATAAGGAGGAAGAAGGAGGCTGGATATACGGAGAGGTTTGTCACCGCTGTTTCCGCAGAGGATACGTGCCTCAGGCTCTGTGCCCGGCTTTACCTCTGTGATACTTGCCTTCGCCTGTTTCAGTCTGAGTGCGCCCATCTTGTGCGGATAGCGTGCCCACTGGTCAGCCCCCGGCAGCACCTTTCCCGTTAAGGCAAGCTTAACGGCAGGCTGTCCCTCTACCTCTTTCAGATAGAGATAAGCACCCGTATTGATGGTGCCCGGATAGCGGTTAGGCGTGAAGGTGAGCTGCACCTGACAGGTATCGCCAGGCTTCATCACATCGCCCCTGACATAAGAACTGGTACATCCACAGGTGGTTCTCACCTGTGTGATGTGCAGTATCTTCTTGCTCACATTCTTACCTACGAAGGTGAAGGTGCGAGGCGCATCGTCCTCGGTCATCGTACCTGCATCGATAAGCGGATGCTCAAACTTCAGCAGTTCCTTCTGGGCATTCACCGTAACAGGCAAAGCCAGGAAGAAAAGCGATAGGAAAGCAAATATCTTCATATTACATCCAATTACATCCAACCATTGTTACCGGCACTCTTTCTAACGGTCACAACTACAGTCTGGCTGGTACCACCAGCAGCTGTTACGGTGAGCGATGTGCTTCCGACAGCGAGTCCCTTCACGATGAGCGTCTTGCCATCTACCGAAGCAGAAGCTACGCTGCCATTCGCTACAGAACAAGAGAATCCCTCTGTCCGACCTGCGAAATATGCAGCGAGGTTGAGAGAAACAGTCTTCTCGATGCCCACATACACGTTAGGCAACTTCATATCAGAACTGAGTTTCTTGTTCTTGATGTTATTCAAGAGCTTAGCTGCATCTATCAGACCAGCACCCATCTTGCCGATGTACTTAGAGAGCTGTACAATCTCAGGCGAAGCACCTACGGTAGTATGGTTCATGTAGTAGGTCTTGGTTGCACCATTCTGATAATGACTATCCAGTTCCTTTACAGACTTCTTCATCAGGGCTACGAAGTCGGCAGCACGATAATGACGGTTCGTCTTGGCAGCATAAGCGAGACCCAAGGCAGCCACACCAGAAACGTGAGGACAAGCCATAGAGGTTCCCTCCATGTAGCCGTAAGCAGGCCGACCGTTCTTGATCATCGTAGAGAGCACAGCACCTTTCTGCTTGGTTGTCTCTGTCTCTGCCCAGTATTCATCTTCCTGCTCGCCAATCTTGCTGTAATATTCCAAGTCGCCACCAGGAGCACTCAGGGTTACGAGCGAACCGAAATCGGTGTAGCAGGCTGGAGTATAGTCGGCAGCTAATGAAGATACGCTGACGCACTTAGAGTAAGCACCTGGGAAAGCAGGATTGCCAGCATACTCGTTACCGGCTGCGAAGACTGGAATACCGCCGTCGATGACACCATTAGGCGAACCGGCATTGTTGATAAAGTAATCCAGAGCTTCCTTCTCCAGCGGATAGGTCTCAGCCCATTCCTTCTCGGTAGCAGGACCCGGAGTATAACCGTTGATGATGCTAGACTCTGAAGAGTTGTAACCCCAACTGCACTGCAGGATGACTGCACCATTATCGGCAGCATACTTGATGGCTCTCGCCTCGCCTGCCAAGGTTACACTGTTCTGACCGGAGAATACCTGACAAGACATGATCTTGACACCAGAGTTAGGAGTACCGTCACCACCAGCTACACCACAAACACCTCTACCATTATTATTTACGGCTGCAATGGTACCAGCTACGTGAGTACCATGACCGGTGTCATTGGCATCAGTCCAGGTAATATCGCCGCTCTCAGTAACGAAGTTGTAGCCATGAAGGTCGCCCTCATAACCGTTTCCGTCGCCGTCAGTCTTGGCACCCTGAACACTTTCGCCCGGGTTGCACCACATGTTGGCTGCCAGATCAGGGTGCGTATACATCACGCCCTCATCAAGAATAGCCACGATGATAGAAGGATCGCCTGTGCAGGTCTTCCACGCCTCAAGTGCATTCACATCACATCCAGCCTTAGCACCTACATGATTGTTGTTGAGGTTTTCAAAATCATAGTTGCCCTTGCCCAGGTTACGGTAATGCCACTGGCTAGCAAAGCCTGGGTCATTAGGGAAGTCATCGGCAGCAGAACGGGTAGCCTTCTGCTGAAGTGCCTTATCGCTGAGATAGATGCGCTTGCTGTCTGTATTGTAAGCACGCTTGATGCGGCCGTTGGTCTGAACCTTTGAGATTTCGCCCAACTGCTTCAGGCGCTCGGCAGCCGCCTTCAGGTCGGTTCCCTTATTAAACTTCACCGTATACCAGAGGTGGAGTCCCGCCTCGCGGGTTCTTGCCTCAGTATTTGCATCTACCGGGAATACTCGCTCAAAGCTGTAGCTTCCCAGGATGTCGAGCACCTCGTCGGTAGAAGGAATACCCGAACGGGTAGCCTTTCCGGCGCGAGTCTTGCTCAGTTGTGCCTGGTCGAGGATATCGCTCATTTCCGGACTGAACTTAATCAGCAGTTCACCCGCCTCAGCATCTGCAGGGATGGTGATTTCTGAATTGCCGTCAGAAGAGCCGATGGTTGACAGGCTGTCAGAACAGCCCGTCAATGCCAATGCGACCATTGCTATATAGAAAAACTTTTTCTTCATTGTTTGCTTCTATATTGTTTTTATATTTATCTTACTTTTTCTTAGTTCTCCTGTACTTAGCCATCAGCGCAGCTTCATTAATATCGCCTGCTGCCACGTATTTGCGGTAGTAGAGCGGATAAGCTACACCTCGAACCTCCCACTGGCTGCCTGGGTCGCTGGTTCCGTAATAGTAGTCATAGCTATAGCTGTCTTCTGTCATATTAGAGAAACCAACGGCAGCGCCATCGCTATTCTTACCCTTAGGCTGCTGGTTGAAGATCATCGTAGGTGCATTCCATTCTACCAGGTGTGGATGGAAAAGAATCCAGTTTGGCACCTTTCCCGTAAAGAAGTTCAGGTTGAGTGACAACTGACGGCAGTTTGGCAATACACGTGGCACCTGGTAAGGATAAACATCCTTACTAACTACAGAACCATCCTTGTGTTTGCAGGTTACAGGATTAACCTTGCCTGAGAGCAACCACTTGCAGGTATCGCCTACCAGCTTGTCGAGATAATCTTCCTTGTTGGTAGAGAAGTCAGACTTGCTGTATCGGGTAGCCTTGCCGGCAGCCTTCAAAGCTGCATCCATCTCTTCATCGGTAGGAAGTTCACCCTCCAGGAAACTGTAAGACAACTCCAGTGTATTCAACTTATCCCATGTCAGGAGCTTGAGAAGCGCCTGGCGGTCTGCGCCGGCATTTACCTTACCATACAGTCCGATAGGATAGTTATTATAAACATAGACGCCTGATGCGTTCTTTTTGCCCAGCGAAGCGATGTCGATGAGAACATCCGTACGGCGCTGTGCATAGAGAATGAGGTTACGCAACTTAGGGAAGTTCTTCTCGTTGACGATATTGGTGATATCTGACAACTGGTTGAAGTTGTTACTTACCAGATTGAGCGTTTCAAGACTCTTGCCCAGATTAACAAAGTTAGTAGGCAACTGAGTCAGACCGTAAGCCTGAACGGTAAGATTCTTCAGATACTTCAGCGAGCAGATTTCATCACCGAGTTTCACCTCACGAATCTGGTTGTTCTCGTTAGCTGCAACAGAGAATGACTCCAGGAACTTGAGATTACCCACTTCCTTAGGAAGAGTTTCGCCACTCTTGAGGTTGACCATGCTGAACTTGACAGAACGTACACGTCCTAAAGCCTCTGGATGATCCTTCACGAAAGCATCAGTAGCTTCCCAGAGCGTTACGCCGCTCCAGTTGCGCATGTTATCGCTGGAATCGAAGGTAGCAATGCTACCCAGTTTCTGGTTGATCATGATGACAGAGAGAGAGTCACCGGCACGGTTGTCCTCAATCTTTGGTGCTGCCTTCTGACGAACGGTCAGGATGACATCCTCTGTAGGTTTGCCATCTGCATCCACCAGTTTATCTTCAGCTTTTACCGGTACTAAGTGAACCTTAGCCACACGAACAGCAGGAACAACATTCATCGCCCAGCGGAACTTGAAGTTCACGGTGCGAGGACGGTACTTTCTGTCCAGCACGATACCCAGGTTAGTACCTGTCAGCTTATTTTCATCCTTGCTGTTCAGGAGCCAGCCCTCACGCTCGCTCTCGTTCTCTGTCTTCTCGGCATCGGTCAGATCACCCTCGAAAGAATACTCTATCTTACCAATCTTGCATTCTACGTTGGCAGAAATCAAACTCTCGAAAGCACGCTTATCGTAAGAACCGGAGTTTTCGATTTCTACAACAGGATTCTTCAGGAAGATCTGCTTGCCATAACCGAACTGGGTGACGGTAAGCTTGCGACTCTGTCCGTTGGCACCCTGGAAGCTGAGTTCTGTGCTGCGGAGCGTGTTGGAAAGAGTAGAATCCACCTTGATGGTACCCTCAACAGAGCCCACGCCGTTGGCAGGCGAAAGCACCAGCCAAGGCTCAGAGGTATTTGCCACCCAGTCCTGTGAGGCAGCGATGGCAATCTGCTCTGTTCCACCCTGAGGACCTATGGCTATCTCCTTTTTATCGAGTGCCAGTCCTCCTGGGATATCGACATCATCCTTATCGCTGCAGGCTGTAAAAAGCCCGGCAGCGAGAACGATACCTAATGTCAGTTTATTCATATATTTCATATTACTACTTTCTTATAGGGTTTAATTTTCGAGATCCAAAGCATCGCAACCGCGGATGTCCTGATTCTTATCGTAGAACAGCTTATACCTACCTGCCTTGATGTATGGGCAGACGCTGGTTACATCGATAGAGATGTTAGGGTTGTCTGCGATATTCAGGATATAAAGGTGAGAGGTCAGTGTTTCTTCTACCTTACGGATATCGTTGGAACCAATCTGGAACTGGATCAGGCTCGGACAGGTTGTGATTCCTGTAGGCCATGTACGCAGGCAACGCTGGTCCTTCCCATCACGCTGGTGGTTGATGGCAAAGGCACGGAGCACGGCACTGTTCAATGGCTGGGTTGGCACCTCGGTGAAGCAGTTGTAGCTCAAGTCCATATTGGTAATGTATGGCAATGTGGTTGAGCGGAAGTCATCAGAGAGGGATGTCAACTTGTTGAATCGGAGGTCGATGACCTGCAGCAGATAAGCCTTCTTGCCCTTGATGGACCCCTTAGGGATGGTGCGCATCTGGTTGCTGCTCAAATCGATGGTTGTGATTGGCGAACCGGCTGTAAACAGCTCTGAAGGGAACTTCTCTATCTTGTTGTACGAGAGAGTAACAGAAGCTGCATTGATACCCTTGTAGGGACCATGATTATTATCTACACCTGTAATCTCGTTGTAAGAGAAGTCTACAGAACCCATCACGCGAACAGAACTTGCATCGAAGATATTCGGAATCTTCTTCAGTTTGTTGTGGGCGAAGGTCAGACTCTCTACATCATCTGTAAAGGCACAGAGATTAGCAGGAATCTCTTCAATCTGGTTGTTGTTCAGATAGAGTGAAGAAAGCGCTACCCCAGAACCGAACGAATGCAACTTCTTGATGTTGTTGTAAGCCAGGTCGAGCAGACCGAGATTTACCATCTTGCTCAAGGCAGATGTCTCAGGGAACTCCTCCAGGTTGTTGTAACTCATATAGAGAATCTGGAGTGTCTTACCTGTCTTCTCCTCAGCTAAGCGGGTCCAATCATTTCTCAACTGATTAGCTGAGATGCCCTTGCATCGTGCCAGGTTCATCGCCTGCAATTTAGGGAGTTTATAGTAGAAGTCTGGAATGCGACTGATCTTCGGACAGTTGTAAAGTTCGATATCGGTCAGGTTTTCCATCTTGTCCCAATCCTCTTCCTTAAACTCCTGTGCAAACTTACCATAAACAGGATCTTTAGCATTGTAGAACTCCGCACAAACCGAGTCGGATGTGATAGAAGAGTTACCGATATAGAACTGCTGCAACTTAGTCAGACGGTAGATGGCCTTAGATACACCTGTAATCTTGTTGGTCAATGTACCGATCTGTGCATCCTTCAGGTTGATACGGCTGTCCTTCTTGATTCTGTTCTTCGGTGCCACCTTAGGATCTGAGTTGTAGCTTTCTACAATCATATTCGACATGTTGGCACGTGGGTCATACTTCAGGAACTTGTTCTCATAGTCGTGACGCATGCTGCTCTTCTTTGCAGCAGTCAGACTGTTTGCATCATAATCATTGAAGATGTTGGCACCAATCTTCTCATCGTGAGAACCGAGGTTGAGCACCTGGAGTTCTGTCAGCTGTCCGATGGCATCAGGTACGATTCCCTTTGCACCGAAACCGGCGATAACGAGACCGATGACACGGCCGTTGCTGTTGAGCGTTACGCCCGGCTGTTCGCCCCACATATCGAGTTCCTTGTTGAAGTTCCAGTTAGCTCCCTTGAAAGTAGCATCGCCATAGAAGCTCCACTCCTTACCATGGAGAGATTCCCAGATAGCCTTCAAAGCCTCATAGTCCTTGATATACTCCTTTGTTTTGGAAAGGAGGATAGGCACCTGAGCTGTATCATTGAGCTGATTATCCTCTACGATAAACGCCTTACCCTTTACAGGCTGGGTTTCGTACTTGGTCTTCACCGCACCTGTCTTGCCGTAGGTGGTATAAGAGGTAACCTGATAAGTACCGGCAGGCAGCCATACGGTAGAATCGCAGTAAGCTGTACCTGTGTCCATATACTTATCGTTCTCATTGTCTGGATTCTGATGCTCTACGCTAGACTCCTTATATTTCACCTTCAGTTCAGGGAAGGTATAGGTCTCACGGGTAAAGAGGTTGGTTACGCTGACATCAACGAGACGGATGTTAGAGAAGAGATACTCAGTACCACCGGCACGGGTCTTCTCCCACTCCTTCACGAGATTGAACTTCACCTTACCACGCTCCACAGTCTCCACCATGAGGTTCTGTACTTCCAGACCGCCACCTACTACAGTGAATGTTTCGCCGGCAGAAGAAGCCAGCAACTCCTCGTCTACAGCATCATAGAGATAGAAACCGATGACGGTGTAAGTACCCGAAGCGAGTTGCAGTTTTTCACTTCTCAGACCATACTCAGCATTCTCTGAATTATAAGAATTGAGCACCAGTGTCTGAGAGACAGTTGTACCGTTGTGCTCCATGACCACCTTGATTTTCTTGGCATCATCCAGTTTCTCAAGTTTGTCAAGGGCAGCAGCACGGGTAGCTCTAGAAGAAACCTTCTTGCTGAGTTTGAACTGCACATATCCGTATGTGCCGTCCCAGCCTCCGGTCTCATCATCCGAGCAACTTGTTGCTGCAAAGGTCAGGAGAGAGACCAAGAGCAACAAGAGTGCCTTTGAAAATATTTTCATTCTGTTCATTACTTTCTAATTTTTCTGATAGAAGTATGTTTCTTGCTTTGATTATCGGTAGGCTCAATTACGAGTACCTTTACCACCTTGCCATTTACCTTGAAAGCCATGAATACAGGAGCTGTCTCAGGAAGCTGGAATGTAAAGTTCAGGTTGTTGTTTTCATCCATGCCTAGTTCTGGATTGATTTCCTTCTTACTGCTATCAATCATATAGAGATAATCAGTCTCCATCATGGTCTCAGGATCCCATTCCTTGATGTAAGGAGTTACGGTGAGCGAAGAACCTACAGCTGCCGAAGCGATATAGATTTCATCACCTGTATAGTTGAGGAAACTGGAAGCCACTTCCTTGTACATTCCGTTTACATCCTTTGTACACTCTACGTCGAGCCAGTTATTCTTCTTGATTGTTGGTGCTGCAGACTGATCATCAGCTGAAGAGTTGGCCTCCTTCTGTACAACATCCATCAGGAAGTAACGGTCGTAATCGCTCTTCACTGTCATGAAGTCTTCCTCCAGCATTCCGTCGAGTCCATTCTCCAGACTCTCGAATACGCTCTGTGGCAATGCATAGACCAGGAACTCACGGCTTCCGCTGCCTAATGGAGCGACTGTGAGCTTCACATCACCCTTTTCACCCTGCAGTTTCACAGCACCAGATGTATCCTCGAACAAACCATTCTCCTTTTTCCCGAAGACTACCAGCTGATAAGCATCACCCAAGGTCTTGAGGGTGAAAGGAACGAAGTTGTAGAAGGTGAAATTGTTGGTATTACCGCCATTCAGGCTAGAACCATTCTGAGTGAACACCTTACCATCAAGAGATACATTCCATACAGCCCACTGTGAAGAGGTTGGATAAGTAACATCCATGGTGCTGGTGGTCATACCATTATAGATAACAGGTATGGTTACAGCAGCCTTGCCATCCTCAGAAGTAAAGGTGATGGTGTAGTTGCCGTCCTTAGCGATGGCATACTTAGCACTTACGCCCTGATTCTCCTTGAAGGAAACACCGCCAACAACAGCCTTGTTAGGTGTACCTACCAGGAAGCCGCCTTCCAAGTCTACCCAAGCTGGAGTATTGGTAACAGCAAAACGGAAGTTTGACTTTACGGTAAACTTGGTGTATACATTGTAACCTACAGTGATACCTGTCTTGGTGATATCATTGCCATCCGCATCGTAAACCGTCAGTATATGGTCGGCAGCCGAACGCTTAACCTCAGCGATGGCAACCTTCTGACCGCCCATATTCAGGAAGAGCTGAGCCACGCTCATATCCTTGCTGGCATCATCAGCAGTAATCTTAACCTTGATAGTCTGCTTGCCTGCAGTACCATTGAGTACGAAGGCGTCTGCTTTCTCGCCCTGCACCAGTTTACACCAGATTTTGTCTGAAGAAAGGCTCCAGCTCTCGTTGGCATCGAAGGTGAAGTCCAACTCAGCACCAGCTGCACCGCCGATAGTCTGTACCTGTGGGAACACAGGAGTTACGGCATCGTCATCGCTGGAACAAGCGGTGAACAGAGTCACTGATACCAGCGTCATCAATACGAGCCAATATTTTGAAATCAATGTTTTCATTTTCTTTTTATTCTACGATTAATATCCTTGTTCTTTCAATTTCTCTGCCTCTGCATCGCTGATCCATTCATACATATTGATGAAGGTTCCTACGTTGCCGAAGGTTGAACCATCCTTGTTGTTAACACTCATGGTGACATACTGCAATACATAGTTCTGGCAGGTGTTATAATAAGAGGTATAGAGAGAAGGCTGGTTGATGCGCAACTTGCCGTCTCCATAGATGGTACCGAACGCCTCGCCGGTTTCACCAGCTATCTGGTCGTCCATCTCTACCTTTGGCTCAAGAATGTTCTTGGTATTGAACTTCAACTTCAGGTTGTAGCCCTTATAGTAAACATCCTTCAGCAGAATGGTATTATCCTCGCCTTCCACTACCTCAGTCTTGATCAGACGGTTGGTTACGTTGTTCAGATACTTGCTGTAGAAGGTAGATGTTACCTTGCACCAGCCAGAGAAGTTGTGGATATCGAAAGGACAAGACTTCTGCATTACCACGTGGGCATAGTCCTTATAGAGATCTGTCCAGTTATACTTCTCCGGAATCACCAGTTTCAGGGTGAAGCCGAGCGAGTCGGTCTTGCCGATGTTATCATAGATACCCTGAATCTTCACATTTCCTACCATCTCGCCCGCCTTGATTGTAACGGTGTTGTTGAGGATGCGGTAATGCTTACCCTCGATGGCATTGCTCTGCTTGTCTACTACCTCCACGCCGAAGGTGCGGTCGTAGTCAGCTTTTTCGGTTGCAGATACAGGCACATTGAAAACCTCATTGCTTTTCTGTACAGCATACTGATAGAGCGTATCAGAGAACATGATATGACTTGGACCAGCATAAGTGGTATAATCCTGTGAACAACTCACAAGAGCGATGAGTGCAGCTACGGCTGCCAAACATCCCATCATTATTTTCTTCATGATCGTCTCCTTATTTTATTTGTTACTTTCATTAGGCTGAATCTCAGAACCTGGTGCCTCAAGTTCATGCTGAGGAATTGGCCAGACAAAGAGAGGGTCATCCTTTTCAACCTTCAGACTGCTCTGCACGAAGTTGGCAGCAGGCTGGTCGGCAGCCTTACGCTCAAATCCCTTGTGCCAGCGCTTGAGGTCGTTCAGACGGAAGCCTTCCATATAGAGTTCCTTCACGCGCTCTGCCTCGATTATCTTCATGGCGTTGCTCTCGCTCATCGAGGTGTTTCCACCATAAGATGAGTAGCGGGCTGTACGCAAGGTAGAGATGTCCTTACCTGCCTTACCATAGTCCTTCTTCATGGCGTAAGCCTCAGCACGAATCAGATACTGCTCTGACAGACGGAATACCATTGGCTGGTGAACATGCAGGATATTGTTGTTCCGGAATTCTGCATCGCCGAAATACTTGCTCAGCAAAGGCCACTGCAAACCGTGCTCATAACCTGTTACACGGGTTGTGAAGATGGCTGCTGCACGGAGGTCATTGCTGTCGAATGAGTTGATGACCCATGTCTCAGGCACATAGTCTGGACGATAAGTTACGAAGTTGTAGTTATCGAAGATGGTACCCAGTGCACCGCCATAGCTGTTCACGGTAAAGCCTACCTTCCAGATTCCTTCTGTAGATTTACCTGCTGTCCATTGATACTGATAATAACTGGTGTTGCCTATCTTCTGTGTGCAGCTTGCCAGCACGTAATACTTACTATCGATTACCTTAGATGCATACTTGATGGCATCATCCCAGCGATGCATATATAAGGATACGCGCGCACGCAAGGCATGACAGGTATACTCGTTGAAGTAAATCTCGTCATAGAGAGTACCAGTGAAGTCTTTGTCTACCTTCAGATATTCAGCAGCCTTGTCAAGGTCTCTCAATATGAAATCGTATGATTCCTTCAGACTGGCTCTCTTCTGTGGCTCATTGCCGTAATAGTGCTCTGTGAGTACAACGCCGAGTTCCTTCTCTGCCTGCTCATCGCTATCGTAAGCCTTGCAGAAGCACTTGATCAGTTCTGAGTAAGCCAGGGCACGGGCAAAGTAAGCCTCGCCCTCATACTGCTCCAACTTATCAAGCTGCTTATCATCGTTGGTTGCAGCCTTTACCTTTTCAACATTATCGAGCAGGAAATTGCATCGGTTGATCACATCATAAAGGTCGGCATATACCGCCTCGATGTCGGTGTTGGTAGCCTTGATATCTTTCCAACGGTAGATATCGCCATAGGCATTAGAGTAGCCCTTCACGCAGTACACGAAGTCTGCCTGCAGATCTGGCAGGATTGTCAGATTTCCCGAATAGAGGGCGCTGCTCTTGAAACTGTCGTAGATACCGTACACCAGCTTGTCCATGTCGTCCACCGTGTTGATAGCCTGGTCCATGCGGATAGAATCCTCAGGATACTTATCAAGACAGGAAGACATCGAGAGGACTAGGATTCCCGACAGGATGTATGTCTTTATATTTTTGATATTCATTTTTTTCTCCTTTCTTGGTTAGAATTGCAATTCAACACCCAGAGTAAACTGGCGTGATGCCGGATACTGTGCCTGGTAAATATTGGATGAAACCTCAGGATCCAGACCGTTGAAACCGGTTACGGTGAAGAGATTCTGTGCCTGACCGTAGATTCTGATCATAGAGAAGAAGTTGGTCTTGCGCAACAGACTCTGTGGCAATGAATAGGACAGACTGAGATTCTTCAGACGGAGGAACGATGCATTCTCCAAGAAGCGGTCGTCGAGCTGGGTTACCTCGCCCCAACGTGGGATGTCGGTAATATCGCCTGGCTGCTTCCAACGGTCGTACAACAGACGGTTTGACTGGTTGTAAGCAGTACCGAAGGTTACACCGCTCTCCTCGAAGTAACGGTCGTTGTTGATCACGTAGCGTGTACCAATCCAGCTGAACTGGGCAGAAAGCTGCAAGCCCTTCCAACGGAAGCTTGTACCGAAACCGCCCATCCAAGGTGCATCATAGGTCTTGCCTGTCATCACCTTGTCGCTCTCGCGGAACTCGTTGGTTACGTTGCCGTTCTTGTCATACCAGAGCTGCTCACCATTCGCTGGATTCACACCGGCATAACGGTTCAGGAAGAACTCGCTTACTGAGTGACCTACCACATACTTCAAACCGGTGGTTGAGTTTACATACTCGGTTACACCGTTATAGAGTTCCTTCAATCGGTTCTGGTTGTAAGATACGTTGGCACTTACATTCCAGGTGAAGTCGCGTGTGCGGATTACATCGCCGTCAGCACTCAGCTCGATACCCTTGTTAGCCATCACACCTACGTTCTTCCAGCGATAGCCCTCGCCGGTAACGGTGTAAGACTCAGGAACGCGCATCAGCATATTGGAGGTACGCTTGTAGTAAGCCTCGAAGCTGAAGTTGATTCTGTCGAGGAAGCCCAAACGGAGGGCGAAGTTGTTTGCCCATGTTGACTCCCAACCCAATTCCTCATTACCACTCTGTGATGGATAGAAACCGGCAGTACCATCGTAGTTGGCACCACCAGAAACCAGAGCCAGGTGATAATAGTTAGGAATCTCAGAGTTACCCGATGTACCGGTACTTACGGCAATCTGGGCTGTGCTGAGCCACTTCATATCCTTCAGCCAGTCGGTAGACTTCACGTTGTACATGAAACCGAGCGACCAGAATGTACCCCAGCGATGATCCTTACCGAAACGTGAAGAAGCATCGGTACGCAGAGAGAAATCGGCATAGTAGAGCTCCTTATAGTTATACTCGCCACGCATGAAGAATGACAGGTAAGAATAATCAGAAGATGAATCTGCCCAGCGGCTGGCACGTGTACCTGATGATACATTGGTCAGGAGATCGCTGGTCTGACCCTTGGAATATACCTGGAAACCATCTGAGTGGAAATTGACAGCCTCCTGACCCAGCATCACGTTGAACGAATGGATATCGTTCAGAGTGAAACGGTAGTTAGCCGTAGTAGTCTCTGTCAGGTTGATGGCATCGCTGCTCTGGCGTGCCGCAGTACCCTGTCCGTGATTTGAAGAGAGACTTGGGAACGACTGGAGGAACGCTGTAGAATGGGTGAAATCGGCACCGAACTGAGTACGTATAGTCAGATTCTCTATCGGATAGATTTCAGCATACATGGTAGAGAGCACCTTATATTTCTTGTTCTTGATAGGATTCAAGCCCATGTAAACGATAGGGTTCTCGCTGGTTCCAGCCCAGTTGCCTGCTGAAAGTGAAGCCAGACTGCCATCCTTTGCGTATGGATTCCAGTAAGGCAGCATGAATCGGCATGCTGAGATAGGAGTAACGGTAGTATAGCTGCCGTCGTCAGCCTGCTGAGCCTCCTCATAGGCAGCCATGGTGTTGGTACCTACCTTCAACCACTTGCCAGCCTTTACATCAGCATTGGTGCGGATGTTGTAACGGCGGAAGGTTGAATTCTGTGCGATACCGTCCTGATCGTAGAAACCACCAGAAACATAGTAGTTCAAGCGGTCGGTAGCACGGTTGATAGAGAGTTCGTAGCTCTGCAGCGGAGCGCGGTCGTTGAACACCTCGTCCAGCCAGTTTACGTTTACTCTTGAAAGGAGATTGTAATCCTTACCTGTATCCAGACCTACTTCTTTCTCAAACTGGATACGCTCATCAGTATTCATCATTTTCCAGTTGGTCTGTGCCAACTCAGAGAAACCATACTGTGCACGGAGCGTAATCTTCGCCTTGTCCATTGCCAAGCCTCGCTTGGAAGTGATGACAACCACACCATTGGCAGCACGTGCACCATAGATAGAGGTAGAAGAGGCATCTTTCAATACAGAGATACTTTCGATGTCGTTAGGACTCAAAGTATTGAAATCAGAACTTGAGATTGGCACGCCGTCGAGGATAAAGAGTGGCGACTTGCCGGAGTTGATAGAGTTGGTACCACGGATTTGGAAGGTAGCCGCCTTGCTAGGTTCACCCGAAGAAGAGATGACCTGCAAACCAGTACTCTGTCCCTGCAAAGCTTGGTCGAAGCTTGCCGCCGGCACATTTTCTATCTTTTCAGACTTTACGGCAGACACGGAACCCGCAATGGTTCCCTTCTTTCTCACGCCATACGCCACCACAACCACTTCATCCATCATCTTGGAATCCGAAGCAAGGGTGATGTTGAGCGTATTTGTCTGCGCTTTCACAACGTGCTTCTGCGTAACGCAGCCCACATAAGAGTAGACAAGCGTAGCCTTCGAAGCACCCTTAATTTCGATGGTATAGTTACCGTCAATATCGGTCACTACGCCATTTGATGTTCCCTCTTGCATAATGGTCACACCTATCATCGGTTCGTTGTCATCAGCAGACACGACTGTACCCTTGACGCTGAAACTCTGCGCCAAGACCGATTGGATAGACAACAATACAAGTGAGACAAGTAAAAGAGTTAATCTTCTCATCCTTGTTTGTTTCAAGTTTATTAATTAATAATTATTATTTTTTTCTCATTTTTTTCTCGTTTGGTAAAAGCCGAAAGCACTCAGGGCAACACTTCGCCCCTCCATTTATACATTCTTTCACTAATATGCACGCATGGAAATACCTATTTAACTTAAATCGGTGCAAAATTACGAATATTTTCTTATTTGCACAAGATAATCGCTTAAAAATTAAATAATTAACACGAAATATCTATGTTTTTTAGCATATATGCTCATAAATTTAGTTAATTGTCGATTTTTTGTCACGTCCGATTACAGATTGCAAAAACAAGTTCAATACACACCTTTTTTTGTTTCTATGCAGCCGTTTTCATAAAGCTGAAATTACGTCCCGACGCATCTTGCACTACGTCGGGACGTATCTTTTGCTGCGTCGGGACGTAGCAAATGCTACATCGGGACGCATTTTTTACTGCATCGGAACGTATTTTATCAGCTGACTCAAGTAGCTCAGTCAGCTGACGCAAGTAGCTCAATCAGCTGACGCAAGTAGCTCAATCAGCTGACGCAAGTAGCTCAGTCAGCTGACGCAGATATCTCGACAAGCCGAAGGATACGTCTCCATTAGCCTACGGAGTCGTATCCGTAACCCGACGGAGTTATATCCGTAACCCAATGCTGTCATATTCTTAACCCCACGCAGCCATATCTATAGGCAAACGGAAGCACATCATTTATTTACCTCTTCACCTTCATATATTCCGTAGGAGTCATGCCATACTCCTTGGAGAAGCATTTGGAGAAATAACTGCTGTTGGAAAAACCAACGGTATACATCACCTCGGAAACACTGAACTTGCCCTGGCTCAGGAGCTCGGCAGCACGGCTCATACGCATCTCACGGATATACTCTACAGGCGTACGACCCGTTATCGCCTTCGTTTTGCGATACAGCTGCTTGCCACCTATACCTATCACATCCTGCAACATCGAAACGTTGAAGTCGGAATCAATCATATGCTTCTCTATCGCCTCATTGATCTCTTCGAGCAGACGCTTGTCTGCCGCATCCAACTCGCTGACATCTACCATCTTCTTTTCCTCTTCAGAAGACTCAGATCGTGCAGGAACTGGTTCTGAGGATGATGACTCAGGCTCAGATACAGGCGAAGCGGATAACCCAGTGGCAACAGAAGATGACACATCAGGAATCTTCACGTTCAGGTAGCGGACCATCAGAGCAGTCACCTCATCAAATGAATGATGAGCCACAGCTGCCTTCAAATCTTCCGTCAGACGGTTGAAGAAGTCTATACGCATCTGTACCTGCTCCAACACCTCAGCCTTCTGCTTCTGGGCATCAGCCAGTTCCTTGCGCAGAAAATACCAGCTTACCAGCCATGCCACAAACACGATGAGTGCCGTGATATAGAAGAGCTTGCACCACCAGGAGAGATACCAAGGCGGCAGGACGGAGATGTCGAGCGAATAAACCTCGACGGCTATCTTGCCTTCACCATCCACGGCATGAACCGTAAGATGATAATCGCCATAAGACAAACCATTGTAGGTGATATCGATATTGCCGGAGTTCAGATAATGCCAGTCGTGATCGCTGCCTTCGAGTTTGTAAGCATAAACGGCTGAAGGATGATCGGCAAAAGGAAGGTCGGTGAGCTGCAAGGTGAAGTTGTTCTCATCACTCTTCAGTTCCAGGATTTCTCCACGCTCCTCACGAGCCTCTCCGTTTACGATGATTCCAGCCAGCATCAAGCGGGTAAACTGCTTAGGCTTCTGTACTACATCGGAACTGATTGCCACATAGCCGTCATTGCCGCCCATCATTACCTCATGAGTCTGTCTGCTGTAACAGATGTTGAGCGGCACAACAGAAGGAATCATGAAGCGCTGGCTCTCGCCCTCAGGATTGATTACGCAGCATTCATTGCCCGATACCACCCACATCTTGCCTTCCACATCGCACATGGTACTTACCTTGCCACCAATCTGCCATGTCTTGGAAGAAAAGCTGTTACCCAGCACAGAACCGGCTGCATAATAACAGGTTACCGAACTGTTATCACCCATCCAGATATTGCCCTTGCTGTCTGCCATCAGATAGTTGACAACATCTGAGTTAGCTACCTGCACCACCTTCATATTGTTCGGATTGATGCAGTTGAGACGGGTATAGGTAGAAACCCAAATCCTACCCTTTCCATCCATCACCATCTGACCTACATGCAAACCAGAGAGCGCATTCTTTCCCTTGTCCGAGTAATGCCAGTCGGCTATGGTCTTGCCGCTCAGAAGAGCCGCCTTATCCATCACGAAGACACCGCCCTGATAAGAACCCATCCATATCCTGCCCTTCTTGTCCTGGAGAATATCGTAAGCCCAGGCAGTAGAATACTTGCCACTCTTATCGTAGACGATGAAGTTGCGCATCTGATGAGAACTGCGGTCATAGAAGTTGATGCCATGGTCGGTACAGATCCATACATCGCCGTCATGGTCTTCATAAATCTTGCGTACACGGTTATGACTCAGCGGGAAGGCAGAGCTGTTCTGCTTGTACCATGCCACATTCTGATAACCTTCAGCATTCCGGGTGAAATGAATCAGACCGTTGGTACCGCCCATCCACCATTCGCCGTTACGGGTCTGGAGCATGGCATGGAGACAGTTGCCCTCACCCGACATCGTAATCTTATCGAGCGATACATAGCGGTAATAGGTATGGGTAGTGAGACGGGAGAGTCCATTGTCAGTACCCACCCATACATTCTGCCATTTATCTACAAAGCAAGCCCAGACGATGTTGTTAGGAATAGAAGCATCATCGCGGGAATCGTGGATATAATGGGTGATGGCATTGGAGAGTGCCATCTGATAGAGTCCGTTATCGGTTCCGATATAGAGATTGCCGGCAGCATCGGCAGAGAGACATTTGATGGAATTGCCGTTGAGAGCTGGAATCTGTGAGAAGTTCCTGAGCTGCAGATCGGCACAATAGAGAGCGCCCTCGGTTCCAATCCAGTAGCATCGGCGCTTGGCATCATAGGCGAGCGCATTGACCAGCGGCTGTTCTCCGGCACGGAGCGGAATCAGTCTGCTGCCGAGATGCAGACCAGCGAGCGAACCTACGAGCAAGCCTCGCGGAGTAGAGAGCAAGGCATAGACATCGCCACCGAAGTCAGTCTTACCGCCTTTCATATCGAGCACACGGAGTTCCTTCAACTGCCTGCGTTTCGTCTCATCTGCAAAAGCCTTCATGGCAGGTGTTTCGGCATATTGATAAGATTGCGTATCGAATTTCAGGATACCGTTGCCGGTAGCCAGATAGAGCATTCTGCCCTCGAAACCGAGCGCATTGACACGCGTATTGCTGAATGTATGTTCCTGAAAATGGCGGTAGCCATGATAACCATCATAGCTGTAAAGACCGTTGTCGGTTCCGAGCCATATCATTCCATCACTGTCCTGGGTAATGGCACAAACTGCCTGAGCACCTTCAAGGGAGGTGTTGACGAAACGCTGCGCATGGATGGCAAGCGAAATAAAGAGCATAGCAATTGCCATGCTGATGCGGTATATAGGTTTTATTGACTTTTTCATGCGTGCAAATTTACACAATATTCATGATAACGCCAAAAAATATCGGAGGAAATTCATAAAAAAAGAATCCCCTGGGAAAAATAGCCGCTGCTATTCCCAGAGGATCCGATATAAACTATATACTTTATAACCAACCGAAATCGGTCTTTGTTATCTTATATTGCCTGGAGCGTAATCGACTTTTCGATATTTCGCTTGCTGTCTTTTACCTTCAGGATGATGTCGCCCTTCTGCTTGCTGCTCTGTACGATGACAACGAGTTTGCCGGAGAAGAGTTTCATCTGTGGCTGGGTGAACGGTTCGAGCGATGTGGCATCGCCATTGCAGGCTGCCTTAAAAGTGCCGGCACCACTCACCTCGAAGGTCAGTTCGTCATCGGCAAGCGGACATTCATTGCCGTCCTTATCCTGCAGACTCACGGTGATGAAGGCAAGGTCGTTGCCATCGGCATTCAGAAGCACATTGTGCTCATCGGTACAGCCTTCTACCATGCAGGCAATAGGCTCATGATCAGGTGTTTCTACACTGAACTTCATCTGCGCAGGCTCGCCGGCGGTACGCTTCACGTCCTCGCCAACCTTATCGCCATACTGGTTATAGGTAACCACGCGAATCTCACCCGGTTCATACTTCACATTGTTCCAGCGCAGACGGTAGCGGTCCAGACGGCTTGACTTGTCCTTGCGAACCCTGCCCTGACTCTTGCCGTTGACGAAGAGTTCGCCTTCCACACCATCGGTATAGCAATATACAGGGGTAACCTGTCCTTCTCTGCCCTTCCAGTTCCAGTGAGGAAGAAGATGGGTGGTATGCTGCTGCTCGTTCCAGCGGGCACGATACATATAGTAGCGGTCCTTTGGAAGTCCGGCAAGGTCACAGATGCCGAAGTAGCTGCTACGGCTTGGCCAGTAGGTATCGTAAGGAGTAGGCTCGCCCAGATAGTCGTAACCGGTCCATACAAACTCACCGATTACCCAACTGTAGTCATCCTGCATCTTCCAGTCATCATCCGGAAGATTGCTCCAGGAACAGTATTCGGTATCATAGCTTGAGCACTGACCATCAGGATAGGTAGCCTTATCACTTACCACTACCGGGAACTTGTATACGCCACGGGAGCTGACCGTAGAGGCGGTTTCAGAACCGAGGAGGAAGCCCTGAGGCAACTGCTCGATATTCTTATAATATTTATGTACGCGATAGTTGAAGCCCGGCACGTCCATTACCTGGGCAAATCCACTCTTCAGGGCAGCCTCAGCCTGATCCATACCCTGGGTAACAGGGCGGGATGGGTCGTACTGATGACAGATATCCTGCAGATGCTTAGCAATCTGCACACCCTCCTTGCTCCACTGTTCAGGAATCTCGTTACCGATGCTCCACATCACGATGCTAGGATGGTTGCGATGGTGCTTTACCAGATTGGTGATATCCTTATCGCTCCACTCCTTGAAGAAGTTGGCATAGCCGTTCTTGCATTTAGGATAAATCCACATATCGAAACTCTCTGCCATTACCATCATACCGAGGGAATCGCAGATTTCCATCTGCATGGTAGAAGGCATGTTGTGGGCAGTACGGATAGCATCGCAACCCATCTGCTTCATCGTCTTGATCTGGCGGATGAGAGCTGCCTTGTTCTCTGCTGCACCCAACGGACCGAGGTCGTGGTGCAGACAGACACCTTTCAGTTTACGGGTAACACCATTGAGTTGGAAGCCATAATCCTTGGATACGGCGATGGTGCGGATACCGGTCTTCAGGGTCTGAACATCAGCCACCTTCTTTCCTTCATATCGGATAAGTTTTACCTGATAGAGATAAGGAGATTCCGGAGACCAGAGCTGAGGATTCGCTACCTTCAGAGTAGTCTTGATTTCAGGATTGGCACCTGTGACGGTCTGCTCGGCAACCTTCTTGCCAGCCTCATCCAACAGGGCTATAACGGTCTTGCCCGACTTACCAGTCTTTCCTTCCAGCAGCGCATTTACTTCTACTTCAGCTTCCTGCTTATCAGCTTTCAGGGTACGCACGAAGGTATCCCAGGTAGAGAAGTTTTCGTTGCCATAGAGTTCTATGAAAACCGGACGGTAAAGACCGCCTCCCGGATACCAACGACTGCTCTCCTCTACATTATTAAGATGTACCTCGATGAGATTACTCTTACCAAACTGGATGAAAGGTGTGATGTCGATGCGGAAGGCATTGTAGCCGTAAGCCCATCTGCCAGCCTCCTTGCCATTGACGCTGACAACAGGCTGGCTCATGGCACCGTCGAAGACGAGTACGGCACGCTTATAGCCCTTAGGAGCCGTCCAGTTCATCTTATACATTCCTTCACCTATCCAAGGCAGCGCACCAGAGCGCCCCGACTTCTCGGTCTTTTCGGTTTCGCCATTCTGCTCGATGGCCACCATCTGCAGGTCCCATTTCTTATCGAAAGGACCCGCGATAGCCCAGTCGTGCGGAACAGCTACCTGCTGCCACGTCTTGCCATCACGGGAGAAGTCCCATGAAGGCAGGTTAATAACCTTTCTGCTCTGCGCCTGGCACAGCGTAGTGAGTGCCAGGGCAAGAGTCATGAAAGTAATGCTTCTCTTGATCATATTGCTATTTAATATTTTTATTTATATGCATCGAATACGGCAGTTGGTTTGCCGCTGTTGTCGAAGGCTCCCTTGGTATATGCAGACCAACCCAGAGTGGTATAGTTGGCTGGCTTCCAGTTGTTGTAAACTTCCGGTTCCCAATAGAAGATACCCTCGCAAGTAGAGATTGCCTTGCAGCCATCCACCATCTTCTTCATCATGGGCGCAGCCTGGTCAGAGCCCCACCACATACCGATTTCAGAGATGATGACATGGCAGTTGTACTGTTCTGATAAAGTCTTAATATTATTCAGACAATTGGTGGTTAAATCCTGCCAATTGTTATCTTCTGGATAAAGTGACATACCGATGACATCCCATTTTCCACCCTTCTTCTTCAATTCACCAAAGAGCCAGGTATAACGGCCGAGGTTATTACCCTCATCCACGTGCACGATGACTTTAGCTTGTGGATAAACCGCCTTTACGGCATCATATCCGGCGTTAACATAAGCAGCAAAGTTGGCTGCATTCTTAGATACCTGACCGGTTACAGCCTCATCGCTGTTGAAGAGCATTCCGTCGCGGGTTTCATTGCCCACCTGCACCCACTCTACGTTGGTTACACCTCTATCCTTCAGGGCATTCAACACATCCTTGGTATGATCAGCCACAGCCTGTTTCATCTGTTCGGCAGTATAGCCCTGCCATGCAGCCGGAACTTTCTGGTTGCCCGGGTCAGCCCAGGTATCAGAATAGTGGAAGTCAATCATCAGACGGAAGCCGAGCTGCTGAGCACGCCAAGCCTTGGCGATGACATCATCCTTGCCACACCAGCCACCTTCCGGATTTACCCAGACACGCAGACGGATAGAATTGGTTTCCTCTTCGCGGAGGAGCTTCATGCATTCTGTAGCCTTGCCATTCTGATTATAGAATTTCACACCATCCTTCTCCATCTCTGTGAGCCAACTTACATCGGCGCCCTTGGCGAAGCCACTCATATCGTATGTTTTCTCCTGCTCGTGAACAGTAGAATCGTCGCTGCTGCAACTTGTTCCTGTAATAGAGAACAAGAGTGCTGAAGCCAGCAATATGGCTTTTCCAAATATATTCTTCATTGTTTTACTTTTAGGTTGCGTTTTACGTTAAAATACGTTTTACGTTTAAAATTGTTTTCGGTTACAAAAGTAGAGAAAAGAGAAGAAAACAGCAGATAGATTTAAGACAAAAATAAAGAAAAAACGGACAAAAGCAAATCTTTATCTAGCTTTTGTCCGTTTTGTCATTAAAAAAGCAAGAATCTTTAAATCAGTTCTATACCTTTACTCTTTTACAGGTACAAGTTTAGTACTGCCACCTTCTGTATCACCAGTAGAACCACTAGTCTCGCCACCTCCGGTAGAACCACCTTCGCCAGAAGCATTGTTCTCTCCGAACACCTTGACAACACCAGAAGTATAAGCGTCAAGAATGCTTGCCAAAGCAGGCCATGGCTGCTGGTGACCATTTGTTACGACTGTTTCATCAGGAATAACGAAATCAATGTCACCATGATTCAAACGACCTGCACCATAGAAACCTTCTACGATAGAAGGAACATCTTCTGCCTTATCTGCAGTGTATGCATACATGAGGCTTGAGTTGGTATCGAAATTGTTGTAAGAAGTACCACCTACCAAAGTCTTTACGCTTGAAGGAACCTGCTCACTTGGGGCAGAAACCTCGTATGCATCAAAGCTTGTATTGTTTTCTGAATATGGGATATAGCTGAAGTTTTCTGGCTTGTTGGCAAATACATTGCCGTATGCCTTAATCAAACCACCATTCTCACTAGAGAAAGTACCATCGCCCTTGGCATCAGTACCCTGCTCAGAACTCATGATAGGACGCTTGGTTGCATCAAAGTAGTTAGACTCCATGAACACACTTGAGCCCATTGTCGCACCAATACCATAAACATCATTGTGCTGATAGTAGTTGTTGTACATGTGAACACTCATAGTACGAATACGAGCCATACGAGAGTCAGAATGGTCGAACCAGTTATGATGATAAGTAATATAGTTAGGACCAGTTTCACTCTTCATACCACACATAGAAGCCTTACCATTATCCCAGAAGCGGTTGTATGCTACAGTTATATACTGGGAGTCACCCTTGATATCTACAGTACCATCACCCTTGGCCTGGTCGGCAGCACTGCCCTTCTTACCATAGAAGAGATCCATGTTGTGAATCCATACATGAGAGTTATCAGTATCAAGAGACATAGCATCATCCAGGCAACGCATGATAGCAAAGTTACGGAACTCTACACTCTTGGTATTACGAAGCAAGAAACCAAATCCATATACAGTAGCATCATCACCGACTCCTTCGAAAGTCATGTTCATTTCAGAGTGAGCACCCTTACCCTTAACCCGCAAACCTTCTGCAGAACTTGAAATGTGATCCAAATCAGAAAGATTTACCTTACCGATGATACGGAAGGCGATAGGAGTAGTATCCTTGCCCTTAGAATAAGCATCAATAATAGACTGAAGACCTGTAATCGCCTTAAGCTTTCCAGTATTAACTGTTGTAGAAACGGTCTTAGCTGTCTTAGCCGTAATATACAGGACCTTAGCACCTGCCTTCAAAGTACCATCATTATTATAAGCACCTACACCATCATACTTGAAATGAGCAAAGCCCTCACGGTTGTAGTTCTTTACAACCAAATTAGAAACTGTATTTGCACCAGCAATCTCTGTACCTTCAGCATTGACAGGAACAACCTTTACAGAATAAGTACCAGCCTTCAAACCGAGAACATCGGCACGATAATAAGAAGCATATTGACGAATCAACTGAGCATCAATCTTCTTATCACCTACATATACATTATAAGAAGAAGCACCCTCGAATGGAGCCCACTTCAAGTAGGCAGACTCCTGCCAGCCCTTTGCCTCAGTAATCTGAATCACACCTGCAGGATTTTCAACATCACCACTTTCGCCCTGATCAGCCTTCTTGGCAAAGCTGATAGCCTGAACAGAAGCATCATACTCATCATTCTCTGAACCTGATTTAGGTGCGATGATTGTCTTGTCACCTTCGAACTTCACACTTGTCAAGTCTGCAGTATTATAATACTTCACATCACCCGACTTGGTAGTAACATACATCTGGTTCACCTTGCTGTTACGAGCCACGGCATGGGTAATCTTAAATGTCCCTGTCTGAGCCACGGCAGCACTCAAACTCATCAGGAGGAGTGCCAAAGTAAATACCATTTTCTTCATTGTTCAATCCTCCTTATTTTATTTGATGATAACTTTCTTACCATTAATAATATAAACACCCTTAGATAAGCCCTTAGGGGATTTACCAACACATTGGCCCAGAAGGTTATAAACCTTTCCTTGCAATGCTTTCTTTATATCTTCTATCTGGCTGATGCCGGTATTTTGATAAGTGAAAGAAAGGGTTACGAGCGACATATCCGTCTGATCAGATGTATTATCTGAATACTGAAGAACGACATTGTCGCCATCGAAGGTAATCTCTGTGACAGTCTTGTCTATGACCTGGCCATTAATCTTAACCGTCTGTTTGCTGCCGGCAAATACTGCCGTAGACAACATTCCAGCCAACAATAATAAATAAGCTTTTTTCATTTTAACGAATGTTTGTTAGATTAATTTTTTGGTTTGTTTTTGAATTTTACAATGCAAAAGTAGTGAAAAAATAGCTATTATAAAACATCCTGGCACATTTTTCTTACGCAAACGTTTTCATAAGTGTAAAATGGAATATTATAAAAAAGGGCATAAAAAAAGACTGAATCCTGTTACGAAGATTCAGTCTCATAAAGAAGTGGTACCACCAGGAATCGAACCGGGGACACAAGGATTTTCAGTCCTTTGCTCTACCAACTGAGCTATGGCACCAACTTTCACAAATCGCGATTTATCATTTGCGGGTGCAAAGGTAATACTTTTTTCTGGTTCCTGCAAATTTTTCGGGAAATTTCTTTCAAAAAAAGATAAAAAAGTCTATTTTTGTTGGTATTATCCATTATTTAATGTACCTTTGCAGCAGAAATCGGGATTTAGCGCAGTTGGTAGCGCACGTCGTTCGGGACGATGAGGTCGCTGGTTCGAGTCCAGTAATCCCGACCAAAAGCCGTCTAATGTGCCTATACTCAGGGGATTTGCCTTGGTCGTGGTCAAAATGGTCGGCGAAATTTCGGTATCACAAGAGCTTAAAAATCCGTAAGCCTATGAAGTTTTTAAAGGATTTTTTTTATATCAATTACCATGAACGGCGAGCATTACTCGTAATCCTGATCCTGCTCGTTGTCAGTACCACAATGATTTTCATTGTAGGTTCTAAAGAAACTATGCCCTCAGAAAAGCAACAAGCTCATAACGATAGTATCATCAGATATGCCACAAGGGAGCATCCAGGCTATTATGAAGACGGACTTCAGTCGAGCGAAGTATTCGCCTTTGACCCCAATACGGCAAGCCAATCTGATTTTCAACGGCTGGGACTGGAATCATGGCAAGCCAGAAGCATCATCAAATATCGAAATAAAGGAGGCATCTTCAGGACACCTAGAGACTTTGCACGGGTTTACGGACTAACCAAGAAGCAATTCGAAAAACTGCTGCCCTTTATCAGAATTGGTAAAGACTACCAGCTGGCTGCCAACTTTTACCCAAGAGAAAGATACAACTACGGCTATCAAGAGACAGTTCCAAGAACAAGAGAAGAAAGAAAGAAGGATAGTACCCAATACAGTTATCCAAGAAAACTGAAAGAAGGTCAGTATATCAACATCAATTCTGCTGATACGACCGAACTGCAGAAAATTCCCGGCATAGGCTCTTACTATGCCAGAAGCATCATCCGTTACAGAGAGCGGTTAGGCGGTTTTGTTTCCATGAGCCAGATACAAGAAGTGGAAGGCGTGCCCGAGACAGCCCTCCACTATATGAATATTGATGCAAAACATATCCGGAAAATGAATGTCAACCAGCTCAGTTTAACCGAATTGCGCAAACATCCTTACCTGAACTTTTACCAGGCAAAGGAAATCGTAAACTACCGCAGAACCCATGGTCCGCTGAAAAATGCTGAAGAGCTGCGTCTCCTCAAAGACTTTCCACCTGCCGAAATAGAAAGAATCAAGCCGTATCTTGCCTACTAGGGGCAAGATAAAGCTAGCTTGTCTGTCTGCAAGTTTGCCGGTTTTACTAAATGACACCAAACTGGTGCAGGAAGATAAGGAAAATACAGATTGGACAGATAAAACGGATGGTGAACAGGAAGACTGGGAAGAGAGTTCCCTTCAAGGTTCCCCAGTTAGTAAACTCATCACGCACAATCTTCTTTGGCACATACCATCCCAGGAACAGACAGGTGATGAATGAACTCAACGGCATGAGCAGCTGGGCAGTAAAGTTGTCACAATTGCTCAGGAAATCCTTGCCGAAGAAACCCAAATCAGGTACGGCACCCTGAGAGAGCGAGCAGAATACGGCTATGATGCAGCAAACAACGGTCTCGAACCAGGCTCCCTTGGCACGGCTTATCTTACCCTCCTCATAAATAAAGGCGGTACCTATCTCGTGCATAGAGATGGTAGAAGTCAAGGCTGCCAATACAAGCAAAGCATAGAATAACACCGAAATCACATAACCGACAACCGGCATGTTACCGAAAGCCTCCTGGAATACGTTTGGCAAGGTAATGAAGATGAGCGAAGGACCACTGTCTGGCTGCACACCTACCGAGAAGGCTGCAGGGAATATCATCAAACCTGCCAATACGGCGATTACCGTATCAATGGTCACAATCAGAGTAGCAGACTTCAAGAGATTGGTCTGTCTGTTGAAGTAAGAGGCATAAGTACACAGACAAGCCGTACCCATACTCAAAGAGAAGAACGCCTGTCCCAGCGCTTCGAGCAACACATTCTCATCTACCTTAGAGAAATCCGGCTTCAGCAGGAACTCCACTCCTTTCATCGCTCCCGGCAGAGAGCAGGAAGCTATCACAATCACAATCAACAGGAAGAAGAGCATAGGCATCAGTATCTTGGATGCTTTCTCTATACCATTGCGCACACCACGTACTACCACCATGTGGGTAAGCAGGATAAAACCTACTGCCCATAAGGTAGGACGGATAGGATCGGCTGAAAAGGTCTGGAAATAGGTCTTCACATACTCCGCATCGCCATGAACACCGCCCATGATACTGGCATAGAGATACTGCAGGCACCAGCCAGCCACTACGGCATAGAAACCCAGGATAATCATAGAGGTGATGACACCCATCAAGCCCAAAGCACCCCAAGCCTTATGCTTTCCCAAATTGGAATAAGCTCGGGCTGCATTAGAAGCGGAATGGCGGCCGATGATGAATTCACTCATCATGCCAGGCAATCCGAGCAGGATGATACATACCAAATAGATGAGAATGAAGGCGGCACCACCATTCTGACCTGCCATATAAGGGAAACGCCACACATTACCCAAACCGACTGCAGAGCCGGCTGTGGCAAGAATAACGCCCAACTTACTACCAAAATTTCCTCTTGTTTCCATTATCTAAATCTTTAATGTGTAGTGTTTGTTGTTATCAGAAGACACCAAACTGGTTCAGAAATACCAGAAAGATGAGGACAGGACAAACGAACTTAATCAGGAAAAGATAGATACCGAAGAGACGGCCCTTCAAGGTTCCCCAGTTAGTAAACTCATCCTGTACGATCTGCTTAGGTACATACCAGCCCAGGAACAGGCAGGTAAGGAATCCTCCCAGAGGAAGGAATATCTGACCCGTAACAAAGTCGAACCAATCGAACAGCGCCTTTCCGAAGAACGAAAGCTTATCTGTTGCACCCAAAGAGAGCGAACAGAAGGCTCCGATGATGGCACAGGAAACCGTAACGATGGTAGCACCTTTCTTGCGATCTATCTTCAACTCCTCATAGAAGAAAGAGGTATTCACCTCATGAAGTGACATCAGCGAGGTCAAGGCAGCTACCGACAGCAATACGTAGAAGAACAGCGAGATGATCCATCCCAATACAGGGAACGATGCAAACGCCTGATTAAAGACATTCGGCAAAGTGATGAAGATGAGCGAAGGACCACTATCCGGTGATATTCCTACAGAGAAGGCTGCAGGGAAAATCATCAGACCAGCCAGTACTGCTACCAGCAAATCAATGATGGAAATCTGCAAAGCACTCTTAAAGAGATTGGTCTGACGGCTGAAGTAAGAGGCATAGGTACAGATACAGCCCATACCGATACTCATAGAATAGAACGACTGTCCCAAGGCATTCAGGAACACGTTTCTGTCTACCTTTCCGAAATCAGGCTTCAACAGGAACTCCACGCCCTTACCTGCATCCGGCAACAGACAAGCTGCTACCACAATGATCAAAAGCAGGATGAACAGGAGAGGCATCATCACCTTAGAAGCCTTCTCTATACCGCCACGCACACCATGAATAATCACGAAATGACAAATCAGGAATATCACTACCGTCCACATAACCGGACGCATAGGATCAGAAGAAAACTCCTTGAAGTAATTCGCCACAAAGGTAGGGTCACCATGCAGTTCGCCCATGATGCTGGCATAGACATACTGCAGACACCAGCCCGAAACTACCGCATAATAGCCCGTAATCAGAAAACCGGTAAGCACCTCCAGGTAACCTACCCACTTCCATGCCGTACCATTAGAGAGTTTGGTATAGGCACGTGCGGTATTTGAGGCACCATGACGGCCGATGATAAACTCAGAAATCATACATGGAATGCCCAACAGGAGCACACTTCCGATGTATACCAGAATAAAGGCTGCGCCACCTTCCTGACCAGCCATATAAGGGAAGCGCCATACGTTACCCAAACCTACGGCGCCACCTGCTGTAGCAAGAATCAATCCAATCTTGCTACCAAAACTTCCTCTATTTGAATCTGTCATTTCTATCTTTCTATTACTAATTTCTTATTTTTTAATTTTTCTTCGTGCAAAATTATAAAATAATTCTGAAATATATGAATTATTTGAAAGCAAAAACACAAATTTAGTAATATTTATGCAATTTAATCCGTTTTAGGACGCAGAAATGACCTTTTCGATACATTTTCTAACGATATTCAGCCGGCAAGGTATCACGCCACTTCGAGAAAGGATTGCCCAAGAGATGCGAATTGTAGAATCGCTTATCACCTGTTACCTCCATGCCGATGAAATCAGGTTTCTCATAGGCTTCAGTCTCGCTAGCCAACTCCACCTCTGCCATGACCAGACCTTCGTTATCGCCATAGAACTCATCTACCTCGAAGGTATGACTGCCACTTTTCACAAGATAGCGACGCTTATCGATAACGCCTCCCTGACAAAGTTGCAGAAGATGCTGCGCCTCGTCCATCGTTATCTCCTTTTCAAACTCATAGCGGGTCATGCCGCCATTTACCGACTTGCCCTTAATGGTAAGGTAAGCCTTCTCATCCCGTGTGCGAACCCGCACCGTAGCCCCCTCGGCAGGAATATATCCCTGCTGGATATGACTAGAAGAAAAGGCGGCGCTTTTATAAGCGTCGCCCTTCTTAACGAGGAATTTTCTTTCTATCTCTAATCCACTCATAGTTTTATACTAATCTTGTTGCATAGATGGCAAAAAGAATACCGAGGACTATCAATCCACCGAATATCCACTTGATTACTTTCTCGCCTTTTGCAGCCTGTTTCTTCTGATAAGCCTCATGTTTGGCTCTTCTTAAGTCTTTATTTACACTCATAGTCGTATATTTTTTAGATTATTATTGTTGTTCGTCATCATTCGTAGGGAACTCCATCAGGTATGCCTTGATGAAATCATCTATCTTGCCGTCCATCACGCCATCTACATCCGATGTCTGATAGTTGGTACGGTGGTCTTTCACACGACGGTCGTCGAAGACATAACTTCTAATCTGGCTTCCCCACTCTATCTTCTTCTTACCAGCCTCAATCTTAGCCTTAGCCTCCAGACGCTTCTTCATGGCGCGGTCGTAGAGTTGGCTCTTCAAGAGCAACAATGCCTTGGCACGGTTCTTTGGCTGGTCACGGGTCTCGGTATTCTCGATGAGGATTTCTTCTTCCTCGCCGGTATCAGGGTCAGTATACCAATAACGCAGACGGACACCGGATTCAACCTTATTCACATTCTGACCACCGGCACCACTCGAACGGAAGGTATCCCAGGAGAGTTTGGCTGGGTCGACATATACCTCGATGGTATCATCTACCAGCGGAGTTACGAAGACACTGGCGAAACTGGTCATTCGCTTGCCCTGGGCATTGAAAGGAGAAACACGCACCAGTCGGTGCACACCGTTCTCGCTCTTCAGATAACCATAAGCGTACTCACCGCCCTCGATGGTCATCGTCACGCTCTTGATACCAGCCTCATCGCCTTCCAGCATATCGGTGATGGTTACCTTGTAGCCATGAGCCTCAGCCCAGCGCATATACATACGCATCAGCATCTGTGCCCAGTCCTGACTTTCTGTACCACCGGCACCGGAATTAATCTTGAGCACGCAGTCCATCGGGTCTTCCTTCTGGCGAAGCATGTTCTTCAACTCCAGGTCTTCGATGGCTTTGATCGCCTTGGCATAATCAGCATCCACCTCTTCCTCGGTTACCATTTCATCTTTATAGAAATCGAAGGCAAGCTGCAGTTCATCGGCATAAAGACGTACAGTCTTATAACCGTCGAGCCATTTCTGGATGCCTTTCACCTTCTTCATCTGCTCCTGTGCATACTTCGGGTCTTCCCAAAAGTCAGGAGCCTGGGTGCGGAGCTGCTCCTCTTCGAATTCTACTTTCTTCTGGTCTATATTGAGATAGTGATGCAGAGCGTCAGCTCTGTCCATCACATCCTTCAACTGGTCAGCTGTAATCATTAACTCTTAACTATAAACGTTTAACTTTAAACTTTATGATTACTCCTCATACATCTTGTCTATCTCCGCCTTGTAGTTCTTGTTGATGATAGGGCGGCGAATCTTCAAGGTATTGGTCAACTCACCCGACTCCATAGAGAAGTGGTGAGCCAGGAGGGTAATGCGCTTAATCTGCTCATAATAAGCCAGATTTTGCTGGAGAATCTGGATACGGTCCATCAGCATCTTCTGCACCTTCTCGTTAGCACACAAATCTTCACGGCAGGTGAAGGCGATATGATGCTCACGTGCCCAGTCCTCCACGAGACGGAACTCTGGAACGACGAGGGCTGAAACGAACTTGCGCTGGTCGGCAACAACAGCCACCTGATCGATAAACTTATCTACCAGGAGCAACGATTCTACCTGCTGCGGAGCGATATATTTACCATTCGATGTCTTGAACAGGTCCTTGATACGCTCGGTGAGATAAAGCTCGCCATCCTTCATGTAGCCGGCATCACCGGTATGGAAGAATCCATCCTTGTCGAATGCCTTCGCATTGGTGGTATCACGATGATAATAGCCCGGAGTGATGGTAGGACCCTTGAGAAGCACCTCATTATCCTCACCTATCTTTACCTGAATGCAGGAGATAGGGCGACCCACCGAACCCAGACTGCGTTTCTTGTCGAGATGATCGCAAGATACGGTAGCAAGACTCTCGGTCAGACCGTAACCCACCACCATATTGATACCGATGGCATGTACAAACTCCTCTACTTCCGGACTTACATAAGCACCCGCTGTAGGGAAGATATTCGGTTTTTCCAAGCCCAACTGATTGCGAACCATGCTCAAAACGGTCTTGTTGATAATTCTATATTCCAACTCCAATGTCAGAGGAGGGCGCTTGCAGTTTGCCAGATATTCTATATTCCGCTTCTTTCCTACCGCCAAGGCATGGTAGAAGAGTTTCTTCTGGATAGGACCGGCATCATCCATCTTTGCCTTTACGGCGATATACACCTTCTCCCAGAAACGTGGCACACTACACATACAGGTAGGATGCATCTCTCTCATACTCTCCTGAATTTCATGAGGATAAGTATTGATGATGAGTTCGGCACCTTCGCTCAAGCAGAGATATGCCCATCCACGCTCAAAGATATGGGTGAATGGAAGGAAGTCGATGACACGGTCCTTTTCGGTAACAGGAATGCACTCATTGTTTGCCTTCAAAGCAGCATAATACTGGCTATAGGTCAGCATCACGCCCTTGCTATCTCCAGTTGTTCCACTGGTATAGAGGATATTAGCCAAGTCATCCATACTTGCCTGTTTGTAGAGTTCCTCTACCTCCGTCTGACGAGGAAGATTCTCTCCCAGCTTCAGGAAGTCCTTGAAATAGAGGGCTGCAGGATCGTGGGTACTGATGCGTACGCTTGAATCGAAGATGATGATACGCTCCAGAGATGGACAGAGGGCAAAGATACGGTGAGCCTTGTCATACTGCTCCTGTTCGCCAACAAAGAGGAAGCGAATCTGCGCATCATTAATCATATATTGAATCTGCTGCTCGCTGCTGTTGGCATAGAAAGGCACAGAGGTAACTCTGATACCGTACGCACCGAAGTCGGTGTACAGATAATGCACACAGTTCTGCGAGAAGACTGCGATTTTGTCAAGAGGTTTAGCCCCAAGATTCAGGAGGGCATTGCTCACTTGTTTCACTCTTAAGGAAAAGAGGTTGAATGAAACCGATTGCCACTGGTCGCTGCCAAACTTTCTGAAAGTTAAAGCAGTTTTCTCTCCCCATTTCTTGGCGAGATTATGTACCAGTACCGAAAGATGACTATTAATCTGCATAAGCTTATATTTATATTCTGATGCAAAGATAATAGAATTTGTTAAGAACACAAAATAAAAAGATATTTTTTCCACTTTATCTGCTCTTTTTTTCGTATCTTTGCAGAAAAAACAAAGAATAGAGAGATTATGATGACACAAGAAGAATATGTAAGCGATGCCGTGGATTTGCTGAAAAAGCTCATCGCCACCCCATCTGTAAGCAGAAACGAGAAGGAGGCTGCCGACATCATGGAGCAGACCATCCGCAAATATGGTTTCGAACCTCATCGTGAGGCGAACAACATCTGGATTATCGACCCTCATTACGATGAGAGCCGACCTACCCTGCTGCTCAACGCTCACATCGATACCGTGAAGCCTGTGGCTTCATGGACGCGCAACCCGTTTTCACCGGATGTTGAAGAGGGTGTACTTTATGGTTTGGGCAGCAACGATTGCGGCGGCGGACTCTGTTCGCTCCTCCAGATATTCAGAATGCTGACCGCAAAGCCTCAGCAGTATAATCTTATCTATCTGGCATCCGCCGAAGAAGAGGTGTCGGGAAAGGATGGCATTACCCGTGCCCTGCCTTTGCTTCCGCATATCGACCTTGCCATCGTAGGTGAACCTACCGGCATGAACCCGGCTGTTGCCGAAAAGGGACTGATGGTGCTGGATGTGATTGCTCACGGAAAGAGCGGTCATGCTGCCCGCAACGAGGGAGTAAACGCTATCTACGAGGCATTGGATGATATGCGATGGATTCGTGACTATAAGTTTGAGAAAGTGAGCGAGTTCCTGGGACCTACCAAGATGACGCTTACCGTAGTGAATGCCGGAACCCAGCACAATGTGATTCCGGATAAGTGTACGATGCTTGTGGATATCCGCACCAACGAGTTTTACGACAACGAGGAGGTTTACGAGTTTATCTGCCAGCACCTGAAGAGCGAGGTGAAGGCCCACAGTTTCCGTCTGAAGTCATCCCGCATCGACCCGGCGCATCCTCTTATCAGGAAATGTGTAGCCATGGGCATGAAGCCGTTCGGCAGTCCTACCCTCAGCGACCAGGCTCTGATGCACTTCCCATCCTTCAAACTGGGTCCGGGCGAATCTTCCCGCTCCCATTCAGCCGATGAATTTATCAAAATAAGCGAGATAGCTGATGCTATCGCCAAATACAAAGAGCTCTTAGATGGCGCTGCCATCTAAGAGCTCTGCTCAATTCATCTATATTATATGTTTACCTGCAGAATTACTTCACTACCTGTTCAGTAGAGGCATTCTCGCCATTAACAGGAGTACCGGCAGTACCATCGTTGATAAAGAACTTAGCCTTGAGATATGCCGTAGGAATCTGAACCTTATACCAACCAGTCTTACCATTATGAGAAGCAGAGGCATCGTAAGTCATCTTGACTCCTGGCCATGCGGTAGAAGATGTTTTACCATTATAGAAGTAGCAATAAACATTCTCCCAGTTGGAAGCGTTATCGAAGTAAACATACTCTGGATCAACGATCTCATCTTCATGTACCTTGGTCACAGTAGTGCTGTATGTTCCGTCAACATAGTAGCCGTGGTTGACAAAGTCCACGTCAGCAGTTATCTTATTTCCATTACCATCCAAGAAAATGAGTTGAGCAGGAGCAGTTGTCTCGGTGCCATCATAAGTCCACTTGAAGACATTCTTTCCAGAAACACTCTTACCTACAAGAGGCAACTTTTTATTGATAGCATCATTCCATTCACCAGCATACTTAATTACAGGCTTAACCTTGTTATTCCATACATATACGGCTGCTGCCGCATTGGATGTCTCCAAGAAACAGGAGATTTCGTCAGCCTTGCCCAATTCTGGAACGTAAGCCTTCACCTTCTTGTAAGTTACCGAACCTGTTTCTGTCTTGCCTTCCTTGTCAGTTGCACCCCAAGTGATAGTAACATTCTTACCATAGGCAACATCAGCACCTACAGTAAACTGCTTGTCAGCAGTAAAATCCTGCTTAGCACCATCATTCACCTGAATCCAGGCAGAAACAGCATTCAAAGGAGTAGCAGTCACAGTGAGCGTCTCATCAGAGAAGGCTGTACCATCAGCTGGATTGAAAACAACCTCAGGAGGCAGCACAATAGAACCAGCATTATAGATGACAGCAATACCTGACTCGTCAACATGACCAGAGATTGTAGAAGCATTGACGGTGAAAGCACCACCGCCTACCATATCCTTATAAGTACCAGGCTTGAGCCACTTGCCGTCGCCAGCACCATTGGCTACAGTCACGTCACGGTCAGAACCATTTCCCAATACGATAATAGCGCCACTCTTACGAACCTGAGCACAAACGCCATTACCTTTTACATAATAGTTTGGCTCGCCGGCACAAACGTTGTGCATGTAGTTTACCTGAGCTACTTCAGCATCTTTGAAGTGAACACTTCCCTTATCACCAAATTTGATAGCTCCCTTATCCTTCTGGAAAGGACGAGAGAAATAAAGAGCGGTAGCTCCATTGTTTCCTGCTACAACTGCATAAGCACGGTCGATAACATTCTGGCTTTTATTCTTTGACTCACCACCATCGTTGGCATAAGTATCATGGCTTTCACCCCAATAAACCAACTTTTCTGTCTTTGCTTTTCTCTGATTGAAATTGCCAACAGATCCATTGATAGAACCACCAGCGAAAGAATCGGCAAAGCCGTTACCATAACCATTATCGGTAATACTCATGTAGGTCTGATACTCTGGGAAAAGGGTCTTATCATCACCACCAGTACCATCAAGGATCTCACCATAGTTGTACATCTCCTGATCCACCACATTCTGCATAAAAGAGTCACCCTCAGAAGGCAAACCAATGTGCTTGATAGCATCCCAACGTACACCATCCACACCACAGGCCTTCAAATCCTGGATGTATTGTTTGATGATGGCTTGCACAGTAGGATTGTTGGTATCGAGGTCCCACATTCCAATCATACCAAATGTAACCTGATGGCGGTCATTCCAGTTACCCACACCAAATCGTTCATGATAAAGACTCGCGTCCTTCAAGCGTGCAGCCACGTTAGGATGGTCGGTATGGTTGGCAACAACATCCACAATTACCTTGACACCATACTCATGAGCCTTAGCACAGAGGACCTTCAGGTCAGCTTCAGTACCAAGACCATTACCTATTTTAAAATCGTATGGACGATAAACATCATACCAGACGGATCCTTTACCTGCTCTTTCGTGAACAGGAGAAGTCTGAACGGCAGTAAAGCCTGCCTTGGCGATATTAGGAATTTCTTCCTGGATATCTGCCAACGTCCAGTCGAAACAATGAAGGATGACACCATCCTGAATATTGTCTTTAAGACCATATTTGTTGTCTGCAAAGATGTTGGATGCCATGCTGAAGAGCATCACCAACATCAGAAGACCATAATTGATTGTCTTTTTCATATTCTGCTATTATTTTCTGATGATTACTTTCTTACCATTATGAATATAGAGTCCTGGCTGAGCAGGCTTGCTGATACGGACACCTGTGATAGAATACCAGGCATCATCGGTTGTCTTCTTCACAGCTGTGATGGTAGTATTCTCTATGGCTGTAACAACCTTACCGTTTACATAAACCGTTTCTCCCTGAAGAGTTGAACCTGCTTCGCCATTATTGATGACGAAACAACCTGTAAGGAAAGCAGCAGGAACCTCCAAAGAATAATAGCCTTTCTTGCCGTTATACTCAGTCTCTTCGTCGAGCTGCATCTTCACGCCAGGCCATTCTACAGAAGCCTCAGTTCCGTTATAAATATAGCAATATACATTCTTCAGGTTCTCTATTGTATTATCAAAGAACACCTTTACCTTGCCTGCAGGAGCAGTCTCAATGGTCTTGGTATATTTACCTTCTACGTAATAACCATGATTCTTGAATTCCTGATCACCGCCATTCAGCTTCTGCCCACCATCATGAGTAAAAATCACACCTGTAGGGATTTCAGTTCCACCTGTATAAGTCCATTTAAAGACTTTCTTGCCATCTTTAGTTCCCATCAAGGTCATGGCATCTCCAGGCCAAGCAGCAGTAGTAAACTGTTTAACCTTGTCATTCCAGGCCCAAATTTTGGCATTGTCATAACTTGTTTCCAAGAACACGGAGATTTCATTTTCCGTTACCACTGGTGTATAGTCTGCCGCAAGTGCTGAAACTGGAGCCATGAAGGTCATGCTCAGCAGCAATACCAGTGTACAAATCAACGTATAAAATTTCTGCATAAACAAAATGTATTAAGTTTGAATTATAAGATTTCGTCGGCAAAAATAAGAATACTTGTTGAAAAACTGATGAAGAAAAGTTGAATAAATAGCATAAAAAAAAGACAATCGTTTGCACAATTTGCAAGCGTATGCCTTTTTTTTATGCTATTTACTCAAGTGGCTCAATCAGCTTACTCAAGTGGTTCAATCAGACTACTCAAGTGGCTCAATCAGCGAGTACAGTCGACTGCGTAACCCGATACAGTCGAATCCTTAACCCGATGCAGTCATATCCTTAACCCGATGCAGTCGAATCCTTAACCCGATGCAGTCGAATCCTTAACCCAACGCAGCTATATCCTTAACCCAGTTCAGCCACATCAGTTGGTAAACGGAAGTACATTATTTGTTTACCTCATTTGAGCGCTCAATAACTACCAGGGAGAATTACCTTTTTTTGATGACTACCAGGGCTAATAATAGCTACCATCAGGGAGAATCATGGTTCTTCAGAATATGCCCGAATAACTACCAGGGAGAATCTTAAAAATACGAAATACTGAATATCAAGCAGTTAGGTGCAGATTTTTCTATCCTACACTATACCAAGTATATTATATATATACATTTACATCTTTTACACTATACGTAATACGGGAGGAAAAAGATTTTTTTTTCAACAAAACAGCTATTAAAATGCATTTTTTCTCTTCAAAAATTTGCATAAGTCTGAAAGAAATATTACTTTTGCAACATGAAAGCGCGGAGAATGCGATTCTCCTCCCGATGAAGGACACCGGGAATTGCTTTCGGTTAAGGATTAGAACATAGCTCATTGAGTAGGATTCAGCCCCAAAAGGTGAGTGATCAAACTGTAATCCTTACAGGGCATTCTATGCCTGATAAATTTGATGAAAATTTATCGGCATGGATGCAGAGTAAGGACATAAGTTTGACAGCAAGAGAAAAGGCTGAAACTCCTTCCATCACGGATTGAGAATTTTTATCTTGTTATGTTATCCTTACTCCAATTCCATGCCGGTTTTCAATAAACAACAACAAGACTTGCCCCAATCGGTAGGCCACTAACAATTAAAAGAGAAAACTAACAATGGAACAATTTAATCAACAGCATCCGGGCGGGCAGCAGGCCTTCCCTCAGACAAATCAACAAGAGAAACAACTGATAGCCATCCTTGGCGTACAGGGATTGTCTTACCAGAACTATTCTGTGGTAGAACTCAAAATCGTTCTACAGATTATCAAGCATGCCCAGAAAGCCATCTTGGGCTATGTGATCCCTTATCAGGTAACTTCACAGACTTTTAATGGATTCACCGCAGAACAGAGAGCTGCAGGCCACACCGATGTCATCATGAAACTGTCGGAGTTTAAATTTGGAACTGGACATTATCCGCAATTGCGCGATGCCATCCAGCGTATAGAATCCAAGCCCATCCAGCTGCCGTTCAAGCAGGGCGACCAGACCTACTACCGGAAATTTGCATGCCTGTTTAAGAGTGAGATATACCAAGACCGGCACAAGAACTGGATGGTAAAATTCCGCTTCGACAACAACGTGATACGGTTTTTCTACAATTTCGACAAGGGAGTCAGCCGTATCGACCTCAATGCCATCAACCAATGCCGCAGCGCATCGAGCATCAAGTTATATCTCATCATGAACTGCTGGGCTGTAAAGGGATTCACCATCAGCAAAACGGCACGTATCCAGCAACTGATGCATGGCAGGGAAGATTACTACAAGACCTGGTCGGCACTGGACAACAAATGTCTGACTTTTGCCTGCAAAGACCTCAAGCGCCTTTACCGGAACCACATCATCGACCAGTATCTTACCTATAAACCTTTCTTTCTGGAGGAGGGTAAAAAAGAGAAGCATCACCTGCCCGAACACATCACCTTTACCCTGCACGACCGTCGCACTTCTGGCGAAACTGCGGAGGGTGCAGAAGTGAGCAGCGAACTGAGAGGACAGCGGAGCAAACTGAAACTCCGGCTGCAATGCAATTATGATGTGAGCGAGAAGAAGGCTGACCAGCTGAGCGGCTATCTCAGGTTAGATATGATTGGCGACCTGGAGGACTTCTTCCTGCGAAAGGATTATTACATAGCCAACTGCAGGCGTTCGAACAAGAAGATGAACATGGGTGGCTATATGACCACAGCCATGATAGGTTTCTTTAAGGATCATGGTGTAGAAGGATTGTAAAAAATATAAAGCTTATGAATTATCCCCAACGTATGTACAGCAAGACCGAGCTGGGTCTGCTCTACTTTCCCGACACAACCGACGGGGCAACAGCGCGCCGTCATATCATGGGATGGATTAAGCGTTGTGAGCCCCTCTGGAACGAGCTGCAACGTTTAGGCTACCAGGAGCATAGCCAGTATTTCCCTCCCCGCCAGGTATCCACCATCTTCGAATACCTGGGCGAGCCGGGGGCATAAAGAAAAAAGGGTGTGTCATAAGTCCAGATAATGGCAGCAAGATCGGGCTGAACCAACGGTCACCGGCCGAAGGGAAAGGTAAAGTCCAAAAGCTCCTAGCCCAGGGCTAGGAGCTTCTGCTCATCGGCTCATTCATACATTATCGGCTCAGCCAAGCCTCCGGATTGAGCTTGGCAGTCTCCTTGCGAAGCTGGAACTGGAGGATGTTTTCAGAGCCAACACTACCCAAAGCCTGACGGGTACTTACCTTCTGACCCTTATGAACGCTGACCGATTTCAGATTACAGTAAACAGAGATGTAGGCACCATGACGGACCAGCACGTTCCACATGCCACCATAACCGAAGACGGCACTCACCTCACCATCGTAGATGCTGCGAGCCACACAACCCGTCTTGCCCTGGATATTGATACCCTTATTGTCGAGCGTTATGCCCTTCAAGCCTTCCACATTATACTGACCGAAATGACTCACCACACGGTAACTGCCGCTGATAGGCATCGGCAATCTACCACGGTTAGCCTCGAATCCACCGCTCAGCATGCGGTCTACCGAACTCAAGGTAGAAGCCTCCTGTGCCTCCTTCTTGGCAGCGGCAATCTCACGGGTACTGCGTTCCGCATCCATCTTCGCCTTCAACTCGGCAGCCTGTCTTTCAGCCTCTGCCTTTCTTGCAGCCTGTTCGGCAGCAGCCTGACGGGCAGCCTGTTCTGCGGCGGCACGCTGGGCAGCCTCGGCAGCAGCACGCGCCCTAGCCTGCGCTTTAGCCTTCGCCTGAGCAGCAGCCTGGGCAGCAGCCTCCTCCTGAGCCTTTCTTGCAGCCTCGGCAGCCAGTCTTGCTTCTTCGGCAGCCTTTCTGCGGGCAGCTTCGGCAGCAGCCTCACGCGCCTTGGCTTCGGCTATACGACGGGCATTCTCCCTGGCAGCAGCCTCGGCAGCAGCTTTTTTGCGAGCCAGTTCCTCGGCACGTTTCTTGGCGGCAGCAGCGGCAGCGGCTTTCTTCTTAGCCTCGGCAGCAGCACGGGCACGAGCCTTGGCTACTTCCTGAGCAATCAAGCGGTCAATCTGAGCGTTGATTGCCGCATCTTTCTGACGCTGGTCGGCGATGACAGCCTGAATGGTCTTCTGCTGTTTCTGCAGTCCCTGCACCATTTCCTGCTGCTGGGTCTGCTTACCTTCCAATGCCGTCTTCTCCTGCTTACCCTTATATAATAAGGTGTTCTTATGTCCCCTTACATGCTGCAACTGCTGGTGCTTCTCGTTCACCTGCTTCTGCTTAGCCTTTACAGCCTCGCCCTGCGCCTTCTGATAGGAAGAATACTGGCGGATGAAGGAAAGGCGGCGATACATCTGTGTCAGATTCTTGGCACTGAAGATGAACATCAGCTTGTCCTGAACCGTATGATGACGGCTCATATAGCGCATGGAACGGATATACTTGTTCTTGCGGTCCTGCAACTGTTGCTGAAGCGTTTTCAACTGTGCCTGCAGAATGCCGATATTGCCGTCAATATGATGGATATCCTTCTGGATACCGTCAATTTTCTTCTGACGCTGGTCTATTTCTCCGTTCAGCGCCATCAGGTCTTCAAGACGTTTCTTCACATCCGCCTTATTTCTCTGCAAAGCCTGCTCCTGCTCTCTGATCTTCTTCTGGATAGAAGCGCGCTGTCCCTGCAAACCTCGGATAGAGGCATTGCTATAGGTTGCCGCCTTGCGTTCTGCTCTGGTTGGCGCAGCTGGTTTGGATGTCTTTCTGGCCGCATGACTTCTGCTGTTCGTCTTTCTGGCAGGAGTAGCAGCCTTCTTTTTCGCAGTTACGGCAGTCTTTCTCACCGGCTTCTTCTGGGCAGAATGCTTCTGCGCAAAAGGTGCGAGCGAGAAGGTGATTGCCATGATGAATAATAAGATTCGCTTCATTTCTTATATTAAAAACCCATGTTCTATAATTTCAAACTCTTGATGAGCATCTACATACTCAATATCTTGCTGAGCACATCTGTTGGAGAAATCTGCTTGTATTTGCCCGAAATCTCGGTCTGAGTGCTCCATTTGCTGTCGGTCTTCACCTGATTCAATTCCAGACTGATCTTAGCCTCCTGCTTTTTTCTGGTAGCAGTAGTGGTCATCGACAGATTCAGGGAGGCAGGGAACATCTTGACACCTACACTCTTGAAGTTGCCGTAGTCGACGTGGAGATTGGAGGTGCCGTTCTGTGCACTCTTATAGACAACATCTGCTGCTGTGATACGGCCGGTTGTGCGGTTGGCAGACCAGGAATAGGTCATATTGCCGTTTCTGAAACTAACCGGCACAGCATCTCCTGCCACATCCAAGGTGGCATCAAACTTCTTCAGGTCTGATTCTTTCACAGTCCTTTCGCCCGGCAGGAGCAGCTGGTTCCAGAAGAGAGCCTGCAGAGAATAGAAGGAGATGCCCTGCTTCTTGAGGAAGTCTACCTGGGTATAATCTGCCTTGATATATTCCTTGTGCAGACGGTCGATGATAAGTACATGGTCGGGAGTAAACTCCAGACGGCCCACCTCTGTACCTAAGATAGGAATAAAGAGCTGGATGCGGATGATTTCATCCTTACGCATGCTCAGTTTGCCCGGCACAGTAATGTCCTTATCACCAGCCTGGAGAGTAAACGACATGTTGCCTACAATATTCCTGGTATACACCTGATTGTCTGAAACCTTCTGTACGAAAGCCAACTTCCTGAACGTCTCACTCTGACGAGAGTCAGAACCCTTGGTGGCATTCTCTTTCTGATGACTGGCTGATGAGGAGCCAGAACCCTGTAAATTCCTGCTGGTTCCGCAAGAACCGAGGAGCAGGATGCTGCAGGCTGCGGCAAGCAGCATCATCTTATTCTTCTTCATTATATATTTCATCTTTCCTGATTTTTCTACTTTCCGTTTATTTCTTCTTACCTTTTCTAACTGACTTCTTCGTAGCGGCAGGTTTCTGCTTTGGCGCATTACGCTTCTTCAGTTCTTCTTCGGTAATATATTGTCTGTTCTTAATCTTCCATGCCAGCACCTCAGTCTGGTTCTCGCCGGTATAGGCTTTCTTCCAGAAATCTACGGATTCATCGGCCATACCATTCATATAATAGATATCTCCGGCATGTTCCAGAACCGTACTGTTATCTGCGGTGGAATCGCGGTTTTTGAGTGCCTGGTCTATATAAGTCTTGGCATCAGTATAGCGTTCTTCCATAAAGAGAATCCAAGCATAGGTATCCAGATAAGTACCGTTGTTCGGCTCTGCCTTGATGGTCTTGTAGCTCATCGACTCAGCTTTATGCAGGTCAACACCCTTCTCGCTCAGATAGTAGGCATAGTTGTTCAGCGCCATCACGTTGTCATCTTTCCATTGCAGGCAGGAGTCGTAAGCCGCAAAGGCTTCCTGCTCTTCACCTTTCTTATGAAGGATATCGCCGGTTACGGCATAGAGGTCAGAAACCAGGTCTGCCGGCGACTGTGCATTCACCTGCGCCAATCCGAGACGGAACTCACGGAGCGCCTCGTCTTCCTTATCTTTCTGATAATACGCCATTCCACCGAAGTAATAGAACACCATTTCTTCGGGATTATACTCCTGAGCCGCCTTACATTGCTGGGAAACCAGGTCATATTTCTTCTCGTTCCAGAGCATCTGTACGAGTTGCATTCTGGCATTCACGTTATCCGGAGCTATGGTAAGCACCTTTTCGAAGGCACGGCAAACAGAGTCGGCAGGCATCTTCTTCAAACTCATATAAGCAGCTTTCATCTCTGCCACTTCGGCTGACGGATGAGCCACGTTGAGCGCCTTGTCAAACAGCGCAATCACCTTGGTAGAATCGCCACCTTCGCTCTCGTTCTTCTGAATGAAAGAGCGGTACATCATCACCTTGGTCTCCAGATCCGATTTCGGACTCATCAATATCTTATCGAGCATCTGCCCGGCAAGCTGCTCCTGATGAGTGGCATTATAATAGTCATAAAGCGACATCTGGGCATAGGAATTGTCAGGCTCTTCCTTCAGCACATCGGTAAAGCACTTGTAAGCTTCCTTCTGGCGGTCGTGCTGTACGAGCCAGTTGCCCAGCATCGTCTTGTACTGCATATCCAGCGGATGCTGGTCTACCAGCGACTTCAGTTCCTGATAGGCAGCCTTCTTGTCGTTCATCAGTTCATAAACTCTCATTTTAGAGAGGGTGAACTGTTCGCTTTCACCTTCTTCCACCTCAAGACGCGAAATGGTTTTGAGTACTGATTTATAATCCTTGTTCTGGGAATAAAGCTGAACCAGGATGCGGAGGGCATCGGTATTATCGTGGTTTTTGGCATACAGATTTTCATAGGCATCGATGGCAAGATCGTATTTCTGGCTACCTATATAATATCTACCCAACTGCTCTGCATAGGTCTGGTTTTCCGGATTCAGTTCTTTTGCCTTCTGCATATAGGCAAGTGCCAGGGAATCCTGCTTGAGCTGAGAATAGAAAAGCGACTCATAGAAATAGGTTTCAGCCGCCTTCGGGTCTATCTTCCGGGCATGCTCAAAGAGGTCGAAAGCTGCCGAATAATTGCCGGCAGCCTGCTGGCGCGCTCCCTCCAGGAAGAAATAGTTGTAGCGCTGGCGGTCGTTCGGAGAGAGATGATCCTCCTGAACCGCCGGCTTCTGAACCGGCTGCACCTTCTTCTTACGGGCAAGCGACGGCATGGCTACCGAGCCCAGCAAGACCAGCCCCATTGCCCAACTGATATTTCTAAGATTCATCTTCACGATTCTAATCCTTTCTATTCTATCTTTATCTTTAATAATCTGTTATTTTACACCCGTATGACCGTATCCGCCGGCTCCACGTTCGGTTTCATCGAGCTCATTAACCTCGATGAAATCGCATTGTTCGTGCTTAGCCAGCACCATCTGGGCTATACGCTCGCCATCGTTGATAACGAAATCCTCTGTAGAGAAATTGATGAGCAGAACCATGATTTCACCGCGATAATCGGCATCGATGGTTCCCGGCGTATTCAATACGGTAATGCCATGCTTCAAAGCCAGACCGCTGCGAGGACGGATCTGCGCTTCATAACCTGCAGGCAAAGCTATATAAAGACCGGTTGGCACCAGTCGTCGCTCCATAGGATGAAGCACGATTGCCTCATCGATGTTTGCACGCAAATCCATGCCGGCACTCTGAGGTGTGGCAAACGCAGGTAGAGGCTGATGCCCCTTGTTGATAATCTGTACTTTTATCATGACTTCTTCTTTTTTATCTGTGTCTGAGTTTAATAATCTGCAAAAATAAGCAATTTTGATGGAATAAATGAATTTTTGAGGATAAAAACATGTAATTTATCATATTTTATTTTGATTTGTGCTTACTTTAGTGTATTTTTGCGCTACAGAATCAAGTAATACAATAATATGGAATGGAAACAACTGATATCCAACAAGCGTTTCGGACAGGAGCATAAGCATGCCGAGCGCCATGATGATCGCTCTGAATTCAAGCGCGATTACGACCGTCTTATCTTTTCATCGGCATTCCGCCGCCTGCAGAACAAGACGCAGGTTTTCCCTTTGCCGGGCAGCATCTTCGTTCACAACCGCCTCACCCACAGTCTAGAGGTGGCGAGTGTAGGCATGTCGATAGGTAACGACATTTCCCGACGTGTCATCCAGAAGCGGCCTGAACTGAAGGATACGCTTGTCGAGGAGATAGGTACCATCGTAAGTGCAGCCTGTCTGGCACATGATTTGGGCAATCCGCCTTTCGGTCATTCCGGCGAGAAAGCCATCCAGACTTTCTTCTCTGAAGGACCAGGTCAGAAGATAAAATCAATGGTTTCATCGGAGTTTTGGGATGATATTACGCATTTCGAAGGCAACGCTAATGCCTTCAGAATCCTGACCCACCGGTTCAAGGGGCGCCGTCAGGGAGGCTTCGTGATGACCTATTCCATGCTTGCTTCCATCGTGAAATACCCGTTTGCAAGCTGTCTTGCCGGCAACCACGGCAAGTTCGGTTTCTTTGCTTCAGAAGCGGAATCTTATAGGAAAATTGCCGATGAATTGGGCATTTTTTGCAAATCAGCACCGGGTGAGCCTCTCAAATATGCCCGCCATCCACTTGTATATATGGTAGAAGCTGCCGACGATATCTGCTACGAAATCATGGACATCGAAGACTCCCATAAGCTCAAGATTCTTTCCTTTGCCGAGACGGAGCACTTGCTGCTGAGTTTCTTCGATGAAGATATCCAGCAGAAGATACGCCAGCGCATCATCGACGAAGAACTGACTGACGAAAACGAGAAAGTGGTTTACATGAGAGCCAGCGTCATCGGCAAACTGGAGAACGAATGTGTGGCAGCCTTCCTGGCGCACGAGGAGGAAATTCTTGCCGGAACTTTCGAGGGCAGTCTCATCGACCATATTTCCGAGCGCCAGAAAAAGGCATACAAGGAATGTGAGAAGATCTCCTACTCTAAGATTTACCAAAGCAAGCCGGTACTCGACATAGAACTGTCGGGTTATAAAATCATGGCAACTCTGATGGAGGTTTTCATCGAGGCAGCCGTCAACCCATCGCGCTTCTACTCCAAACAGCTCCTGCGCCGGGTAAGCAGCCAGTATGATATAGAGAACAAGAATCTGGAGGAGCGCATCATGGCGGTAATTGATTATATCAGCGGCATGACCGACATCTATGCGCTCGACATCTATCAGAAGATCAACGGAATCAGTCTGCCTATTGTATAAGGTAGCGCCCTCGTTGTTTTAATTGCTGAAGCGTCGAGATGCCATCTTGATTAATCCTGTTTAATCATTCAATATTATTCGTGTTCAATGTTACCGCCCAACTTAGCTTCCCATTCCTCTATCGTCGGCATAGTTCCTTCCAATTTCTCAGGATAGAACTTTTCTAGATCATACTCAGAAATAGCTATGGGTTGGCTGCTTGATTCCAGGGCATACTGTGCCTGAATGCGGTCTTTCTCCTTGCAAATAAGTAAACCTATTGTAGGGTTGTCTCTCCCCTCTTTGCGAAGAAGATGGTTGCAAGCAACTACATAGCCACCAAGTTGCCCGACATCTGCAAAAGTGAATGATCCTATCTTGACTTCCAGAACTATATAGCATGACAAGTTCAAATTGTAAAAGAGCAGGTCGATAAAGTTCTCTTTCTCTCCTATCTGCAAGCGATATTCCTTGCCTACGTATGCAAAGCCAGTACCCAGTTCGGTAAGGAACTTGGTGATATTATTGAGCAAAGCATCTTTAAGAATGCGCTCATTATACGGCTTAGTGATACCTGTAAAAGCAAAATTATATGGGTCTCTTGTAATTTCTTGTGCCAAATCGCTGCCGACATCAGGTAATGTCCGAGTAAAATTACTCAAAGCTTTCCCTTGTCGCTCATACAGAGACGAATCTATATAATTGTGAAGGACATTTCTGCTCCAACCATTCTCTATGACTTGTTGTACATAGAACAATGCCTTTTGGGGTTCTGTCAAAAACTTATCTATCAACAGCATGTGATGCCCCCAAGGAATTGAAAAAATATCTCTTTTTAATTGGTTAGCAACTTGCTGAGTAAATTCTGTATTGAATTTTGCAGCAGGCTGCTGCAAAATTTCACTTTCTGAATTGGCAGCAAGTTGCTGCAAAATTCTAATTTCTTGACTATAAAGCTGATAGAACTTTTTTGTATAGCGCAAATTTCTTTCTGACAATCCTTCTGCATCAGGCATTTCATTCCGCAAATCTCGGCTCAAAGCTGCATAAAACTTACTTCCATACCTGTTTTCTGCTTCTTTATTACATATGTCTTTTCCTAATTCCCAATAGAATTGCAGAACGACATGGTTCACCTTTACCGCAGCCTTAACCTGGCTCTGGCGATAACGCTTACAGAGTTCCTTGACCCATTGCAAGTAATCTTTATCTAAAATGTTTATCGGCTTGTCCATACCTTTATTCTTTATTATACTTTCAGACTAAGTTCTTCATAACCATCTGTTATATAATTATCTACCGCAAAGATACACTTTTCGACACATAAAACCAAGATTCCGCTGCCTTTTCCGAGATTCATTAAGACTATTTAACCGAGGCAAGCAGTTTTTACAGAAAACAAAAATCCCATGTTTCTATTGCCAATAAGCAATAAGAACATGGGATTCTGCGGTATAGGTTAGATATTTTTTTCCTTATAAATTACTTTATTGGCTCCGCTCGTAATCTTCAGAGCCTCAGGATGTTCCTTAATAAAACTGTTGATGTGGCGAACTCGCTTCTCTTCGAGAATCTCATCGATGGCGATGAGGATACCAGTCTCCTCTACATCACCAAAGCCATAGTTGATGGCAGTACCGAAAAGCTTCATCGTAGGACTCAGACTCATGTAGGCATTAACAAGAGGAGGGATATTATAACCCAACTTGCGAACTTCACGGTTCAGGATACGATAGTCTGCCTTGAAGTTATCTTCTGTAAAGATGGCAGCCAAATCACTCTCCGGAGTATCCAATTTCAGCGGTTTCATCGGGATTACGAGATTCTCCTTGTCATCAAAATGCTTCTTGAGGAAATAGAGAATCATGTCGCGGCCACGACGGATGTAAGACGGATACATCGTCATCTTTCCGAAGAAATATTTTACTTCCGGATAGAGAACCGTCAAAGCGCCCAAACCATCCCAGAGATTGTCGAGAGCAAAGATGCTCTTGGTGTTAGTACGCACATTCTGATATTCGAGCGAAACGAAGGAACGGCCCAACTCTACGGTATAAGGCATATACTCCTTGAGGAACTTGTCGGAGAAATGGAACATGTGGCTGGTTGCCAGCTTAGGCTGCCCCTTCTCATCGAGCAGCCAGTCCTTACCCAGGAGATAACGGTAACCGCCGATAATCTCATCGGCTTCAGGATTCCAGACAATCAGCTGCTTGTAACAGTTGTCACCAAAGTCGAACTCATCAAGATCCATAGATTTGCCCGTTCCGCCTCCCGCCTCGCGGAAAGCGATTTCACGAAGTCGACCAATCTCTTTCAGCACATTAGGCGAATCATTTGCCGTAACGATGTAAATCTCGTTATGGCTCTTATTGGTCATTCTCAGTTGCTTGTCGGGTGTAAGCTCACTCTTCAGGAGCTCACGGTCAATCGGTTGGATGATTTCTTCTTCCATATTACTCTTCTTCTATTTCTATGCTATGATTCTACGATTTCGTTAATATAAAACAATGTTCCCGGGTTTTGCAAACCATTAAAGTTCATAAACCCTGTCTTCAACATACTGCGCCCACTCTGTAGCCGACTTGCTCTTATCAAAAGTCTGCCAAGGAATCGGCTTGCCGATGGAGATGCGGAAATGCTTGCCCACATTCCTGTACATCTCGTCAACCAGGAACAGCATGGCGAGATTGAACGGCAGATACTTGTCGCTAAATCGGGCGATGTGGTAGAAACGCTCAGAGTTGCGCCCTCCGAAATGGATAGGCACCACATCGCGCTGATATTCTACACTCTTAGAGATAAACGTTTTCTTCCAAGGCAGGTCGTGGATGGTTCCATCCTTGCGTTTGCGGCTGTTCAAGCCAGCCGGAAACATCAGCATGTGGTTGTCACTCTTGAAGCCCGCCTCCACCATACGTGGGAAATCGCGGCTCTGGCGACCCGTCTTGTTGATGCCGATACTTACAGGTTTCAAACCCGGCAAGTTGAGCAGAAGATCATTCACCAGATAGCGGAACTTGCCATCATAGTGCTTGCCGATGATGGAACCGAGACATACGCCGTCCTGTCCACCCAGAGGATGATTGGAAACAAAGGTATAGAGTTTGCCGTCGTTCTTGTCAGGCAGGTTTTCCAAGCCTACGATTTCAACATCCATCTTCAGATAGCGCACACATTCGGCGAGCCATTCAGTACCCGAAAGGCCACGGCTCTCCCACAAGAACCTGTTCACCTCGTCCTCATGAATAATCTTCTTGAGCCAGGAAACCAGGAAGCGCGGTACGAATTTCACTTTGCTTCCCATCTTGCTCTTCAGTATCTTATCTATGTCTATCGTTTTCTCTATTGATTCACTCATGTTTGCTAAAACTTATATAAGTTAGTGCAAAAGTAACTCAACTTTTTCAAATACGTGCCATTTTTTCCAAAAAAATAGCAAAAAAGCGAAAATTTATTAGTTTTTTAAAACTATCACGACAAATCGAGCCCATTTTGCACGTATTTTTGCAAAAGCATCACACTTGATGAGACCAAAAAGGCGATGCCCGAAACTGGAAGGTGAAGTTGACCAAAAACAACTTTTTCATTAAGTTTTATAAATTTTGTGGGAAAAAGTAAGGCTATATGGAGATTTTTATGTACCTTTGAACCCAAATTTATACATTAATAAGTACGCACGCAATACTATAACGCGATAAGACAGCAAAAAGATATATGATAAAGACTGCAGAAACATATCACGTACCGGTGCTCCTCAAGGAGAGCGTTGACGGGCTGAACATACAGCCAGGAGGCATCTATGTAGACGTAACCTTCGGCGGCGGCGGACATTCCAGAGAGATTCTGTCGCGCCTGACGGAGGGAGCGCACCTGTACAGTTTCGACCAGGACGCCGATGCAGAGCGCAACGTGGTGGCAAACGAGAACTTCACCTTCGTATGCTCCAACTTCAGATTCCTGAAAAACTGGATGCGCTACTATGGGGTAGACGGACTCGACGGACTGTTAGCCGACCTGGGCGTATCGAGCCACCACTTCGATGACGAGACCCGCGGTTTCTCCTTCCGTTTCGACTCCCCACTCGACATGCGCATGAACAAGCGTGCGGGCAAGACTGCTGCCGACATCGTAAACGAATATGACGAAGGTGCCCTTGCCGACATCTTCTACCTATACGGTGAGCTGAAGAACTCGCGCCGCATCGCCTCGGCACTCGTCAAGGCAAGAGCCGAGAAGCCCATCCTCACCACCAAAGACTTCATGGCAGCCGTAGAGCCCCTCTTCAAGCGGGAGCGCGAGAAGAAAGACATGGCAAAGCTCTTCCAGGCGCTGCGCATAGAAGTGAACCACGAGATGGACGCCCTGAAAGAGATGCTCCGCTCAGCCACGGAACTTCTGAAACCGGGAGGCCGACTCAGCGTCATCACCTATCACTCGCTGGAAGACAGAATCGTAAAGAACATGATGAAAGCGGGCAATGCAGAAGGCAAGATAGAGCAGGACTTCTTCGGAAGAATAGAAACCCCTTTCAAACTCGTGAACAACAAGGTAATCGTTCCCGATGCCGACGAGCAGGAAAGAAACCCTAGGAGCAGAAGCGCCAAACTAAGAATAGCAGAAAAGAAATGATAAACGATAAAGACATAAACATCAGCGAGAAGCCTATAGCCGAAGAAAAGGCACAGGCATCACAGGAACCGCCGAAGCAGAAAACTCCGCAGCAGGAGCCACAGCAGCAGGAGGCTCCACAGGCTTCGCTCAAGGAAGTGATTGCCAAGCAAGCCATAGAGGAAGAGGCTTCAGGATCATCGAGCTTTACGCTGCGAAAGATTCTGGGTGGAGACATTCTTACCGCACAAATCATACGCCGGCAGATATGGCTCGTTATCCTCATCGTGCTTTTTGTCATTATCTACATATCCAACCGATACAATATCCAGAACGATATCATCGAGTTGGACAAACTGCAGAAAGAACTGCAAGACACCAAATACAAAGCGCTGTCTACAAGCAGCCAGATAACAGAGAAGAGTCGTGAAAGTAATGTGCTCAACATGCTGAAGAACAACAAAGACAGCGTGCTGCACATCGCTACCCAACCTCCATACATCATAAACGTACCCGAAGAATGAGCAGCAAATTTGATCATAAGAAAGTAATGCCCCGCTACAGCGCCATCGCCATCATCATGACGATTTTCGCCATAGCCGTAGTGGGTAAAGCGCTCTACATCATGACCGCCAAGCATGATTACTGGATGAAGGTGGCAGAACGGCAGAAGAAGGATTCCGTGACCGTAAAGCCAAACCGAGGCAACATCTTGAGCTGCACAGGACAGCTGATGGCAAGTTCGCTGCCGGAGTTTAAGGTTTTCATGGACTTCAAGGCGCTGAAAGATGCAAAAAACGACTCGCTGTGGGATGCCAAGCAAGACTCCATCTGCCTTTGCCTGCACAAGATATTTCCGAATCTGAGCGAGTCTGATTTCAAGAAGCACCTCACCGAAGGTCGCGCCAAGATGAGCCGCCACTGGCCGGTTTATCCGAAGCGTGTAGACTATAACACCTTCACCGAGATAAAGGACATCCCTGTATTCCGCCTGAAACCCTACCAGAGCGGTTTCCACTGGGAAGAATATAATGCCCGAACCAGAACTTACGGTTCGCTGGCAGGCCGAACCATCGGAGCCATGTATGGCGCCAAGGATACCGCCCGCTTCGGTCTGGAGCTGAGTTACGACTCCATCCTGCGAGGCACCAACGGTATCGTGCATCGCCGCAAGGTGCGCAATAAGTTCCTCGACATTACCGATACTCCTCCTATTGACGGAGCCGATATCGTGACCACCATCGATGTGAGCATGCAAGACCTTGCTGAACGCTCACTCATCGACGAGCTGAAGGAAATCAACGCCAATGTGGGTGTAGCCATCGTGATGGATGTACCTACGGGCGACATCAAGGCCATCGTAAACATGGAGAAATGTTTCGACGGCGAATACAGAGAAATCCACAACCATGCCGTGAGCGACCTTCTGGAGCCAGGCTCGGTGTTCAAGCCAGCCTCTATCCTCGTAGCGCTGGACGACGGAGTGGTAGACACGACCTATCACGTAGAAACCGGTGGCGGTATATGGCCGATGTACGGCAGAGAAATGAAAGACCACAACTGGCGAAAAGGCGGATACGGAATGCTGACCCTCGCACAGACCCTGTGGTACAGTTCGAACATCGGTGTGAGCCGCATCATAGACGACCATTACCGCAACAACCCGGAGAAATTCGTAAAGGGTATCTACCGTACCGGTCTGCACGACGACCTGAAGATCCCACTGGTGGGAGCAACGCCAGCCAGAATCCGCATGCCGCACAGAAACAAGAACGGACAGTATGACAACTGGGCAAAGACCAGTTTGCCATGGATGAGTATCGGATATGAGACCCAGATACCGCCTATCTCTACCCTCACCTTCTACAACACCATCGCCAACAACGGCAAGATGATGCGACCAAGATTCGTGAGCAAGGTAATGAAGAACGGAGAAACCATCATGGAATTTCCTCCTGAAGTGATGCGCCAGCAGATAGCCAAGGAGAAGAGCATCAAGGAACTGCAAACCATCCTGGAACAGGTGGTAAGCGTGGGACTGGGAAAGAAAGCCGGTTCGCCTAACTTCAAAGTGGCAGGAAAGACCGGCACAGCCCAGATTTCAAAAGGTGCCGGTGGATATAAGAGTGGCGGAACCAGCTATCTCATCAGTTTCGCAGGCTACTTCCCTGCCGATGCACCACGCTACAGCTGTATCGTCTGCATACAGAAATCCGGTTTACCTGCTTCGGGCGGTACGATGTGCGGTAAGGTCTTCCATGAGATTTCAGAAGGCATCATGGCGCAGAGTCTGAAAGTTGACGTAAAGGACGCCCGCGACTCAGCATCCGTCTTCGTTCCTGACGTAAAGGCAGGCAATATCCTTGCTGCCAACTATGTGCTTAGCCACCTCGGCATCAAGACCAATGCCAACTGGAGTGGCAGCTATGCCGACGGCAACCCTATCTGGGGCAAGGCAGAGCGCGTGGGTAACCACAGCATCAAGCTCATCAGGGAGAAGCAATACGGCAAGACGATCGTACCCGACGTTACCGGAATGGGAGCCAGAGACGCTATCTACAATATGGAGAGCCGGGGCATCAAGACCCAGATTATAGGTAGAGGAAAGGTAGTAAAGCAGAGTCTGATGCCGGGAACGGTCATCAAGAAAGGTGCCGTATGCAGCATTGTGCTCGAATAAAACTCAGAAACAGTTATCTGAAACCCTATATATAATAAGGTGTAGATAAAAAATATATAGAATATAAAACAGAAACAGGATATGAAGTTAAAAGAATTACTCAAAAACATCGAACCGGTTCAGATAATCGGCGATGCTGATGTAGAGGTTTCGGGAGTAAACATCGACTCTCGCAAGATTAAGGAAGGTCATCTCTTCGTTGCCATGAAGGGAACGCAGGTTGACGGTCACAAGTTTATTCCAAAGGCATTGGAGCTGGGCGCAAAGTCGGTTTTGTGCGAAGACATGCCTGAAGAGAAAGTTGAGGGCGTAACTTACATTCAGGTCGCTTCGACCGAGGATGCTGTCGGCAAGGTAGCAACCCTCTTCTACGGCGATCCTTCAAGAAAGCTCAAACTGGTAGGCGTAACAGGTACCAATGGTAAGACCACCATTGCCACCTTATTATATAATATGTTCCGCAAGTTCGGCCATAAGTGTGGCTTGCTCTCTACCGTCTGCAACTACATTGAGGACGAGGCAATCCCTGCCGACCATACCACCCCAGACCCTATCGAGCTGAACATGCTCCTGGGCAAGATGGTAGAGGCTGGCTGCGAGTATGCCTTCATGGAGTGCTCTTCTCACGCCATCGCACAGAAGCGTATCGGAGGTCTGCTGTTTGCAGGAGGCTTGTTCACCAACCTGACCCGCGATCATCTCGATTATCACAAGACATTCGAGAACTACCGTAACGCCAAGAAAGCTTTCTTCGACGGACTGCCTAAGACAGCCTTTGCCATTACCAATGCCGACGACAAGAACGGCATGATCATGGTACAGAATACCAAGGCTACCGTGAAAACCTACTCTACCCGCAGCATGGCAGACTTCAGAGCCAGGATTCTGGAGTGTCACTTCGGCGGCATGTATCTGGAGATTGACGGCAGAGAAGTGGGCGTACAGTTCATCGGTAAGTTCAACGTGAGCAACCTGCTCGCCGTATATGGTGCAGCCATTATGCTCGGCAAGAAGCCAGAGGATATACTCGTAGTGATGAGTACCCTTCACAGCGTAAGCGGAAGACTGGAACCAATCCAGTCGCCAGAAGGTTATACCGCCATTGTTGACTATGCCCATACACCAGATGCACTGGAGAACGTATTGAACGCCATCCACGAAGTGCTCGAAGGCAAGGGCGGAGAAGTTATCACCGTTTGCGGTGCCGGTGGCAACCGTGACAAGGGTAAGCGCCCATTGATGGCACAGGAGGCTGTAAAACAGAGCGATAAGGTAATCATCACCAGCGACAACCCACGTTTCGAAGAGCCACAGGACATCATCAACGACATGCTTGCCGGACTCAATGCCCAGCAAATGAAGAAGGTAATCAGCATCGTAGACCGCAAGGAAGCCATCCGCACAGCCTGCATGCTGGCAAAGAAGGGCGACGTGATTCTCGTAGCCGGTAAGGGACACGAAGATTACCAGGAGATCAAGGGCGTAAAACACCACTTTGACGATAAGGAGGTGATTCGCGACATCTTCGGAATTTCACAGAAGTAAAATCAATCAAGAAAAGAAAGAAAAATGTTATACTATCTCTTTAGATTTCTGGAGCAGTGGGGCATCACAGGTTCTCACATGTGGGGCTACATCTCATTCCGTGCCCTGCTTGCGCTGATTTTATCATTGGTAATCTCTGCCTGGTTCGGCGAGAAATTCATCAAGTATCTCAAGAGCAAGCAAATTACAGAAACACAGCGCGATGCCAGCATCGACCCGTTCGGTGTCAAGAAGATTGGCGTTCCTTCTATGGGTGGTGTCATCATCATCCTGGCTATCCTCGTACCGGTACTGTTACTCGGACGTTTGCGCAACATCTATCTGATCCTGATGATCATCACCACCGTATGGCTCGGCTTTCTCGGTGGAATGGACGACTTCATCAAGATATTCAAGCGCGACAAGGAGGGATTGAAGGGCAAATATAAGATTATAGGACAGATTGGCATCGGCCTGATCGTGGGACTGGTACTCTGGTCTTCACCTGATGTAAAGATGAACGAGAACCTCGCCATCGAGCGACAGGGACAGGAAACGGTGGTAAAGCATCGTACGGACGCAAGAAAATCGCTGAAGACCACCATCCCATTCATCAAGGGACACAACCTCGACTATTCCAGCATCACCAGTTTCTGCGGTAAGTACAAGGTAGCAGCAGGCTGGATTCTCTTCGTCATCATGACCATCTTCGTTGTAACAGCCGTATCAAACGGTGCCAACCTCAACGATGGTATGGACGGAATGTGTGCCGGAAACTCCGCCATCATAGGTGTGGCGCTAGGCATACTTGCGTATGTGTCGTCGCACATCGAGTTTGCCGCCTACCTCAATATCATGTATATTCCTGGTTCTGAGGAACTGGTAGTATTCTTCTGTGCCTTCATCGGAGCCCTCATCGGTTTCCTCTGGTACAACGCCTACCCTGCCCAGGTATTCATGGGCGATACAGGTTCGCTGACCATCGGCGGTATCATCGCAGTAGGTGCCATCATCATCCACAAGGAGCTGATGCTGCCTATCCTCTGCGGTATTTTCTTCGTAGAAAGCCTCAGCGTGATGATGCAGGTTTATTATTACAAGATAGGAAAGCGTAGAGGTGTGAAGCAGCGTATCTTCAAGCGCACACCTATCCACGACAACTTCCGCACACAGGACAGTCAGCTGGATCCTGACTGCAAGTATCTGTGGAAGAAGCCTCGCAACTGCTTCCATGAATCAAAGATTACCATCCGTTTCTGGATTGTAACCATCATTCTGGCAGCATTGACCATCATCACATTGAAGATCAGATAAAATACAGGCTCTTATCAGCCCGACAAGTATAGAGAATAAGACAATGAGCAAAATTGTAATTTTAGGAGCTGGCGAAAGTGGCGCAGGTGCAGCCGTGCTGGCAAAGAAAGAGGGATTCGAGGTCTTTGTTTCAGACATGTCAAAGATCAAGGATAACTACAAGAAGTTGATGGATGACCACAACATCGAATGGGAAGAAGGTCACCATACAGAAGAAAAGATTTTAGATGCAGATGAAGTCATCAAGAGTCCGGGTATTCCTAAGGAAGCACCTATGATACAGAAACTGATGGCTAAGGGTACACCTATCATCAGCGAAATAGAATTTGCGGGCAGATATACTGATGCCAAGATGATCTGTATCACGGGAAGTAACGGTAAGACAACCACTACCTCGCTGATTTACCACATCATCAAGTCGGCTGGCTATGATGTAGGCCTGGCAGGCAACATCGGAAAGAGTCTGGCCCTTCAGGTGGCTGAAACTCCTCATAAGTACTACGTCATCGAGCTGAGCAGTTTCCAACTCGACAATATGTATGAGTTCCGTGCCAATGTGGCCATCCTGCTCAACATAACTCCAGACCATCTGGACCGCTATGAGTTTAAGATGCAGAACTATACCGATGCCAAGATGCGCATTACCCAGAACCAGACAGAAGAAGACTGCTTCATCTTCTGGAACGATGATCCTATCGTTACAAAGGAGCTGGCTAAGTACAACCTCAAGTCACATCTCTGCCCATTCTCTGAGTTCAAGGAGGAGGGTTGCGTTGGCTTTATCGAAGACGGCAAATACAAACTCAACTTCCCTCCAGACTTCGAAATGCCACAGGCAGACATGAGTCTACGCGGCAAGCACAACATCTATAACAGTCTGGCTGCAGGTCTGGCATGCAACATCGTAGGCATCGACCACGAGACCCTGCACAAAGGCTTGAGCGACTTCCCTGGTGTAGAGCACCGTCTGGAGAAAGTGGGCAAGTTCCAGGGTGTTTACTATGTGAACGATTCAAAGGCTACCAACGTAGATGCCTGCTGGTATGCGCTGGAGAGTATGACCACCCCTACCATCCTCATCATCGGCGGTAAGGATAAGGGAAATGACTATAACCAGATCAAGAACCTGGTAAAGGAGAAATGTGCTGGTATCGTATATCTCGGAGCCGACAACCAGAAGTTGCACGACAACTTTGACGCACTCGACATCCCTGTACGCGACACTCACAGCATGAAGGATTGCGTGGCAGCCTGCCAGGAATTGGCAAAGCCGGGCGATACCGTACTCCTCAGCCCATGCTGCGCAAGTTTCGACCTCTTCAAGAACATGGAAGATAGAGGCGAGCAGTTTAAGGCGCTGGCAAGAGCTATCGGAGAATAACAGTTTTCAACAAATAGAACAGATAGAACTATAAAGAAATGAATAACAAGAGCATTGGTAATATTTTCAAGGGAGACAAGGTGATCTGGATGGTCTTCTTCTTTCTCTGTATGATAAGCATCGTGGAGGTATATTCTGCCTCCAGCTCCTTGTCGTACAAGACAGGAAACTACATGGCACCTGTCATCCGCCACATCTTGCTCTTGGGAGGCGGTCTGTTCACCATGATTTGCATGCTCAAGGTAAAATGCAAGTACTTCAAGATTGTTACCCCCATCGTGATGGGCATCTCATTACTGTTGCTCGTCCTGGTCTTGGCTACCGGTCAATCTACCAACGGAGCCTCCCGATGGTTCTCTCTGATGGGCATACAGTTCCAGCCTTCTGAGATAGCGAAGGGAGCGGTAGTACTGGCTGTTGCTCAGATTCTTAGTGCTATGCAAACAACTCAGGGAGCCAACAGGAAGGCATTCAAGTTCATACTTGTAGCAACCGCTCCATTTGTAGTTCTCATCGGACTGGAAAACTTATCCACAGCCATGCTCCTCAGTATCACAATCTTAGCCATGATGCTCATCGGACGAGTGCCGATGAACCAGATTGGCAAGCTGGTGGGACTGGGCATGATTGTCATCGTCACAGCCTTTGCAGGTATCATGATAGTAGGACAGGACAAGGGCGAAGAGGGCAATAAACCGGAAAATACGCTGACCGAGAAGGTTGAGCAGGAACAGAACGAGCCTAACATGGCAGAAAAGATGTTCCATAGAGCCGACACCTGGAAAGCCCGTATTGACAAGTTTATGAACTCAAAGCCTGTAGCCCCACAGGATGTCGATCTCGACAAAGATGCCCAAGTGGCACATGCCAACATCGCCATCGCCTCTTCCAACATCGTAGGCAAAGGGCCTGGAAACTCAGTAGAAAGAGACTTCCTCTCACAGGCGTTCTCAGACTTCATCTATGCCATCATCATCGAAGAGATGGGTATTTGGGGAGCCGCACTGGTTGCATTCCTCTACATCATCCTCCTGTTCAGAGCTGGCAGAATAGCCAACAGGTGTGAGAACAATTTTCCAGCCTTCCTCTGCATGGGACTCGCCATCATGCTGGTTACCCAGGCACTCTTCAACATGGCAGTAGCAGTAGGTTTGGCTCCTGTTACAGGACAGCCATTACCACTCATCAGTAGAGGTGGTACATCTACCATCATCAACTGTCTGTACCTGGGCATCATCCTGAGTATCAGTAGAACAGCCAAGAAGAAAGAGATACCTCAAAATGAGCTCGACGACAGCAAAATGGTGGCTGCCTGACAAGAGTTTTATAAATTAAGGTGAAAAAATGGCAGAAAATGCCGTTAAATCGATATTTTTTTATACCTTTGCGTTATAAACATGAACGGATATGAATAATGAATTAAGAATTATCATAAGCGGAGGCGGCACAGGTGGTCACATCTTCCCTGCCGTATCCATTGCAAATGCCATCAAGGCGAAGCGCCCTGATGCTAAGATTTTGTTTGTAGGTGCACTCGGCAGAATGGAAATGCAGCGTGTACCTGCTGCGGGTTATGAGATCAAGGGCTTGCCTATCTGCGGCTTCGACAGAAAGCATCTGCTCAAGAACATCGCCGTACTCTTTAAGATATGGAAGAGCCAGCACATGGCAAAGAGCATCATAAAAAACTTCAAGCCTATGGCGGCTGTGGGCGTAGGTGGCTATGCTAGCGGTCCGACTCTCAATGTTTGTGCCAGCAAAGGAATACCTTGCCTCATCCAGGAGCAGAATTCATACGCTGGTGTAACCAATAAGCTCTTGGCCAAGAAGGCTGAAAAAATCTGTGTGGCTTACGAAGGAATGGAGCGTTTCTTCCCTGCAGACAAGATTATCATGACCGGTAATCCTGTTCGCCAGAATGTATTGGAAACTACCATCACCCCGGAAGAAGCACGCAAGCAATTCGGTCTCGACCCTGAAAAGAAGACCATCTTGCTCGTAGGTGGCAGCCTTGGCGCAAGAACCATCAACGAGAGTGTGCTCCAGCACCTCGACCTGGTGAAAGAAAGCGGCGTACAGTTTATCTGGCAAACAGGTAAATACTATAATGCTGCCATCATGGAGCAACTGAAAGGTCAGGAGTTGCCAATGCTCAAGGTTACTGATTTCATCAGCGACATGGGGGCAGCTTACAAGGCAGCCGACCTGGTTATCAGCCGCGCAGGTGCCAGCAGTATCAGCGAGTTCTGCCTCATCGGCAAACCGGTTATCCTGGTTCCAAGCCCTAATGTGGCAGAAGACCACCAGACCAAGAACGCCATGGCATTAGTCAACAAAGATGCTGCCATCTACGTAAAGGATGCTGATGCACCAGAGGTATTGCTCAAGAAAGCAGTTGACACGGTAAAAGACGAGGCAAAGCTTGCTTCGCTCTGTGAGAATATCAAGAAATTAGGATTAAAGAACTCTGCCGACGTCATCGCCGACGAAGTAATCAAATTAGCAACAAAGTAATGGAAATAAAAGATATTAAAGCAGTTTATTTTGTAGGAGCGGGCGGCATCGGAATGAGCGCCATCGCCAGATACTTCCTCAGCAAGAAGTTGGTTGTAGCCGGATATGACAAGACTCCATCCAATCTAACTCATGAATTGGAGAAAGAGGGAATGCTTATCCACTATGAGGAGAATGTTGATCTCATACCAGAAGCCTGCAAGGACGCCAAGACAACATTGGTAGTCTACACACCGGCAATTCCTGCTGAACACAAGGAACTGGTTTTCTTCCATGAGAATGGTTTCACCATCGAGAAGCGAGCTCAGGTTCTGGGTACATTAACCCGTACACATAAGGGACTGTGCGTAGCGGGTACACACGGAAAGACATCAACATCTACCATGTGTGCTCACATCATGCACCAAAGCCATATTGACTGTAATGCCTTTCTGGGAGGTATCTCAAAGAACTATGGCACCAACTATATCCTCTCCGACAAGAGCGACTATGTTGTCATTGAAGCAGATGAGTTTGACCGCAGTTTCCACTGGTTGCGCCCATGGATGAGCGTCATCACGGCTACAGACCCAGACCATCTCGACATCTACGGCACCAAGGAGGCTTATCTCGAGAGTTTCCGTCACTATACAGAACTGATCCAACCGGGCGGTGCACTCATCATCCACAAAGGTCTGGAGATGAAGCAACACGTACAAGAGGGTGTCAAGATATACGAATACAGCCAGGACGAGGGCGACTTCCACGCTGAGAACATCAAGATAGAGAATGGAGGTATCACCTTTGATTTCATCTCTCCTATCGAGAACGTAACGGGCGTAGAACTCGGACAGCCTGTGCCTATCAACATCACAAATGGTGTGGCAGCAATGGCAATGGCACAGTTGAATGGTTGTACAGCCGATGAACTCCGTAACGGCATGAAGACCTACGGAGGAGTTGACCGCCGTTTCGACTTTAAAATCAAGAATAACAAACTGGTATTCCTGTCTGATTATGCTCATCATCCAAAGGAGATATATCAGAGTGCGAAGAGTATCAGAGAGTTATACAAGGACCGTAAAATAACGGCCATCTTCCAGCCTCACTTGTATACTAGAACCCGCGATTTCTATAAAGATTTCGCCAACAGTTTGAGTCTCTTGGACGAGGTTATCCTCTGCGACATCTATCCAGCTCGCGAGCAGCCTATTCCAGGAGTAACATCCAAGCTTATCTATGACAATTTGAAACCAGGTGTAAAAAAGAGCATGATTCACAAAGAAGACGTTCTTGACCTGGTAAAGAATCGAGACTTCGATGTTCTAGTTATCTTAGGAGCTGGCGATTTGGACAACTATGTTCCACAAATTACCAAAATACTTGAAGAGAAATAAATGCATATCAATTGGAAGAAAACCATCATCATCGCACTGGATTTAGTACTCGGTACTTATCTGGTATTCGCTTTCACCAGGTTCAACAAACCTGATGAAACGAAGTTGGTATGCACCAAGGTGAACATCAACATTCAAGATGAGATGACGAATGGTTTTCTGAATGCGAAGGAAATCAAGAAACGACTGGAAGCCAGAAAACTCTATCCGCTGGGGGAACCGCTCAAAGAGGTGAACGCCCGCATGATAGAAGAAACCTTAAAGACCAGTCCTTTCGTCAAGACGGCAGAATGTTCAAAGACTCAGGATGGTCTTGTTGACATCTACCTCACCCAACGCATGCCAATCGTCAGAATCAAAAGCATCAGCAACGAGGACTATTATATTGATGACCACAATCAGATCATGCCCAACACGAACTATACATGCGACATTATCATCGCAACGGGCTACATCAACAAGTGGTATGCTAAAAAATACATCTCATTACTAAGCAAAGCGCTGATGACGAATGAACTCTGGCGAAACCAGATAGAACAGATCAATGTCCTGCCTGATAGAGGAATAGAACTGGTACCGCGAGTAGGCAACCACATTATATATATAGGTAACCTGCCAGAGACCAACCTCATCGACAAACGAGAGCAAGCCATCAACGATTTCGTCAACAAGAAGATGAATCGATTAGAGAAATTCTATAAGTATGGACTCTCACAAGCTGGCTGGAACAAGTATTCGTATATCAATATCGAATTCGACAACCAGATCATATGTAAAAAGCATCAAAATAGCTAATTAGAAAATAGAAACAGATTAAGATAACATATAAGAACTATGCCAAAGGAATTTATTGTAGCTATCGAACTTGGCTCATCTAAGATGACAGGTATAGCAGGTCAGAAGAATTTGGACGGCAGCATCACCGTACTTGCCACCGTAGAGGAAGATTCATCTTCTTGCATCAGAAAGGGTGTAATCTATAACATTGACAAAACCTGCCAATGCTTGACCAACATCATCAAGAAGTTGAAGAATATACTGAAACAGGATATCACCCAGGTCTATGTAGGCGTGGGCGGTCGCTCTATACGCAGTATCAAGAACGTCATCGTCAAGGATCTCCCAGGTAACACCATCATCTCACAAGAGATGATCAATGAACTGATGGATATCAACCGCAACATGACTTATCCGGACCAGGAAATCCTGGATGCTGCAACTCAGGAATACAAGATAGACAACCAATACCAGATAGACCCTGTAGGAATACAGTGTAACCATCTGGAAGGCATCTTCCTGAATATACTTTGGCGGAAGAACTTCTATAACAATATCAATACCTGTTTTGAAAATGCCAACATTCCTATTGCAGAAATGTACCTGGCTCCTTTAGCTATGGCTGACAGCGTTTTGACAGACTCAGAAAAGCGTGCAGGCTGTATGCTTGTTGACTTGGGTGCCGATACGACAACCGTTTCTGTATATTATAAAGGTATACTTCGTCATCTCTCTGTCATCCCATTGGGCGGCGGCAACGTGACCAAAGACTTAACTTGTCTCCAGATTGAAGAGCCTGATGCTGAAAAGATGAAACTCAAGTATGCCAAGGCTTATACCGATATCAACAATATCGACCCGACCCTGAACTACCCTATCGACAAGGATAGAGTGGTTGAAAGCAAGAAGTTCATCGAAATCGTAGAAGCACGCGTAGAGGAAATCGTAGAAAACGCATGGTTCCAGATCCCTGTGGAATTCTCAGATAAGCTGTTGGGTGGTATCATTCTTACAGGTGGCGGCAGCAACATGCCTGAAATCGATAAGGTTTTCAAGACACATACCCACATCGACAAAGTACGCATTGCCAAGTTTGTTTCTCAAACAGTCAACTCCAAGGATCCTAAGATTACCAATCACGATGGTACAATGAACACCGTATTGGGACTCCTGGCAAAGGGAGACATGAACTGTGCAGGTGACGAAATCGGCACTGATCTCTTCAGCAATTCTGCAGAAAAGCCAGTAGCAGCCGAGCAGCACAAGGCTCCTAGAAACCCAAACGAGACTGCCGGCAAGGGCGTTGTTCTTACTGCGGCAGAAAAAGCGGCTGCTGACGAGGCTGCCCGCAAGCAAAAAGAACTGGAAGAAGCTGAGGCAAGACTTCTGGCAGAAAGAGAAGCCGAAGAAGAAGAAAAGAGACGCAAAGAAAACAGTCTCATCCATAAAATGATGAGAGGTTTCAAGAAGTTTGTGAAAGATACCATTTCTGAAGAAGAATAAGATGCCAAAGACCAGGCTATCAGAAAACAGATTTCACAACAGGTTAAATAAAAAATCAGATAGATAAACCCTATAAAGATTATACGACTATGCTAGATAATGGAAACACTCCTCATATTCTTGATTTTGGGGAACCTGAAAAAGAAAATAGCATCATCAAGGTGATTGGTGTTGGGGGTGGCGGTGGAAATGCCGTCAACCACATGTACCGCGAAGGTATACACGATGTGACATTCGTACTCTGCAACACAGACAACCAGGCACTTAACGACTCACCTGTGCCTGTACACCTGCAGCTAGGTAAGGAAGGTCTGGGTGCAGGAAACAAACCTGCCAAGGCACGCCAGGCTGCCGAAGAGACTCTTGAAGATATCAAGAACATGCTCAACGATGGAACAAAAATGGCATTCATCACAGCGGGTATGGGTGGCGGTACCGGTACAGGTGCAGCACCTGTCATCGCCAGAGTAAGTAAGGAGTTAGGTATTCTTACCGTTGGTATCGTAACCATCCCATTCCGTTTTGAAGGTCCTAAGAAGATTGACCAGGCATTGGATGGTGTAGAGGAAATGTCAAAGCATGTAGATGCCTTACTGGTAATCAACAATGAACGTCTTCGCCAGATTTATCCAGACCTTGCCGTTCTCGATGCCTTCGGCAAAGCTGACGACACCTTGAGTGTAGCTGCCAAGAGTATCGCTGAAATCATTACCGTACATGGTCTCATCAACCTCGACTTCAATGATGTGAAGACCGTACTGAAAGATGGCGGTGTGGCTATCATGAGTACAGGTTACGGTGAGGGAGAAGGAAGAGTAAAGAAAGCGATAGAAGATGCCTTGAACTCACCACTCCTTAACGATAATGACGTATTCAACTCTAAGAAGATTCTGCTCAGCATCGCATTTGCAAGCGAGAAGAAAGATAATCCTGGCTTGACCATGGACGAGATGAATGATGTCAACGACTTTATGGAGAAATTCGGTGACGACTTCGAATTGAAATGGGGTCTTGCCATTGACCCTGAATTGGGAAGCCGCGTAAAGGTAACCGTTCTCGCAACAGGTTTCGGACTCGAGGATGTAGAGGGAATGAACCGCCACCTCAAGAAACATACTGAGGAAGAATCTCGCCGTCTCGCTGAAGAAGAGGAGAAACGTGCTGAAAGAGAAGACCGCCGCAAGCGCTATTATGGCAGCGATGGCAATACGACACAGTATAAGCGTCATCCACACATATTTCTGTTCCGCCAGGAAGATTTGGATAACGAGGATGTCATCCTTCAGGTAGAAAACACGCCTACCTATAAGCGTACCCGACAGACTCTGGAAGAAATCCGTAATATAGCTTCCGGTAATACAGAACCGAAAGAAGACAATAATGATGATGCTACAGTACAGGGCGTTATCAGTTTTGCCTAAACAGAGGACATAGCCAACGTCTGTTTCCCGTTTACATCAAGCAAGCGAGGAAACCTGAAAAGACTAAGCAAACAGTTCCTGAAGAACAGCAAAACTCTTCATTTCCGGGAAACCTGGCAAATGAAGTTTATAATACTCCAGTATCACCTCTACACACCTGTTTCGTTCCATACGAGACATTGTGTAGAGGTGCATTGTTTTATAGTCTAAACGGAACAAAGACACAAGCCGCATAGAATCTTCCTTATTTAAATAATGTACATGCGAAGGAACATGAGCTGCAAAACATCCATCTACCAAATCAAAATAATCGCCAGACATACCGCTCTCTATATTGGGCATAAAACCCAAATGAAAAGAGAGCTGAATCATAAAGACTATATGGAAATTGGCAATAGTACCTTTAGCATGGTCTAACCATTCGATACTGTCCTGTATGAAAAGATAGAGCGCACCATTAGCCTGCTCATGACGGGTAGCATATGAAAGCAGCTCTGCCAAGAACATGGAAATGCCAAGTTTGTATGGAGAAAAAGGGATATCAGAGAATGGAATCTGAATTGAAACATCCCTAAGGCGCTGCAGATTTGACTTGGGACGATAATCAAATTCTAAATTCAAGACCATGAGCGGTTGGAAAAGCTGCCGTTTCATCTTCCCCTTAGATGACTTAGGCACACGTACCATAAAGGAGAGTCTTCCCAACTTTTCGGTGAAGAAATCCACGATAAGTTGAGAGTCCCCATACTTGATGGTTTGCAATACGATAGCACTAGTTTTTATCTCCATTTTGCCTAATATTAGTGAAAAACAGGGCAAAAATACAAAAAAATGCGCATTTAGCGAAAATTTTCCATGAAAAATTTGCTAGATTCAAATAAAAGTAGTAACTTTGCACCCGCAAATAAGCAATGGTCCCTTCGTCTATCGGTTAGGACGAGAGATTTTCATTCTCTAAAGAGCAGTTCGACTCTGCTAGGGACTACAAACATTTAAGAAATAAAAAAAATAACATAAAGAAGATGGCAAATCACAAATCATCAATCAAGAGAATCCGTCAGGACAAGAAGAAGGCTTTGCACAATAAGTATTATGCAAAGACTATGCGCAATGCTGTCCGCAAGTTGCGCAACATGTCTGACAAGGAAGAGGCTGCAAAGCTCTATCCTACTGTTCAGAAGCTTTTAGACAAGTTGGCTAAGATCAACGTTATCCACGACAACAAGGCTGCAAACTTGAAGTCTGGTCTTACAAAGCACATCGCTAAGTTGGCCTAACTTATAAGTCAAAGCAAAGAAATAAATAAGGCTGCGACCCTATAATAGGATTGCAGCCTTATTCTTTTCTATGAACCCGACTACCCATTTCCTGCATCATAAAATCTTCCCATCACAACCAGTTTATACTACAACATACCCTATAAAAACGCACAAAACGATTATTAAACAGCTTTTTCAAGACACTTTTGCCGCTAAAGTTCACATTCTACGTTTTTTCTTCACTTTTTGGTGATTTTTCACAAACAAAAGTTCCTGTTTCTCAGCTTTTTTTAGTATCTTTGCACGGAAATAAGACAATACTAAAATGGCAGAAAATCAAAACAACGCAAATAATTACTCTGCGAGTAACATTCAGGTTCTGGAAGGCCTGGAAGCTGTTCGCAAACGTCCGGCGATGTATATTGGTGACATCTCCGAAAAGGGTCTTCATCATTTGGTAAACGAAACTGTAGACAACTCTATTGACGAAGCAATGGCGGGTTACTGTACCGACATCGAAGTTACCATCAACGAAGACAACTCTATCACCGTAGAAGATAATGGTCGTGGTATCCCTGTGGATATGCACGAGAAACTACATAAATCAGCCCTCGAAGTCGTTATGACCGTGCTTCACGCAGGTGGTAAGTTCGACAAGGGTTCTTACAAGGTATCTGGCGGTTTACATGGTGTGGGTGTAAGTTGTGTGAATGCACTTTCTACCCACATGTTGTCACAGGTGTTCCGTGGCGGCAAAATCTACCAACAGGAATATGAGAAGGGTAAGCCTCTCTATCCGGTTAAGGTGGTAGGTGAAACCAACAAGCGCGGTACACGACAGCAGTTCTGGCCAGATCCAACCATCTTTACTCACACTGTCTATAAGTGGGACATCATTGCCAACCGTATGCGCGAGTTGGCATTCCTCAATGCAGGTATCAAGATTACCTTGAGAGATTTGCGCCCTGACGAGGAAGGCAAGACCAAGGAGCAGGTTTTCCACGCTAAGGATGGTTTGAAGGAATTCGTCCGTTACGTAGACCGTCACCGCACTCATCTCTTCGATGATGTTATCTATCTGAAGACAGAAAAGCAGGGTATTCCTATCGAGATTGCTGTGATGTACAACACAGATTACTCTGAGAATATCCACTCATACGTCAATAACATCAACACCATTGAGGGTGGTACCCACCTGACTGGTTTCCGTATGGCGTTGACCCGCACCTTGAAGGCTTACGCAGAAGCTGACCCAACCATCTCTAAGCAGATTGAGAAGGCAAAGGTAGAAATTGCACCAGAAGACTTCCGCGAGGGTCTTACTGCCGTTATCTCCATCAAGGTAGCTGAACCTCAGTTTGAGGGACAGACCAAGACCAAGCTCGGTAACAGCGAGGTACAAGGTGCCGTTCAGCAGGCTGTAAACGAGGCTTTGTCTGATTATCTGGAAGAACATCCAGACGAGGCAAAGCGAATCTGCGAAAAGGTTGTTCTGGCTGCTACGGCCCGCATAGCTGCCCGCAAGGCACGTGAGAGTGTACAGCGCAAGAACTTCATGACAGGTGGTGGTCTTCCTGGTAAACTTGCCGATTGCTCAATGAAGGATCCTAAAGAATGCGAGATCTTCCTCGTCGAGGGTGATTCCGCCGGTGGTTCTGCCAAGCAGGGTCGCGACCGTTTCCGTCAGGCTATTCTCCCATTGCGTGGTAAGATTCTGAATGTAGAAAAGGTACAGTGGCACAAGGTATTCGAAGCTGAGTCTGTCATGAACATCATCCAAAGTATCGGTGTCCGCTTCGGTGTAGATGGCGAAGACAGCAAGGAGGCTAATACCGACAAGTTGCGTTACGACAAGATTATCATCATGACCGATGCCGACGTCGATGGTTCTCACATCGACACATTGATTATGACACTCTTCTATCGTTTCATGCCAAAGGTTATTGAAGAAGGCCATCTGTATATCGCTACCCCACCACTCTACAAGTGTACTTATCGCAGCAAGGTAAGCGAGTATTGCTATACAGAGCAGCAGCGCCAGGCATTCATCGACAAGTATGGAGATGGATTAGAAGACAAGAATATCCACACCCAGCGATACAAAGGTTTGGGTGAGATGAACCCAGAGCAGCTTTGGGAAACTACTATGGACCCATCTACACGCTTGCTCAAGCAGGTTACTATCGAGAACGCAGCCCAGGCTGATGAGATTTTCTCTATGTTGATGGGTGATGATGTAGAACCACGCCGCGAATTTATCGAGCAGAATGCCACATACGCAAACATTGACGCTTAAGACAATTCAACTAATTTACATAAGGGGCTGTGCCATTTACCTACAAATGACACAGCCTCTGCTTGTATAAAACCCAACAAACCAACTTATGAAACATTTACTTATCTCTTGCCTATTACTCTCTGCAGCAGGCACACTTCAGGCTGCCCCGAAGAGTAATATTCCACCGCTGAAGCTTTGGTACAATAAGCCGGCTACAGCCTTTGAAGAATCGCTACCTATCGGTAACGGCAAGTTAGGTGCATTGATTTATGGTGGAGCCAACAATGACTCTATCTATCTCAACGACATCACCTTGTGGACAGGAAAGCCTGTCAATCGCGAGGAAGGAGGGGATGCCTACAAATGGATACCTAAGATTCGCGAGGCTCTGTTCAAAGAAGATTACAAGGCAGCCGATTCTCTACAACTGCATGTACAAGGACACAATTCAGAATATTATCAGCCACTTGCCATCATCAATATCAAAGATGCAAATAAAGGACAATTCAGCAACTACAAGCGCGAATTGAGCCTTGACAACGCTATGGCTGCATTGAGTTATACAAGAGAGGGAATAAAATACCAGCGAGAATATTTCGCATCACATCCGGACAAGATGATTGCTATTCGCCTGACAGCTTCCCAGAAGAAAGCCATCAACTGCGATATCTCTCTCTCCTCTCTAATCCCTCATCAGGTAAAAGCTTCCAATAAGCAGCTCACCATCACGGGGCATGCTATGGGAAAGCCTGAGAACAGTACCCACTTCTGCTCCATCCTCAGCATCAAGAACCAGGACGGAACCATTACAGCCTCTGATTCTACTCTCCATCTGCAGGACGTAAGCGAAGCGGTTATCTATTTAGTGAATGAAACCAGCTACAACGGATTCGACAAGCATCCTGTAAAAGAAGGAGCTCCATATATTGAAAAGGTTAACGACAATGCCTGGCACTTGGTCAACTATACCTACCCAGAGTTAAAACAGCGTCATATAACCGACTATCAGAACATCTTCAACCGTGCCAAGTTTGCACTCAAGGGAGCTAAGTTCGACAACAGACGAACCACCGACCAGCAACTCTTTGATTACACAGAGAAAGAAGAGCAAAACCCTTACCTGGAAATGCTATACTTCCAATATGGAAGATATCTTCTGATCAGCTGTTCGAGAACTCCAGGCATTCCTGCCAATCTTCAGGGTCTTTGGGCTCCGGCACGAAAATCTCCTTGGCGTGGAAACTACACCATCAACATCAACCTGGAAGAAAACTATTGGCCAGCAGAAGTTACCAATATGTCTGAACTAGTAATGCCTGTAGACGGACTGGTGAAAGCCATGTCTGTAACAGGAAAATATACAGCAAAGCACTATTATGGAATTGAAAATGGCTGGTGCGGTGGACACAACACTGATGCATGGGCGATGACAAACCCAGTTGGAACCAAGAAAGAAAGTCCTAAGTGGAGCAACTGGAACATGGGAGGTGCCTGGCTTGTACAAACCTTATGGGATCACTACGATTACACCCGCGATAAGGAATATCTGCGCAAGACAGCCTATCCATTGATGAAAGGTGCTGCAGACTTCATGCTTGACTGGATGATAGAGAACCCAAAGAAGCCGGGCGAACTGATTACTGCCCCTTGCACTTCACCTGAGGCTGAATATATCACCGACAAGGGCTATCAAGGCTGTAGTTTCTATGGAGGTACCGCCGATCTTGCCATCTTGAGAGAATTGTTTAAAAATACACTCAAAGGTGCTCAGATTCTCGGTATTGATCAAGATTATCAGGCAAAGTTACAGGATGCAATCAATCGTCTCCACCCTTATCAGATAGGAAAGCGTGGCAACCTGAGGGAATGGTATTACGATTGGGATGACCAGGATTGGCATCATCGCCACCAGGCACACCTTCTCGGTTTACACCCATTCTATCAGATTTCATTAGATAAGACTCCTGATTTAGCTGCAGCTGCTGCCAAGACTCTTGAGATAAAAGGAGACTTCTCTACCGGTTGGAGCACAGGATGGCGCATCAGTTTATGGGCTCGCCTGCACAGAGCAGACAAGTCATATTCTATGATCAGGAAATTGCTTAACTATGTACATCCGGGCAATTACAACAATCCGAAGAATCGCCCTTCAGGAGGAACCTATCCAAATCTCTTCGATGCTCACCCACCATTCCAGATTGATGGCAACTTCGGAGGCACAGCAGGTATATGCGAGATGCTGATGCAATGCGATGGCGAGACTATGCATCTTCTTCCTGCTCTACCCAAAGAATGGCCTGCAGGCGAAATTAAGGGTATCAAAGCACGAGGTAACTACGAGATTAATCTCGTATGGAACGGAGGAAAGGTCAGCAAAGCTTCCATCACCAGCAAGAATGCCGGATACCTGACCGTCAAGTATAATGGTAAGCAGAAAGCATTAAATTTCAAGGTTGGCGAAACAAAACTCATAAAATAGACAAATAAAAATCTATGAGATATTTTACAATTCTCATCTTTACAACTCTCTGGGTGCTGAATTCCTATGCACAAGAATTCGGTACCCATTGGGTATCATATCCATTCCCCAACGATTCTTCTGAGATATTATACAGGAAAATCTATCATCTTGATCAAAAGCCTTTAAAGGCTGAGATAAACATGGCAAGTGGAGGAAATACCCGCCTATACATCAACGAAAGAAATGCTACGCCAAGCATTTTCAGCGAAGGAGCCAGAGACAGCATCCTTCTGATGCAAACCATAGATATCTCCAGATATCTGAAACAGGGCGAAAATATTATTGCGGTCTGGTATGCACCAGGAAGAATAAGAAATAAGAGCAAACAACTCTCGCTGGAATTTCATGGCTGGTATACAGACTCTGTTCCTTTTTATCATAAAGCAGACGAAACATGGTGGTGCAAAACCCTGAAGGGTGGCAGTTACAACGAAAAAGAACACTTTGACAATAGAATATACACAACTGAGTGGAAATCGGCAGAATACCAATCTGCAGGATGGGTTCATCCGACAGGTGCTTTCAAAGATTCAACAAACTATATCTTTGTAGACCAGCTGCCATACCTCACCCAGAACAAGCTTCAAATGGTATTAGAACCATACCAGGAGGAATTTGATCATCAAGGATGCCGTATAGACTTCGGACGTCCGTTCCGCGGAACCATCAGGCTCACGATACGCAATGCCAGCAAAGGAACAACACTTCATATTAACGGAAACCAATATGTATGCAGTGGCGAAATGGACGAGCAAGCCTATTACCGTTTCCATGCTGAGCATCAAAAAGATTTCGTGATAACTTGGGATAAAGGCTTCAGAAGAAGTAATATCACAAATATAGAAGGATTAGAGATTTCGGAATAAGCTCAACAGCGTTTCGAAATCTCTTTTTTTATAAAACAAAAAAGACTTCGGAACTATTATCTTCCAAAGTCTCTAACTGAATTTAGTCTTTCAATTCGGCAAGCACTTGCTCTGCCACTTCACAAAGCTCATCATACCATTCCTTGCCGAACTTCTCTACCAGCGGACCCTCCAGGAACTTATAAACCGGAAGCTTCAACTCCTCTCCCTTCTTGATGGCATCCTTGCAGATGCGCCACTTGTTATAGTTGATGCCATACACCTCGTTGCCGAAATCCTTGGCACGGATTGGATACAAAGCACAGGAGATAGGCTTCTTAAACTTCGACTTTCCTTCGCGATAAGCACGCTCCAAGGCACAGAGACAACAATTCGGAATCGTATGTCCATCACCTAAATCTTTCAAGTCCTGATAGCAGGTAAACACACAATCCTTACCATTCACGATGCTCGTCACCAAATCGCCTTCAATATCGGTATAAGCCACGCCCTGCTTATCTATGATAGCCTGGGCAGAAGCCGAGAGATCATCCCAAACTACATCCAGCGCATTCTCAATCTCCATAATCTCATCCAAGGTAACAGGAGCTCCCGCATCACCTTCGATGCAGCACTCGCCCTTGCAGGCATCAAGGTCGCAACAGAATTTTTCGGTGATAATATCAGGTGAAACCAATACGTTGCCCACCTGCAGAATACGCAGTTCGTCTTTCTTCATAATGTTTTTGAGATGAATAAATTTCTTTGAGTGTATAATAAAAATAATGATAGCTACCCATGAGTGGATAGCTATATATTAATAGGTGTACCTACCATTGGATAGGCGTAATTCCGTTCTGCTGCAGATACGCATTGCAGCGGGAGAAATGATGATTGCCAAACCATCCGCCTCTGTTGGCTGATAATGGCGAAGGATGAACGCTTTCCAATATCAGATGCTTGCTTGTATCGATGAGCTTCGCCTTGCTCCGGGCATAACCGCCCCAAAGGATAAACACCAGGTGATCCTTGTCCTTGCTGAGCGCCTGGATAGCAGCATCTGTGAATTCCTCCCAGCCCTTGCGCTGATGACTCGCCGCCTGATGGGCACGAACGGTCAACGTGGCATTGAGCAACAATACTCCCTGCTTTGCCCAGCGGGTTAAATCGCCCGTGGCTGGCATCGGAGTACCGAGATCCATCTGAATCTCCTTGAATATATTAATCAATGATGGTGGGAAAGTGATTCCGTCCGGCACAGAGAAACTCAGTCCCATCGCCTGACCCGGCTCATGGTATGGGTCCTGTCCGATAATCACTACCTTCACATCATCAAAAGGACAGAGATTGAAGGCATTGAAAATCAAGCGGCCAGGAGGATAACAGGGCGTACGCAGGTATTCCTCTTTCACGAAGTTTGTGAGGTCAACAAAATACTGCTTGTCGAACTCTTCTCCTATATGCCGTTTCCAACTTTCTTCTATCTTTACGTTCATGCTTAATATAAATTCAAAAGTATCTTAAGATACTTACGCAAGTATCCTAAGATACTTGGCCAAGTATCTTAGGATACTTTTTTGAGGTATATAAAATCGTTTTTACTTGTTGTCAGAAATCAAGTTCTCACCTGTCATATCTGCAGGCTGCTCCAAGCCCATGATATGGAGGATAGAAGGAGCTACGTCTGCCAAACGACCATCCTTTACAGTAGCTGAATTGTTGTCAGTTACGTAGATGAATGGAACTGGGTTCAAAGAGTGAGCGGTATTTGGGGTACCATCCTCGTTGATAGCGTGGTCTGCATTACCGTGGTCAGCGATGATGATAGCCTCATAATCGTTAGCCTTAGCAGCCTCGATAACGTCCTTTACGCAGTTGTCAACAGCGTGAACAGCCTTAGCGATAGCGTTGTAGATACCTGTATGACCTACCATATCACCATTAGCGAAGTTTACAACGATGAAGTCGTACTCCTGTGTGTTGATAGCACCAACCAACTTATCCTTTACCTCGTAAGCGCTCATCTCTGGCTTCAAGTCGTATGTAGCTACCTTTGGAGAAGGAACCAGGATACGGTCCTCACCCTCGTATGGAGTCTCACGACCACCATTGAAGAAGAATGTTACGTGAGCATACTTCTCAGTCTCTGCAGTGTGGAGCTGCTTCTTGCCCTGTGCACTCAAGTACTCACCGAGGGTATTCATTACGTTCTCCTTAGGGAAGAGGATGTGAACACCCTGGAAGCTAGCATCGTATGGAGTCATGCAGTAGTACTGCAAGTCCTTGATGGTGTACATACCTTCCTCTGGCATATCCTGCTGAGTCAATACCTGTGTCAACTCCTTGGCACGGTCGTTACGGTAATTGATGAAGATAACAACATCACCCTCCTGGATAGTACCGTCAACCTTAGAGTTATTGATTGGCTTGATGAACTCGTCTGTTACGTCCTCATCATAGCTCTCCTGCATTGCCTTCACCATATCGTCAGCCTGCTTACCCTTACCCTCAACGAGCAAGTCGTATGCTTCCTTCACACGGTTCCAGCGCTTGTCACGATCCATAGCATAGAAACGACCTACGATGCTTGCGATGTGTGCACCGTTCTTGTCGCAGCAAGCCTGAACCTCCTCGATGAAGCCCTTACCGCTCTTAGGGTCTGTATCACGGCCATCCATGAAGCAGTGAACGTATGTCTCCTTCAAACCATATTCCTTACCAATCTCAATCAACTTGAAGAGGTGATCCAAAGAAGAGTGAACACCACCGGTAGAAGTCAAGCCCATCAAGTGGAGTTTCTTACCAGTCTTCTGAGCATAGCTGTAAGCGTTGATGATCTCCTGATTCTTCAAGATATCACCGCTCTCGCAAGCCTTGTTGATCTTAACGAGGTCCTGATATACCACACGACCAGCACCGATGTTGAGGTGACCAACCTCAGAGTTACCCATCTGACCTTTAGGAAGACCAACGTCCTCGCCACAAGTCTGGAGAGTAGAATGTGCTGAAACTGCTGTCAAATAATCGAGATAAGGAGTTGGAGTCTTGAAGATAACATCACCCTTATCATGCTTACCGATTCCCCATCCGTCGAGAATCATTAAAAGAGCTTTTTTTGCCATAATTACATAAAATAATTTAAATTCGAATTTCAGTGTGCAAAGTTACAACAAAATAGGTGAAGGACAAAATAAATTAAGATAAAAAAACTTCCACCTTTCTAAAAAGATGAGAGTTGATAACAAGATCAACAGGTTCGCAGGATATATCCCTTTTTGATGACAGCTTCGATACTTACCTTTTCATCCAGGTTCAATGCCCTGCGAAGATAGGTAATCTGCACGTTCAGGGCTAGGGAATTGGAGTATGAGTCATCACCCCATACTTCATTCAGTATGAAATCCCGCTCTACAAGCTGGTTCTGGTTCTCGGCAAGAAGCTTCAGAATTTCAGCTTGACGAGATGTGATGACCACTCTGGAATTACCACATAGCAGTTCATTCTGCGCATAGTAGAAAGCAATGGAACCGATAAAAACAGCTGATTCTTCACCTTTGCCGTCTTCTTTCGGTTGCTTCAACTCATAAATCATATTCTTCAGGAACTCATGGCGAATGCCATCAATGCGCTTTTGGAAGACTATGGTCTTAACCAGGTAATACAGACATCCTATCAAGATGAAAAAGAGAAAGACGCTTCCTATCAATTGCCACATCATGGCTTTGAGCGTTCGAGTAATAGGAATGGGCACCTGAAAAGAAATACCTTGGCGAAACATTGGGTTCGTCTGATACTTCACCGTCACCACACGTGACCATCTGCCTTCGGCATCATATTTTGCATTCAGGAAGACGGTCTTGTAAGCCAGATGACGAAAAAAGGATATCTTCCCATATCCCTTATCATCCAGTAATCTTTGATAATAAGCCAACGAGGGATGCTTACCTATATAAGCCAGATATCTGCTAATGATGAGATAAGCATCATCACCCGTAAGATCAGGATCATTCAAACGGACAAGAAAGCGGTGATTGTTCCAAAAAGAAAGCGTTGTACGGCTACATCCCTTCTTCATATCATATTCAGATTCTACCTTGAGCATAATCGTATCTCTTCTACCTTTCGTAGATGAATTCTCCTGCAACTTTTTTCTATTCTTCAAATCTTGCGCTAACACTTCATCACAATCCTTCTTGAATTGCTCTACCTGCTGGTCTAAGCTATATTGACATTGAAGATGGAGCCAATAAGCCTGCGTGCAGAACAACAATGCGATTGCTACTCCACATACCATCCATGCTATTTTCAGCTTACTGTTACTGTTCATACTTTCCTGATCTTTTGAATTTTGACGGCAAAGTTACTGAAAAATCCGTAAACAAAGGCAAGAGTAATAAAATAATAATAGACGAAAAGATGCAAAAGTAATAACTCAGTAACAGAAATCATCGATTTCATCGGATGATCTCAGTACCTTTGCATCACAAAAACGAAAGAAACAGATAAAATAATGAATAATTGACGAAGATTATGAAAAAGGTATTATTAATAGCATGGCTTGCATTATATGCTTGCATGCTCCAAGCTCAAACAGTAAACTTGTTCGATGAATCAAGCATTGGCATGGGAGATTCCATTGATCAGGTAAAGTATCAGGTAGTATATGATGCCGAGTATATTTACGAAAAGAAATATACCAAGACCGACACCCTCATTGGCCGCATCGAAGAGAAAATGCTCTTGCAGATTGGCAACAAGTATTCCGCATTCTACAGTTATCCGATATTCCAAAGAGACTCTACCATCTCCGCAAATATGGCAAAAGGAATACCTGTCAATTTCTCCGGTAATGGCGGACAGATTAATTGGAAAGTATATAAGAACTATCCAGAACAGGGCAAGACTGCCTATCTCGATTTCTTTGCTGCTGACAGATATTTGTGCATTGAAACGATGGAACCGATAGACTGGCAACTCACAGACAGCATCGATTCCATCTGCGGTTACGAGTGCCACCAGGCAATTGCCAAGTTTAAGGGTAGAACATGGATAGCTTGGTACACGGAAGACATCCCTATTGACAATGGTCCCTGGAAACTGAGCGGACTGCCGGGATTGATACTCAAGGCTCACGACTCCGAGAACGATTATGGATTTACAGCTGTAGGACTCACAACAGGAAAAGGCTCCATACCTATCTATTATAAAGGTAAGACTTTCGAACCTATCGACCGCAAATCATTGACCTCCATTTACAAAAAATACTATGCCGATCCAATCGGTTATCTGCTTCAAGATGGCAAGTATGCTGCAATAGTAAAGATCAAGGATGAAAAAGGAAATATCCTGAAGCATTCCAAGCGTGCTGAGCCATACAATCCGATTGAAAGATAATTAGCAGTTTACTTTTTTGCCAGACAAGCGTCTTAAAGACATTAGCGAGATAAGTGTCTAAGGTAAAATAGAAAAGAGAGAAAAAAGATGAAGAAAATAATAGTTCTTTTCACTATTCTGTTCGTGGCGTGCCATGCGTTTACCCAAGAGAAGATTAGCGGTTATGTGGAAGATTCACTTACACACAACCGTCTGACCAACGTATCGGTTACGCTGCTCCGCAATGGAAAGCCCTTGAAGTTTACACGCAGCAAGGGAGACGGAACTTTCCTGATTCCCATAGCACAAAAGCAAGCCAGCGATATGCTACAAGCTACCTATATGGGCTATAAAAAGCAAAAAACGGCGGTTTCATCGGAAAAAGAAACCGTTATCAGTATGGCTTCAACAGCTTTTGTCATAAAGGAAGTACAGGTGAAAGGCTCTCGCATCACAGGGCGGGATACCATTTCTTTCGATCTCACCCGCTTTGCCAATGAACGTGACAACAGTCTGAAGGATGTATTGAAAAAGCTGCCAGGCGTGGATATAGAGAAGAATGGTCGTATCAACTACAATGGTAAGCCCATCAACCGATTCACTGTGGAAGGTCTCGACCTGACCGGTGGCAAATATAACCTACTAGAGGAGAACATCAAGGCAAAAGATGTGAAAAAGGCCGAAGTCATCGAGCATGACCAGCCTATCAAGGCACTCCAGAACAAGACCTTTACGGATAATGTAGCGATGAACATCGCCCTGAAGGATAGTGCCCGCGACAAACTGATGCCTACTCTCAAGCCTTACATGCTCGCAGGGCATCCATCCCACGTAGGCGGAAGCATCAATATCATGCAAATTGGCAAGAAGAAACAGATGATGTATGATGCAGAATACGACAGAACAGGCAAAAATCTCGGCTATGCACTTAACCAACTCGCATCTTACAGCAATAGTCTGGCTCCTGCCTCCCTTCCATCATGGATATCAGTACCATCGCTTGACACTCCTATCGACGAAGAACGCCTGCGCTTCAACACCTCGCAAAAATACTCCATCAACCATATCAAGAAGAACAAGGACGATGCAGAGACTCGCATAGAAGCCAACTATCTTCGTACGGTAACCCGACAAGAGCGAGAGAACATGAGTATCTACGACCTCGGCGGCGAAGCTCCTACAGTTACCACGGAGCATAACCACAAGACGATGATCAGCGATGCCTTCAATCTGCAATGGGAGAACAAGGTAAACAAGGCTGAGCATTATGGCAACGAGAGTATCGGCCTCAGCGCAGCACAAAACGATGGTTTGTCAAACATCAACGACACGCTTACCCAACGTGTCCGCATCCCAAAGCTCGACCTCTCGGCAAGTATCTACCGCCTCTTCGTCTTCAAGAAAAGTCAACTCTCCTGGCGTAGCACTGCCGACTATCACCATGGTGTGGCAGACCTCTACATTAACGACGAGCGCAATCGCATCCGCACCAACCTTTGGCATACTGCCCACGCCTTACAGTGGATGAGGAATCGCTTCCACTGGACACAGGAATATAGAATGAGTATCGACCTCAACAACATCTATGCGAAATATCAGAAAAGAAGCGATAAAATCGGCAAAAACAACGGATTCATCGAAAACAGTCACGATGAAATCGGTCAAAACAGCCTTAACATCACAGGGAAGTTCACCCCTTACTGGCAATACAAGACCGAGACGTTCCGTATGTCGTTCTCTTCCGATTTCATCTGGGAACGCTTCACCTATCCACAGAAAACTCTACTTACCATATCACCCTACCTTTACTTATATAAGAAATTGGATTTCCGTAGAGAGTTGACTATCTTCACGGGATACAGTACCGGAACAGGCAATGCCACCAACTACGCCATAAAGCAATATCGTCAAAGTTATCGCTCTTGGTACACTTCGAGCGACATCATTCCGATAACTCGCTCTCTTTACGGCAAGTTGAGTTACGACTACAAGCGCCCTATCAAGGAAATCTTCTTCAGCGCATCGGTCAATGCCAGCAAAAACTGGATGAACACGGCATCCGACCTACGCATCGTGGATGGCAAATACTATACCTCATTATATAAGCAGGACAGAAAGAGCCACAATCTAGGAGCATCACTCTACATATCGAAGGGCTTCTACGACCTTCATCTGAAAACCCGCCTGGAGGGCAGCTACAACTACAGCAAGGGTGAGCAATACAGCAGCGGCAAAGCCATCAGCTACACCGCCGACAACTATACTGTGAAGCCTAGCATCGATTTCTCACCGTCCTGGTGTGCCTTTAGCTATGAGGGAGAATTCTCTTTTTACAACTCGAAACGTCAAAAAATAACGAAGTCATCGTTATTTAATTGGCGCCAAAGCGTATCTGCCACCGCTACCATCAGCCATGTGGACCTCTCCTTCTCGCTCGTACATTATCGCAATGAACCGCAAGAGGGCAGCCACCTCAACACCCTCCTTGGCGATGCATCGGCAGTATGGAGAATGAAAAAGCTCCGCCTTTCAGCAGAGCTTCGAAACCTTTTCAACAAGAAGAACTATATGGAAACCATCTATAGCGGCATCAGTACATTGACCGACAGCTATTATCTTCGCCCTCGCGAACTGATAATTTCCGCCCAGTATTCCTTTTAAACAAGAAGAGGGTGTGTCATTCTGTTGGCGTATTGCCTGTTTTTTATTCATGAAACAAGTCATCTGCCACGACTTCGCTCTGCACCATCCCCCAATACTCATTATGAGCAAGACCATTTACTGTTATCATTGTGAGATGCAAAGTCTTTCTAGTCTTCGTGGTCTGCAAGAAACGCTCTATCTTATGTGCTAAATTCCGACTATAGTCCTGACTAATGACATATTTATCTTGCGAGAACTTAATCTCGCAAACATTCACTACATTGTCAGCACGTTCTATCAACAGGTCAATTTGCGCACCTTGGCCATAAACAGGGTCATCTTTGACAGACCAGGAAGAAACACTTGTCAAAACACCACTAATGCCTAACTTGTGCTTGATTTGATTTACATGTTGCATACATACTCGCTCAAACGCCAAGCCAACCCATGTGTATCTCACAGGCGGCAAATAACTATGCGACCAGAAATGCTCATCGCCACCTTTATTGTCTTTCATAAACTTGAAGTAGAACAATGTGAAGTTGTCTATCAGCTGATAAATAGTATCATTCCGCTTCTTGCCAAATGCATTGTATTTACGGATGAAGCCACATGCTTCCAAGTCGTCAAGAATTCGAGTGATATTGGCACCACTCGACAATCCTATCTTTTCTAGCAGTTCAGTACGAGGCATTCCCACCTTGATGGTTCCCAAGACGTTGATAACTTTCAGGTAAGGTTCAGGATTGTTGAACAAAGAATCATACAACTCGTTAAACTCATTGTGTAGTTGACCTGTTATTGAGAACAACAGGCTATCTATATTTTGAGCCACGCTCTTTCCTTTATCCAACAAAGACCAATAGAAAGCAACACCACCCAATACCATATAATATTCCAACAATTCATAACGGGTTGTGCGCATACCGATGCTTTTGGCATACAGTTCACATTCGTGCAAAGTGAAAGGTTGTAAAGATATACGGAGGTTCACTCTATTATGCAAACCGCCATGATTTTTCAACACCTTATTAATAATCCAGGATGTAGCAGAACCACAAACAATCAAAAGGACATCCTTGCGTGCAGAGGCAAAACTATTCCAAAAGTATTCCAATGCTGTAATGAAATTAGAGCGAGGAGTATCCATCCAAGGTATTTCATCTATGAAAACTACTTTCTTCTCAGCTTCAGATTGCTCTATCAATTGCTCCAACATCGAAAAAGCCTCTATCCAATCTTTGGGCAAACGAGCCTTTGGGAATCCGCTCTTTAGTAGCGACTCCTTAAAATAACGCAATTGCAATTTTGTACTTGCTTTTGCAACACCAGAATGTTGAAAAACGAATTTATCCGCAAAACACTCTCTGACTAGATAGGTCTTGCCCACACGTCTTCTACCATACACTGCAACAAACTGTGAGCTATCTGACTCGTAAGCTTTATGCAGCATCTCTTGCTCTTGTTCTCTTCCTATCAACATATTTTATTGCTTTTTGCGTGCAAAGATAATAAAAAGTGCTTATAACAGCCCAAAAGTCCTAAAAAAAATGACTTTTGGGCTATTATAAGCACTTTTAGGGGCGTTCTGTGCGCCATTCTGTTGGTGTTTTGCCAGTCTTCTCTTTAAAGATGCGATAACGATGAGGAAGACTAGTTCTTTCTGAGATAGTTCATCTGAACCTTAGGAGCGCAGACATTGCTTGTCTTCTCGGTATATTCTGCCACCTTCAATGTAGCAGTACCCTTGATGTTCTCTACATCGCTACCTACCTTGAAGAGATAGTTACCTGCATCTACTTTCCACTGGCTGTTAGCCTCATCGAAGCTGGCAAGATCGCGCTTTTCGAGGGTCATCTTCAAAGTCTGGCTCTCACCAGGATTCAGCAACTTGGTCTTGCCGAAGGTCTTGAGCTCCTTGGCTGGCTTCTCGTAAGCGCCCTTTGGAGCGGTGACATAAACCTCAGCAACTTCCTTGCCGGCAACCTTACCGGTATTCTTGATGGTTACGCTAACCTCAATGTTATTGCCTTTTGCCTTGACAGATGGCTTGCCAAACTCGAAGGTTGTGTAGCTCAAACCATAACCGAATGGATAAGCTACATTCTTCTTGAAGGTATCAAAGTAGCGATAACCTACGTAGATATCCTCCTCATGGTTGCTATAATCGTAACCCTTGATATTACCCTTGCTCCAATCCAGCAGATTCTTGTAGGTGTACATATCGTAATCCTTGGCAAAGTTGGCAGTAGAAGGATGATCAGTAGCAGCGATAGGCCAGGTCATGGTCAACTTACCCGATGGATTCACCTTACCGGTCAGGATATCAGCTACAGAGTTGCCGCCCTCGATACCTGGCTGCCATGCAACGAGAATAGCATCCACACGGTCTCTCCAACTGGCAGTCTCCATCACAGAACCAGAGTTGATGATGACAATCACCTTCTTGCCCTTGGCATGGAAAGCATCAGATACACGGAAAATCATATCCTGTTCTATCTGACTGAGGTTGAACTCACCATTGATCTGGCGATCCATTCCCTCACCTGCCTGACGGCCGATGGTGATGATGGCAGCATCTGCCTTTGGCTCCTCGCCAGCTACACAACGCTCGGTAATCTCGATTTCATCGAGCTTAGGCTGACCCTGATCCAGGAACCACATCATCGGATTCTTGTCTGCCTTCAACTTAGCCTTGGCATACTTCACATAATTCTGATAGATTTCCGTAAGCTGAGGAGTAGTTGCCACGCCGATGTTCTTCAAACCGGTAACCATATCTACAGAATAGCCTACATTAACGGCTCCACTGCCAAGACCACCCGACATGAAGTCGTAAGAATTGACACCGAAGAGCGCCACGGTCTTCAAGCCCTGGATAGGAAGAGCGGCATCATTCTTCAGGAGCACCATACCCTCGGTAGAACTCTGACGGGTGATGGCTGCATGAGCCTTCAAGTCTGGCTCACCACTATATTTATATCCCTTGAATCGAGGAGTCTTCACGATATATTCGAGCATACGGCGAACATTGCGGTCCACATCCTTTATATCCAACTTGCCATTCTTTACTGCATCAACAATATCCTGCACCTGTGCAGGATAACCTGGCATCATCAAGTCGTTGCCAGCCTCAACTTCCTGTTCCAGAGGAAGGTCGGCACGCTTACCAATCCAGTCGGTCTCCACGATTCCCTTATATCCCCAATCGTTGCGGAGAATATCGGTCAAGAGCCCCTTGTTGCCCTGGGCATAAACACCGTTTACCTTATTATAGGCAGACATGATAGTCCAAGGATTGCTCTTGCGAACCATCATCTCGAAACCCTTCAGATACAACTCACGGAGAGCACGCTGGCTCAATCGCTCATCCACTTTGGTACGGTCAGTTTCCTGAGAGTTCACGGCAAAGTGCTTGGCACTTACACCCACGCCCTGGCTCTGTACACCCTGTACAAAGGCGGTTCCGATAAGACCTGTTACGATTGGGTCTTCTGAATAATACTCAAAGTTACGGCCACAGAGCGGATTGCGATGCAGGTTCATACCCGGTCCGAGCACAACATCACAGCCATACTCCAGGGTTTCGTTACCGATAGCCTCACCCACCTTGCACACCAGGTCGGTGTTCCAGGTAGAAGCCAGACAGGTTCCGATAGGGAAACCGGTGGCAAAGTAGCTACGGCTGTCACCTTCGCGATGAGCATCGATATGAACACCAGCAGGACCATCACACTGTACGGTAGTAGGAATACCGAGGCGAGGGATGGCTACAGTAGTACCCGCAGCACCCGGCACAAACTTCTTCTGATGTCCGAGCATAGCACCACTACCCACGAATCCATCGTTACCACCGCCCACTAAGAGTTGGGCTTTCTCTTCCAAGGTCATCGCCTTGATTACTTCTTTGATGTTATTGGCATTCAGTTTGGGTGCTGATTGCGCCATCATTGTAGTTGCCATCGCTCCAGCCGCAACGGTAAGAGCCAATTTCTTGTAGTTCATCATTTTGTCGTTTATTTAGTTAGTTATTACTTCTCTATTCTTTTAGTCGTTTCGTCAGTTCCATGCAGTCCCTGAGAATACTGCATTTCTTCAAAAACTTGCTGCAAATATAATAAAATAAGGTGGAAACACCAAGCATTTCCACCTTTTTCTTCTCTATTTCTATCAGATTATTCCCGGATTTAACAAAAGATATAGTAAGATCATAACATACTATACATATCCCTAACCTAAGGCTAGTCCTGATATTTAATCTGGAAGTAATCAAAAACAAAACATTCCTTCCATTTCAATCTTTCGCAAACTTCGTCAAAAAGAAGAAAAAATACTCGAAAACCTTGTAGGAATCAAACAATTATCGTATCTTTGCCGAATTATCCAAAAATTGGGTACTAGAATAAGAACTTTTAATAAAGAAAGGTATGGAGCAGAGGAATTCATCCATCGAAATCTATCGTTCCCCAGAGGGCAACATAGAGCTGAATGTAAAATTAGAGAATGATACCGTTTGGCTTACACAAAGCCAAATGGCAGAGTTGTTTGGCCGTGACAGAACTGTGATTTCACGACATGTCAATAACTGTTTTAAAGAAGGTGAACTCGACAAATCCTTGGTATGTGCAAAATTTGCACATACCAAGAAATATGGTCGCCACGACGGCTTTGAACAGGTTGTCGAAACGGAATATTATAACCTGGACGTCATTATCTCCGTAGGCTATCGTGTAAAGTCTATCAATGGTACCAGATTCCGTCAATGGGCTAATTCTATCTTGAAGCAATACATTATCAAGGGTTATGCCATCAACCAGAAGCGCCTAGACAATTACAACGAACTGAAAGAAGTGGTTCGTTTGATGTCACGTGCGATTACATTGCAAGATCAAGTTTCAGAAGGCGAATATAACGGACTGTTCAATGTCATCAGCGACTATGTTTATGCCCTGGATACTCTCGACAAATATGATTATCAGACATTACTCATAGACAAGACGACTCAAGCCGAGCCGTTCCATGCCACCTACGAAAATGCAATGGAAGCCATCAATGCTTTGAAAGAAAAGTTTGGAGGCAGTAAATGGTTTGCCAATGAGAAGGATGATTCATTCAAGAGCAGCATAGGTCAGATTTACCAAACCTTCGGCGGTGAAGAGCTCTACGCTTCGGTAGAAGAAAAAGCAGCCATGCTGCTCTACCTTGTCGTAAAAAACCATTCATTCAGCGATGGCAACAAGAGAATTGCGGCCATGCTTTTTCTTTGGTTTATGGAGAAGAATGGCATTCTGTATGCAGAAAATGGACATAAGAGAATTGCCGACAACACACTCGTTGCCCTGACTCTGATGATTGCAGAAAGCAGAACTGAGGAAAAAGATGTAATGGTAAAAGTAGTCGTCAACTTGATTAACAAAGACAATCAATAAGAATTGCCATTAAAAGCCGCACAACAGCTGTTCTACGCATGCACAACAGCTGAAAGACAAGCGCACAACAGCTGATGTGCGACCGCATATCAACTGTTGTGCGCTTCGAGATACTTACTGTTCCAACAACTTCTATTGTATCTCCGAACAACTTCAGTTACTTCTTTCAGATACTTATGACGCATTCTTCAAACGCCAATAACGCTTGAGGAAAGGCATTCAAAGCATTGCGGAAGCTTATTCAAATCATTGTAGAAATCTACTTCGCTGTATCCTTTGAGCTTCGCTTATCACGGCGATAACTGCGATAATCATCCAGCGGAATCTCAATATCAGGTTCCACCAGCTCCCCCTCACGTGGCAAGGCGAACTTCTGATACTTGATGTTCAAGCCACGTTCTATCCACATACTCTCATAATAGGTTTGGATAGAGAGAATCTTACGGGTTTCCTCATCGATACCCTCCTGATGATAGAGGTCCTCGGTGCGGAAGAGCACAGGCAGATGGTTGCAATCCACCATATAAGTGGTATAGGTGAAGAGGAAGTTGGAGTCCGTCTTCAGATGGATGATACCGCCATCCACGAGGAAGTGGCGATAACGGTTCATGAAGTAAGTAGATGTAAGACGCTTGCGAGGATTCTTCATCTGAGGGTCAGAGAAGGTGAGCCAGATTTCCTGCACCTCATCCTCTGCAAAGAAGCGGTCGATAATCTCGATGTTGGTACGGAGGAAAGCCACGTTCTTCTGTCCTTCCTCTATCGCCTTCTTGGCACCGGTCCACATTCGTGCGCCCTTGATATCCACACCGATGAAGTTCATCTCTGGATAGAGCTTGGCAAGTTCCACGGTATATTCACCCTTGCCGCATCCCAACTCCAGCACGATAGGGTTATCATTGTGGAAATACATCTCACGCCACTTGCTCTTCATATCGAAAGGCACGTCATCTACAACACTATATGGATACTGGAACACGTTCTCAAAACGCTCCATATCCGCAAACTTTGCTAATTTTCCTTTGCTCATTGATTCTTTTTTTCTTCGTTTGAGTGCAAAGGTAAGCATTTAACGATAATTATACAAATCATATCATGGAATTTGTATAATATTAACGGAAAAAGTTTATTCCGCCTGAATACCGAAGTACTCGTTGAGTTCGGCGATGGCAGCACCATCGGCATTAGGAAGATCCTTCACCAGCTTGCCTTTCTCCAGCAGGAGGATGCGAGAGGAGATGTCGGCAACGAAGTTGAGGTTGTGGCTGGAGATGATGACCGTGGTGCCCTGCTCCTTGCAGATGCGCTGAATCATGTGGGCGATAGTCATCTGAGAAGATGGGTCGAGATAGTTGAACGGCTCATCTAGGAGAAGAACCTTCGGATTAATAATCATCGCTCCGATGATACCAATCTTCTGGCGGTTGCCCTGAGAAAAATCGCGGAGATACTTCTTGGTTCCCATGATTTCATCGTGCATAAAACCCTCAAACTGCGCCAGTCGCTCCTGCAAGGTTTCATCGTCAATGTGATAAACATCAGCGATGAAATCGAAGTATTCCTCAGGGGTGAGGAAATCGATGAGGAATCTACCGTCGATGTAACTGCCGGTATATTTCTTCCACGTCTCACTCTCGTTCACCTTCTGTCCATTGCTTTCCACGAAACCGCCATCAGCCTGAATCAGGTCGAGAATCAGACGGAGCAAGGTGGTCTTGCCCGCACCATTATTACCTACGAGTCCTATCAACTCGCCCTTTGCAACACCCAGATTATCAATATCGAGTACGGTATTGCCATTATATATCTTCTTGAGATTCTGAATCTTGATCATATTACTTTGAACTTTGAATTTTGAACATTGAACTTTATGATTACCTTGAGTTTTGAACTTTATGATTAGTAAAGCTATTGAATTCTTCACTCTTCGTTCTTCACTCTTCACTTAATTCTCCTAGCTTTCCATGAACTTCTCCATGCGCTTATACTTGTTCTTCTCGAAGATGGCAGCTATCTTGGCGATGAACCATTTGTGGATGGCGACGCTGATGACTGCCAGCACTACGCAGGTGATAAACCATGCCGTCTCACCGAAGAAATAATAGACAGCACAGACACCTGCCAGCGGGAAGAGAAAGGCGATGGCATAAAGATTAATCTTCAGATTCGCTCCCTGCATGCTGAACATGGAAGTCTGGAATATCTCCAGACGGGAAGAGAAGAGTGCCGTAGGCAGATTGAAGAGATTGATGAATACTGCCAGACAGAAACCGCTGATAAGCACCTGGATTCCGATTCCGACCTGCAAGAAAAGGAACGGAAGGGTAAGCAACAAAGCGACAGCACTCACCACCATATAATAATAGAAGCAATTCTGCAGCATCTGTTTAACCTTGACAGGCTTGGTCATCAAACCATGGAAGAAGTTTGCCTCAATACCAAAGGTCCATTGCGACAACACCACCGATGGCAGCAGGATGGCACCAGCCACATAGAGGGTAGTCATAGCCACCTTGTCCCCCGTTTCCTGTCCCGCTTCTGCCGGGAGCAAGGCAAAGAGATAGGCATCGAAAAGGAAGATAGCAGTAATCATAATCACCATCGTACGGACACGTTTTGCTCTCAATGTGCCGATATATTGCAGACTGAAGAGGTTGATATGGCTGAAACCACGGAACCTGGAAACCTTCTGTTTCTGCTCGTTATAAATCTTTTCGTGATAGAGATAGACGGTAAGTCCGGCGAATACCGCTCCGGCAAGGAAGAAGAGACCTATCCATCCCATCCATACCGGGAAGAAGGAAGCCACAAACATATACCCTATCAGCACGGCAAACATTCCCATCCATCCCAGTATCAAAGGCCATTTCAGAATCCACTCTGTTGACTTGCGGTAGCAGGTGATGTAGATGCCGTCAATATAAGAAAACGCCAGGAACAGGAAGAAGCTGGCAACAACCTCACTTGCCGGCAGGAGATAGATGAACACCGGAAGCATAAGCACCGGAAGCACATAGTTCCAGAAGCTCACGAGATTGGTGGTGAGCAGGAACTTGTTCCAGATTTTCTCCGGCACAGGGCGCGACTTCACGTAATCATCCATCGCCGTAATATCCCGCTTCATCACCATCTTCATGATGATGTCTGGAATCAGCATACCGACAACGATACCGGCTCCCAACAGGGCAGGCATGTCTTCGCCCCCAAGTTCTCCCCCATTCTCGGTGAAGCTGAGAAAGAAGCTCACGCCCATCACCACATACAGGAAGATGATGTAGCACGCCACGAAGGCATCTCGCTTGTGGAAGTTACGGCGCTGCTGCAACCACCAAAGCCTTAAAAGTAATCTCAACATAAATTATTCTTTTTATGGTTTACGGGCACAAAGGTAAACAAAAATATCCGAAATCTCCTACAAAATGATAGAAATAACTTAAAAATAACATTAGATAAAAAGCAAAAGAAAACTGGAAGAGAAGAAAAGAAAGAAAAGGCATATATGTAAAAACGGCATCTCCTCACGAAGATGCCGTTCCTTCTAAACTAACATTAACTTATATATCAACTATTCATCAAAACTATTATAAACCTAAAAGTCTACTAAAACGTATGTCATCTATAACTTATAATACTCTTATTCAGGCTGAACCGGCAAGATGTTATCATCCTCATCATAGAAGAGAGGAGCCACCTTTACGCTGCGAAGCCAGGTTGTATCATTTGATGGCACACAGTCGTGATGGAACAGATACCACTGTCCCTTGTACTCACAGATACTGTGATGAGTTGTCCAACCTACTACAGGCTCCAGAATCACGCCCTTGTAAGTGAACGGACCATAAGGATTATCACCTACAGCATAGCAGAGATAATGAGTATCACCGGTAGAGTAGCTGAAGTAATACTTGCCCTTATACTTATGCATCCAGCTGGCCTCGAAGAAGCGATGTGGATCATCAGCTGGCAATACATTACCCTCTTCGTCAACGATGACAACAGGCTTTGGCATTTCAGCAAACTGCTGCACATCATCCGTCATCATGGCTACACGAGATGGCAAAGGATTCTCCTTGCCCTCTGGAAGATGCTCATCCTTCAGTGCCTTGTTGTCCTTGTACCACTGAAGCTGACCGCCCCAGATACCACCGAAGTAGCAGTAAATCTTGCCATCATCATCCTTGAACACGCAAGGGTCGATGCTGTATGACTTGCGGATTGGGTCGGCATTCGGAATGAAAGGACCTTCTGGCTTATCAGCCACAGCCACGCCGAGATGGAACACGCCATTATAATCCTTGGCAGAGAAGATGAGATAGTACTTACCATCCTTCTCTACAACATCGTTGTCCCACATCTGCTTCTCAGCCCATGGCACATCCTTCACATCGAGAATCACACCATGATCGGTTACCTCACCTTCCATCACGTCGTCCATAGAGAGAACATGATAGTCTTTCATCTGGAAGTGACCGCCATCATCGTCGAAGCTTTCGCCGCTATCCCAGTCATGAGATGGGTAAACATACAGGCGACCGTTAAACACATTGGCAGATGGATCTGCCATATAATCCTTTGGGAACAAATATCTTGCTTTCATTGTTGTTTATTATTTTAAGAGATGTACAATATTATCTAAAGAGATTTTACTTAAAGAGATTGACGATTTCCTTCACCACTGGCTTCACCTCGTTGTTGCGGTCGATGAGCAGTGGATAGTTGGTTCTGCCAGGGATAGGCCAGCCATTCAACCAAGAGTGACCATCGTTGACACCCCAGAAGGTAACACGACTGATGACATCCTTGTGACGCTCTACAATCTTAAAGAGATCGAGATAACGCTGGTTGAAGAGTTTCTGTGCCTTCTTGTCAAGTCCCTTCACGTATGGATTGTACTTCTTCTGAAGTTCAAACTTCTGGCTGATTTCCGCTCCGCCGAATCCTTCCGGATTAGGAAGCATGTTCATATCCAACTCCGTCAGCATCACCTTCACGCCTTCACCAGCAAAAGCCTCGATGCTCTTCTCATACTCAGCATAGTCAGGATAATCAAAACCATTGTGGCTTTGCATACCTACTGCATCTATACGGAGACCCTTCGCCTTCAAATCGCGAACCAGTTTGCAGATAGCCTCTCGCTTGGCTGGCTTCGAAGTAGAATAATCATTGTAGTAGAGTTCTACGTTAGGGTCAGCCTCATGAGCAAAGCGGAAAGCCAGTTCTATGAACTCCGGACCGATAATCTTATAATATAAAGATTTGCGGTAAGAGCCATCATCCTCGAAAGCCTCGTTCACAACGTCCCAACCTTTTACTCTACCTTTATAATGAGTAACCACATTCATAATATGGTTATACATTCTGCCGATAAGCACTTCACGGCTTACCAGATTACCCTTATCATCGGTAAACATCCACTTAGGTGGCTGAGAATGCCAAACCAGACAATGCCCGATCAAGGTCTTGCCGTTCTTCTCTGCCCAGTCAGCGAGTTTATCGCCATCAGTGAAATCAAAGCGATTCACCTCCGGATGATTTTCCTCGCCCTTCATACAGTTCTCGGCAACTACCTGGTTAAACTGTTTCTTCACTACTTCCTCACCTGCAGGGTCTTGTCCATTAGGCAAATCGGTATTAACGGCAGCACCTACCAGGAAGTACTTACCCATAGTTTCCTGGAATGTTGGGATTTGAGCTGCTGAGTTCGCTTTTTGAGCGAAAGCTGTTGAAGCAAGCATCAGCCCCAGTGCCAGAGTTGTAATCTTTTTCATATCTTATATCTATTTTTCTCGTTAATAATTATAGTCTCTAGTTTTCTTCCTTGTGTCGGGCCTCAATCTTCTTGTTGATGTCGTCGATAACCTCATCGGTCAACTCATATTTAGAGATGATGAACATCGCCAAGCCCAGCAAGATGGCAGGAATCACACATACCAGCCAGCGGATACCCTCCTGTGCCAGAGAAGTCTGCTGCTCCAAATCGTTCATGAAGTAAGCACCGGCAGCATTACCTACCGACATCATGGCGAAGGCTGTAATGAAGAAGAGCGCCACGATACGGAGAGGACGGTTGTGGAAGAATTCTGTCCACAGGTCGCTCACCTTTACATTCTTGGTTTCCTTCTCATCCATTACCACACGTTCCTTGGTTTGGGTAAAGCAGAATACCAGAAGGGCGAAACCTACCAGGGCAAAAATCAGCATGGCAACAAACCAAGCATTACTGTCGGTAGGAAGAGAGTTGCTCTCCTGAGCAGCTGCTGACTGATAACCGGTCCATGCAAGAACTGCACCAGGAATAACACCACCCAAAGCCATACCTGCCTTATAGAAGATACCGGTCAGGGCATTGACGATACCGGCAATACGCTTGCCGCTGGTATATTCTGCAAAAGAGATAACCTCCGGAATCAGAGCCCACATATATCCTGTAGCTACGATTACGCCTGTTGATTTGATGAACTGAGCGATATAAACCAGCGTGATATGATCCTTTACAGGTCCCATCTTGCTGATGATATAAAGCATCGCCATACCCACGATAGCCACAGTAAGGAAGATGTAGAACATATTCTTCTTGCCCACCTTTTTCTTGATGGCAGGAACCAGTGGCATAAAGATGAAAGATGGCAAAGAACCCAAACCCATGAAGAGCGCCATTTCGATAGGGAGATCCTTGGCTGCAGCGAGCATGGCTACCAGGATTGGAACACCTGCCGATACACAGAGTCCACCCACATTTGCCATAAACATACGTACAGAGGTGAGAATGGTTATCTCGTCAGTATCGCGAGTCAGCGAAGAGTTCAAGGCTCCGTAAGGCACATTGATCAATGTATAAAGCATAGACAAGCCTACGTATGTTACATAGGCATAGATAAGTTTGATGGTTTCTGTCTGTCCTTCCATACCATTCCAAAAACAGAGGATGGCAAGTACGGTGAGTGGCAAACCCGCCAAAACGAGATAAGAGCGATACTTACCCCAACGCGGATTATGCTTATCTACATAAGTTCCTACCAACGGGTCCCAGAGTACATCGACCAAGCGAACCACCAGGAACATGGTGGCAGCAACACCAGGATTAAGTCCATAGATGTCGGTGTAGAAGAACAACAGATACATGCAGATGGTCTGGTAGATGAGGTTTTGCGCCAAGTCTCCAGATCCGAATCCGATGCGTTGTAGCCAATTCAGTTTGTAGAATCCCTTAGATTCCTGTGTTACAGATGTCTGTTCCATATTTTATTCTGTCATTAAGTTTACACCTTATTATATATATAACATAAAAGATGCATATAATATATTTACTTCAATTTCTCTGCGGCAAACTTGCCCATTGCCTCATATCCCTTCGGATTGAGATGCAGCCAGTCGTCAGAATACTCAGCCTTCAGACGCTGAGGGTCTTTCGGATCGCGGGTCAGCTCATCGAAATCGATGACCTCGTCGAAGGCACCACTTTTTCTGATCCATTCGTTCACGGTCTGTCGCATTGCCTCGTGCCAGAAAGAATACCATCCGTTTCCCTTGGTTGGGGTGATGGTTCCGCCATACACCTTGATTCCCTTTGCCTTGGCTTTCGCTATCAGCACCTTGTAGCAGGCAATCAGGGTATCTGTTACATGCTCATAATTTCCGCTGCAGCAACCGATATCGTTGGTTCCCTCGAAGATGATGAGTTTATCTACACCTGTCTGTCCCAGGATATCACGGTCGAAACGTTTCATGGCTGGTTCGCTCAATCCACCTTGCACCACGCAGTTGCCACCGATACCGAGATTCAATACGCCGTATGGCTTCTCTGCATTCAGGGCATCCGAGAGGAAATCGGTCCAGCGGTTCTGATGGTTAGTAGTACTTCCACGGCCATCGGTGATAGAGTTTCCGAGGATAGCTACCACAGGGGTAGCCTTATCGGTCTTCACATCAATGGCAGAAAGATTGTACCAGTGATCCACCTCCTCGCCATCATCAAAACTCTTATCCATCGGTTTAGGAGTACGATGCAAACCGTTTACTATATAAGATGTGGTACGTGAACCACGATGGGATGTTGCATTCACTGGAGTCTGCTTGCCATAGTCGATGGTAATCGTGAGACGCTGTCCACTCTTCAAGGCATATTTCAAATCATCTGAGAAGATAGCCTTGCCAGGAGCAATGGTTACATTCTTCTTGCCATTAAACTTGAGATACTTCACGGTCTTACCATTCACAAACCAGTTGCTGTTCTTATCAGTATCTGCAATATACACCGATTTGATTTCTACCGGCTCCTTGCTCTGCTCGTTGCTGAACTTCACTCTGAGTTCCTCTCCGCCAAAAGATACATGAACCACCTGTCGACAAGAACGGTTGCTCAAGCTTTCCTTAGGCATATCTCCTTTACCAGTCCATTCCACTGCAGTAGCCCAAGATCCTTTCCATACCTTTTGGGCAAAAGCTACTGAACTTGACGTAGCCAATACGAGCGCCAGCGATAATATTTTGATTGCTTGTCTATTCATTGTTATTATGATGCCTTTAATGTTTCTATTGTTGTTGACGATGCAAATTTACTAATAAGTGATGAAATAACAGGTATTTAATAGTTACCATTACTTTTCTATTTGTTTCATACCTGCAAAAAGGGCACAAAAAGATAAAGAAACAAAAAGAAATGAAACATTTTGTTGCATTAGAATTTGTTTCTTTCATTGTTTTTTGTTACTTTTGCAGCCGTAACAACCTATTTTAAACAAGAAAACGGACAGGAAATATGAAGCATATCAGACATTGCCTAACGGCACTCTTCGCTATCACCATCTCGCTCATAGTATGGGCTGACAGTGGTGAACTTTTCACATCGGGCAAACTGTCAAGTTCGCTTATCAACTGCATTGTGCAGGATAAATACGGATATATCTGGGTGGGAACCGAATACGGACTCAGCAAGTTTGACGGCTACCGCTTTACCAACTATCTGCACAACGAAGAAGACACAACCTCCATTACTGACAACATTATCTCCGACCTGCTGGTAGATAAGAAAGGTAACCTGTGGATAGGTTGTGCCAAGGGACTGATGCGCTATAATTATGAGACGAACGATTTCGCCCGTCTCCAGTTTCCTGATGGCAGAAAGCCACGTATCTATTCTATGGTAGAAAGTCACAATGGCGATATCCTGCTGGGTACTGCAGGATATGGTCTCTATTCTGTAAAAGACAGAAATACCCAGAAAGGAACAGACAACCTTTTCACTATCAGACAGGAAAGGCAATACGCTGAGCGCGATTCTGTTGTATTCTTTACCCATATCTACGAAGATAAGCATCATTATCTCTGGCAGAGTAGCCACCTTTCAATCTTCACCCGTTTCATCAAGAAACAAGGCAAGGTGCTGCGCAAAGACTTCAAATCGCCATGCGGAGCACCTGTGGCTTTCATCCAACATCGTCCGCAGGCCATGCTCATCGTCTGCATGTATGGCATCGTCTATTATGATTACCGGACAGGCCGCATCGCTGATGCCGGCTACGACTTTGGCGGTTATCAGAATAATGTAACTATCAACAATGCTACCTTCGACCACGAAGGCAACCTCTATATCAGCACCTCTGAACATGGTGTTCTCATGATCAGAAAGGGAAGCAACAGGGTAGAACAGTTGGAGAACAGCAACAGCAGTTTCAATCTGGCTACCGCCTTCGTCAACGATATCATCGAAGATAAGGACAACAATCTCTGGATAGGCTGTTACAAGAAAGGTCTGTACCTGATTAACCAGCGCCAGCAGGCTTTCAACAGCTGGAGTTTCTCTGCACAGAACTACATCATCGGCAGCAGTGTTTCATCTATTGCACAAGGCGAAAATGGTGAAACATGGTGTACGGTACAGAACAGTGGTGTGTTCTGTTTTGATGCTTCAGGCAAGATTATCGCCCATCCCCAGTCACCTGCCGGTACCTGCATCATCTATAAAGATCGACGTGGCGATTATTGGATCAGCAATGGCAGCGCACTCTACAGCTACAACCCTCATACAGGTACATACCAGCAGAAACTCACCTTTACCAGCGCCGGCATCTACTGTATGACCGACGATGCACAGGGCAACCTCTACATTTCTGTATACAGCAAAGGCCTATATATATATAATGTGGAAAGCGGCAAGGTTACCGTTCTGAACATGCAGCAAAGAGGCGATAAAGGATTTCTCTGCAACGACTGGGTGCGAAGCATGGCGCTCGATCATACAGGCCATTTATGGATAGGAACCTCTAATGGAGTTTCCTGTCTCAATACCAAAACGCTCAGTTTCAAGGATTTCGGATGGCACATTATTCTGAAAGACAGACAGGCAAATGGTATCTGCGAAGGAAAGAACGGCGATATTATCATCGGTACCGAAGAAGGACTCTATCTGTTTGATAGAAAGAGCAATAAGATTTCAGACTTCCCTCATGCGGAAGCGTTGAAAGGCAAGCAGGTCTGCAGCATCATCAAAGACCAGAAGGGTGACTTGTGGGTAAGTACAACCATGGGCATCTGGCAGTACGAACAGAAGAACAGACAGTTTATCGGGCACATCAACGGCAACGGACTTATTACCCGTGAGTACGTGCTGGGCTCTTCCATGCATACCGCCAGCGATCTTATCGCCTTCGGAACCAGCGATGGTATCACAACCTTCTATCCTGACGTTGTCAGAGCCAAGAAGATGGAACTGGGAGATGTACATCTCACCAACTTCATCATCGACGGAAAGCCAATCAACTGTATGGCTAAAGACTTCAGCATTCCTTACTCCCAGAATTCATTCACTCTGGAGTTCTCGCTGCTCAACTACAGGAACACCGATAATATCAGTTTCCAATACCGCATCAACGACGGCAAATGGAACAGCACCAATGAAGGCGCCAATGCCGTAGCATTCAACAAGTTGAAACCGGGCGACTATACGCTGGAAGTAAGAGCTACCAGTAATGGCAGATATTCCAAGAATCCTACCACCATCAACATCAAGGTATGCGACCCTTGGTATGCATCACCCGAGGCATATCTCCTCTATATCCTGATCATAGCAAGCGTCATCCTGTATGTCATCTACACATACGAGCGCCGCCGCAAGGCAGACCTGGAAGAGACCAAGATGCAGTTTCTCATCAATGCCACCCACGATATCCGCTCGCCGCTGACATTAATCATGGGGCCGCTCAACAAGCTGAAAACAAGATTAACAGATGACGAAAGCAAACAGGATATCGATACCATCGACCGCAATGCCCAGCGCCTCCTGCTTCTGGTAAACCAGATACTTGATGAGCGAAAGATAGACAAGAACCAGATGCATCTCCACTGTCAGGAGACTCCGCTCAAGGAATTCCTGCATGGCATCGTATCGCTCTACCGCTTCAATGCACAGGAGCGCAATATCACCCTTGAGCTCAAAGAAGACAAAAGCCTCAGCAGCGATAAAGGCAAGCTGAAGGTTTGGATAGACCGCATCAACTTTGACAAGGTTATCTCCAACCTGCTCTCCAATGCCATGAAGTATACCTTTGATGGCGGCGAGATTACTGTTATCATAGGTAAAGACGAAAAGAATGCCACCATCAGGGTAGAAGATACAGGCATCGGACTGAAAGAAGAGAAGACCGACCGCCTCTTCGAACGTTTCTATCAGGGAAACAACAGCAGCGGTCTCCATATCGAAGGAACCGGTATCGGACTCAACCTCTGTAAGGCATTTGTAGAAATGCACGGAGGCAAGATCAAGGCCTACAACCGTACCGACGGCATCAAGGGTTCCTGCTTCGAAGTAAGCATTCCGCTGGGCAACAGCCATCTGCAGCCAGGCGAGATACTGGAAGAAGAAGACAAGAAGGAGCAGGAGATAACCAAAAAGAAAGTACAGGCCAACCGCAACTTCAATATCCTGATAGTTGACGATGACAGCGGGATTGCCCAATACATCAAGACCGAACTGAGCGACTGGTACCGCTTTGAGCATGCCTGCAACGGCAAGGAGGGTTTGAAGATGCTGCTCACCGGCAAGTACGACCTCGTGATAAGCGATGTGATGATGCCGGAGATGGATGGAATCACGATGCTCAAGAACATCAAGAGCAACAGCAACATCAGCGATATTCCTGTCATCCTGCTCACCTCAAAGAGCGAGGTGGAACACCGGTTGGAAGGACTTCGCAGAGGAGCCGATGCTTTCCTGGCAAAACCTTTCGACATGGAAGAGCTGCATATCCTTATCGACAACCTGGTGGATAATGTGCGACGCATCCGCGGCAAATACAGCGGAGCACAGGGCCAGAAGGCGAAGATTGAGCAGATTCAGGTAAAGGGCAATAACGATGCCCTGATGGAACGCGTGATGAAATATATCAATGCCCACCTTGCCGATCCCGACCTCAATGTAGAGAAACTTACCGAGGAGGTAGGTATCAGCCGTGCACAGCTCCACCGTAAACTAAAGGAGATTGCTGGTGTTTCTGCCGGAGAATTTATACGTAACCTCCGACTGGAACAGGCAGCACGTCTTATCGAAGAAGGACAGATTAATATCACGCAGGTAGCCTACTCTGTAGGTTTCAACAACCAGACCCATTTCTCTACCGTGTTCAAAAAACACTATGGCATGTCGCCTAGCGAGTATGCTGAAACAAAGAGAAATGAGAAATAAACAATAAATAGAAGAGAATAAGGTATTTTTTCGTATCTTTGCAGCAGAAACAATAATAATACAAACTAACGATCTGCAAAGATATGAAGAAATACCTCATTTTATTATTTACGGTACTTACATCACTCCATGTTTCTGCACAGAGTGATGGTTCACAGTTATGGCTCGGAAAGCAGTATGCTAACTCATGCCAAGTTATCTCACAGTTGCCTAATGATGCAACAGCCAAGATTGCCAAGCAGGAGCTAGAAAACAACTGGCGTGGCAAGAATGTTGAGCTCAAGATAGACAAGAGTCTCAACCTGGGCGAGGGCTATAACATCTACGCCCGTCCTGCCCAGCAAGGCGACAACATTCAGTACGAAGCAACTATCACCGCCAGCAATCCTATCGGTTTGCTCTATGGTGCCTACGAGCTGATTCGTCTTCAGAACACCGATGCCTACAACACTGGTAGCGGTAATCAGCAGAACTTCAGCAAAGCTATCGATGAAACCGAGAAGCCACAAGTGGGTCTCCGCATCCTCAACCATTGGGATAATCTCGATGGCAGCATCGAACGTGGCTATGCCGGAAAGAGCATCTTCAAATGGGAAGAAATCAAACTCGGCAAAAACGGTAAGGGCGGCAGCATCAGCAAGAGTCTGCACGACCGTCTCATCACCTATGCCCGTGCCAACGCCTCTTTGGGCATCAACGGCAGCGTGCTCAACAATGTGAATGCATCGCCAAAGATGATGACCGCAGAATATATTAATAAGGTGAAGATCATTGCCAACATCCTGCGTCCTTATGGCATCCGGGTATACCTCAGCATCAACTTCGCTTCGCCTATGGCTTTAGGCTACACCAAGACCGCCGACCCACTGGATAAGAAGGTTCAGCAGTGGTGGAAGAAGAAGGCAAAAGAGATTTATGCTACCATCCCTGACTTTGGCGGTTTCCTCGTAAAAGCCAATTCTGAAGGACAGCCTGGTCCTGGCGACTACCACCGCACACATGCCGATGGAGCCAACATGCTTGCCGATGCCGTCAAACCATACGGAGGCATCATCATGTGGCGAAGCTTTGTATATGGTGCTAACCATAAGGGAGAAGACCGTGTGAAGCAAGCTGTCAGCGAATTCAAAGGTATGGATGGCAAGTTCCGCGACAATGTCATCCTACAGTCAAAGAATGGTCCGCTCGACTTCCAGCCACGTGAACCATACGCTCCTATCTTCGACAACATCAAACAGACTCCACAGATAGCAGAACTTCAGATTACCCAGGAATATCTTGGTCAGTCTAAGCACCTCACCTATCTCGCTCCTATGTGGATGGAATTCTTTGGCTTTGTTAATCCAGACAGACTGGTTGGAATCTCAGGTGTAGCCAATATCGGTGATGATGCCAACTGGTGCGGTCATCCGTTCTCTCAGGCTAACTGGTATGCCTTCGGCAGATTGGCATGGAATCCTTCGCTTACAGCCGAAGAGATTGCTCATGAATGGCTCGTACAGACCTACGAAAACCAGGACGAGAAATTTACCAAGCCGGTAGAGATGATGATGATGACTTCGCGCGAAGCTTGCGTCAATTATATGATGCCTTTGGGTTTGCATCATATCTTCAAGTTCGACCACCACTACGGTCCTGAACCAGATGGTTTCATCGCAAGTTATCCTCTGGAATGGTGCCCGGTCTACTATCACAAGGCAGATGCACAGGGCGTAGGTTTCGACCGTTCATCCAAGGGCACAGATGCTGTCGGTCAGTACCCAGAACCATATCGCAGTCTGTATGATAACATCGAGACCTGTCCTGAAGAATATCTCCTATGGTTCCATCATGTAGCTTGGGATTACAAGATGAAATCAGGAAGCACCCTCTGGCAAGAACTCTGCATGAAGTACAACATGGGTGTGGCGATGGTTGAAGTATATCGCGACTTCTGGCATACCTCAGCCAAACAGTATATGAAGGGGCATGAACAGGAATGGCAACATACCGATTCATTACTCAATGTACAGTTGGAAAACGCAAAGGAATGGCGCAATACCTGTCTCAAGTATTTTCAAACCTTTTCTAAAATGAAGATTTATGAATAAGATCGTATTATCTTTTCTAACATTATTATGCTGCATCAATATACAAGCTGGAGTGAAACTGCAGAAGCAAGGCACTGCAACCCAGCTTGTTGTCAATGGCAAGCCGATGCTTCTCCTGGCTGGCGAATTGAGCAACTCTGCCGCAACGAGTCCTGCCGACATCAGGAAAGCATTGAAACAGATGAAGAATAGCGGAGTCAACTCTGTCTTCGTTCCTGCATATTGGGAATTTGTAGAACCTAATGAGGGCAAATATGATTTCGCACTCGTAGACAGCGTCATCACAACAGCCCGTAAGCATGACTTGAAGATTGTCTTCCTATGGTTTGGTGCCTGGAAGAATTCCATGAGCTGCTATGCTCCACTATGGGTAAAGGAAAACACCAAGCGTTTCCCTCGTTCGCTCACAGAGAACAGCAAGCCATTGGAGATATGCACTGCCTTTAGCGATAACCTGCTTCAAGCAGACAAGCGAGCATTCTGCGAACTGATGAAGCACATTAAAGCAGTAGACAGTCAGGAGAATACCGTTATCATGATACAGGTAGAAAACGAAATCGGCATGCTCGAATCTGCCCGCGACCACTCTTCTCTTGCCGAAAAAGCTTACAGACAACCCGTTCCTGCTCCATTACTCAAGGCACTCAAGCTCAAGAAGAAAGGTACATGGGCAGAAGTTTTCGGAACAGACCGTTATGCTGACGAGAAATTCCAGGCATATTATTATGCCAAGTATGTAGAGCAGCTAGCCTCAGCAGGCAAAGCCATCTACAATATTCCGATGTATGTAAATGCTGCAATGAACAGCCGTGGCAGAAAACCTGGCGAATATCCTTCTGCCGGACCACTTGCCCATCTGATTGATATCTGGAAATGCGGTGCACCAAGCATCGACATCTTTGCACCAGACATCTATGATACCGGTTACAAGGGATGGGTAGAGAAATACAAGCGTGCCGACAATCCTTTCTTCACTCCAGAAGTGAAATGCGATATCAATAGCGGCGTAAAGGCATATTATACCTTCGGCGAAACAGATGCCATCAGTTTCAGTCCGTTTGCTCTCGATGAAGCTGACTACAAGGTGAAGAACAGTCTCAGACGTTCATATAAGGTTATCGACCAACTCTCTCCTATCCTGCTTCAGCATCAGGGAAAGGGGAAAAACTGGGGATTACTCTTCGACCAGAAAGACAAAGAGCGAATCATCGAAGATGGAGATATCACCATGACCTGCCGTCATTTCTTCACGCTACCATGGGATCCACGTGCTACAGATGGAAGTAAATGGCCTGAAGGCGGTGGCTTGATTGTGAAACTAGCCAAGAACGAATACATCATAGCTGGTAATGGTATCGTCGTAGTTTTCCAGAGCAAGACAGAAAAAGCACAAGCTGAAGAAAAGAAACTTGGTGAGGACGGATTTGTTGATAACGGTGGAACCGAAACAAAGAAACAAACCGCTACTTTCAAAGGCAAGCGTATCGGTATCGGATATGTTGACCAGGTTGAAGTAGACAAAAACGGCAAATTACAGTTTATCCGTCGTGATAACGGCGATCAGGACCACCAGGGGCGCCATGCCCGCATCTCATGTGGAGACAATAAAATACTCCACATCAAGCTATACGAATACTAAAACGTCTATATATAATAAGGTATAAAGGGGATCTGCAGCTGCATATCCCCTTTTTTCTGCTCTAATATGTCTATTTTATTGCTCATGAAACATTTTAAAACACGCAAGATACAAATTTTAACTGCACTTTACGAAAAAGGACATATCTTTGCAGCCATAAACCAATTAACAAAATAGTAAGTAGAAAACATTTTATATACCTATAAGCTGTTAAACTATGAAGTTATATTTTAAACAAACAACAATCTTAATGGGTATGTGTTCCACACTTGGAATGTATGCTCCAGAAGTACAAGCTAGCAACGGAGAAGCAAATTCTCTGATAGCAACTTCAGTACAACAAACAAAAAAGGTTACAGGTAATATCAGCGATTCTATGGGCCCGCTGATTGGTGCAACAATCAAGGAGAAAGGAACAGGTAACGGTGTAGTAACCGACCTTGATGGTAATTTCTCTATTAATGTAAAGCCTGGCGCTACGCTCGTGATTTCTTATGTTGGTTACAACACCAAAGAAGTCGTAGTCGGCAATCAGACAAACATTAAGATTTCAATGGAGGAAGAAGGTCATAGCCTCAACGACGTTGTCGTTATCGGTTATGGTACCCAGCGTAAGGAAGCCGTTACAGGTTCTGTAGCTAACGTTACTGGTTCGTTGGTACGTGAGGTTCCTGGTGCCGACATCACCAACGCCCTCCAGGGCCGTATCGCAGGTGTACAGATGGCACAGACTTCATCAAAGCCAGGTGCGTCCATGCAGATTCGTATCCGTGGTACACGTTCCCTGACAGCCAGCAATGACCCATTGATCGTACTCGACGGTATTCCATTCGCAGGTAGCATCAGCGACATCGATCCTAACAACATCAAGAGCATGGACATCTTGAAAGATGCCTCTGCTACCGCTATCTATGGTTCTCGTGGTGCCAATGGTGTCATCATCATCACTACTTATAAAGGTTATCAGGAGCAGCGCCCTACTGTAACTTATAATGGTTACATCGGTGCCAAGACTCTCTTCCACCGTTATCCGATGATGAACGCAGAACAGTTCACCAAACTCCGTCAGTATGCCAACAAGTTCCAGAATGGTCCTGATGAGAAGTATTGGGGCGAAGATGGTGCTGTGGATATGGATTGGCAGGACGAATTGTTCAAGACTGGTATCACCACTAACCATGACATCGGTGTATCTGGCGGCTCTTCCAAGGGAAGCTACAACTTCGGACTCTCATACTATCGTGATGAAGCTGTTATCCCAACACAGAACTTCAACCGTTATGCTATGCATGCAGCCATCGATCAGGAGATAGGTAAATACGTGAAGATTGGTTTCAGCACCAACAGCAACTACAGTATCACCAATAATAGCGACCTCGGTCTCTACAACACATTGAGTGCAACTCCAATCGCCAACCCATATAATGAGGATGGCTCATTGAAGACACGTATTCGCATGTCTAGTGATGATCAGTGGGTTTATACCAAGAATACCATCGAAAGTCTTGGTGATAGCCACAAGGACCAGACCAAGGCATACGGTACCTATAACAACTTCTATGGCGAAGTGAAGATTCCTCACGTAGACGGATTGAAATATCGCATCAATCTCGGTTTGAACTATCGTTCCAGCGAATATGGAAACTATGTAGGTCAGGGTGTATTCTCTGACAAGGATAATGCAGACTCTCATGCCACTTCCCGCTATCAGCGCACAACCAACTGGGCTATCGAGAACATGCTGACATACGACAAGACATGGGGCAAACATACAATCAATGCGGTAGTACTTTACTCTGCTGAGCAGACCAACTATCGCCAGACCTATATGTATGGACTCGATATTCCGAACGACAAGTTCCAGTTCTATAACATCGGTTATGCAAAAACGGTAACAGTAGATCCTGCAAATCAGGCATATTACAAGAGTGGTCTTGAGTCTGTCATGGGACGTGTGATGTACAACTACGACAACAAGTATATGGCAAGCGTAGCCTTCCGTTCAGATGGTTCTTCCCGTCTGGCAAAGGGACACCAGTGGCATACTTATCCTGCCGTATCTCTCGGTTGGAATATCTCTCGTGAAAACTTCATGAAGGATATTACTTGGCTGGAAAGCTTAAAACTCCGTGTGGGTTATGGTGAGACATCTAACCAGTCAGTAAACCCATATTCAACCCTCGGTGCATTGAGCACACGTGCCTACAACTTCGGTAGCGACCCTAATGGTTATGCGGTAGGTATGTACGTTTCTTCTCTTCCTAACTCAGAACTTGGCTGGGAATATTCCAAGACTTGGAATTATGGTATCGACTTCTCTCTCTTCGGTGGTCGTTTGAGCGGTACTGCAGAGTACTATGTTCAGAATACAGAAGACTTGCTGATGAGCGTTAACTTGCCATCAACATCCGGCGTAAGAAGCTATATGGCAAACGTAGGAAAGACCCGCAACAAGGGTTTCGAGCTTTCTCTGAACGGAACCATCATCGACAATAAGAATGGATGGACATGGGATGCAGGTGTAAACTTCTATACCAATAAGAATGAATTGGTAGAATTGGCATCAGGAGCAACACGTGACGAAAGCAACTGGTGGTTCGTTGGTAAACCTATCAACGTCATCTACGACTATGAGAAGATTGGTATCTGGCAGACCGACGAGGAAGACATCCGCAAGGTTGCTGAACCAGGTGGTAACGCTGGTATGATCAAGATTAAGTACAATGGTGACTATAACGCAGATGGCACTCCTACCCGTCCATACGGTGAGGCTGACCGTCAGATTATGAAGGTAGACCCAGACTGGGAAGGTGGTTTCAATACCCGTGTAGCTTACAAGAACTGGGATCTCTCAGTAGTAGCTTCATACCGTCATGGTGGTACATTGATTAGCACCATCTATGGTTCACAGGGTTATCTGAATATGCTGACCGGTCGTCGTAACAACATTGATGTAAACTATTGGACAGAGGACAATCCTACAAATGATTATCCAAAGCCAGGTGGTATCGAAAGCAGTAACAACCCTAAGTATGGTAATTCACTGGGTTACTTCAGTGGTTCTTATCTCAAGATTCGTACCATCACATTGGGTTACAACTTCAATCAGCCATGGCTCAAGAAGTGTGGTATCAGCAAGGCTCGCGTTTATGCAACCGTACAGAATCCATTCGTACTCTTCTCTCCATACCATGATGAATCAGGCATGGACCCAGAGACCAACTCATACGGTAACGAGAATCAGGCAGTAACCTCATTCTACAAGTCAAACTTGCTCGTAGTAGGTTTCAACACACCTTCTACCCGCAACTGGTTGCTCGGATTAAACATAACCTTCTAAAAATTGACAACAATGAAAATTCGCAGTTATATATTAGTAGCAGGACTTCTTGCATCAGGCCTTGCATTTACAGGTTGCTCTAGTGTGCTCGAAGAAACCGACCGTCAGGGATATACCCCTGAATATTTTAAGACAGAAAAGGGTGTAGAGGCAGGCATTACATCACTCTATGCCAACCTCCGCTATTATTGGGGCAATGGTTATTGGCTCATAGCTACAGAGGAAGGCACCGATGAGTATACCTACGGACATGGTGGTAACGGAAACGATTACCCTATCGATATGACAGAGCAGATTCTGAATCCAAGCAACTGTCGAGCAGATGTTTTGTGGAACGTAGCCTTCTCTGATATCAATACCGCAAGTGGTGTGATAGAGAATGGTTCTGCTGCAGGCATTACTGAAAGTCTTTTGTCAGAAGCTCGCTTCTTCCGTGCATTCGACTACTTCGAGTTGGTTCAGACCTTCGGCGGTGTTCCATTGGATTTAGGTGCCGGTGAGTTGAAGTTCAACATCAATGCTACCCGTACTTCTACCCGTAACACAGTACCAGAAGTTTATACCAAGGCGGTATTCCCTGACTTGAAGATTGCCATCGAACAGCTTCCTGACGCAGGTCGTGTCACAGGTGGTGTCACCAAGACCGCAGCTCGTCTGGTATTAGCTAAGGCTTATCTGACATACGGATGGTGGTTGCAGAATCCAAACAACATCCCAACCTATCCTACTTGTGACCGCACAGACCCAGATGGACATGATGCAGCATGGTACTTCCAGCAGGCATACAATATCGCAGTAGAAGCCATCAACAATCCTGCAGGATTTGGTTTGCAGAAGTCATTCTATATGGTTAACGTGGGTACAAACGACCGCAACAACGAGATTTTGCTTTATGCAGACCACAACGAGTCTAACAACTACTATGATGGTGGTACCAACTTCGACTGGGCAGGTGGTAATGCGCCTGGTAACTTCGCCCGTTGGATGTGCCGTTGGGACTATACCTTCCTGGAGACATCCAAGAATGCCACAACATGGGATGCATTCCGTTCTGTACAGCGTGAAGCTGTTCAGGGAAAGGACCGTCCTTGGAAGCAGATGGCTACTCCTATCGAGGTAATGACCAAGACCTTCGCTGAGAAGAAGATGGACTCTCGTTTCGACGGAACATTTGCTTATCAGTTCCGCAGCAACTGGGATAAGTCTGGTGCTATTTCAGGCACAGCATATAATGCCAACAACCTGCCTGTAAATGCACAGGATTCTATCCTTACCTTCATCGACGACAGTGAAGCTTCAGGCATCGTTTATCCACAGGAAGGTGTAAAGAATGCAGCTGGTGATGGTACAAAGGGAGCTGGTTACAGCAATGTAGGCGCAGGTGTGCTCCCTGGTCGTGCCGACTGGGTGATTGCTGCAAGTGGTATCAGCCGCTATGCATGGTTGAACAACTGGAAGAATGGTATCTACCGTTCAGACAATGGCAACACATTGGGTAAGCCTAATGGTGACAGCCCACGTCCATACCCTGTATTGAAGTTCTCTGAACTCTACTTCATCGCTGCCGAGGCTGCAGTAAAGGGTGCAACGACAACTGGCAACTGGACCGCTCGCAACCTAATCAATGAAATTCGTGGTCGTGCAGGTGTCTGGACATACGACAACAACCGTCAGCGCGAGAAGGTGGCAGACTACAGTCAGCAGATGAAGGATGCTACACCTCAGAATATTACCATCGAGTATATTCTGGCAGAGCGTTCACGCGAGTTCTTCGGTGAAGGTTACCGTTGGTGGGATCTCGTCCGCACCCAGACATGGAAGCAGATTGCAGGAACCTATACCATCTGCGGTCTTACAGCAGGCGATCATACTCCTAAGACTTGGGAACGTGTGCTCATCACTCCAGAGAAGTATCTCCGTCCTATTCCACAGGGACAGATTGATGCGCTCCAAATGTCAGCAGAGGAAAAGGCTGCTTATCAGAATCCAAGCTATACAGAATAAGACAAGCTACAATGACAGAATACCATATTTTCGACAAACGTATTAGAATACAATAAATAGATGTCGAAATACACTTAATTAACAAAAGAAGGGGATATATTGTTTCATATTTCCTTCTTTTGTTTATATATTATTCAGATATGAAACAAAAAGAAACACCGATGGCACGTTAGTTTACGGCACTTAACAGATAAAAGACTATCTTTGCAGCAGAAAATCAATAAAAACAAAATTCGTATATAAACCAACGAACGAGTTTTAAACCAATTAAATCATAAAAAACCAATGGTACTCCTGGTGGTAGTAGTACCATCCGCATCCGCGGTACGAACTCTCTGAATGCCAACCGCATCATCCTCAACTTCGGCAAGGTAGGCGCTACCTATTATATAGATAACATCAAGTTCGGTCTTGCCAAGAATCAGAGTACCGCAACAAGAGGCATCCAGTATGTTCTGGCTAGAAACGGAAAGGCAAGAAAGGCCACCCGTGCCGGCAGCAAGATGTACTACGTACTGAAGACTCCTGCCGAGAAGCAGGCTGCCCTCGAAGGTGCAATGGATGCATGGGTTAGCGGCGTAGCTAATCACTTGAAGGAAAAGAACGTGGTGCCTTTCGGCTACGATGTCATCAACGAACCTATCGCCGACGGCAGCAATGGTCGCCGTGGATATGATGGTGTATTCGGAACGAGAAGAACAATGTTTCTTCTACCGTAGACAAGTAATTAAAGAGAAAATTCATGAAAATCTGTCGTAATCTCACTTTTTTATCGAGATTACGACAGATTTCTCGTTTAAAAGTTGTCGTAATCTCATATTTTTTGTAACTTTGCGACAGGTTTCACTAATATGAGATAGATATGAAGGAGAATATTATAGGCAGAGAACAAGAGATTGGAAAGCTTGAAAACTATATTTCAAGCCGCAAATCAGAATTTATAGCCATCTATGGCAGACGCCGTGTAGGCAAGACTTTTCTTGTAAAAGAACTGTTCGAAAACAGATTTACATTCCGCATTACAGGCAAAGACAATGTTACAACCAAGGAGCAACTTGCGAGTTTCAGCTTCGCACTCAACGACCAGCTAGGCATAGAAACTGATGCTTCTAATTGGCCGGAAGCATTCCGGCTTCTGCAGAAAGCATTGGAAAAAATGCCAGAAGGAACAAAAATCATCTTCTTCGATGAACTTCCCTGGTTCGACACGTATGCCTCCCACTTCATCAGTGCACTGGAACATTTCTGGAACGACTGGGCATCATACCGCAGCGACATCAAACTGATAGCCTGTGGAAGTGCTACCACCTGGATGCTCAACCAGGTTATCAATTCACGGGGAGGGCTCCATAATCGCATTACTCACAACATTCTGCTCTCTCCCTTCAAGCTGCATGAAGTAGAAGAGTATTTCAAAGCACAGGGTTTTTATTATGAGCGCCCGGAAATCATTGAGTGCTATATGGCAATGGGCGGTGTAGCTTATTACCTTTCTCTTTTCGAAAACAACAAAAGTGTGGCACAGAATATCCAGCAGCTTTGCTTCACCCGTGGCGGCGAACTCACCGAAGAGTTTGACCGTCTGTTCAGTTCGCTCTTCAAGAAAGCCGACAACCATCTTGCCATAGTTACAGCCCTGAAAAGCAAAGGCAAAGGAATGACCCGACAAGACCTGCTGGACGCCACGGGACTGGCAAACAACGGAAGGTTCAGCCAGATACTCAAAGAACTTGAGCAATGTGATTTCATCCGCAGTTATACTCCTTTCGGCAAGTCGAAGAAAGATATGATGTATCAGCTCATAGATCCTTTCTGCCTGTTTTATTTCAAATTCATGCATAATAAGGGGGCATTCCTCGACAACTATTGGGTCAAGATGCAAACCACTGCAGAGTATGAATCATGGTGCGGTCATGCCTTTGAAATCGTATGCCTTCACCACATCAACGAAATTATCAGAGCTTTGGGCATAGATGGCTGCATCAATACCCCTTGTTCATGGTCTTACCGACCTACTGCCAAAGTTATGGCAGACGAGGAGGCAGACGAAGACCTGAAACGTGGAACACAGATTGACCTGCTGATAGACCGCTCAGATAAATCCATCTCTATCTGCGAGATGAAATATTGCAATGGGGAATATGAAATCAGCAAGGCATACGATGCCCATCTGGCACACCGCCTGAAGGTTTTCAAGAAAGTGACGAAGACCACCAAGACGCTCATACCAACTTTTATCACCCCTCATGGACTGTATAATAATATGTATGCAAGAAAGATCAACAGACAGGTAACAGGAGACGACTTGTTTTGAAAAATGTGGGATTTCCAGTCAAAACTCCTTAGGAAAATGTGATGATTTAACAGAAAAGTCCTTAGGAAAATGTGATAAATATACTTAAAAGTCCTTAGGAAAATGTGATTTTACTTGCGTAATTCACTGTTTATTAGTATCTTTGCCAAGACATAATTTTTAGCGTATGGAAAGACTACTTATATCCCAATTGTTAAAATGGAAAGACAGTCACGGAAGGAAGCCACTCATACTGGAAGGTGCAAGACAAGTTGGCAAGACTTGGCTACTGAAAGAATTTGGGCGCAAGTACTTCAAAGACGTATGTTACATCAACTTCGAACAGAGTGATGTACTCGAAGAGATATTTGCTGGCGACTTATCACCACAACGCATTATAGAACAGCTCTCTATATATAATGGTAAAATGATAATACCCGAGGAAACTCTTATTATCTTCGATGAAGTACAAGAAATGCCGAGAGCACTCACCTCTTTGAAGTATTTCTGCGAAGAGGCACCAGAGTATGCCATCTGCTGCGCAGGCTCATTGCTAGGCATAGCCCTGCACGAAGGCACATCCTTCCCTGTAGGAAAGACAGATTTCCTACATCTATATCCCATGTCCTTTAAAGAGTTTCTGCTAGCAAACGGAGAGAACATGCTGGTAGACTATATCGATAAAGGAAACAGAAACCTGGGAGCATTCGAGGCTCGCCTTACAGATTATCTGAAAAAATACATGATAATAGGAGGTATGCCTGCTGTTGTAACAGAGTGGCTGGGCAGCAAAGACTACAACAAGGTAAACCGCATCCAGCAGGAACTGATAGCAGCCTACCAGAAAGACTTCTCCAAACATGCTCCAAAGTATATGGTCGAGAAAATCCGTTATGTATGGAACAGCATCCCTTCGCAACTGGCGAAGGAAAACAAGAAGTTTGTCTATGGACTGGTGAGAGAGGGAGCCAGAGCACGGGAATATGAGGATGCCATCATGTGGCTTTCTGATGCAGGTGAAATCATCAGAACCAACAATGTCAGCAAGCCCGACATCCCGATTTCAGCCTATGCTGATCTCAAATCGTTTAAGGTATTCTTACTGGATGTAGGTCTGTTGAGGGCAATGAGCAAAATATCGCCGAAAGTAATATTAGAAGGAAGCAGAATCTTTGAAGAGTTTAAGGGAGCGTTGACAGAACAGTATGTCTGTCAGGAACTTCAGAACTTTACAGAAACTCTGGAAACCAATTATTATTGGTCTTCTTCAGCCACTGCAGAGGTTGACTTCCTTATTTCCGACGGTTTGGATGTATATCCACTGGAAGCAAAGGCAGGAGTAACCATGAATGCCAAGAGTTTGAAACTGTATCGGGAAAAATATTCACCCAAATGGTCGGTTCGCACCAGTCTCTTGCCATACGAGAGAAACAACAGTTCAAAAACCATCAACATCCCCCTCTATATGCTCTTTGTGCTAGACAAAGAATTAAAGGCAGAAAGTTAGTATTTCAGCGAAAGCGGCAGTTTTTGACAAAACTGCCGCTTTCGCTTGTTTTTCATAAGCAAAAGTGTATAAAAACCGCATATTTATAATAAAATGTCGAGCAAAGTGCAACTTTTCTAGAAAAAAGTTTGGTGATTTCCTAAAAAATGCTTATTTTTGCAGCCGATTAAAAATATTATTAAAATTTAGTGAAGTTTGAGATACTTCCTTATATATAATAAGGTATGCCAACATACCCACCCCCACCAGTTCGGGATAAGAGTTGGAGACAAGAAATGAGTCCCCACGCTCAACAAAAGTTGGGAGGATATGTAGTGAGAAAGAAATATAAAACATTATATATTTATTAATTAATTAAACGAGAGAGATTTATGGAAAAAAGACTCATGACGTTTATTGCCTGCCTCTTCCTTAGTTTAGGAATGGCGTTGGCGCAAACTCAAGTTTCCGGTAAAGTAACCTCTGCAGAGGATGGTGAACCAGTCATTGGTGCATCTATCAAAGTAGTGGGTACAAAGACCGGTGCGGTTACCGACATTGAAGGTAACTTCTCATTAACCGCTCCAGAAGGAGCCAAACTGGAGATTTCATATATTGGTATGAACTCTCAAACTGTTAAGGCTGGATCTAACATGAAAATTGTTATGAATCCAGACAACAAGGCTTTGGATGAAGTCATTGTTGTAGCTTATGGTACTGCAAAGAAGAGTGCCTTTACAGGTTCAGCAGCAGTCATGAAAACAGAAGATATTGCTAAGGTTGCAGACTCAAACCCAGTTCAGGCTTTGACAGGTAAAGTTTCTGGTGTACAGATTAACACGCAAACTGGTCAGCCAGGTGTTGAAAATTTCAAAATCCGTATTCGAGGTATCAGTTCAATCAATGCTGGTAGCACCCCATTGGTTATTGTCGATGGTTCTCCTTGGGATGGAGACATGAATGATATCAACCCTAACGATATTGCTTCTATGACAGTATTGAAGGATGCTGCTTCTGCCGCTCTTTATGGTGCTCGTGGTGCCAATGGTGTAGTCATCATCACAACAAAGACTGGCAAGGAAGGTTCTTCATCAATCACCGTAGATGCAAAGTGGGGTTCAAACTCACGTGCTACACAGGATTACAAATATGTCAAGAGCCCTGCTAAATATTATGAGACTTGGTACAAGGGCCTTTACAATTACGCAAAGGCACAAGGTATGGGCAACGAGTCTGCTGTAGCATGGGCAAACGAGAATCTTTGCTCTGATAGCGATTACGGATTGGGTTACAACGTATATACCGTACCAGACGGTCAATATCTGATTGGCTCTAATGGTAGAATCAACCCTAACGCTACACTAGGTCGTGTTTATAACTACAAAGGCCAGGACTTCATGATTACTCCAGATGACTGGACAGATGCTACATATCAGAACAGTTTGCGCCAGGAGTATGCAATCACTGCAACAGGAAGCACAGATAAATCTTCTTTTTATGGTTCTGCCAACTATTTGAGCAATGATGGTATCACAAAAGCTTCTAATTACAAGCGTTTTACAGGTCGTTTGAAGGCAGACTTTCAGTTGCGCCCATGGTTGAAGATGGGTGGTAACTTCAGCTACTCACATGCCAACACCAACTATCTCAGTACAGATGATGATGGAGCAGCAGGTTCATCAGGCAACGTGTTTGCCTTAACAACTGTAGCTCCAATTTATCCTCTGTATGTACGCGATGGCAAAGGTAATATCCTCTACAACTCGGAGGCTAAGCTTAATGTATACGACTATGGAGATGGAGAAGTTAATGGAATGATTCGTCCATATATTTCACAGGCAAACCCATTAAGTTCCAACCAACTTGACACTCATAATCAGGAGAGCAACACATTTAATGCTGTAGGTTTCGCAGAGATTCGCTTCTTGAACGATTTCAAGTTCACATCTACAAATAGCGTAATGGACTCTGAGGCTCGTTCAACATTAACAACCAACCCTTATTATGGTCAGTATGCAGCATCAAATGGTCAGGTAACAAAGGCTCATACACGTAGATGGTCTTACAACTATCAGCAGTTGCTGGATTGGCATCATGCATTTGACAAGCATGATGTTGACATCATGTTGGGTCATGAGTATTATCGTACTCGTTATCAGTCTCTCGATGCATACAAAACCAACATGTATTCATTCGATATTCCAGAACTTTCAGCAGCAGTGAATGCCGGTTCTGCAGACTCTTATTCAGATGACTATAATACGGAAGGTTGGTTTGGTCGTGTACAATACAACTATGCAGAAAAGTACTTCGGTTCTGTATCTTACCGTCGTGACGCCTCTTCACGTTTTGCACCAGAGAACCGTTGGGGTAATTTCTGGTCATTCGGTGCAGCATGGTTAATTTCTAAGGAAAAATTCTTCAATGTATCTTGGATAGATGAGTTGAAATTAAAGGCTTCCTATGGCGAGCAGGGTAATGACAACATCCAAGACCCAATCTATGGATGGGATCGCTACCTCTACCAGAATACTTATGATGTTGTGAACTCTAATGGCCAACCATCATTGGTTCCTAAGACTATGGGTAATAGAGATATCACATGGGAAAAGGGTGGCAACTTCAATGCCGGTATCGACTTCAGTTTGTTCAGAAGTCGTTTGACTGGTAGTATTGAGTACTTCTATCGTAAGACTACAGATATGTTATTCTACTTCCCATTACCAACTTCTTTTGGTTATGGTGGTTATTATGCAAACATTGGTGATATGCGCAACTCAGGTTTTGAGTTCACTTTTGATGGAGCTATCATCAAGACCAAGGACTTGACATGGGGAATCAACTTGAACCTTACCACTTACGGCAACAAGATTACCCGTTTGCCTGAAGAACGTAAGACAGCAACCGTTGATGGTATTAGAGGTTATGCTTCTACCAACTATTTTATCGGTGAAGGCAAGGCACTTTACAACTGGTATATGCCAAAGTATGCAGGCGTGGATCCCGAAACAGGAGTAGCTCTTTACTGGAAAGACGTAAAGGATGCTAATGGAAACGTAACAGGCGAAGAAAAAACCGACAAGTACTCCGAAGCTACAGAGCACCTTTGTGGTACTGCCCTTGCTCCTGTATATGGAGGTTTCGGAACAAACTTAACCTGGAAGGGACTTGATGTGTCAGTAAACTTTACCTATCAGATTGGTGGTAAGGTATATGATAGTACATACGCATCAGCTATGAAACTTGACAATGGTCATATTTTCCACGCTGATATGCTGAATGCTTGGAGCGAAGACAATAAAGGCTCTAATATTCCACGTATCCAGTTCAACGACACATACACAGCGTCACAGTCTGATCGTTTCTTGACAAATGCATCATATTTGACACTTCAGGACTTCACTATTGGTTATTCTTTGCCAAAGCAGTTGATTCAGAGTATCGGTCTTACTAAAGTTCGTCTTTACGTACAAGGCAACAATCTCTGGTTGTGGTCAAAGCGTCAGGGTCTTGACCCACGTCAGTCTATCTCAGGTGAAACAACTGCTGCATATTATTCACCAATCCGCACTATCTCTGGTGGTGTATCAGTTTCATTCTAACAAACTAAAAGATAACATAGAATATGAAAAGATTTCATAAATATATATTAGGAGCTAGCCTCTTGTCTATCGCACTTGTAACTACAAGTTGCGAAGACGAGACTGAGCCAACACACTTTGCAACCCAAGATCAAGCAAGTGCGTCAAGTGCTGCCACAAGAGCATTGGTATATGCAATGCCAGCATATTTCAATCATATAGATGAAAGTCTCATAGATGAAAAAAATTGGCATGGAGCATTCGGCTATGGTGCCATGATGATTATCCGTGATTTGCAAACTGGCGACCGTTCTATTGGTACAAAATATAATGATCACTTTAAAAATTATGCATGCGATCAGTACATGGGCAAGCGTTATATCTACGCAAACTACCCTTGGAGTTATTACTATGGCTTTATCTTGACTACCAACAAGGTTATTGCAGCCATAGACCTTAACAATTGTACAGATGATCAGAAAGGCTACTACGGCATTGCCAGTGCTTTCCGTGCATTCTGTTATCTTGACCTAGCTCGTACTTACGAGTTCCTTGACAACAAGAAAGTTAAGTCGGTAAATGAAAACGGAAAGGATGTTGCTGGTCTTACTGTTCCTATCATAACAGACGCAATTAGCGAGAACGATGCACGCAAAAATCCACGTGCAACACGTGCTGATATGGCAAAGTTCATTGAGGACGATTTGAACAAAGCAGAAGAATACATTAAGTTTTCAACAGAAAAAACAAACATCTTGCCAGACCTCGCGTGTGTATATGGTTTAAAGGCACGCCTTTATATGTGGCTTGAAGACTATACGAATGCTGCTAAGTATGCAAAGCTGGCATTCACTACAACATCTTCAAAGCCAATGACTGAGTCGGACTGTCTTGATGCTCAAAAAGGTTTCAATGACCTATCAAAGTGGATGTGGGGCGCAAAACAGACATCTGAAGATGATGCCGTTAAAACAGGTATCATAAACTGGACTTCATGGGCATGTAATGAAACAACATTTGGTTATGCCGGTGTTGGTGCATATAACTTAATTGACGCCAATCTCTATAGCCAGATTGATGATAAGGACTTCCGAAAGAAGGAATTTATCGGTCCTAATGGTCCTTCAAAAGACCAGAAGATTTTGACCAAATTGCAACAAGCTTACGCATCAATTAAGTTCCGTCCTAATGAAGGTAATGCTGATTCTTATCAGACTGGTGCCGCATCAGCTTATCCAATCATGCGTATAGAAGAAATGTATTTCATTTGGGCTGAAGCAGAAGCTCATCTTGATGCCGCTAAGGGTAAGGAAGACTTGATTAAAGTTATGACAACCATATTGAAGCGTAACCCAGAATATGCTTTTAGCGGAACAACAACAGAAGAAGTTGTAAACGAAATCGTAAAGCAGAAGCGAATCGAGCTATTTGGTGAAGGTCAGACATTCTTCGACATCAAGCGTCTTAACATGTCAGTAGATCGCACATATAATGGGAACAACTGGATTCCATTGGCTCGACTCAAGACAGATGGTCGTCCTGCATGGATGAACTGGGTTATTCCTCAGAATGAGGAGAAGAATAACTCTGCACTGGCAGATTACAATAACCCAGACCCTTCTGATGTATACACAAAGTAATTATAATTCGTAAAACAAGAAATTATGAACAAATTGATGAAGTATAGCTGTTTCGCAATCATGGCATTGTCAGCATTGACATTTACTGCTTGTACAGAAGATTATGATTACGATCCATACACTAATGTAGAAAACTCAGGTTTTTACTTTACAGAAGCCAGTGACAGAGCATTGTTCTATCCAGAGGATAACAAGAGTATCACTGTAGAGGTTTGCAGAGCAGAAAGTGAGTCAAAGGAAGCTGCTACTGTTCAACTTTCTACGAGTTCAAATCTAGTTACACTTCCTTCAGAAGTATCATTTGCTGCTGGTGAATGCAAGAAAGAAATAACTATTCCTGTTGCAAACACACCAGGTATCCATGACGTAGATATTACCATCGCAAATGAAAAGGACAAGTTTGCATATGGTCCTGTCACATATTCTCAAAGAATCATTGTTTGTGGAGAGAAATTGTCAGGTGTATTTACCTCACAACTATTCAATTCAACAAATAATGTAGTTGTATACAAACTAGGAAATGACGGATACGACATTAAAGATTGCTATGAGGAAGGTAATGATATCGTTTTCTCTCTAGACAATAAAAGCAACATTATTGTTGATGAACAGCTAGCTTGGAATCATAAGAAGTATGGACCTGTATACGTAGAAGACTACGAAAGCAGTTTAGGAGTTTATCCAGGCAGTAAAGATTACCAAGGATACAGCGGTTATGACTCTGAGTCTGATACATATTACTTGACTTTGAAACACTATTGTGCTGCTGGCGCTTTGGGTAATTTCCGTGAAACATTGAAAATCACAAGATAAAAGCATTGTTTCATTAACTATATAATTAAGGTGTATCCTTATTGCTCAACACAATGGGCAAAGGGATACACCTTTTTCTTTTTATCTCTCTCAAACATTTTCGACCTGTATGGTTGAAATAGTTTTATATCTCCTCGCAAGCCACCATTTCCGCTCCGCGGTAGATAACCACCAGCTTGTGGAGCTTTGTAGTCTTTACTGCCTCTCTGACCATATCACTGTCCGCATAGCGAGAGATTTGAGCTGAAGCCTCCTCGAAGAGCTTTTTTACTTGCTCATCTGTGGTTTGGCTCTTGCAATATTTCAACTCGATGATATATGAATCTACCATGTCCTTGTAGATGTCACAGAGCGGAGAGAGGAAGATGTCGGCATAACCGCCGTCATTGTCCAGCTCAGAGATAGGGCGATAGAACTTGTTCTGGCTTGTCATCGCCAAGGTGAAGCCATGCACGAAAGCCTCTCCCTTCTGCTTGTCTCGCTGGGAGGAGTACTTCTTCAGGCAGTCGGCGATATACTCAAAGTATGGCTTGAATTGCCCATCGTATGCCAGTTTGCTCTCCAGTTTACCCTTGCTATATCTATCATATACCAAGTCGTTCTCCTTGTAGGTGTCGAGCAGGTAGGTGTACATCTGGTCACGCACCACCTCATTCGGGATGATGAACTTGGTCTCACCCTTGTATGTTCCGTCTATCGTCACCATGCCGAAATAGAACAGCAGGCTGAGGAAGTTGTCTGGGTCGTTGATTCGCTCGGCAGGGAAGTTCTCGTTGAGCGTGCCTATCACGAATCCCTGGGTTACCAACTGTTGGATGATGCTAGCGTCGTGGGCGAACTCCTTGTCGTGGCGGATGAGCATTCGCAACTTGTCATAGTCGATACGGATGTTGGTCTCCACCATCTTCTTAGGGATTTGGTAATTGCTTCGGATGTAATTATCTACGAAGTTGAGCACCATTACCGAGTTGTACATGGTGGTCTCACCATATCTATCCTCTGCAAAGCAATAGTTGTCGTACCAAGGCTTCATCACCTTGATCAGCTCATCGGTGGTATGATTAAACGGCAGAACGCTGCCGTAATAATCCAGCATTTTTCTCACTTCTTCCTCGGTAAATCCCGTCATCTCATTGAAGTCAGGTGAGAGCGAGTAGTTGGTTCCGATGTTGAATCCGCTGGTAAGGTCATCCATGGTCACAGGGCTTACTCCCGTAACGAACACTCTGCCCAAAGTATTGCCAGCCGCACCCTTGATGGTGTTGAAGAACTGGCGCAAGTATCCCTCTCCGTGGGTCTGGTTGCGATACCTCATAAGATGCTCCTCATGGGCGAGAATCATGTTGGTGAAGTTGTCGTACTCATCGATGAAGAGATAAATCTTCTTTCCCACCTCCTGGCATTTCTGGCAAAGAAACCTCAGTTGAGACACTGCATCTGTTAACTTTTCTAATCCTTCCTTGGTATTGGCAGGAAGAATATGTGCATAGATGTCACAAAAGAAATTGAACACAAGGCTACAATGGTTGTCCAGTCCATCCTTATAATCATCCAATCCTGCTGCTACCTCGGCAAAATTGAGGTGGATGATGAGATATGTATTATGCTCCGGTGTAGGATTCTGTCCGATGTATAGCTTGCCAAAGATTTCCTCAAACTTGTCTTTCTTATTGATGTCATAGTAATTCTCAAGCATGGAGAGCGTAAGGCTCTTGCCGAAACGGCGAGGGCGAATGAAGAAGAAATACTTGTTGGATTCTTCTATTTGCTCTATGAAAGGAGTTTTGTCCACATAGTAACAATCCTCTTTTATGACATCCTCAAAATTCTGCATGCCGTATGGTATGCGCTTGCGATAAATGCGCTTTGGTCTTACTATCATAACTCAGTTTGATTATTCGTTTTTGAATCTGATGGCAAAGATAATACTTTATCTCCTAATTTCCAAAACTTTTCCCGAAAAACTTCTACCATTACAGCTAGAATATTTTCCCAAGAAGAAACGATGGTAATAGTATTTATACAAATCGGTTTTTGATTTATATACTTTCGTTCATGCGACTATCCTGTAGAACAATCGTAATACAAAATCAGCCGCAAGAATTTTTCTCACGGCTGACTTTGTGTACCACCTTCTTTTGCAGAGATATGGTTATAATGGAAAGATAATATATGTGGTATTTATAATTAGTTCATTCCTGCAGAATGGCACTTTTCCATATTTTAAGCATTAATAATTTAAACTGTTTTTGTCTAACAAGAAGTCTTTCAGCCCAATTGTAAGGATGCCATCTTCATTTCTCTTGGGCTTGATATCATCTTTCACAATGATTATTTTCTTGAAAGAGTCCTTAATTCTCAATAGTGATGCAGATTCCTGCGCCTCTTTTTCTAATGTTGGTATGGCGAAAGCTGACTGGATGTAATATCGCTGACTTCCTTGATTCACCACAAAATCCACCTCCAACTGCTTCCTGATCAACTTGCCACTTTTGTCTGGCTCTCTGACTTCTACCATACCCACATCTACATGATATCCTCTCGTACGCAATTCATTGTATATGATATTCTCCATGATATGTGTCTCTTCTTGCTGACGAAAGCCTAACAGAGCGTTTCTGATTCCAAGATCCGAAAAGTAATATTTTGCCAAGGTGTTGATATACTTCTTCCCCTTGATATTATATCTGATGGACTTTTCCACAAGAAACGCATCTTCTAAAAAACCTAGATACTTGTTTATCGTCTGATGATGAATGGCCACATTCTTGACACTCTTGAATGTTTTGGCAAGCTTCGTTGGATTGCATGGAGCACCAATGGAAGAGGCGATAATTCGCAGCAATTCATCAAACTCTCCCATGTTTTTTACCGTATGTCGTTCCAACACATCTACGAGATACACACTCTTATACAAGTTATTCAGATAATCTTCTTTTTTCTTATCTGTATCAAGCGTCAAAATAAGAGGAAGCCCTCCGTATGTATAATAATCTTTCCATGCATTGTCTGTTGTCCCTTTATATCCTTCACAGTATTCAGAGAATGACAATGGAAATAAATGTATCTCATCACCTCTACCACGGAACTCTGTCACTACATCCGTCGATAAAAAATGCGAGTTGCTGCCTGTAACATATACATCTGCATTTGATATATGCAGCAAGCTATTCAATACATCCGTAAACTCATCTACCATCTGTACCTCATCAAGCATGATGTAGTAGAGATTTTTGTCTGTTATCTGCTCCTTGATGTATTTCAACAGATTATCTGGATCACGCAGTTCCTTATTGGTGCGATCATCGAGGGCAACCTCTATGATATGGTCATCTGAAATCCCTTGCGAATTTAGATACTCATGAAATAACTTGAACAGAAGATATGACTTTCCACATCTTCTGATACCTGTAATAATCTTAATCAAGCCATTCCTTTGACTTGCGATTAGTTGGCCTAAATATTGTTGTCTTTTAATATCCATAATTATACTATATTATCAAAAAGTGGCAACATTACCACTTTTCGTCACTGCAAAGATACAAAAAATATCTAAGAATGCGCAACTTTATTATCAAAAAGTGGTAAACTTACCGTTTTTCGTCACTGAAAAGACTCAAACGAAGGCTTTCACCATGATTTACAAGCAAAAACTGGTAGTTTTACCACTTTTCGTCACTTTCCCATTTTCTCGTTCCCCCAAAATGACATAAATGGGCTCAGGAGAGATTGTCTATACACGGACAATCTCCCCTGAACCGAAATTCTACAAATGAATTGTGACTTTGTAATCACTGCATGTAGATCGAAAGGCCAAACAATAGATGTCGCCGAAAATTTTCTTTTTATCTCTCTCAAATATTTTCCCAAGAAGAAACGATGGCAATAGTATTTATACAAATCGGATTTTAATGGGATGCTTGAGAAACAAAGATCCTTTACGCATAGAAACATGTTTTCTCAATTTTATTGCCACATTTGCCACGTTTATTATAAGTAGCTGATAATAAGAGAATAACAGGTAACGATAATGGGTTTTTCTATTGTCACCTTATTGCCACCTATTGCCACGTTTTGCAAAAACAGCGATTTTCGGGCGTTCTAGAGGCGTTTTGGGAGCTAAAAGGTTGAAAACATTGAGCAAAAACGCTTATTTTCTATTCAATTTTTAGTGTTTTTCTATGCTTTTTATCGAAAAACCTCCAACGATGCAGCAAAAATTACGTCCCGACGTAGCATTTCCTACGTCCCGATGTAGCAACAGACGAGGGTGTGTCATAAGTCTGTGACGCACCCTTTTTTGTGTGTGTTTCTATATATTCTAGTTGAATCGTAGTCTTTCTTCACAAAGGGAATCTTATTATATTGTATAGAAACTTTACTTTTCTTGTTTTATCGATAACAAAACAGCCCCAAAGCTCACAAAAGGGCATAGTTATCCCTGACGATAAAAAAAACAAAATTGAGTTTTATCGTTTTATCCCCAAATATTTCTTCAAATTGAATCCTATACCGAACAACCCTATGTCCATGTAAACTTTGTCCTTTCCGAAATGCCTGAATCGCTTATAATGCATATCTGCCTTCATCTGCCCAAATACAGCTTCCGGCTCTATCGGTCGCTGGCTTCTGTGTTTCAAGCCCTCTTGAGACGTTAGTAGCAGGAAGGCTTCCTTTTTATATGCATTCAGTTTATGGTTGACATATATGGTTCTGTTGCCTTTGGATTTCTTGCAGAGACTTCCAAGCGGACATCCATCACATCGTTGTGCTCTATATAATGTAATGACAGACACATAGCCGGAGTCACTTTTCGTTTGCCGTTGTCCACAAGGTTCCATGTGTTGTCCCATGGGGCAGACATAATAGTCATCATCCCTGTTGTAGTAGAAGTTCGCTTGGTTGAAGGCATCCTCCTTGAAAGGCTTATGCTGTTCCTTGTGAAACCAGTTGTACTTTACATAACCCATCATCTCTTCCATCTCTAGGTACTCGTAGTTCTCCTCCGAGCCATACCCTGAGTCTGCGGTGACGCTCTTGGATTGCTTTCCATATCTTTTCTTGTACTTATCCAAAAAAGGCTTGAAGGTCAGGGTGTCTGTTGGATTGGGATAAAGGGCGAAATTCGTCCAATATTGATTCTCTGTCGCAATTTGAAGGTTATAGGCAGGCTTTGTCTGCCCATTGTTCATGGCATCTTCCTTGAGGCGCATGAAGGTCGCATCGGGATCAGTCTTGGAGTAACTGTTTCTCTCACCCAGTATATCCAGTGATTTTTCATACTCGCGCAGTTTGTCCGAGGCTTTGAACAAGTGATCTATCTGAGTATTTAGCTTTTGCTTCTCTCTTCCTGTAAGTTTTGCCTTAGGAAGGTTCTTAGCTTGCCTCTCACACAAACGTGCACTTCTCTCTACATCCCTGGCGGAAGTGGCTGGCTCGCTGTCTTCTTCCCTAATGTCACTCCCGCCATTCAGGCGAATTTGTTCTTTTATCTGAGCCAATGCAGCAGAGGTCTTTTCCAAGAGCTTAGCCCTGTTCTTTTCCACAGTCTTCTTCCATACAAACGTGTACTTGTTTGCTTTCGACTCTATCTTAGTGCCATCAACATATTGTTCCTCCAGACTAATCACGCCCTTTTCAACCAATATGGAGACGACCGCATCAAAATAGAAGTCGATGCATTTAATCATATGATGGGATCTAAAGCGGTTGATTGTTGCGAAAGATAATTGCTTACCTCCACAAATCCACATATAGCGAACATCATATTTAAGTGCGTCCGCTATGCCACGACAGGAATAAATGCCATTGATATAGGCAAAAACAACTAAACTTAGAAGCATCTTCGGACTGTAAGGAGGAGCACCAATCCCATCATAGGTATCCATGAGAGGGTTGATGTCCATACTGCGAACAATACGATCCACCATACGAACTTTGCTGTCTTTTGGCACATAATCATCGAAAGAGTTAGGAAAAAAGCTCAATTCGTGCCGAGTTTCAGATTTTATTTGTATCTTTGCCATACTTAAAGAAGTTTTCTGCAAAGATACAAATCTTTTGCGGAAAGGCAAAGCCCGAGCTTGTGAAAGTTTGGGCTTTGTTGTAAATAAAAATGTTTTTTAAAGATTTCGTATCTGTGAAAAGGCAAAAAATAAAAAGGGGTGCGTCACAGACTTATGACACACCCTCAATTTTTCGAAAAGATCTTTGGTATATTCCGTTTTAATTATTATCTTTGCAGCGCAGTCCCGGTAAGGCCCTCTCCCAGATTATTCGATGCTGGTGATGACCCCGGTTTTTTTGTTTTTCTTTTTATTTCCCTCATTCTCAAACATTTTTCAATAATTCCTTGCATCTTTCAGAAGAAAAGCGTATCTTTGCAGAAGATTAGCGGCGCTCGACAATCTGTAGCAAGCTTACATTGCGCTCGTTTGCATAATCTTTGCAAAAGAAATGTTCAACTTTTAAAACAAGGAGGTAGAATATGGATTTATTTGATAGCAAAAGACAAGAAAGATTAGAGGCTGCAAGAAAGGCTGCAACTGCTAGTAAAGAAGCGGCACTCGCCTTTTTAATTAGGGCGGGGGATGCTATTGGGCAGGTAACAAACCTGCCCTCCCTGTGCTTACTTGCTTCCTAAGGACTGCTCGAATAGATGCCTCTACTTAAAATTTATGGCACATGTGCCACTTTTTTAAAGTGCAAAGATATGTGAAAGTAGAGTTCTAACCAAAAATTTTTAGATTTATTATACTAAAAAGGTGTGCCTACCAGCTGCGCGAATTCAACAAGGTGGCTAAATCACCATTAGAAGAATGGTTGAGCATAGAGCAAATTGCTTTTATTACCGGTTTGACTGAAAAGGAAATAAAAGAACTATAATATAAAAAGGTGTATCCTTCTTGCCCCATACATCGGGCAAGCGGAGATACACCTTTTTCTTTTTATTTCCCTCATTCTCAAACATTTTTCAATAATTCTTTGCTTCTTTCAGAAGAAAAGCGTATCTTTGCAGAAAAAAGAAACGATGCCAACAATATTCATATTTTTCGGATTCAGATTCATGTTTTATTCTAATGATCATGAACCAATTCATGTCCATGTTATCAAGGATGGAAATGAAGCAAAATACAATGTATCCCCTCTGACCCAGATTTATAATCATGGATTCAAAAAGCATGATATTGCCTTGATAGAATCTATTATTTCTGAGAATGAGGCGGTCATTATAGATAGATGGAAAGAATATTTTAATCAAAAATAAGATATTATGGAGCAATATAGAGTAAATCGCGTTTGGGTTGACGATGCCCATATTTGGGCAGAAACCCAAAATGGCTGGAAGGCTAACTATCCTTTCAGCCGTTGGAGCCGTCTTGCTAATGCCACACCTGCCCAGCGTAAGGCTTTCGTATTGAGCAGATATGGTATTCATTGGCCTGAATTAGATGAAGATTTATGCTTTGAAGGACTATTCGCAGATGCTGGCATGTACAAACCGTCAAATGCAGAAGATACTATTTATTATCAAGCATAATAAAAGAATTTTTTGCAACAGAAGGATAAGTGAATCATTAAAATAAGGAGGTAAATATGGACAACAAGAATCTTTCATCAGAAGCTTTACTCTCCAATCAAGTCAGTAAAAATAGATTATCATGAATGAAGAAGAGATTAAAATCGTGGCAGAAAATGCTATGATGATAGTTTGCGGATATGCATTTTCGAAAACCGAAGAAGGCCTTATACGTGTAGTGTATCTACATCCGCCATATCATGCTCTTGTAATGACAAGCGAGGGTGAAGTAACAGAAACCAATATGGATGATATAGAAATCAACATCGTTCAAAAGTATTGGAAACGAAACAAAAAATTAATGGAGCAAGCTTATGACTAAATATTACGACTTTATGATATGTGGGTATAAGCTGAGCAAGTATAACAATGCGGCTGAATAAACGTAACGAGACGGCTCATCTGGCACAAGGATACAACTGCGCTGGGGCAAAGATATAGATTAGGAGGTTCAAGCAGTCAGTATCTGAGGTTCTAGGAGACTGTATCTGAGGTTCAAGGAGACTGCTTCTTGATGATTTCCACTAGGCTCAACAGCTCTGCTGAGCCTAGTCAGCAGCTCTGCCGACTGCAGTCAGCAGAGCTGTCGAGCCTAGTGGCAACACCTCATCAACATACAAATATATACTTTTAAAATACAACAAGGTGAAAAGATTTATAATGATACTATGCTTCATCTGCACATACACACTACAGATGGCGGCACAAACATGGATTGGAACTTGGGCTACGGCACCGCAGACTGTGGTGAAAGCGTTTATGCCCTATAATAACAACATGACAAACCGTTCGGTTCGCCAGATAGTAAAAGTAAGCGTAGGAGGCGACGTGATAAGACTGAAACTGAGCAATATCTACTCGATGCAACCCGTAGTGATACGCTCCATCTATATCGCTCACGCCAAAGACTCCTTCAAGATTGATGCCAAATCGGCTCAATACTTCAAGTTCGGCAACAGCTACAAGGCTACCATCCCTGCCGGCAGACAGATAGTGAGCGATGCCCTGAAGTTCAATCTCAAGAACCTGGAGCGCGTTGCCATCACCATCAACTACACCTCGGCTCCCGATGTGCCTACCGTCCACATGGGCTCACGTACCACCTCTTATATCATGAAGGGAGTAACCAATGCCCACTCCAACTTCGAAAAGGCTTTCCGCGAGAACCACTGGTACAACATCAGCGGCATCGATGTGTATACGATGAGCACCAACATGAGTGCCATCGCCATCATGGGCAATTCCATCACCGACGGCAAATGTTCTACGGATAATGCCCAGAACCGGTGGCCCGATGTAATGTCGGAGATGCTGCAGCTGAAGCATAAGATAACCAACCAGGGTGTACTGAACCTGGGCATCGGCAACAACCGCGTAACCGTTCCGGGCGGTTTCGGGGCACTCGCCAAGGAACGCTTCGACCGAGACATTCTGATGCAAAGCGGCGTAAAGAAGGTAATTATCTTTGAAGGCATCAACGACATAGGTGCTGCCAAGAGCGGCAACAGCGAAACGGTAGCCCGCCAGATTATAGAGAGCATACAGGGAATGATGAGGAAGGCGAAGGCCCGGAAGATGAAAGTTTATCTGGGCACCATCACGCCTTTCAAGGGTGCCGGCTACTACAGCTACTTCCACGAAGCAGCCCGACTCTATGTAAACGACTGGATTCGAAGTCAGGCAAAGAACGCAGATGGCATTTTAGACTTCGCCAAGCTGCTTCAAGACCCGAATGATGACAGAAAGATGAAGCGGGAATATGCCAGCAACGACTGGCTCCACCCGAATCCTGCAGGCTACAAGGCGATGGGAATCTATGCCGCTGATATCGTCAAGTAAGAAAAAAGCCGCCCTATTACAGGCGGCTTTTACTATATATAATAAGATGTTTTACTTCAAGACAATCTTGCAATCATCCAGGCTCTCTACGGTAGCGAGCGCCTCATAACGGATTCCCTCCTTGCGCAGGAAGTCACCACCATGCTGGAAAGCCTTCTCGATGATGAAACCCATCGCCTCAATCTTGGCACCAGCCTTCTCGCAAAGATCCATCACGCCCTTAGACGCATTACCATTGGCAAGGAAGTCATCGATAAAGATAACATGGTCCTCAGGAGTAAGATAGCTGTTGCTCACACAAACCGTATAATCGCGGTCCTTTGTAAAAGAGTGAACCACAGAGGTAATCATACCCTCCATAGTCTTAGGCTGCTTTTTCTTCACAAATACAACAGGAAGATTGGTCAGATAACCTACCATGATGGCAGGCGCGATGCCCGAAGCCTCGATAGTAACAATTTTGTTGTACTTGATGTCCTTGAAAAGGCGCACGAATTCCTTAGCTAAGTCCATCATCAGAATAGGGTCCATCTGATGGTTTACAAAGCTGTCTACTTTTAAGATTCCACCAGGAAAGCATCTGCCCTCCTGCATAATTCTTTCTTTCAGTAAATCCATTATGACTTGAACTTTAATATGATTATTGGGTGCAAAATTACTACTTTTTTCGCAAACAAGGAAGTTTATCGCCCAATAATTTTGTTTTGTCTGCAATTTAGCGTAATTTTGCAGCAGAAATGAATAAGATGTTCAGGGAGCATGATATGATGCCCCCTATAAAACTATAAGAATATGAATCCATATATCAAACAATTCCCCGACCTCATGTCGGGCAAGAAAATCATGTATGTTCACGGTTTCCTCTCTTCTGCACAGAGCGGCACCGTAAAGATGTTGCAGGAACTGATGCCGAATGCCACCCTCGTGGCTGAAGACATCCCGGTACATCCGGAAGAGGCCATAGAGATGCTGCAGAAGATGGCGGAGACAGAGAAGCCCGACCTCATCATCGGTACCTCGATGGGAGGCATGTATACCGAACTGCTGAAAGGTTACGACCGCATCCTCGTAAACCCTGCCTTCGAGATGGGCAATACGATGAGCAGCATGACTGGCAAGCAGGAATTCCAGAACCCGAGAAAGGACGGAGTGAACGAACTGATGGTTACCAAAGGCCTCATCAAGGACTACCGTGACTTTACCGAGCGTTGCTTCCAGAACATTACTTCTGAGGAGCAGCAACGTGTTTACGGTCTCTTCGGCGATGCTGATCCGCTGGTCCATACCTTCGACCTCTTCCATGAGCACTATCCGCTCGCCATCCCATTCCATGGCGAGCACCAACTTATCGACAAGGTAGCATTCCACTATCTCTGTCCGGTAATCCGCTGGATTGACGACAAGCAGAACGGCAAGGAGCGCCCTATCGTATACATCGACTTCGATGCCCTGCACGACAGTTACATGAAGGCAACCAGTTCGATGCACAAGGCTTACGAGATGCTGATAGAGCATTACAACGTATATATCGTAGCCCCAGCGCCAACCAACGACCATGAATACATGGCGAAGGTACAGACTTGGGTGGAGGAATATCTCTCTACCCCAGCCTACAACCACATCATCTTCTGCAACCAGAAGAACCTGCTCTACGGCGATTACTTCATCGACCCTAGCCCATGCGATGGTTTCATGGGTACGGCGATAGAATACGGCAGCGATGAATTCAAGACCTTCGAAGAAATCATCACCTTCTTCGAAAGACTGGGAGGACAGTGATTTAGTTAATAGTTTATAGTTAACAGTTTATAGCAAAAAAGGTGCAACTCACTTTCTTACTTGTGAGTTGCACCTTTTTATCTATAAATATCTTTGATTCTTATGCCTTATCCAGATTCTTCGGCAACACGAGGTTCAGGATAACGGCGAGCAGGAAGACTACTGCCACACAGTTATCAGCAAAAACGGTGCGTACAATCTCTGGGAAGATGTTGAACATACCTGTTGCAGATGTGAATCCGAGACCTACGCTGAGCGAAAGACTCACGATGACCATGTTGCGCTGAGAGAAGCCTGTACGCGCCATCATGCCGAAACCGGCAAAGAGGATGCTACCGAACATCATGATGGTGCAGCCGCCCAATACTGCCTGAGGAATCGTAGTCAATACATAACCGATAGCTGGGAAGATACCACCGATAATCATGATGATGGCACCCATGGCAATGGTAAAGCGGTTCACTACTCCCGACATCGCTGCCAAACCTACGTTCTGGCTGAAAGAAGTGATAGGAGTACAACCGAAAAGACCTGAAACCGAACTGACGAAACCATCGCAGCAGACTGCCGCACCCATCTCCTTAGTCTTAGGATCACGCTTCAACGCACTGTTGCAGAGCGCAGAAGTATCACCAATCGTCTCTGTGGCAGAAACCAGATATACAGCTACCACCGAGAGAATAGCACCGATATTGAACTCAGGTGTAAATGGAAGAAGCTTTGGCAAAGCTACGATAGAGAGACCAGAAAGTCCGCTGAAATCTATCATTCCCATAAACAGCGCCAGAACATAACCTACCAGCAGTCCTACCAATACAGAGAGTGAACGCAAGAAACCCTTGGCGAAAATCTGACAAAGCAGACAAGCCAGCAAAGTGACAGACCCCACAACCCAGTTGTTCATGCTACCGAAATCAGCAGCACCCTGACCACCCGCAAAAGAGTTGGCACCAACAGGAAGGAGCGAGAAACCGATGGCTGTTACCACGGTAGCGGCTACTACAGGCGGAATGAGCTTGATCCAATACTTGGCGAAAAGTCCGAGTGTTCCTTCTACCAGACCACCAATGATGACAGCGCCTATCAAAGTACCCATACCATGAGTACCGGCAATGGCGATGGCGAGCGAAAGGAAGGTGAAGGAGATACCCATCACGATAGGAAGGCGAGAACCGATACGCCATACCGGATAAAGCTGCACCAAGGTACCGATACCGGCGATGACCATACAGTTCTGGATAAGCACGGCGCTCATCGAACTGTCCAGACCTATCGCACCAGCGAGAATCATGATTGGCGCAATATTGCTGACGAACATCGCCAGCACATGCTGAAGACCAAATGGGAGTGCTTTACCTACGGGCACTCTGCCGTCTAATTTGTAGAGATTTTCTATTGACTGTTCCATTGTCGTTATAATAATTAGAGAATTTCCATTATCCATCAATTCAGGGTCTTTTCTGAATTTGGCGACAAAATTACAAAGAAAATCTGAGAAATCGGTTCTTTTAGTAGAATAATTCGCTGAATAACAAGAAAAACGGAGTTTTTAATACTCCGTTTTTTCTGTATTTTCCTCCCACATGCGGAAGGCACCGAGCGCCTCATCGCGCATCAGGGCAATCATCGGCTTGTGGCGGTCTTCTATCTGGCGGTCTATCTCCTCGTAGATAAACTCATCATCGAAACCTATCTTTGCCGCATCCTTCCGGTCGTTGGCATAATAGATACGGTCGAGATGTGCCCAATAGATGGCACCCAGGCACATCGGACAAGGCTCACAGGAGGTATAGATTTCGCAACCCTCCAGATTGAAGGTCTTCAACTTGCGGGTAGCCTGCCGGATGCAGTTCACTTCGGCATGAGCCGTAGGGTCGAGGTCGATGGTTACACTGTTGGAAGCCTCAGCGATGATGATACCGTCCTTGGCAATCACAGCACCAAAAGGTCCACCACCCGTCTTCACGCTATTCTTCGAGAGCTCAATGGCTCTATGCATCAATTCTTCTTTTGTCATTGTTTAATATTTTTAGATTAATAATACCCCTTCTTTTCAATTGGGGGCTACAAATATACAAAAAAGAAATGATACGGCAAGCATTTCATACGAAAAAAATACTTAATGGAATACTTTTTTCCCATCACCTCGTTAATTATCCATAATTATAAATACATTTATTATAAGAGTATTTATAATTTTTGTAACTTTGCGCCATCACTTATAAAAAATTGATTATGGATATACCCTTTATTTATGGAAGACTCGCTGAGAAAGAGAGTTTTATCGACAGAGTAGAAGACCGAAGGGAACTGAAGAATTTCCTTCGCCACGGCATCAACGTCATCTTGGTATCTCCAAGAAGATGGGGAAAATCTTCGCTTGTCAGAACCTCTATGGAAGAATTAATGCAGGAAGAATCCAAAACAAAGGTTTGCTTCATGGATGCCTCCAAGATTCATACGGAGGAAGAATTCTACAACAAATTTGCCTCCATCGTGATACAAGGAGTTTCTTCCACATTGGAACAGAAATTATCTGACTTGGTGAAATTTATCAATCGTTTTACCCCAAGCATCACGATAGCTTCCGACCCAATGAATAGTGTAGAGGTCAACCTAAAGGTGAATCCTGTAAAGGAAAGTCCTGAAAACATTCTGCAACTCCCCGAAAAGATAGCCGAGGCTAAAGGCATCAAGATTATCGTCTGCATCGATGAGTTTCAGCAACTCGCCAACCTGCCAAAATGGAAGAACCTTGAAGCTATGCTGAGGGCTGAATGGCAGTTGCAGCACCATACCACCTACTGTCTCTACGGCAGCAAGATGCACATGATGAAAGATATTTTCAACAAGGCGAACAGTCCTTTCTTTAAGTTCGGACAACTGATGAACCTGAAGAGAATAGCCAAGGAATATTGGATTCCATACATCATGAGCAATTTTAAGAAGACAGGAAAAACTATCTCTGAGAGCCAAGCAGAATGTCTATGCGAAAGAGTGAAATATAACTCTTGGTACGTACAGCAATATTGCTTCTTCCTATGGTCACACACAGACAAAGAGGTGACGCAAGAACTCCTCGACAACCAGCTCCAACTGGTTTTGGACACCAACGAAGACTTGTTCTTGACAGAGATGGACGAGCTCACTCCCACCCAAATCGGCATGTTGAAAGCCATCGCTTCTGGCGAAAAGCACTTCAATGCCAAGGATGTCGTAGAGACGTATGGCCTGGGGCAGCCACAGAGCATCACACGTAACAAGAAAGTATTAGTAGAGAAAGATCTCGTTGAGAAACATCTTCAAGACTTCTCATTCGTCGATCCTGTCTTCGAGCTTTGGCTGAAGAGAGAATACAACATTTTACCATAATGGGAATAAAAACAGCCAATAATCGCATTTTCGAGGAAAGAGATGAGGTAAACATCTCTCAAGATTAAGCAATATTTCATGAATCAAAACAATATCAGCGCCGCAGAACTCTTCCTTAGGGTAAGAGAACTTTTGATACTCCCCGAACTGGAGCCGAAGACACGCAACAAGATGATGCACGATACGCTCATCCTCTGCTGCCACGAAGGAGTGAAGGAAACGAAACAGGCTTTCGGTAACCTTTTCTCCCAGGTGGATTATCTCTGTAAGGCTCACGGCATCAAGGTGGCAGACAAGATTGCCATCCAGACCATGCGCCGGCACAGTAATTCGCAGGAACCACTCTCAAGCGAAGATTTGAAATATGATGCACGTGCCCTTGCCATCTTCATCTCTGCCGTATTCGGAGTGGATGTTCCCCACGAGCTGAACGTGCTCATTCCCCATACCAACCGCCCTTATCAGAAAGGACTGGAAATCAACAACCGCCGCATCCGCTGCATCGTGAAGAACTGGGACAGCGATTTCATCCGCGTGGATATTGACCAAGATGCTGACGAAGAGGAATATCTCGTTCAACTGAAAGATGAAGAGAACCATATCGACCATACCTACCTCTGGGATATCCTGAAGGAAGGTATGCAGCTCAACCTGCTCGACTGTCAGGTAAAGCAGCCCGTCATCACCCCCCGACTCATCGTGGTAGAACCCGATTATCTGGTAGATATCAGTAGTATCGCCACCTGCTTCACGGCTTTCGGTCATCATCCCCTGCTCTATCTGCTGAACCAGATGAAGCCCCGCGCCAACACCCAGGCTACCCTGCTCGGTAACTTTGCCGGTGCGGCGCTGGATGACATCATCAATACAAACGGCAAATACCAGATGAACGAAACCATAAAGACGAATTTCAGGGAGAAAGCACTGGAGTTCTGCACCTGTCCCTGGTTTGATGCCAAGAAATTCTATACCGATGCCAACCAGCAAGCATTCAATCTGCAGCAGGTAGTGGATATTCTCTTCCCCCGCACCGCATCGCAGGCACAGATGTCAGCCTTCCGTGGCGAAAGTCTTTACGACAGGAAGAAAGCCATCCTGGAACCTTCGTTCGTCTGCGAAGCACTCGGCATACAGGGACGTGTGGACCTGATGACCACCGACTGCAAACTGCTAGTAGAGCAGAAATCGGGACGCAACATGAATATCGAAACCCATCAGGTTGATCCGGGGTATCACAGTTATCAGCTGGAGCCCCACTATGTACAGCTGCTGCTCTACTATGGCGTATTGCAGCACAACTTCAAGCTGAGCAACGACCGCGTGAATATCCGTCTGCTCTACTCCAAGTATCAGCCGCAAGACGGACTGATGGTGGTAGCTTACTACCAAAAGCTCTTCAAGGAGGCCATCGAATACCGCAACCAGCTCGTTGCCGCCTCCTTCGAGATAGCCAAGGAGGGATTCGAGCATGCACTGAATGAATTTACCCCCGAAGTTTTGAATGTGGCAGGTACCCAGGACTTCTTTTACAACAAGTATCTGAAGCCGCAGATAGAAGCCATCACCAGTCCGCTCCACAACCTCACCCCATTAGAGGAGGCTTACTTCTGCCGCATGATGACCTTCGTGTTGCGGGAACAGATGATCAGCAAGGTGGGCGCACAGGAAGGAACGAACACATCCAGTTCCGACCTCTGGACCATGCCACTCGCCGAAAAGAAAGATGCCGGCAATATCTATACCGACCTGCACATCATCCGAAAGGAACAGAGCAGCGCAGGAAGCGGATATGATACCATCACCCTGAGCGTGCCCGACCAGGGAAAAGACTTTCTGCCCAACTTCCGTATCGGCGACATGGTGTATCTCTATACCTACAAGCTGAAGGAAGAACCCGATGTGAGAAAGGCTATATTATATAAAGGTGTACTGCAGGAGATTCACAGCGATGAGATTGTGGTGCATCTCACCGACGGACAGCAGAATGCCGATATCTTCGAGATGAATCTGCCTTACGCCATAGAACATGGAACGAGCGATGCATCAACAGGCGGAAGCATCCGTAACCTGCACCAGTTTATCTGTGCACCCAAGGAGAAGCGCGACCTGCTGTTAGGGCAGCGTGCTCCGCAAAGAGATGCCTCGCTTACATTGACCAGACATTACGATGATGTACTGGACGACATCATTCTCCGTGCCAAGCAGGCACAGGATTACTTCCTGCTCGTGGGACCTCCGGGAACAGGAAAGACCAGTCGTGCCCTGAAGTTTATGGTAGAAGAAGCATTGAACGATGGAACGGGAATGCCGACAGCAGAAAGCATCGCCTCGGGAGGCAAGACGGCTCAGCAGCCTGCATCCTCCATTCTCCTGATGAGCTATACCAACCGAGCCGTAGATGAAATCTGCGAGATGCTGGTAGATTCGGGCATCCCATTCCTTCGCCTCGGCAGCGAGTACTCCTGCGATGAGCGGTTCCGCCCTTATCTGATAGAGAAAGCCATCAGCGACTGTCCGAAACTCGAAGCCATCAAACAATATATAATAGGAACGCGTGTAATCGTGGGCACCACTTCGATGATGACCTCCAAGCCGTTCATCTTCTCGCTGAAGCACTTCAAGCTTGCCATCATCGACGAGTCGAGCCAGATACTGGAGCCTAATCTCATCGGTCTCTTATCAGCAGTAGATAAGTTCATCCTCATCGGCGACTACAAGCAGTTGCCAGCCGTGGTACAGCAGAGCGAGCAGGATTCAGGCATTCCTACCATCAACGATAGTCAGAAAGGTAGCATCATCGACATGAGCATCCTGCAGGACATCTGTCTTACCAACTGCCGCAACTCTCTCTTCGAACGTCTGATTCATTGGGAAGATCACGAAGAGCGCAGCGAATTCATCGGCATTCTGCGTCGCCAAGGCAGAATGCATCCCGAGATTGCAGAGTTTCCTAACCGGATGTTCTACCGTCGGGAGAAACTGGAACCCGTGCCATGTCCACACCAGTTGGAGACGGAGCTGTCATATACCCTTCCATCAGAAGATGCGCTCGACGATTTGCTGAAAGAGCACCGCATGATATTCCTCCCATCCAAATTCTGCAAGGAACCAAATGTATCCGATAAGATCAATGCCAACGAGGCAGCAATCGTGGTAGACCTGCTTCGCCGCATCCACCGCTTCTATGGAGAGCGTTTCGATGCCAAGAAGACGGTAGGCGTCATCGTTCCTTACCGCAACCAGATTGCCATGGTACGCAAAGGCATCGAAAAGCTCGGTATTCCGGAACTGGAGAAAATCAGTATCGATACCGTAGAGCGGTACCAGGGCAGCCAGCGAGATGTCATCATCTACAGTTTCACCATCCAGAACATCTGGCAGCTCGACTTCCTTGCCGGCAACAGTTTCGTAGAAGACGGCGCCATCATCGACCGCAAGCTGAACGTAGCCATCACCCGTGCCCGAAAGCAGATGATTATGACAGGCAACCCGGAGATATTGCGCAATAATCAGATTTTTAGCGAATTAATGAACTATGTGAAGGAAAAAGGAGGATATTTTTAAATTTTCCCCCAAAAAATTTGGTGATACGGAAATAAAGTCCTATCTTTGCATTCGGATTATACACAAAAGGATAAACAAGAGACATAAATACAGATATAGGATTCCGGTGCTCCACTGGCACTGGAATTCTTTATTTTTTATGCTACTTGCCAACCGATTATTAATAACATTAAAACAACAAGAAAATTATGGCTTACATGTCACAAGAAGGCTACGACAAACTCGTAGCTGAGCTGAAACAGCTCGTATCTGTAGAGCGCCCTAAGGCATCAGCCGCAATTGCTGAAGCCCGCGACAAGGGTGATTTAAGTGAGAATTCTGAGTATGATGCCGCTAAAGAGGCACAGGCTCATCTGGAAGATAAGATCAATCGCCTGAAGCTCACCATTGCCGAGGCCAAGATTATCGATACCAAGCAGCTCAGCACCGACAGCGTGCAGATTATGTCGAAGGTAGAGATGACCAACATGGCTAACAAGGCAAAGATGACTTATACCATCGTGAGCGAAAGCGAAGCAAACTTGAAGGAAGGCAAGATTTCCATCAAGACTCCTATCGCACAGGGATTGCTCAACAAGAAGGTAGGTGAGATTGCAGAAATCAAGATTCCTCGCGGCACCATCAACCTTCGCATCGACAAGATTTCATTTGAATAAAACGGAATAAAAGGAACTATCATATCGGCAGCGATGCCCGTATGACGGTTCCTTTTATGTTATATGTAAGCCTACCCGATATATTCTACAGAAAATGAAAGTAGCCGATGCAACGACATCAAAAAGAGAATAAGATAATATGAATTGTAAATTATAAATTATTAATTATAAATTGATTAGCGATTATGGCAAGCATTTTTTCAAAGATTGCAGCAGGAGAGATTCCTAGCTACAAGTGTGCAGAAAGCGACAAGTTCTATGCTTTCCTCGACATTAGCCCTATCGGCAAAGGTCATACCTTGGTGATTCCCCGTAAGGAGGTTGATTACATCTTCGATATGGAAGACAAAGACCTGGCTGAGTTTGAGGTTTTCGCCAAGAAGGTAGCCAAGGCTATCAAGGCAGCCTTCCCATGCAAGAAAGTGGCGCAGGTTGTTTTGGGTCTGGAGGTTCCTCATGCCCATATCCACCTCATCCCAATGAACAGCGAGGCTGATGTAAACTTCCGCAAGGAGCATCTCAAACTCACAGAGGAAGAGTTCAAGGAAATTGCTGATAAGATTTATACAGAATTCAAGAAACTTTAAATGCAAGAAGTTTCAAACAGAAAAAGAGCTGCGAATATGCTTCGCAGCTCTTTTTATATCTTTATTTCATAAGCTCTTGCTTAGACGAACTCATCGCCTTTCTTCATCTGCACCTCGTTTACATATTTACGCACCAGGGCAGAAGAATCTTCTTTCTTGCATATCAACAATACATTGTCATTCTCGGCTACTATGAAACCATCCAGTCCGTTCAATACAGCCAGCTTTCCTTTAGGCAACTTGATTACATTGTTGTGACAATTCTCCATCATCACATCGCTGTCAACAACCACGTTGTCATCGCTGCTCTTCTGCATCGCCTCGTAGATACTGTGCCAGGTACCCAGATCAGCCCAGCCGAAGTCACACTTCATCATATAGACATTGCTAGGTTTGTCAAGCACTCCGAAATCTACTGATATATTAGGATAAGAAGAGAAACTCTCTTTCATGTATGCATTCTCTGTCTCCACACTGAATTCGGGATACTGTTTATCGTAATTACGGAGTACAGGGGGCAGAATCTTGCAGAAACACTCACGCAGATACTTCACATTAGAAAGGAATAAACCCGTATTCCAATAGAACTCTCCACTCTCTACAAAAATCTTGGCAAACTCTCTTTCCGGTTTCTCTGTAAACGACTGCACCTTGTACAATCCGTTGCCGATAGCTTCACCCATCTGAATATATCCATATCCAGGTTCAGGACGGGTTGGTTTCACACCCATCGTCAGGAAACGGTCATGTTCTGCCACAAAAGCCAGACCTTCCAATACGTTTTCCCGGAAAGCATCTTCATTGAAGATAGCCTGATCCGAAGGAGTGGCGATGATGCAGGCATCAGGATTGAGCATCGAGATGCGATGATTGGCCCATGCCATGCTAGGTGCCGTATTGCGATGAATAGGTTCCGCCAATATCCGTTCTGCAGGAACCTCAGGCAACTGTTCCTTTACCAGTTGAACATATTCTTCATTTGTGTTGATAAATATATGGTCGGCAGGCACGATCTTTGCCATACGGTCAAAGGTTTGCTGAAGCTGGGTGCGCCCCACTCCAAAGAAGTCGACAAACTGCTTCGGATAGTTGCTACGGCTGCAAGGCCAGAGTCTGCGACCCTTACCTCCCGCCAATATCACACAATAATTATTTCCGTTACTCTTCATATCTTGAGTCTAATATTTTGTTGGTTTTCAAAATTCATCTGTAAAGTTAGTGATTATCCGTGAAAGTGCCAAAGATTTTCTTGAAATTTAATAAAGTGGACTATAAAAACAACAAAAATTTAATGTTTCTGCATTAAAAATGCATTTTTAGAAAAAAAAGTCACCAAAAAGTTTGTCAGTTCAAAAATTATTAGTACCTTTGCAACCGCAAATAAGCAAGGTGGTATTTGCCCAGATGGCGGAATCGGTAGACGCGCTGGTCTCAAACACCAGTGGAGCAATCCATCCCGGTTCGATCCCGGGTCTGGGTACCAAGATGGAGAGAAGTTTTACTTCTCTCCTTTTTTCGTTTATATACACATTTATCCCTGCATATCTACCCACTTACATCCTATCATATCCCCCATTCCACGAAAACGTTTACAACGATTTATTTAGAATAAGCCTTTCTATATTTGGCTTTTCAAAAGATAATATTTATCTTTGCAGAAGAAATAGCTTATATATAATAACCCAACAAACCGAAAAAAATAGATGAAGAAATTTTTTAGCATGGTATGTGCTTGCTTGTTGGCGCTAAGTGCCCAGGCAACCGACATCAAGAAGTATGATGCTCTTTACGAGAATCTACCATTCCAGATGGAGAAGGTGACCCGTCCGCAATTCCCAGCCAATGAGGTAAACCTCAAGGACTTTGGGGCTATTGGAGATGGCTCTTCTCTCTGTACCACAGCCTTTGCCAAGGCTATCGATGCGCTGACTCAGAAAGGCGGCGGCAAACTCATCGTTCCACAGGGCGTATGGTTCACAGGTCCTATCGTATTGAAGAGCAATATCAACCTGCATCTCGAAAAAGGTGCAGTCATCCTTTTCTCACCAGATGATGCCCTCTACCCTTTTATAGAAACATCGTTTGAGGGTTTGGATACACGCCGATGCCAGTCGCCTATCTCTGGTCATCATCTTACCAACGTGGCAATTACCGGTCAGGGTTGCATTGACGGAAACGGAGAATACTGGCGCCCTTTGAAGAAGCAGAAGGTTACCGCTGCCCAGTGGAAGCAGATTACTTCACGTGGCGGTGCGTTCAAGAGAGCCGACTACTGGTTCCCATCAGAAGGTGCATTGAAGGCTGACAACAGTGCCAACATGAATGTGCCTAAAACTCCAGCTTCAGAAGAAGAATGGAATGAGATCAAGCGTTTCCTCCGTCCGGTAATGATCAGTCTCGTAAGCTGCAAGAACGTTTGGCTCAATGGGGTCATCTTCCAGAACTCTCCTGCATGGAACATCCATCCGCTGATGTGCGAGAACGTTCTTATAGAAGATGTATTGGTCCGCAACCCTTCATATGCTCAGAATGGTGATGGTCTTGACCTGGAGAGCTGCAAGAATGCACTTATCGTCAACTCTACTTTCGATGTAGGCGATGACGGTATCTGTATCAAGAGCGGTAAGGATGCTGACGGAAGAAAGCGCGGCATTCCTTGCGAGAATGTCATCGTAAACGGCTGTACCGTATTCAAGGGTCATGGCGGTTTCGTTGTTGGCAGCGAGATGAGCGGTGGCGTAAAGAATATCAAGGTGAGCGACTGCCAGTTCCTCGGCACCGATGTAGGTCTCCGTTTCAAGAGTACCCGCGGTCGTGGTGGTGTAGTAGAGAATATCTACATCGACAACATGTCAATGTTTGATATTCAGACAGATGTCATCACCTTCGACCTTTACTACGGTGGCAAGTCTGCCGTTGAGGTTCTCAACGATGGCGATGAGGCTAAGAGCCAGAAGGTACAGAAGTTCAAGGTAGACGAGACAACACCTTGCTTCCGCAATATCGACATCAACCATGTCATCTGCCGCACAGCCCGTCGTGCAGCTTACTTCAATGGTCTCCCAGAGATGCCGGTAAGCAACATCCACATCAAGGATATGGAGGTAAACAATGCTGAGTATGGTATCGTCATCAACCGTACTGACGGCGTGAAGCTCGAAAACATCAAGGTTAGTGCAAAGAATCACACCTTCGATGCAAAGAACTCGAAGAATGTGACTGTCAACGACAAGACATACAAGAAGATTGACGAAAAGGGTATCACCCTCGATTTCTAACCGACATTCATCAGACAAAACATTTATAATGCCGCCCTAACCCCATCAAGAATGGCAGTTAGGGCGGCATTTCAGCTTATAGTACATGTCTTCACTCTTCACCTTCTTCCCTTTCCTCGTCATACCGACAAAGCAGTAGAAAAAGTCCTCATGAGCAGACCGAATCTTCCATATCACCTATAAGTCATTTTGTTTATAAGATAAATGAATACAAGCTGTATCTGCATGATGAATCAAGAGGAGCGTTTTCTCCCCTTTTCTCTTTACAATTCTATCGCCCTTTTGGTATTTTTGATACAAATCCCAAAAGGCAGATAGATTCTCATGGATTGTATCTCCATGAGGATCTACACCAACAAAGGAGAAACCTCTATATTCCTTGCACGATACGACATGAAAATCATAAGCCTTGGGGACTTCCTCGTCAAGAATCTGCTTCTTGACATCATCATCAGTTTCATACAAACGAAACTCATAGAAGAACTACCCAAAGATAATAAGGAGGATTCCGAATACCTTGCTATGTTTTTTAAGTCACTCATCTTTATATCTTATATCCTTATCTAAATTACCATTTTTGTCTCGAACAACCATCCACTTATGATATAGTTTTTTTGCACAAATGTCTTTCCAAGAATTGCGCTTTACATCCTCGAATTTAATCAAAAAGAAATAGCACGTATCTTTCCTTGAAAACAAATATACAGAATCCTCACAACATGTTGAATCCGGGAAGACTGCCATAATACCTCGTAAAGATAATTCTTTGTTTACTGGAATATTAATGGTATCCAATTCCTCGATACCAGGTATATCATAAGCAGGCAATATCTGACAATGCACACTATCAATGGCATCAAAGTAAGAATGTCCTATAATTAATGTATCACCTGTGCAATTTTTAAACTCCACACTTCTTTTGTAATAACCAAATGGTAAGCAAGATGAAACCAAATACAGAATCATCAAGAATACGTTAAATATGAATAACTTTTTCATTTTTATTTCAATTCGTGAAAAGGGTACTTCCCTGTTATTATCTTCTGATAAACAGCGTAAGGAGGATAAACAAATCCCATACTATACGATTTATATTCTCCCACTAAATCACCTATATGTATATATTTCTGATTAATAGTCCACACATACCACTTGTGTGACACTGTTAGATGATTCGTATTGCCTGGCGAATACAATTGTTCCGTATCTATTGCTACATACTGAAGATAGATTCTTGCACCATCTTCCAACGTCACATAATAGATGTCTCCTACTCTATTTTGAATTCTTTTCTTAGCCATGTTTTGCAAAATTACGACATTTATATCAAATTAGACTGCACCTACTTCACCCAAAGCACTATGGACAAATAAGCAGCATACAAAGAACCCAGAAACACACATAACGTTATGAAGTGCCATTTTTTATTGTTTTTTTCCTTTTTGAACTTCTTAAAATATACTTTATATACATTATCTTTGAATGCGGACAAATAAGCAATCAAACTCGATAAGCACAAGCATATTATCACGCATATTTCAAAATAAGCGTCTGGTATAACGACTAATCCCAAATGCCTAACCAAGGAGACAAACAACATTATATAAGCCCCAAACAAAATTCCAAATATGGGTTTAGCATACATCATACTAACACCGTAATCTAAATTATATACAACATTCTTAGATATACGTTTGCGCCATGCTATATATTCTTCCAATGTCGTTTTTTCCTTATTTATAAGGCTAAACGGATCCCATTTATATGTAAGTTCGTAAGCTTTGTTCATCAATGAACTAAATAATTTATCCGCTAAATTATTGCTCCACACTTCAAAACAGTAGAAAGAATATAATAATCGATTACAATAACTTTTCATATTAATATCATTTTACGAAATTAAACATTATACCTCCTAAAGCGAAGCCTAGTTCACCTCCTACATAGCTTCCACCAAAGCTGCCCAGCATTTCTAAGGGGAGCGTTGCATAACCAAAACCGATAACGCCACCAGCTAGTCGTCCAATTATTGCACCGCCCCAAGTTCCCAACTCACGACCTGCAACTTGAAAACATAACTTTTCACAATTTGTACCAATTTTATTTCCATCAGCTATATATGCAGCTTTAAAGTGAGAATAATCTTCCGCAGATGACATTGCTCGTGTGAAATAGTTTAAATGACTAAGTCCTTTTAATTCTCTCGTTCTTACATATTGGTTGCCATAAAATATATGATTATTAGCTCTTGGGAAATAGAATTTTCCATTTGTACCAATTCTGCATTTCCTTCCATAATTATTCAAACTCTCCAGAAAAGATACACCAGTAGCTGCCGTTTCATAAACACCAGCTGTTTCTATATATTGCTTTGCTGCCTCACTAGGATATATTACCACATCACGAATAGAGCCAACAATATGGTCTTGACTATCATGTCTATAGGTTATATCATGCTCTGCGAAATTGAATGCACCAATTTGCAAGCCATTCAATAATCCCTGATAGAAATTACCTCCAGAAGCTAATGAGACAGCTCCACCCATTGCGGCAGTTGACGACATCAATGCCCAACTAGGAAGATGGACAGACTGAGCAAATGTACCCATTAATGAACCTCCTGCTCCTGAAACGACACCAGAAAAGAAGTTTTCACCACTGAGTCCATTAAAAAGTCCAGTTGACAACCCATGCGCTCCTGCTCGAAGCAGTTCATGTCCTAATCCACCTACTGCACCGAATGCAGCACCAATACCATAAGTTGCGGCTCCTCCAGCTGCCCCAAAGAGAGCACCTTTCCAAATACTCTTACCTGACATTCCTGCATGCATTGCACCCATTACTGCACCAGAAACAACACTAAACACCAAAAAGTCATCAATTCCGAACAATTCTCCATTTGGGTCAGTATATTTGAGAGGATTGTTCAAGCAATAGCTATATCGATTATAGTTCTGGCTAAAATCGGGAGTTTGAACATAATTGTCTGGACTTAGGAATCTGCCCAGTACAGGATCGTACAAGCGACCATTCATGTTGATGATTTGATAATCATTCAGCATTTCATGCCCACAATAACCACGAATGAAACCAATTTTGTTCATTGTGACAGTTTGCTTTCCCCATGCATCATAAGATGCAGAGTACACTTGAGTACCATCACCAGCATAAATAGAAATGATACTACCTATATTGTCCTTTACAACAACATAAGGCAAGAATGTTCCGTTATCCTTCCGCAACATCACAAAATTATCATCCACATAGATGAACTCTGTGACATTACCATTCTTATCTATCACCTTGTCATAATCGGTATCATAGAAGGTTGTCTTCTCTACGACTCCATTATTGTATGAGGTCGATTTCCAACGCTGCATATCTGGACCATAGACAAAATCAACGGATGTCAAGGAATTACCATCATCGATACGACCTATCCTGCCAAGTTCATTGAACTCGGTAGATAGCGTTGCACTTGGTATAATCCTTCTGATATTATCTACACTCATGACAGCATGTGGCTTTTGTCCGTATTCATAATTACCAACGTCCAACTTATTCAAAATATTGCCATCGTTTGCATATTTTATAATTAAATTTCGTTGTCCGTTGTAGCTGACGGAAGTCAATCTATCCACCCCATCATAGGTGAAAGTCTCCTTCTGTGAGTTCACTCCTGTTCGAGATAGAAGATTATCCGTGGCAGAATCATATTCGTACTCGAAAGAATTCTTATGACTGGTGCAATTAACGTCAACACTCTTCACATGCCCATTCGTACTTAAAGTGACTGCCTTACTGCCAAATGTATTCAGCAATTTGTATCTAGTGGTGATACCATCATAAAATGCCAAAGACTTAAACTCCACATTGTTGTATTTCTTTGCCATCAAATATCCATTAGCATCATACACATAGCCTAGGGTCAGACCTCCAGGATAGACAACGCTAGCAATGCTGCCATCCATATTGTAACTATAGGTATATTGGTGCGACTCATCACCTTCCACAGAACGAGTCCTAGAAGTGAGTCTGCCAAATACATCATAAGAATAACTCTCCAAGTTGTTACCACAAGTCGTCTTAATCAACTGCAAGTTGTCATTACCAGACGTTCCATAAGTTCTAGTAATTTCCATATCGCCGACATGTGAAGTCGTCAATCGTCCCAACTCATCGTAAGTATTTGTCGTGACAATGCCACGAGCATCTGTTTGCTTCAACAACTTACCATCGGCTGCATACTCATAAGTAGTTGTGCCAGCATCAGGATCTGTCATAGAAGTCTTATTGCCAACGGCATCATACTCCACCAAAGTCTTAGAGCCTTCGCAATTTATCTCCACAGGTTTGCCCATGGAATTGTAAACATACGACACACTTGACACAGGATCGGAAGAGGTCTTGACATTTCCCCAAGCATCCGTTGTCTTCGTGTAGCTCTTACCTCCAATCTTTGTAGTAACGCTTCGATTGCCATAAGCATAAGAATAGTTCTTGCCTCGTTGAGTCTGGTTATCCGAAGTCATTCGTCCCAACTTGTCATAAGACAAGAGTTCCATATATGTCAATTTTCCATCAGATACTGACTTACGAAGAACCTGGTCTTTCGCATTATAGGCATACGTTTCCTTATGTTGTACACCACAAGGCAAGGCATACTGACAAAGCGTTTTTCGTCCATAAGAATCATACCATGTCTTTACGGTAGGCTTGCCTGTTTCACTTTCCTCAATGTAGTACTTCAAATTAGTAGAGCTTCCCCAATAAATAATAGAGGTTTCTACTGCGCTGGTAGGATGCATCGTCTTGATGAGATTTCCCCATCCATCATATTGATATCTGGTAGTCAAAGGATGTGTCACATCTGTCATGTCGACAGTACTCAACACATCACCCCATATATCATAAGTGTAAAGCATTTCCGATGCGGCAGGCGTTTGCCATTCTTTCTTCAAGAATCTTTTGGTATCATCGTAGCTATAATGCTTGGTTATCGTAGCCATACCATATCCCTCTTGCTGGAGATTACATTTCCCCAAGAATCATAGACGTTAGTGGTAGATAATGCCAAAGGTGTACCTGCATGATCCTCCTTTTGCACCACTTGTCCTTTCTCATCATAAGAGAGCATAGTGGTAGAGGCATATTCTTCATTGGCATCCTCGTGCTTCTGACTAGATACTATCGTAGTTGGCAACCATGTTTCTAGTCGCTTCACATAATTCTTATATTCAGTTTTCTTATACATGGCATCACTGCCATAAGTCACGGTTTCGTTCAGAGGGCAACCTTTCTCTACATCATATACGCATGACGTAGTAGTCACATTGCCATCATAATCGGTAGCAACCTGTTCCTTAGGATAAGAAAAATAAGTACCATTCAGCTCGGCAAAAGAAATCGTAGATGTCGAAGAAGCCTTCCAATCGCCTACGGAAGAACGGGTGGTCACCTTCTGAGGAGTATAATACTTTGGATTCCACTCATCCACAATGCTTTCCGTCGTTTCATTATTGAAAGAAACCTTTGACTGTGTTCTCTCAAATCCTATCAAGCCTAGTCCTTGCACATGGGCTTTCAGTCCACCATAACGATAGTCAGTTGTCAAGCCATGCGCCAAGCTACGTTTCACCATGACCAAATCGGGACGAATATCGACCACAGGGAACTTAGCGGAGGTTATGGTAGGAAGGCAGACTGTAGAATCTGTCAAAGAGGCATATTCTATAGATGTCACATTGCCAAGTCCATCAGTAACGGTATTGATTTTTCCCGATGAAACCGAATAATTCTGAGTTGCATAGAGTCGCATCTTGATAGGATCTGAGGCATTGGCATTATAGATATTCTTGCCATACCCCATGATACTCATTTGACCATCACCCGTGAAATCACCGACAATAACATTTCCACCAATGGCATCTGTTTCCCCATTTGTAAATACCACCTTCTCTTGTACCAGCTTTTCACCAGTAGAACGAAGCCAAGCTACCTGAGTATTTCTGAAAGAGTAATGATTATGAAAGCCACCATGATACTTATAGTCTGATTTCAAAGCGAGCAAATCGGTCTTACCGTCACCATCCATATCAAATGGGATAATCTCGTACTTGTCATCATCCTTACCAGTGTTCTTATCCTTCATGTCCAATCTGATGGCATATTTTGCTGTAAATGTGCCATCACCATTGTTGAAAGCAAAGTTTGCATTGCCATTGTTGTCACAATGAACAAAATCCACAAGACCATCACCATTGAAATCGCCTTGCTCCATCAAGATGTCATCGCCAAAGGTTGTACCTGTCTTAGAGTTCTGTTCCGTAAAGGCAGTAGCAAAACTATCTGTACCATTATTAAAATAGATTTTGTAGCCACCATCATAAGTGAACAACAAATCAGGCATACCATCATTGTTGAAATCGCCCGAGAAAATCTTCTTCGGAATCTTAGGAAATACAAATGAGAGTAGAGTTTCATTTGCCAATTCTTGCTTATCAACGAAATTCAAGCAACCACCTAAATATTTTCCATCTTTAGATGTAGCCTCCACATAAAATATTTCCGTCTTTCCATCTTTGTTTATGTCTATAGATGTGTATAATGGCATTTCCCTAGCAGCTCGCAAATTAGAGACCTTACCCATAATCACATTAGAAGCGCCTTGGAAGACACGCCAAATTACATACTGGTGATCCTGATCTAAATGTGTATCTGTATTTAACATAGGCACAAGAACATCTGCTTTTCCATCACCATTAAAATCCAAAACAGTACTTCCCCCAGGACGACTAACCATACCTTGAATGTCACAAACGCCATCTATCTTACTCTGCTTTACATAATCGAATACAACATTACTTGTGTTATCTCTCTTCGCTTTAAAGAAATACGCTATCGTTCTAGGGTGCCATTCTTCATTATAGCCACCTCGTCCATTATTATATTTAATATAATCATCCTTGACATAAGCCAATTTCACTATATCGGACAACCCATCACCATTAAAATCCGCACTAATAAAACCGCTATTGACAATTTCTTGATTAAAACCATGGTAATCTGCATCTATCTTTGGATAAGACACTCTTCTATCTAATCCTGCAAAACCATGCCATCCAAACACAATCGGATTGAAACATTCACCCTTGCCATTATATTCCGTTACTTTCACCAAGCGTGAATATCGTATTTTCGAGGCATCCAAAGTTGAGTCGTATTCACACACATATCTGCGATAGACATCATTGCCTGTCGCTGTTGTGATTTCACTAAGTCTTCTATCAACATTAGACACCCTACCACCCAACGTCACACACTGAGTATTTTTATTCAAAATACTTTGGTACGTAAAAGTAACCGTAGATGTGTTAGGAGTTGACAAACTATAGTTCTTTCCATAAGTTATTTTAGCTGGATATATACAATTTCCAACATGAATATAACTATAGGTCATCGTATTGCCATACACATCTTCCACCTTATCTATATACCAAGCTTGAATACGAGTTCGAGAAGCTTGTGTATAGAACAAACGAGAATCGGAACCGCTACCATAAGAACAAGTCAATCCATCCTTAGTTTTTACAACAATCTTTACATTCGCCAAACTACCAAAATAACTGCCATAAAAGCGGACTTTTGTAAAAGGATCGCCTTCTAACACATAAGCAGCCCCTTCAATGCCTTCAATGTTGTTTTGTTTAATCAAACGCTTCCCATCGAGGAAATAAGCACCACCACCAAGACCTTTCGAACCTTTAGCATAGCCATCGTGGTAAATATCCTTGCATCCACGAGTGATGACAGATATACCAGAAATATTCGTGCCATAACCAACGATGCCATAGCCTGCCTGACTATTATAAGTTAAAGAGACATTAGGTTGTAATTTTCCTATACCCTTAGGAGCATCTATGGCAACAGAATACACTGCGCCCCCCGTTGAAGACACCTCAAACTGTCCTTTAGGTGAGCCTACTGAACGATTAGAGTCTGCTGAAGCAATATTGCCATATTGCAAAAAGACCCCTAAAAGAGTCAAACACAAAAAACGTAAAAAGGATTTCATCATCTTCTATTTTTTTATGATCTTCCAAACCAACTTTGAATTTCCCTGTTTTATCTGTAGAAGGTAAATGCCACTAGGACATGAACCTATGTTTAATTCTGTCACACTACTTTTCAGCGGTGCAGAAGCAACAAGGCTTCCGTTAGCAGAATATACGATGGCTTCCCCATCTACAGCAACATCTCCATCTAATAATTCTACTCGAAGAAGACCTTCTGTTGGATTGGGGCTAATCGTGATTTTATGTTTCCCCAACATATCTGTATTTATCTTGTTTTGTTTTTTAGCCATTTGCGTTTGAGAAAACAGAATTTCTCGACTGATACGATTCCCAGCAGCATCATATTGATAGCTGATTTTGTTTTGGGAATAAGCTGACACAGAAAAGATCATGATAACAATAGGCAATATTGACTTCATAAGACTCAGATTTTAGTATAACATTCCGACTAAATGTGCATCCCCATAAGAGACTTCGACTTCCACAGCACTCTCTGGTATAGAGTACACTGCTTCTTTAGAAATTTGGACTTCAGTAGAAAGCAGATTACCATCTATATCATAGAATGTAATGGTTACTACTTGCTCTGTATTCAAAACAACTTGTAAAGACAAATCGTCTTGATAAACTTGAACAAGTGCCTTCATTGGAGCACGATGGTGCCGATTAAAATATGAACGTGATGCGGGAGAGAACATGTATATTCTTCTACCCTTGACTGAAGCTTGCATATTCATTGCTAGCAATAGAGTCACCAAAATTAAACTTACCTTTCTCATTGTTTAGTTATAAAAATGTTGGTGGCAAAGGTAAGCATTTTCGCACAAAAGTCATTAAAAAATATATTCGCAACTATATTCGCAAAATCAAAACAAGTGATTTCATCGGTGTTTACATAGTGGCTAATAATTCCGCAAGTTGTTCGGCAGTTCCATCTTCTCTTGTTATTTTCTTGAACAATCTTTGCTTAGTCGTAGAGATAGTAGATACAGCCTTGCTGGTTAAGATTGAAATCTTGGAAGAACCTAAGCCTAATTTGACTAACATACAAACATGGTATTCTTGTTCTGATAACTTGCAACAAGAATATAGGTGGTCCTTGAAATGAGGATAGTGACTATGGAATACACCTTCCAGCATTTGCCATTGCACCTCTGACAAATGCTTGCCTTGAGACAAGTTTGTACTCATACCGACTTGCATCAAGATTTGCTCATTCAAATGAGCCGAATCCATCGGAAAAAGAATGGAATGTATCTTCAAATCTTTCAATTTGTTCTGTAACTTGATTTTCTTCATAATACCCATCTGCCAATAAAAGACAGACAATGAAAGTAAGCACAAAAGCGCAATACCAAGAACCGATATAAGAAGCAATTTATTCTTGTTGTCGAGCTCCAACTGATTACCACGTTCTTTCTGGTATATATAATCATACAAGGCTATTCCCTTTGCCTCCTTTTCCGACTCAGACTCTATGTCTAAAGAATCGGCGCAATCCAAATATTTTTGGAAACAAGAATTAGCACTGTCAGCCTTATCTTGCTGCAAGAATATAGTAGTCAACCGTTGGTATGCATCTTTTCTAACAGTCTTATGCTCATTTATTGCAAGTTTCCAAAGTTCTCTCTCTGCTAATTTGAGGTCATTCATCTTCATATAATATAAAGAACGAAAATAGGAAGCACCATCTGATGACACACTTTCATTCAATGAATACGGCTGCATATATTTACGCACAGAATCCAAGTCTAATTCCAAATAACAAGTAGCTACTTCAATGGACATTTCTGTCTTCAAACTCTCATCAGACAACTTATCTGCTATCGTCAAGGCTTGCTTGGCAAAATAGATAGCACTATCCTTTTGGTCTAAATATTCAGAAATCACCGCCAAGTCTCTCAAGTCATAAGCCAATGACTGCAGATCGTGACAAAGCGAGTCACAACGGCTCGCTTCTTGATAGAATTTCTTGGCATAGCGCTGGTAGTTTTGCCTGAAGAACAAATCGCCAATCTGTGCATTTACCGCACCTCGTAACTTCATATTGCTATTCTGACTTTCATCTAAGCATTCCAAAGCCTTATGATAATAAATAATAGCTTGCGGAATGCTATCCTGGTCGTGCAAACATCTACCTACTAAATAATAGGCTCTTGGCAATAATTCCTTATTATCTGTTTGCAGATAATAAGATGCCAATTCATCGATATCTTTCACATCATCCAATGGTAGATACAAAAGATTCTTAGCGGTATTACATAACAGCTTTGCATACATGGAATCCTTTTTGGCAGAAAGTGCGCCTATCTTTCTCAAAGAATCCAATTGAGTAAGTGCCCTCTTTGGATGCTCCGAAAGCACACTATCTATGTCCGACAATGTTCCATAAACGGAAGATTGCCTACAAGAAAGCAAACTCAGCAGGAGCAGAAAAATATAGACCAAATGCTTCATGGCGACAGTATATTATTCCTTAAAATCGATGGACAGTTCACCGGAGCCTAAAAGATTGTAACTCATGCGATGATATGGAGTGACTCCAAATTCCCTGATGGCAGCACGATGCTTCTTGGTAGGATAACCCTTGTTGCCTTTCCAGTCGTACTGTGGATATTCTTCTGCCAGCGCATCCATGTAATCATCACGATAGGTCTTGGCAAGGATGCTTGCCGCAGCAATTGCCAGATACTTGCCGTCGCCTTTTACGATGGTTGTATAAGGCAAATCCTTGTAGGGTTTGAAGCGGTTACCATCCACGATAACTGCCTCCGGACGAACCTTGAGCTGGTCCAGGGCACGGTGCATAGCCAGAAAACTGGCGTTGAGGATATTAATTTTATCGATTTCTTCGGGAGTAACAATGCCCACAGCCCAAGCTACAGCATCACGCTCTATCTGCTCGCGGAGCGCCTTGCGCTTCTTATCAGTGAGCTTCTTACTGTCGTTCAATTCGGCATTCTGATAACCGGGCGGAAGGATAACGGCTGCTGCATATACGCTGCCTGCCAGACATCCTCTGCCAGCCTCATCGCAGCCAGCCTCTACCATATCCTTATAATAATGACTTTCTAACATAATTATGATGAATTTTACGTTTATTCTTCACTCTTCACCTCTATTTTGTAACCTTCTGATTATATGATAGTTACAAAGATAGAAGCGTTTAAACTCTTCACCAACTCTTCACCCACTCTTCACCTACTCTTCACCCTCATAGCACCAGGCGGTGAAGAGTGGGTGAAGAGTGGGTGAAGAGTCAGAACGTCTCTTCAGCGCGTAAGTATCAGTATAACAATACGTTACGACAAAAGGGTGAAGAGTGAAGAGTATTTGGGCATTCCAACCTCAACTTTCTGATAACTGCCAAACGCAAACAGCCAACTGTCCGCAGTAGCGCCAGTTGGCTGTTCTTTGCTTGCCAGTAGGTTGTCTTTCGCTCGCCAGTTGGTTAAATAAGGCTTTTACGTGCGCTATAAACGGCTAAAATGATTTTTCCTTAGAACATCGTAGCCACGCGTTTTACGCCCGCTACAAGCGCATCTATTTCTTCCTTTGTATTATATAGGGCAAAGCTGGCACGAACGGTGCCGAGAATACCATAGCGGTCCATCAAAGGCTGAGCGCAATGATGACCGGTACGTACAGCGATGCCCAGGCGGTCGAGCAAGGTTCCCATATCCATGTGATGAATATCACCAACCAAGAAGCTGACAACGGCATCTTTGCCCTCCTGTTCACCAAAAAGCCTGATTCCATCTATGGTTCGCATCTGCTCCATGCAGTAACGGGTGAGTTCCTGCTCGTGCTTGGCAATGTTATCCATGCCGAGTGCAGAAACATAATCGATGGCTTTTGCCAGACCGTGGGTAGCTACATAATCAGGAGTACCAGCCTCAAACTTGAAAGGCAACTTCTCGAAAGTAGTCTTCTCGAAACTTACGCTCTCAATCATTTCGCCACCGCCCTGATAAGGAGGCAACTTGTCGAGCCACTCTTCCTTGCCGTAAAGCACACCGATACCGGTAGGACCATAAATCTTATGTCCGCTGAAAGCGAAGAAATCGCAATCCATATCCTGTACATCCACAGCAAAATGAGGAGTACTCTGAGCGCCATCCACCATGACAGGCACATCGTGCTCATGAGCTATCTTTATCATCTCTTTTACCGGATTCACCGTACCGAGCACGTTGCTCACCTGGGCAATGCTCACGATTTTGGTGCGTTCGGTAAATAAATTGGCGAATTCATCGAGGTTAATCTCACCTTTATCATTGATAGGGATTACACGGATAGCGATTCCCTTCTTGGCAGCCTGCAACTGCCAAGGCACGATATTGGAGTGATGCTCCATGGTAGAGATAATCACCTCGTCGCCCTCGCTCATAAAGGCATCGCAGAACGATGAAACCACGAGATTCAGACTCTCTGTAGTGCCACGGGTAAAGATGACTTCCTCAACCTTAGGCGCATTGATAAACTTGCGCACGGTTTCGCGGGCTGCCTCATGAAGGTCGGTAGCCTGCTGAGAGAGATAGTGAACACCACGATGCACATTGGCATTTACATTGAGATACTCATCGCGCATGGCATCGAGCACGCACAATGGCTTCTGCGTAGTTGCCGCATTATCCAGATACACCAATGGCTTATCATAGACCTTTCTCGATAAAATCGGGAAATCTGCTCTTACTTGATTGATATCATACATATTTTTAAGAACTTAACTCCTTTAAAAGGATATTATCTACTTGCAAAGCTTGCAGCCCTCACACTTATTGAGTTCACCACGGAATCGCTTCTCTACGAGATGATGCAGGCGGTCACGCAATGGCTCCAGCTCCATCTTGTCGATGACTTCGTTGATAAATGCAAACTGAAGGAGCAACTTAGCCTCCTCACGGCTCACACCACGCTGCTGCATATAGAACAATGCGGCATCGTTGAGCTGACCTACAGTACTACCGTGCGCACACTTCACATCATCGGCATAAATCTCCAGCATCGGCTGGGTGAACATGCGGGCAGTCTTCGTAGCACAGAGGTTCTGGTTGGTTTCCTGAGAAACAGTTTTCTGGGCACCATGACGAACCAATACTCTGCCGGCGAAAGCACCACGTGCCTCACCATCGAGTACATACTTATAAAGTTCGTTGCTGGTACAATGACCCACCTGATGATCGATAAGCGTATTGTTGTCAACCACCTGGTTCTTGTCGGCAATCACACAACCATTACAGAAGCTCTCGGCTCCCTCGCCCTTGAATACAAGGTCGAGGCGGTTGCGGGTGATACCGTTATGAAGGATGATGACGTTATGGTTTACACGGCTGTTAGCCTGCTGCTCAATATAAACGTTGCTGACACGACGGTTCTTGTAATGAGTCTCCTCCAGACAATAGAGGTCGAGACTGGCATTCTCGCCAACATAAGCCTCGATAACCTGGGTTGCGAGGAAGTTCTTATCATCGGCAGCATGATCGCAGAAGAGGAACTTAGCCTCAGCACCCTGTTCCATCACGATGAGCACACGTCGGTTTACCATCAAATCAACATCCGAACGGAGAATATTGATGACCTGAATGGTTCGCTCTACCTTTACATCCTTTGGAACGTAGATAAGCAAGCCATCCTGTGCCAAGAATGTATTCAATGCGGTGATGCCATCTTCATCGGTTTTGGCAATCTTAGCGTAGTATTTCCCGATGAATTCAGGGTTTTCTGCAGCAATCTTGTTCAAAGAGTCCACGATTACGCCCTCCGGAAGCTCTACTTTAGGCAATGCTTTGTTATAAAAAGCATCGTTCACCACGAAGTAGAGCGAAGTGCTCAGATTAGGCACATCGCAGCGGAAAGCTTCGTATGGATCTACCGGAATTTCCAGACGGTTCAAGTTCAAGCCATAATCTGGCTCGAAAATGGCGCTCATATCTGTGTACTTGTATCTTTCTACCTTTCGGGAAGGGAAGCCCAAGCGACGGAAGTTCTCAAACGCAGCATCGCGCACCGCATTGAGCACCTCAGCACTGTTCTTCTTGATCACTCTCGAAGAAGACTGATACAAGTCTAAATATTGTTTTTCTGAAAGCATAGCCATCCTCCTTATTATTTCTCATCTACTTCAGCCTTGATCCAGTCGTAGCCACGAGCCTCAATCTCCTTGGCAAGTTCAGGACCAGCAGTCTTCACTATTCTACCCTTATAGAGTACGTGAACCACACTTGGCTTAATCATATCGAGCAGACGCTCGTAGTGAGTGATGACGATGGCAGATGTCTTGTCGGTATGCATCTTGTTCACACCGTCAGCCACGATACGCATCGCATCCACATCGAGACCAGAGTCGGTTTCATCGAGAATAGAAAGCTTTGGCTCCAGCATAGCCATCTGGAAAATCTCGTTGCGCTTCTTCTCACCACCCGAGAAACCTTCGTTTACTGAACGGCGAGCCAACTTGCTATCCAATTCCACCAACTCGCGCTTCTCACGCATCAGCTTCATGAATTCACTTGTATTCAATGGTTCCAAACCCTGATACTCACGCTTGGCATTGATAGCTGCACGCATGAAGTTGGTCATGGATACGCCAGGAATCTCCACCGGATACTGGAAAGAGAGGAACAAGCCTTCACGGGCACGGTCCTCTGGCTTCATATCCAGGAGGTTCTTGCCGTTGAAGATAGCCTCACCCTCGGTTACGGTATAGAGAGGGTTACCTGTGAGCACAGCGCTCAAGGTTGACTTACCGGAACCGTTAGGTCCCATGATTGCATGTATCTCACCATCGTTGATAGTCAGGTTGATACCTTTCAATATTTCTTTGCCTGCAATAGTAGCATGCAGATTCTTTACCTCTAACATAATTTTAGTCAATTTTTATCGATTTCATCGAGAATTATGATAACTATCCTACGGTTCCTTCGAGTGAAACACTCAGGAGTTTCTGTGCCTCAACGGCAAACTCCATAGGCAACTTGTTGAGCACATCCTTGGCATAACCATTTACGATCAAGCCGACAGCCTCCTCGGTAGGAATACCTCGCTGATTGCAATAGAAGAGCTGGTCTTCTGAAATCTTCGAGGTGGTTGCCTCATGTTCGAACACGGCTGTATCGTTATGGGCATCCATATATGGGAAGGTATGCGCTCCACAATCGCTACCCAGCAACAAAGAGTCGCAGGAACTGTAATTGCGTGCATTGTCGGCATTGGATGTGGCACGAACCAGACCACGATAGGAGTTCTGGCTATGACCAGCCGAGATACCTTTAGAGATGATGGTACTCTTGGTGTTCTTACCCATGTGAATCATCTTGGTACCGGTATCAGCCTCCTGATAGTTGTTGGTAACAGCTACGCTGTAGAACTCAGCTACAGAGTTGTCGCCACGCAAGATACAGGAAGGATACTTCCAGGTAATCGCAGAACCCGTCTCTACCTGAGTCCAGCTCAACTTAGAGTTCACACCGCGCAAGTCGCCTCGCTTGGTTACCAGGTTCAGCACACCACCCTTACCATGCTCATCACCAGGATACCAGTTCTGAACGGTAGAGTACTTCACCTCAGCATTATCCTTGACGATAATCTCTACGATAGCCGCATGGAGCTGGTTCTCATCACGCATTGGCGCTGTACATCCCTCCAGGTAAGAAACGTAGGCATCATCATCGGCGATGATCAATGTACGCTCAAACTGACCGGTGTTACGGGCATTGATGCGGAAGTAACTGCTCAACTCCATCGGACAGCGGACGCCCTTAGGAATATAAACGAATGAGCCATCACTGAAAACACAACTGTTCAAGGCTGCATAAAAGTTATCACGATAAGGAACTACGGTTCCCAAATATTCTCTTACCAGATCAGGATGCTCCTTCACAGCCTCACCGATACTGCAGAAGATGACGCCCTTCTCACGGAGTTTCTCCTTGAAAGTAGTCTTTACCGACACAGAGTCCATGATGGCATCTACGGCGGTACCGCTCAAAGCCAGACGCTCCTCCAGAGGAATACCGAGTTTGTCGAATGTTTTCTCCAACTCAGGATCAATCTCCTTGTTTTTTGGCTTCTTTGCCAAAGGGTCGGCATAGTATGAAATCTCCTGGTAGTCAATAGGTGGCACGTGAACGTGTCCCCACTTTGGCTCCTTTAGCGTCTTCCAGTAATTGTAGGCTTTCAGACGAAATTCGAGCATCCAGTCTGGCTCTCCCTTCTTCTGCGAGATCAGGCGCACAACATCCTCGTTGAGACCCTTTTCTATGATTTCAGTATGTACATCGGTGGTAAAACCATACTCGTATTTCTGGTCTATCACATCCTTGACAACCTGATTCTGTTCTTTCTCTATTTCTGCCATTGTTATTTAGAATAACCTTTCGTTATTTTAACCCTAAATAGGGATAAGCCGCTGAGGACTCATCCCTACCTTATTATATATATGATAGAGCGAAAAACAAATGAATTCTTCACTTTTCGTTCTTCACTCTTCACTTTATTAAAGCTTCTGCTCTACCTCGATCTCAGTGAAGGTCTCGATAACGTCGCCCTCCTGAATATCGTTGTAGTTGACGAGGCTCAAACCGCATTCCATACCGGTAACCACCTCCTTGACATCGTCCTTGTAACGCTTCAAGGCACCGATTTCAGCAGTACGGATCACGATACCGTCACGGATGACGCGAGCCTTATCCTTAGCGTGTACCTTACCCTCGGTAACGAGACCACCGGCAATAGTACCCACCTTAGAAATCTTGAAGGTCTGCTTAACCTCAACCTGACCGGTAACGATTTCCTTCTTCACCTTGTCGAGCATACCAACCATCGCACTCTTGATATCGTCGATAGCATCATAGATGATAGAATATGTGTTGATTTCAACACCCTCACGGTCGGCAGCCTTACGAGCATCGGCAGATGGTCGAACCTGGAAACCAACGATGACTGCATCTGAAGCAGATGCCAGCATCACGTCGTTCTCTGAAATCTGACCCACAGCCTTGTTCACCACGTTCACCTGAACCTTCTCGGTAGAAAGCTTGATGAATGAGTCGCTCAATGCCTCAACAGAACCATCGGTATCACCCTTCACGATGACGTTCAACTCATGGAACTCACCACGTGCGATACGGTGAGAGATATCACCCAGGGTCAAGCGCTTCTGAGTACGCAAGCCCTGCTCACGCTGCAGCTGCTCACGCTTGTTGGCGATTTCGCGAGCCTCCTGCTCTGTCTCGATTACGTGGAACTGGTCACCTGCAGTAGGCGCACCATTCAAACCGAGGATGATAGCTGGCTCAGCAGGAGCTGCTGACTTGATGTTGACATTACGCTCATTGAACATCGCCTTGACACGACCCCAAGAAGTACCGGCGAGTACGATGTCGCCTACCTTCAAGGTACCATTGGCAACCAATACGGTAGAAACATATCCACGACCCTTGTCGAGAGAAGACTCGATGATGGTACCTGTAGCACGACGGTTAGGGTTAGCCTTCAAGTCGAGCATGTCAGCCTCGAGGAGCACCTTGTCGAGCAAATCGTGAACACCGATACCCTTCTTGGCACTGATTTCCTGGCACTGATACTTACCACCCCACTCCTCAACGAGCAGGTTCATGTTAGCCAAGTCCTCACGGATACGGTCTGGGTTAGCACCTGGCTTATCAATCTTGTTGATTGCGAATACCATAGGCACACCGGCAGCCTGCGCATGAGCGATAGCCTCCTTGGTAGTAGGCATCACTGAGTCATCGGCTGCGATGATGATGATGGCGATATCGGTAGCCTGGGCACCACGGGCACGCATGGCGGTAAACGCCTCGTGACCTGGAGTATCCAGGAAGGTTACCTTGCGACCGCTTTTCAGGGTCACGCTATAGGCACCGATATGCTGGGTAATACCCCCCGCCTCACCGGCAATCACATTGGTATTACGGATATAGTCGAGCAAAGAGGTCTTACCATGGTCTACGTGACCCATGACGGTTACGATTGGAGCACGTGGAACCAAGTCGTTCTCATCATCTTCTTCCTCGCTCACGGCCTCCTGAACCTCGGCACTCACGTATTCGGTCTTGAAACCGAACTCCTCAGCTACCATGTTGATGGTCTCTGCATCCAGGCGCTGGTTGATAGATACCATGATGCCTACGCCCATCAGCGTAGAGATAACCTGAGTAACGCTGATATCCATCATCGTAGCCAACTCGCTAACGGTAACGAACTCAGTAAGTTTCAGGGTCTTGCTTTCCTTCTGCTCCTGACGAGCCTGATCCTGCAACTTCTCCTGAACAGCCTCACGCTTCTCCTTACGGTACTTAGCACCCTTCTTGTTCTGACTCTTGCTGGTCAAACGTGCAAGAGTCTCCTTAACCTGGCGTGCTACAGCCTCGTCATCAACCTCGATCTGACGCTGGTTGCCGCGGTTGTTATTATTGCCGCGATTATTATTGTTATTATTTCTGTTGCGGTTTTTGTTCTTCTTGTTATTACCGCCGTTGTTGCCATTACCTCCGCTATTATTCTTAGCTTCAGCATTGATGTCAACACGTTCTTTGTTGATACGAACACGCTTTTTGCGCTCATTGTGCTGTTGAGCCATTTTCTCCTCACGTTCCTTGCGGCGCTCCTCCTTGGTTTTCTTCTTAGGACGAGTGCTCTGGTTGAGGGAAGACAAATCTATCTTGCCCAACACCTTAGGCTCATTAGCAGTAAACTTCTTCTCACTCTTGAGAGTAAACACGCTGTTGTCTGCTGCGCCAGCAGAATGCTGTGCAGTTTCATTCTTAGCATGATGATGCTCTTTCTTTCCCTGAGGAGCATTCTGCTTATTCATCTGAGCGTTTGACTGCTGTGATTTCTGATGATTTTCCTGTTTCATTTGCTGTTTATGCTGAGAAGCCTGTTGTGGCTTCTGTTCCTTCTTTTGCTCAGCCTTAGGAGCGTCTTTCTTCTGCTCAGGACTGACGGCAGCAGTCTCAGGCTTTTCCGCAACAGACTCTGCAGCAGGCTTCTTACCGATATTGTCCAAGTCAATCTTTCCCAGCGGCTTATACTGCTGCTGTCCATTAGACTCCAACAAGCTTTCAGCGCGATTGTCCTTCTGCTCTGGCGCACGCTTCTTATCTTTTGCTTTTTTGGTAAAGAGTTTCTCAGCCTGATCACGAACCTCTCTGTCCTGACTGAAGGCATCATTCAATGCCTTATATTGCTGGTCGGTGAGTTTGAAGCTCGGTTCTGCCTTGACATCTCCCAGGTCTTTTCTTTTCTCTAGGAATTCAACTGCCGTCTGAAGTCCTATATTTAATTCACGTAGTGCTTTATTTAATCTGATGCTCATAAATTATTTATTCTCCTATTTTTAAAGTTAGATTCCCTGCAAGCACTCGCTGGCAAGGGAATTATTGTTCGAATTCGGCGCGCAACACGCTGAGTACATGATCAACGGTCTCCTCTTCGAGGTCGGCCTTCTCAATCAGCAAGTTGCGAGGTGCATTGAGTACCTGCTTGGCAGTATCAAGACCGATGCCCTTGATAGCATCGATAACCCACTGGTCAATCTCATCAGAGAACTCATCCAAGTAGATATCCTCATCGGCCTCATTCTCGTCTACCTCACGGAATACGTCGATGGTATATTCTGTAAGCATAGAAGCCAGTTTGATGTTCATACCGCCACGGCCGATAGCCAAACTAACTTCCTCAGGCTGCAAGTAAACCTCTGCTTTCTTGTTCTCATCATCAACATTGATTGAAGAAACCTTGGCTGGAGCCAACGCACGCTGAATGAAGAGTTTGGTATTGCTTGAGTAGTTGATGACATCGAGATTCTCGTTGCAAAGTTCGCGAACGATACCGTGAACGCGGCTACCCTTAACACCTACACATGCGCCAACCGGGTCGATACGCTCATCGAATGTTTCAACAGCAATCTTAGCACGCTCTCCCGGAAGACGGGCGATACGGCGGATTGCAATCAGACCGTCTGCAATCTCAGGAACCTCAGCCTCCAACAGGCGCTGCAGGAAGATTGGAGCAGTACGGCTCAAGATAATCTTTGGATTATTGTTCTCGTTGTCTACACGAAGGATGACCGCACGAACAGTCTCACCCTTGCGGTAAGTATCACCAGGAATCTGCTCAGTCTTAGGCAACATGAGCTCGTTGTTCTCATCATCTACAATCAGAACCTCGCGCTTCCAAACCTGATAAACCTCACCAGAGATAACCTGACCTACGCGATCCTTGTATTTGTTGTAGAGTGAATCATGCTCCAACTCAAGAATTTTGGAAGCCAAAGTCTGACGAAGAGTCAAGATGGCACGACGACCAAACTTATTGAAGTCAACCGTCTCACTTACATCCTCACCAACCTCGTAATCCGGCTCAATCTTACGAGCCTCAGAAAGTGTAATTTCCTTATTTTCATCTTCAACTTCGCCATCAGCAACAACTATACGGTTGCGATAAATTTCGAAGTCACCCTTGTCAGGGTTCACGATGACATCAAAGTTTTCGTCACTACCAAAAATCTTGGCAAGTACATTACGGAAGCTCTCCTCCAATACACTTACCAATGTAGTACGGTCGATATTCTTTGTTTCTTTAAACTCGCGGAATGTATCAATCATACTCGCTGTCAATTCTTGCTCTTTTTTAGCCATAACTTAATTGAAACTAATTATGTATTTTGTATATTTTACTTTATCCATCTGGTAAACGTGATCAACCTCCTGCTTAACCGGACGTTTTTTACCTTCAACCTTTACCTTTTCTTCAACGCCAACTGTGAAGTCATTTCCTTCAACAGCTTTCAAGATACCCTTCACCTTCTTGCCGTCGGCATCAAGCACCTCTACCTCCTTGCCAATGAAATTGATATACTGCTGCGGAACTTTGAACGGTTGACCCAAGCCTGCAGAGCCAACTTCGAGCTCATAGTCTTCCTCGTCACGGTTCAAATGATCCTCAATATACTTACTCAAGGCAACACAATCCTCAATCCATACTCCATCGGCATGGTCAATCTCAACAACGATTCTATCGTCGGGACTGATTTCAATGCTTACCAAGAAATATTCCTTATCTTGGAGCCATTCTTCAACTAATTTTTTTACGACGTTTTTATCAATCATATATACCTTATTAAAATAAAATGAGGAACTCTTGTGAGCCCCTCATTCCACTGAACGTTGCAAAATTACAAATATTTTTGTGATTAGCCAAAAAAAATGCAACTTTTTATTCGCAACGTGCACATTTTTAATCGATTGTGCACGTTTTTGTACTTATTTCTTCACAGGATGCAGTATTTTTTCGTATTCTGATGGAGAATTCAGCAATTTTACTGCTTCCTTAATCTGCTTGTCATAGCGCATGGAATTCTGGATGGCACCGCGCTGGAAATAATAGGCTGAAACGATGTCATTTTCCAACAGATGCTTGATGTAATCCTTGTTATAATCCAGATCCTTTGCCACATTATGGCTCAGCTTTTTCTTCAAAGCCTCAAACTCTGCCTTGGCATCATCGTAGTAGCCTTCAAACTTAGCGAGTTTTTCCAAGTCCTTGAGATACTTTTCTGTTTCACGGTCGTACTGGAAGTTAGCCTTCAACACGCGTGTCTTGAATTCATCATAGTCGGCATCGGTCAGCGAGAATTCCTTCGCAGAAGCAATAGCAGGATGCTTGGCGATATAATCAACCTCATAATTAAGCATCACCTCATTACTGTCGCGGGCACCAGCCAGATAGAAGGCGATGTTCGGCAAAGAATCAGGCCTTACTTCTACATCCGGCTTCACACCACCTCCATCTCTCACTTCTCTGCCACCTGCGGTATAGAACACCTTGGTAAGAGAGTCGGGAACATGCTCCACATAACCACCCTTATCGTGCTTATAGTTGAGTGCCTGAACGCATCGACCGCTAGGAATGAAATATTTAGCAGTAGTAAGTTTCACCTGTCCGTTATAAGGCAAATCCATGGTAGTCTGCACCAATCCCTTTCCATACGTGCGCGTACCTAATATTACAGCACGGTCATAATCCTGCAGACTGCCGCTCATGATTTCACTGGCACTGGCAGAATTCTCGTTCACCAATACCACCATCGGCATAACGGAATCTATCGGTTCAACCGTGGTCTTATAAACATGATTAGAAAGCTGCAACTTTCCCTTCATCTCCAAGACTGTCTTACCTTTTGGCAAGAACATATTGATGATGCTGACCGCTTCGGTAACAGAACCACCACCATTATTACGCAGATCGAAGACAAGACTCTTGGCTCCTTGCTTTCTCAAATCGATAAAAGCACGACGCACTTCCTTGGCAGACTGCTCGGTAAAGGAATTGAAGTTGATGTAACCGATGCTACCCTCCAACATGCCATAATAAGGCAAGAACGGCAACTGGATGGTACGGCGTGTTACCTTCACCTTCATCGTCTTGCCTGTACTTGGACGCTTAACTTTCAACATGAAAGAAGAACCCGGGTCACCACGAAGATGATCGCTGACATAGCCCACCTCCTTATTGGTCATATCCTCATCATCAATACTCAGGATGATGTCACCCTTCTTCAGTCCCACTTCTGCAGCAGGCATATTCTCGTAAGGCTCGCTGATACAGACGCGCTGCAACTGAAAATTGTAGCGTATCACCGCACCTACACCCGCATACTTGCCGGTGAGCAGGTTCTTGAGTTCCTTCATCTTCTGCTCAGGATAATAGGTAGTATAAGGGTCGAGACTACGCAACATGGCATTGATACCATTTCCGACCACAACTTCAGCATCGAGCGTATCAACATACATCAAATCGAGATTCTTGTAGATGGCATTGAATATTTCCATATTCTTTGCGGCTTTGAAGTCATGATCTTTGTCAACCTGGGCAAAAGTAGGAACTGCCAGGAGCACCATAAGCAAGGAGAACAGTATTCTTTTCATTGTTACCTTATTTAATTGTATATGATTCAACTTATTGGTTATTTTCTCCCCCTTTTCACGGCATTCGCCCTCGGGAGAAGATTTCGACCACAAAAGTACTCATTTCTTTGCGAAAAACACCATAAAATAGGCAAAAAGTGGCACAAAGATAAGAAAAAATACACTTTTTTAGAGAAAAAGCGAAAAAAGTCAGCAAAAAATTTGGCAGAATGAAGAAAAGTTAGTACTTTTGCACACGCAAATAAGGAACGTCATGTTCTTTACAGAAAAAATGCTTCAATAGCTCAGTTGGTTAGAGCACCTGACTGTTAATCAGGGGGTCGTTGGTTCAAGCCCATCTTGAAGCGCAAGAGAGTTTCAGGTTAGCCTCGTAACTCATCTTCTTTCATAGCAAATTGCTTCAATAGCTCAGTTGGTTAGAGCACCTGACTGTTAATCAGGGGGTCGTTGGTTCAAGCCCATCTTGAAGCGCAGAAAAGAGTCGCAAGTTTTACTTGTGACTCTTTTTGTTTATCCACATTTTATCCCACTTTGCATTCTCCATTCCCATTTACAAATACTATATCCGGCAATAACCAGAGAAAGCAATATCAAAAAAGGCACATTCCTATGCGGAATATGCCTTTATATATAATAATGTGTCTAATACGCAGATTATTCTACATCATTGTTGTGATCCAAAGAGTCGTTGAACTCCTTAGGAGCCTGCTCATCATTACGATGCTCGTAACGACGTGGCTGACGAGCTGGACGCTCACCACGACCTTCATGACGATCATCACGACGACCGCGACGCTCACCGCGCTCAGGACGTGGACGACGCTCACGCTCTACATAACCCTCTGGCTTCTCCATCAATACACGATGAGAGAGCTTGTACTTGCCAGTCTTAGGATCAATCTCCATCAACTTCACCTTGATCTTGTCGCCTTCCTTGATGCCAGCCTCTTCAACTGTCTCAAGACGCTTCCAATCAATCTCAGAGATGTGGAGCAAACCATCCTTACCAGGGAGAATCTCTACGAAGCAACCGTAAGGCATGATAGAGCGAACAGTACCCTCGTAAACCTCACCAACCTCAGGAACAGCTACGATAGCCTTGATCTTAGCCAAAGCTGCATCGATAGAATCCTTGTTAGGAGCAGATACCTGGACGTGACCCTTACCATCAGTCTCCTCGATAGTGATTGTCGCACCAGTATCCTCCTGCATCTGCTGGATAATCTTACCACCAGGGCCGATAACAGCACCGATGAACTCCTTAGGGATATCGAATGCTACGATACGTGGAACCTGTGGCTTCATCTCAGCACGTGGCTCAGAGATTGTCTCCATCATGCAGTTGAGGATGTGCTCACGACCAGCCTTAGCCTGCATCAAAGCCTCCTCAAGAATCTCGAAGCTCAAACCATCACACTTGATATCCATCTGTGTAGCAGTCAAACCATCGCGGGTACCAGTGGTCTTGAAGTCCATATCACCCAAGTGGTCCTCATCACCGAGGATATCACTGAGGATAGCGTACTTGTCCTCACCTGGGTTCTTGATAAGACCCATAGCGATACCAGAAACTGGCTTCTTCATAGGAACACCTGCATCCATCAGGGCGAGAGTACCGGCACAGACAGTAGCCATAGAAGAAGAACCGTTAGACTCCAAGATCTGGCTTACCAAACGTACTGTGTAAGGGAAGTCTGTAGGAATCTGACCCTTCAAACCACGCCATGCCAAGTGACCGTGACCAATCTCACGACGGCCTACACCGCGCTGAGCCTTAGCCTCACCTGTTGAGAATGGAGGGAAGTTATAGTGAAGGAGGAAGCGCTGGTAGCTCTTCTCGAGCACACCGTCGATAAGCTTCTCATCCATCTTTGTACCAAGAGTACATGTAGAGAGAGACATAGTCTCACCACGCTGGAAGATAGCGCTTCCGTGAGGCATTGGGAGTGGAGAAACCTCGCACCAAATAGGGCGGATTTCTGTAGTAGCACGACCATCAAGACGCAAGCCCTCATCGAGGATGCAACGGCGCATAGCATCGCGCATTACGTCATCATAGTAGCGGGTAGCCTCAGCGTGCTTCTCCTCCAAGTCTTCCTCAGAAAGATCGGTATGAGCAGCGTCATACTTCTCGAGGAAATCAGCCAAAACCTTATCGAAAGCATCCTGACGTGCATGCTTCTCCAAAGCCTGATGATTGATATCATAAGCTGGCTTGTAAAGCTCAGACTTGATCTGCTCACGGAGTTCCTCATCGTTGATCTCGTGGTCATACTCACGCTTCACGTCAGTACCCTTCTCCCTAGCCAACTCATACTGGAGTTCGCACATAGGCTTGATAGCCTCGGCAGCCACCTTGAGGGCACCAATGAGATCCTGCTCAGAAACTTCCTTCATCTCACCTTCTACCATCATGATATTGTCCTTGGTAGCACCAACCATGATATCCATGTCTGCCTCTTCCATCTGCTGGAATGTAGGGTTAACAACATACTCACCATTGATACGAGCTACACGAACCTCAGAGATATAGTACTCGAAAGGAATATCTGAACAAGCCATGGCAGCTGAAGCAGCGAAACCTGCGAGGGCATCTGGCTGGTCAACACCATCGGCTGAGAGCAACATTACCTGTACGTAAACTTCTGCATGGTAGTTAGAAGGGAAAAGTGGACGCAAAGCACGGTCCACAAGACGAGAGGTAAGGATTTCCTCATCGCTGGCTTTGCCTTCGCGCTTGGTGAAACCACCAGGGAAACGACCTGCAGCACTGTACTGCTCACGATAATCTACTTGCAAAGGCATAAAATCTGTACCCGGAACTGCATCCTTTGCTGCACAAACAGTTGCGAGAAGCACTGTGTTACCCATGCGGAGAACCGCAGCACCATCAGCCTGTTTTGCAACTTTTCCGGTCTCAATTGTGATGGTTCTTCCATCAGGCAACTGAACACTTTTTGTAATTACGTTCATCTAAATTAAAAAACTTATTGTTTTGTCTAACATCTAAAATATCTAAAACGCTGCAAAGATACCTCTTTAATTATTAATAAACAAATAAATCAGCAATTATTTTCCACTTTTTTAAATAATTTATCTATAGAAGGTGCATTATTCGCAATTTTATTACTATCTTTGCACTCGATAATTTTGCAAAATAATAAAATTCATGAAGATAACTAGACTCTTTTCAGTGGCAGCGATTATGGTAGCTGCACTGGCTTTGACTTCTTGTAACAACAAGAAATTCCACATCAACGGCAATATCACAGAGGCTCAGGACTCTATGCTCTATCTGGAGAACATCAGCCTGAACGGTCCTGTGAAAATCGACTCTGTTAAACTGGGCGAGGATGGTGCCTTTGCCTTCGACGAGGCTGCCATGGGCTCTGTTACCCCAGAGTTCTACCGCTTACGCATCGCCAACCAAACCATCAATCTTTCCATCGATTCTACAGAAACCGTCAAGGTAAAGGCGGCTTATCCGCAGATGAGTTTCAAATACGAAGTGGAAGGTTCTGAAAACTGCAACAAGATTAAGGAGTTGTCTCTTAAGCAGATGACTCTCCAGAGCAATATCAACGGGCTCGTGAAAGATCCTAACATCGGCAACGATTCTATCGAATCCATCGTAGGCCGCATGCTCCAGGCTTACAAACAGGACATCAAGACCAACTACATCTTCAAGGAGCCAATGAAGGCATACGCTTACTATGCGCTCTTCCAAACGGTACAGTTGGGCAATGTGAATACACTTATCTTCAACCCTCGCAACAACAAAGACGACGTGAAGGTATTTGCTGCCGTAGCAACCAGTTGGGATACCTACTATCCTGGCGCTGAGCGTGGCAAGAACCTCCACAATATCGCCATCGAGGGAATGAAGGACATCCGCATCATCGAGAACCAGATGGCACAGCAGCAGATTGAGGCCAGCAAGGTGAGCGTAAACGGATGCATCGAACTTGCACTTCAGGACAACAAGGGACAGGTACGCCGTCTCTCCGACCTCAAGGGCAAGGTGGTACTGCTCGACTTCCATCTCTTCGCCAGCAAAGAGAGCACCAAGCGCATCATGATGTTGCGTGAACTCTACAACAAGTATCATGCTGCCGGACTGGAGATTTATCAGGTATCAGTAGACCCAGACGAGCACTTCTGGAAGACCTCTACCGCTGCCATCCCTTGGATTTGCGTACGCGATGAAGATGGCATTCAGGGCAAGAGTCTGGCTCTCTACAATGTCCAGAGCATTCCTACCTTCTTCCTGATCGACCGCACCAACACCCTGCAGGCACGTGATGCACAGATTAAGGACATAGAGGCAGCCATCAAGAACCTTCTTTAAGATAACCAGGAGTTAGAAGTTTGGAGAGAACAGTTTCGGCTTTTCATCTTCCAGCTTCTAACTTTTATTCTTTAACGTCAGTTCTGTATCTGCTTTCATGATAACATAGATGGCAATATCTGAATACGAAACATACAAGGAACTTAAGAACAAAAAACGATAAACTTTTAAACCCTAAAAAATGAATAAGAAATTTTTAGCAATGGCAGCCTTGGCACTTATCACAACAGGAGCGCAGGCTAAAGTAAAGTTGCCACACATCTTGGGTGACAACATGATTTTACAGCAAAACACAGAGGCTAGCCTCTGGGGATGGGACAAACCAGGAACCACAGTAGAGGTAACCACCTCATGGTCTGGGCAGAAATATTCTGCCAAGACCGGAAAGGATGGCAAATGGGCTATCAAAGTACAAACCCCGAAGGCGAGCTATACCCCACTCTCCATCACTTTCGATGATGGCGAAAAGACCACTCTCAACAATGTGCTGGCAGGAGAAGTATGGGTTTGTGCAGGTCAGAGCAACATGGAGATGCCTGTAAAAGGATTCGGCAACTGCCCTGTAGAAGGTTACAACAAGGCGGTGCTCGAAGCAAACCAGTACAAAGGCGTACATTACGTAAAGATTCCTAGCGTAATGAGCAGTAAGCCGTTAGATGATGCCAACTGCGAATGGAAGGAGGTTAACCCAGAAACCGTAGGCGATGCATCTGCTACAGGATACTTCTTTGCACAGGTAATAAACAAGACTCTTGATATTCCGGTAGGTCTGGTCATGGCAAACAAGGGTGGAAGCCGTGTAGAAAGCTGGCTCGACCGCGACTACCTGAAAAAGAACACCAAGGAAGATCTCGACTCTGTAAAGATGACCAAGAACCCTAAGTTTAAGTGGGATTTCCTCTACCCTCTTCTCTGGGGTAACGGAACTTTCCACCCTATCCTCAACTATAGCGTAAAGGGTATTCTCTTCTATCAGGGATGTTCTAACGTGGGCGACCCGGACGGCCAGTATACCAAACGTCTTGCCGACCTCGTTGCCCAGTGGCGCAGAGACTTCAAGCAGGGCGAACTGCCATTCTATTTCGTACAGATTGCACCTTATCATAATGGCGACGTAAATGGCGATTGGGGACCTAAGCTCCGTGAACAGCAGTTCAATGCAGCCAAGGTGATTCCAAACAGCGGCATCGTCTGTACCGAAGACCTGGTTTACCCATACGAGGTTGAGCAGATTCATCCATGTCAGAAACAGCCTGTAGGCGAACGTCTTGCACTCCAGGCACTCAGCAAGACCTATGGCATGAAGGGACTCTTCAGCGAGAGCATGACCTTCAAGGAGATGAAGATTGTAGGTGATACTGTAAAGGTGCATTTCGACAACACCTACGGAGCCTACAACCGCTTTGAAGGTATCGAAGGTTTCGAAGTTGCAGGCGAAGATAAGGTATTCCATAAGGCTACAGCCAAGCACTTCTGGCAGGAAGGCAACGATCCTTGGAATGAGTGCGTCATCGTAACCAGTCCTGAGGTAAAGAAACCAGTAGCCCTTCGCTACTGTTTCCGCAACTTCCAGCTCGGCAATATGGCAAATGCAGGCAACCTGCCTCTCTTCCCATTCCGTACAGATAATTGGTAAATATCAGATAACCAGCGGCCGATCTTTGTTCAGCAGTCAAAGACCGGCCGCTTTTCAATTATAACATGATGATAAATTCTTTTCCATTAAACATCAATCATTATACATTAATCATAATATGAGTCACGTATTAGATAAGTTTCAGTTTTGCCCGGTTTGCGGCTCTAGTCATTTCGAAATCAACAACATCAAGAGCAAGAAGTGTAAGGACTGCGGATTCTCTTATTACCTCAATCCAAGCAGTGCTACGGTAGCTCTCATACTCAACAGTAAGGAAGAGCTCCTGGCAGTAAGGCGCAAGAAAGACCCAGCCAAGGGGGCACTCGATTTGCCAGGCGGTTTTGTTGACATGGATGAAACAGGTGAAGAAGGTATGGCAAGAGAGGTAAAAGAGGAAACCGGACTGGATGCAACTGAGGTTAAGTATCAGTTCAGCTACCCAAATCTCTACCTTTACTCAGGTTTCATGGTCCATACCCTCGATATGTTCTATGAAGTGAAGGTGAAAGACGACACTCATATAGAAGCAATGGACGATGCAGAAGAATCATTCTGGATACCATTGAGCAGACTCAATCCTGATGAGTTTGCATTCGATTCCATACGCAAAGGGCTCCATCGTTATTTGGAAACAAAATTGGGGTAAAAAGGGTTCAATACAGCCAAATATGGCTCCCAAACATTAAAAAAACCAAAAAAAACACCATATAATAAGGTATAAGCAAAAAGTTTACTTACTTTTGCCAACCGAAAAAAATTGTGTATAAGCTTATGCAAGAGAATTTAGTAATCGTCGAGAGCCCTGCGAAGGCTAAAAAGATCGAAGAGTTTTTAGGTAAGGACTATAAGGTTATGTCTTCTTACGGTCATATCCGTGACCTGAAGAAGAAGGAACTTAGTATAAACGAGAAAACCATGGAACCTGATTATGAGATTCCAGAGGAAAAGAAAAAACTCGTTACAGAATTGAAAACGAATGCGAAGAAAGCCAAGAAAATCTGGTTAGCATCCGATGAGGACCGCGAGGGAGAAGCCATCAGCTGGCACCTTTGCGAAGTACTGGGATTGGATGAGGAGAAGACAAACCGTATTGTCTTCCACGAGATTACCAAACAGGCTATTCTTGACGCAATCAAGAACCCACGCCATCTGGACATGAACCTGGTGAATGCCCAGCAGGCACGTCGTGTACTCGACCGACTGGTAGGTTTCAAGCTTTCTCCTATCTTGTGGAGAAAGGTTAAGCCAGCCCTTTCTGCAGGTCGTGTACAGAGTGTTGCTGTCCGTCTGATAGTAGAACGTGAGCGTGAAATCCAGAAGTTCCAGAGTGTTCCATACTATCGCGTTACCGCTATTTTCGCCCTGATCAGCGACAGCGGCAATGCAACAGAGGTAAAGGCAGAACTGGACCAGCGTTTCAATACCCACGAAGAGGTTGAAGCTTTCCTTGAGAAGTGCAAAGACGCTAAGTTTATGGTTGAATCTGTAACCAAGAAGCCTTTAAAGCGTTCTCCTGCACCACCTTTCACTACTTCTACTTTGCAACAGGAAGCTGCACGCAAGCTTGGTTTCACCGTTGTACAGACCATGATGATAGCCCAGAAACTTTACGAAAGCGGACGCATCACTTACATGCGAACCGATAGCGTAAACCTCTCTACGCTCTGTTCCAACGCCAGCAAAGATGAGATTATCAGAGAATATGGCAAGGAATACAGCCAGACTCGTGCCTACCACACCAGTTCAAAGGGTGCACAGGAAGCGCACGAGGCTATCCGTCCTACATATATGAATGAACCAACCATCGAAGGAACCGCTCAGGAGAAGCGCCTTTACGAACTCATCTGGAAGCGTACCATCGCATCTCAGATGGCTGATGCACAACTCGAAAAGACAACCATCAACATCAATATCGGCAACACAAACGAAAAGTTTGTTGCTACCGGCGAGGTTGTTTCATTCGATGGTTTCCTCAAGGTTTATCTTGAGTCAACCGACGATGAAGAGCATGCTGAGGATTCTTCCCACATTCTTCCAGCCCTGAAAGAAGGCGATGAATTGCAGCGCAGAGAAATCCTTGCTACAGAGAAGTATTCTCTGGCTCCTGCAAGATACACCGAGGCCAGTCTGGTGAAGAAACTGGAAGATCTCGGCATCGGCCGTCCATCTACTTATGCTCCAACCATCAGTACCATCCAGCAGCGTCAATACGTGGTAAAGGGTGACAAGACGGGTGAAGAGCGCACATTTACCATAGATTCTCTGAAGGGCATCAAGATAACCCAGAAGTTGAAGAAAGAGATGGCAGGCTCTGAAAAGGGCAAGCTTCTGCCTACTGATATCGGCATCGTAGTAAACGACTTCCTGATGGAGAACTTCCCGAACATCATGAACTACAACTTTACGGCAGACGTAGAGAAGAAATTTGATGATATTGCAGAAGGAAAGACCGAATGGACCAACTGGATGAAGGATTTCGACAAGGGCTTTGAGCCTGAAGTGAAGGAAGTCCTGGAAGCCCGCAACCAGCACAAAGCCGGCGAGCGCAATCTCGGAAATGATCCAAAAACAGGAAAGCCAGTATTCGTCAAGATTGGCCGTTTTGGGCCTGTGGTACAGATTGGTTCTGCAGAAGACAAGGACAAGCCTCAGTTTGCCCAGTTGCCATCAGACAAGAGCATAGAAACCATCACCCTGGAAGAGGCTTTGGAACTCTTCAAGCTGCCAAGAGAACTCGGTGATTATGAAGGCATTACTGTAACAGTTGGCTCTGGCCGATACGGCCCTTACATCCTCCATAACCGCAAGTATGTTTCTATTCCAAAGGAGGATGATCCGCTGACCATCACCCTGGATAGAGCCATCGAGCTGATCAAGGAAAAGCGCGAAGCCGAAGAGAAGCGTCATCTCAAAGTTTTCGATGAGGACGATAAGATGGAAATTCTCAATGGCAAGTATGGTCCATACATTGCTTACGACGGCAAGAATTACCGCATTCCAAAGGCAAAACATGAGAGTGCAGAGGAGCTTACATACGAGGAGTGTATGGAAATTATCAAAGCTGCTCCAGAACCAAAGGCTAGAGGCAGAAAGAAATCATAAACATGCCTCATTGACATAGAAACAGAAGAAAATGAAGTCAATCATCATCATAGGATACATGGGCGCCGGCAAGACAACGGTCGGCAAAGCCCTCGCCAAAGACCTTGGCGTTATGTTCTACGATCTCGACTGGTATATCGAGAGCCGAATGCGCAAAACCGTTAAACAGATCTTCGACGAAGTTGGAGAAGAGGGATTTCGCAAGATAGAGCACAATATGCTACACGAAGTGGCAGAGTTTGAAAATGTAGTGGTAAGTTGCGGAGGAGGAACACCATGTTTCTTCGACAATATGGACTACATGAACCAACTTGGCGAAACGTTTTACCTGAAGGCATCTCCAGAAACCCTTCACGCTCATCTGAAGATGGGCAAAGGCGTACGCCCTCTGCTGCTCAACAAAACACCGGAAGAGGTAGACAGGTTTATCCATGAGCAGCTGAAACTTCGAGAGCCTTACTACGAGAAGGCAAAACACATCATCGATATCAACGTGATGGACAATTATGATAAAATCAACGCTATTGTTCGGCAGATCAGAGACCTGCTGAACATATAGCCGTATCTAATAAAGTAATATATAATAAAGGTAACAAACAAAACTGATTTCCAGCAAGCAAGATTAGAAAATGAAGAAATGGACTATTGAAGACTCGAAGGAGCTCTACAACATCTGTGGTTGGGGTACTTCTTACTTTGGCATCAACGACAAGGGTGATGTCTATGTAACTCCATGCAAGGACAACACACAGATAGACCTGCGCGACATCATGGACGAGTTGGCATTACGCGACATCAACGCTCCCGTACTGCTCCGTTTCCCAGACATCCTCGACAACCGCATCGAGAAGACAGCCAGCTGTTTTCAAAAGGCAAAGGAAGAGTATGGATACAAGGGAGAAAACTTTGTCATCTATCCTATTAAGGTGAACCAGATGCAGCCGGTCGTTGAGGAGATTATCTCTCACGGCAAGAAGTTCAACCTCGGACTGGAGGCTGGCTCTAAGCCTGAACTCCACGCCGTCATCGCCGTACAGGCACAGAGCGACTCGCTCATCATCTGTAACGGCTATAAGGACGAGAGCTACATCGAACTTGCCTTGCTGGCTCAGAAGATGGGCAAGCGCATCTTTATCGTAGTAGAAAAGCTCAATGAGCTGGATATCATCGAAAAGGTAGCCAAAAAGCTCAACGTAAAACCAAACATCGGTATCCGCATCAAACTGGCTTCTTCAGGCTCAGGCAAATGGGCTGAAAGCGGCGGCGATGCATCTAAGTTCGGCTTGACCAGCGCAGAACTGCTCACAGCCCTCAAGAAGATAGACGAGATGGGATTCCACGACTGTCTGCGCCTTATCCACTTCCATATCGGAAGTCAGATTACCAAGATTCGCCGCATCCAGACAGCTCTCCGTGAGGCTGCCCAGTTCTATATTAGCCTCCACAAGATGGGCTACAATGTAGATTTCGTAGATTGCGGTGGCGGACTCGGTGTAGATTACGACGGCACCCGCTCTTCAAGCAGCGAGAGTTCCGTAAACTACTCTATCCAGGAGTATGTAAACGACTGTGTCTATACATTCGTAGATGCAGCCAACAAGAACAATATCGAGCACCCTAACCTCATCACCGAGAGCGGCCGCTCGCTCTCTGCCCATCACTCAGTCTTGGTTATCGATGTCTTGGAGACAGCTTCCCTGCCAGAAATGCCTGAGGAGTTTGAGGCGAAGGAGACCGACCACCAACTGGTGAAGGATCTTTATGAGATATGGGACAACCTGAATCCTCGCAACATGCTGGAAGACTGGCATGATGCCGAGCAGATTCGCGAAGAGGCCTTGCAGCTCTTCTCTCACGGTATCGTAGATCTGAAGACCCGTGCAGAGATTGAGGCAATGTACTGGAGCGTGTGCCACGAGATCAACAATCTTGCCAAGCACATGAAGCATGTACCTGAGGAGCTCAGAGGATTGGATAAGATTCTTGCCGACAAGTATTTCTGCAACTTCTCTCTGTTCCAGAGCCTGCCAGACAGTTGGGCTATCGACCAGCTCTTCCCTATCATGCCTATCCAGCGTCTGAACGAGCGTCCTACCCGCAACGCTACCTTGCAGGACATCACCTGCGACAGCGACGGAAAGATTGCCAACTTCGTTACCGACGGACATATCGGCAACGTTCTTCCTCTTCATCCATTGAAGAAGAACGAGCCATATTATCTCGGTGTATTCCTCGTTGGTGCCTACCAGGAGATTCTGGGCGACATGCACAATCTCTTCGGTGACACCAATGCTGCCCACATCTCTGTAAAGGACGGCAAATATTGCATCGACCAGATATTCGACGGCGAGACCGTAGAGGAGGTATTGGATTACGTACAGTACAATCCGAAGAAGCTCGTCCGCCAGTTGGAGCAGTGGGTAACCAAGAGTGTGAAGGAAGGCAAGATTTCGCTCGATGAGGGCAAGGAATTCCTGGGCACCTATAGAAATGGTCTCTTCGGATACACATATCTTCAGTAAGTGAAGAGTGAAGAACGAAGAGTGAAGAATTCAATTGCTTTAACTCATCATAAAGTTCAATTTTCAAAGTTCAAAGTAACAAGATGGAAAAAGTAACAGTAGTAAAGGTAGGCGGTGCCATCGTTGAAGACAGCGAGCAGCTGGCACAGCTCTTGAAGGATTTCGCAGCCATTCCTGGCAAGAAAGTATTGGTACATGGCGGTGGCCGCCGTGCCACTAAGGTAGCCGCAGCCCTCGGCATTGAGAGCAAGATGGTAAACGGCCGCCGCATCACCGATGCAGACATGCTGGAAGTGGTAATAATGGTTTATGGCGGTCTGGTCAACAAGAACCTGGTTGCCAAGCTCCAGGCTAACGGCGTGAATGCTCTCGGTCTGACCGGTGCTGATATGGACGTAATCCACAGTCACAAGCGTCCGTTGAAGGACGGTATCGACTTCGGATTCGTAGGCGATGTAGAGCGTGCCAACGGCAAGATGCTCCAAACCCTGATTAATGAAGGCATTATTCCAGTGATGGCTCCATTGACCCATGACGGCAAGGGCAACATCCTCAACACCAATGCCGACACCATAGCCAGCGAGACTGCCAAGGCTCTGGCTCCTTACTACGATGTGACATTGATATATAGTTTTGAAAAGAAAGGCGTGCTCAGTAATCCTGAGGATGACGACAGCGTGATTCCAGTGATTACCCATGCCGATTTTGAGAGATATAAAGCAGATGGTACCGTGGCAGGCGGCATGATTCCTAAGTTGGAGAATGCCCTTGCAGCCATCGATGCTGGTGTGAAAGAGGTGATTATCACCCTTGCTACCGCCATCGACGGAAAGCACGGAACGGTGATTAAGTGAAGAACGAAGAGTGAAGAGTGAAGAATTCATCACCTTTTTTTCTTAACAAGAGTTAAAAATAGAAATAATTTAAGATTGGTTGTAACTTTCTTATAACATAGTCGTCATTAATTATAGAGGAATGAAAGAAATCAGTTTCCAGAACGATGTTTTGCCGCTGAAGAACAAACTCTTCAGGCTGGCCCTTCGCATTACTCTCAACCGGGAGGAAGCGGAAGACGTTGTGCAGGATACGCTGATTAAAGTCTGGAACGCCCGCGACAGATGGCAGGAGCTTGACTCCATCGAGGCATACAGCCTCACCATCGCTCGCAACCTTTCGCTCGACCGCATCAAGAAGATGGAAAATCAGAATGATTCGCTGGAAGAGCAGAATACAGAAAGGTTAGACGAAAACACTTCCACCCCCTCCGAAAGGATGATTCAGAAAGACAAACTGAACATCGTAAAGAATATTATCGACGAGTTGCCTGAAAAGCAGCGCAGCTGTCTGCAGCTTCGAGACATCGAAGGAAAGTCCTACAAGGAAATAGCAGACATCCTCTGCATCACGGAAGACCAGGTCAAGGTGAACATCTTCAGGGCTCGTCAAACAGTCAAACAAAGATTTCAACAATTCGACAGATATGGATTATAAGTACATCAACCAACTTTTGGATCGCTACTGGAAGGGCGAGACTTCTCTCGAAGAAGAGGAGATTCTCCGTGCATTCTTCAGCCAGGACGAGTTGCCTGCCGAGCTGAAGCCATACCAAGCGCTCTTCTCTTACGAGATGGGCGAGGCTAAGCAAGAGGCGCTGGGTGATGACTTCGACCAGAAGATGATGGCGATGATTGAGGATGAATACACCAAGAAGCCTAACAAGGCAAAGGTCGTTTCATTGACAGAGCGCCTGAAGCCTCTCTTCAAGGCTGCTGCCGTGGTAGCTATCATCCTGACATTGGGCAATGCAGTTCAGGTTCCTTTCCAGAACAATGGCAATGATTCTGTTGAAAACGTAGGATACATCAAGAGTGGCAAGGGCGTGTCCGTAGCCATGGGAGATTCTGCTTCGGTTGATTCTATGCAACGCACAGGCATCGATCAGGTAAGCACTCCAACAACGTCTCCAACGTTATTAAAGTAGATTATTTCTATGCTTTCTCTATAAAAAAATCATGTTTAGTAAAACAATTCTGAAGCTGTGAAGTTTCAATTCTCTCAAATTTTTCATAACATACTAACGTAATAGGGCTGCCAGGATGTACTGGCAGCCCTTACTTATTTTATAAATTTTGCACGCAAGCGTATGATAAAGGATACACAAGTGGCTCAATTTATTGCCACTGCGAGGCTTCATTTAAGCCTCCTTCCGGTCATCATTGATGACTCTTACTAAGCTTAATATAAGCCACTTAACCTATTATCAAGAAGCATCTGAAAGGCTATTTACCCTAATGGGGGTTAACAGAGTTAACAGTTAACAGCCCAAAATGCCTACTTTCCCCCCACTCACATATAATAATATGTATATATATTTATATATAATATAAGGTATGGGAGAGGGGGAGGATGCAAAAAACAGCTGTTAACTGTTAACCTGTTAACCCTTTGCCCCTTTTGTTAAATAAAATAACTCACTCTAAATTGGGCTTTGATTGAAAATCAAGAAGTTGGGCGTTTGCCTATATTATATAGGTAACAATATGGAAACGAGCGGACTTCTGCTCGTTTCTGTATTTTGCAATATGCAAAGAACGCCTCAATTCGGGGACAAAGATACGATAAATTTCTAAATATCCCATAACACGCTAGGAGAAATTTATGGAATTTAGAACTTTTGCATAAAATCTGATGCTTAGCAACACAATATGCATCCTAAAACAAACAGCAGGTATTCGGATATAGTTTATCCGAATACCTGTTGCCATAACGTTTTATTGCTGACGATGATTCTGACATCGGCTTTCATGTACTGTTGCAATATTGGGGTATTTTGTCCCTGTGTGCTCACAGTGGCTGTAGCCATAAAATAGTTGCCATCTTCCCTATGTATGAGTTTGGCATTATGGCTTATGATATTGCAGTTATAAGATGCATTGTCGTTGCCCTCGAAAGAAACATGAGCTGTCCTTGGCTCATCGAAAAGATGCAAATACTTAAAAAATCTTAAAGCATTCTTTATCCCCGATTAAATATCTTACCTTTGCAATCGAAAGAGTTCTTTGAATGGTTATGCAAATCACAGCAGGATGCTACATTCTGTATATTTCTAATTCGTAACCTCTTCTTTTTATGAGATAAAAACTTATCTCATTCTCAATTACTTATAAAAAATAAGTACTTTTGATGAAAAAACTCTTCAATATTTAGACTTACTGACATAGGGCTGTCATAGAAGACGCTATCTTTGTATCAAAAAGTATTAAACTTAATATTATAGAATATGAAAAGATTATTTTTATGCTCATCATTTGCTGATGTTGCTAATCTATTTGTCGATTGTGCCAAAGAAGATTTGCAAGGGAAAATTATAGCTTTTATACCAACTGCAAGCCTTACAGAACCAATACGATTCTATGTAAAAAAGGGGAAAAAGGCTTTAGAAGAAGCTGGAATGATTGTTGAAGAAGTCGAGATTACCCAACTGCCCAAAGAGGAAATATCTTCTATATTACATAAATGCGATTATATCTACATAACAGGTGGAAATACATTTTTCCTTTTGCAAGAGTTAAAAAGAAAAGGTGTTGATAAAATTATATCTAAACAAGTGAAATTGGGTAAACTGTATATTGGGGAATCTGCCGGAGCAATAATAGCCTCTCCCGATGCAGAATATATGAGAAGTGTGAATTTTGATCCAATAGAAAAGGCTCCTGAATTGAAAGACTGTACTTCTTTAGATTTGGTCGATTTTTATACGATTCCCCATTATGGAAATTTTCCATTCAAGAAAAAAGGTGAAAAGATAGTTCAACTATATAATGAGAAGTTGCAGCTTATTCCTATAAGTAATAAACAAGCTGTTATTATTGAAGATTCAAATATTCAAATTAAAGATGCAAAATGAATAGAATAGACCGTATTTCTGCTATATTGATTCAGTTACAATCGCACTCGTTAGTGAAAGCACAGCAAATTTCAGAACGTTTTGTAGCATAGACGAGATGCCAAGAAAGCATATCAAAGCAGAATGCAGCAACAAGAACGGTTGGCAATTCGTTACCTCAAAATCGGACAATCCTCCCAATGTCCTTATTATAAAGGGATAAAGATTATATTCCAAAATTACACTAAATAAATGAGAGGGGAATGTATTAAGTTTATTTCCCTCTCATTTAGTTTAGTTAGTTTCCAGAAACTTTATTTTGAGCTTTTCATAGCACGTTTTATGCGATTTGATTCTTGCAAAAGCTTATTGGCTATACTATCTTTATAAGTAGCCATTTCAACCATTTCATGATGATGGCGAATAGAATCCTCGTAGGCAGCAACACAATTTCTTACATCATCTATAACTTTCTCATTTCGACAAACAGAAAAATGCTTTTCGATGTAACTAACATTCGGGTCATCGGATGGAAGCACCATCTTCAATGCCCTATACTTCAAGTCTGCCTCCTCCCAATCTTGGTGCTCTCGCCATTGGGTGAGATTACCCCAAATGGAGAGGACAAGAGATAGAGCCAAGCCACCTGTGAAAAGAAGAACATTCTTTGAGGTTGGCTCGAAGCGATGGGTTACAACCTTCTTTTGAGGTGATTTGTTCATTACTTCAAGTTTATCTTGCAATGTCTTTGAGAAAACATCATTCCCTTGTCTCATCTGCTTGACTGCATCAACCAAGAACTTGCTTCGCTGCTCATTTTTGCCAAGTTCAACCTTAATAAGGTCAGCAAAAACAACAATGGCATCTCTTAATTTGGATATTTTACCTCTGACTTCCTCTTCCTTGGTAAACATCGCATTGATTGACTTATCCAACTTGGTTATGTCATTACTTGCAGGAACGGTTTCTGCTCCTGCGTTCTTTGTGGAGGAGAAAGTTCATCGACTTTCTGCTCCAATCTCTCAACTGTGCCGTAGATGGCTTCCAATAGTTCTTCTTTCATGTTCGATTCTATTTTTAAGTTTGTAACTTACATCAAAGGCTGAAGCCCTTTCTGCGTTTCCTCTTTTTCTTCTTGGCGGATTCATCCTCTGGGAATGGCTCATAAGTTTGGGCATTAGACGGAGCGAACAAGCCGATCGCAATTTGCGAGTGTTAGTCTTGCTCTTGTCAGTTCCATAAGTCAATCCATACCTGGATTTTAGAGCCTTGGTCACCTGCTCATTACGCCTGTAATCATTCCTGTCTGATAAGAGTTTGCTCTCATTGTTGATGCGGTTATACACGATATGACAATGTGGATTGTCCGTGTTGTGATGCCTTACGATGATGAATTGGGTATCGGTGATGCCCATCATCTGCATGTATTCAATGGCTATTTTAGCCATGAACTCATCCGTCAAACGTGTTTTGTCCTCTAGTTTGAAGCTCAATGCAATGTGTCCCACAGGCTTCTTAATCCTTGGATTTAGCTGCCTCTGTAGCTCGAAACTTTGCGTTATCTCGGCATTTGTGCCGAGTAACACACCATCCGAGGCGATGATTTTCGCCTCGTCCTTGCCTGTAACATAGCGGATGCAACCACCAAATGAGCTGCCCTTCTTTAGCTTGCCTATCATGTGGTATCCTCCTGTCTGCCCATACTGCTTGGCTTCGGTTTATAACTTGCTTGGCGATACTCGCCAAGGATTTCTTTCAATCTTCTCAACAAGTCCACCACATATACATGGGTTTCATGGAAACCTCTCTGATGCGACAGCTTGGTAAGTTGGTTGAGGTTGTTCGCCATGCCGATGAGATTCTTGGCGATGGCTACCGTCTCTGCATTGTGTCCGCTGACCACCTCGCCGTTCAAGGTGGACTCACGGATGTACTCCGCCAACTTGCGGTTGGCTTTTCTCGCCCTCAGTCTCAAAGCCTCGTAGCTTGGCTTCGAGAACTTCACCGTGACAGACTTCGACAGCTTGTGAATCCTGCCTGTGGGCGGTCTTCCACCCTTTTTCCTGTTCTGTTTCTGTATGCTTGTCATTCGATATACTGTTTACAGTTGGTACACCCACTTTCTGCGACCGTCGGGAGCAAAATTCCTCCGCCCTCATGGTGGAGCGAGGCGTTTTGGGGTTCCCAAAACATAACCTCGCTCCCTCTCAGAACACGTTAGTTGGAACTACAGCCTTTCAGCTATCCACGTCCAAGGTCGCAGACCTTAAATTCTCACAATTTGCGCCAAGCCTCGAAGTCCTCTTCATAAAGGCTTAGGTGGTGGCGCACGATGTTCTCGATGATGCCCGATACGCTCATGCGTCTCCCTCCGAGGATGCGGACGACACGATCAAGACGGTCTCGTACATCGGAACTGACGAAGACTGGCTTGCGGTCGTCAATCCTTGGAACTTGGAGGAAGGTCTGCTGATACTCCTCCAATGTCGCCTTGCGCTGCTTGCCACTGATGCGCTTCAGCGGATTCGGTGGCGATTGAGCCTCGTTCGTTGTAGTTTCCTCTCTATAGGGAGTTGTTGCAGCAACTTTCTCTACAATTGCTCTCAACTCTGGGTTCTCTACATCATCATAGAGAGAATTACAACTACTTGGATTGGCTTTGTTGCCATACGTAGATGGATTAACAAAATCCAAATACTCTTTTTCCATCAGCTCCTTTTGCTCAGGAGTCAAGACTGCATCTTTTGTTCTTGCCATAGCTTATGCTGTTTTATTTGTTAGTATAGTGGTCACGGTTTGCACCATTGACCGATTGTCGGGTGCAAAGTAAGTGTACTGAGTGCAGCCATGCAACTGATTGGGTGTAACGTGGCAATTTAGTTGTGGCTGGCTTATTTGCATACCGAGATAGTTGTGAGAACTTCAACGTATTTCTCAACTCATCATTGTTCATGTATTCGTTGCAGTCGCGCAAGTTTTTCTTGTTGTTTTTGGCGTTATCCCGTATATCCAGCTTGGCGGAAAGATACTCTATCGCGAGTCCGACATTCAGAAGATTCTGATGGCTAACTATCGTGAGGCGTACAGAATGAAGGGCTTGTAGGAGAAATACATGTCCTTGATGAGTGGAGTGAAATGAACAAGGCGACAACGTATAACTTACCGAGCGTGGCTGTTATAGGTTGTCGCCTCATTTTATTGGCTATACCGAGTTGGTCGTGTTTGCCGAGTGTTCTCCGTATGGTCTGTATAAAATCTAATACCATGCTAAAACACTGCGGTGGCTCGCCCAAGTGGCTGGAGGCGCAAAGCCTCCAAGGAACGTTGCATGATGGCTTAGCCATGCCATTATTTTTTGTCCTTTTCTCTTTTGGCAATGAGTTTGTCCATGTCGCTTGAAATCTTCTGCTCCGTCACCTGCGCATAGACCTGTGTGCTTGTAATGTCTGCGTGTCCCATCATCTTGGCTATGCTGCCGATGGGAATGTCCTCGTTGAGCATCAAGACTCCGAATATATGGCGGCTGGCGTGGAATCCCAACTTATTACTTATGCCAAGCACCATTCCAAGGGTATGCACATCAAGATAGATGTCTTTCTTCTCACCCAGTGGAAAAACAGGCTTGCTGTCGTCCGTGGTATTGTAGAGCGAAAGAATCTTCTCGGCTATCGGATGGAGTGGCACGAAGAACTCCACGCCTGTCTTCTTTCTTTCCTTGCGGATGAACTTCCTACCCTCGGAGTTCTCACTGATATGGTGAGGGTACAGTTTCTTTACATCTATATAAGGAGGTGAGCGAGGCAAAAATGAAACATCTGCGTGCAAGCTCCGTTCGCTCGTCAGCCATCGGGGTAGAGAGCATCTTGATGAAGTCTGCCTTGCTGATATGGGTCATCTTCGGGGCTGCCTTCTTCTCATACCCTATCTTGGCTATGGGATTGAAGCGGATAATGCTCCTGTCCACTGCCTTGTACATCAACATGTTCAGCCAGAGAAGGCAATGGTTCACGTAGCTGTCGATGCGTCCCTGGTCTCGTTTCAGGAATAGCTTGTATTCCTCCCCGATGAACTCAGCGAGATTCTTGCGAATCTTTCTGTAACTCCAGACACTGCTCTTCGACATATCTATGCTCTCATGGGTGCTGAGTTCACTGATATGCTCGTCCACGAAGGAGAGAAGGGTGGTCTGTGTCTTGACGCTGCCTTGCAAAGCCTCCTTGACATCCTTAGCCTCGAAGTCCGTTCTCTTTTCCACAAGCACATCGAAAGCCTTTTGGATGGAAAGCAACAACTGCTCGATGTCTTTGTTGGTTTCCACGGCTTCCTTGCTCTTGCCCTCCAATCGACTGGCACGAGGATTCCAAAGCGATGGAGTGCAAGACAACTTGCAGGAGAACTGTGCCATAGTCCTGTTCACCGTGATGCGTCCCATGATGGGAGCTTTTCCGTTCTTGTCCATTCCGCTCTTTTTTAGGTAGAGCAACACCTTGAATTTTTCGATTTTCACAACGCTTACATTTTGAGTGTGCAAATATAATCATTTTGTAAGCGTTCCTTGATACGCAAAACATTGAGAATCAGCGCAATAAAATCCGTTGATGCACAAAGTTGCCTTTCCGCATTGTTACCTGCTTTGCATAGGTAACTGTGGCTCACGATTTAGTAACTGAACTACTTCAATATTCCTCACTCGCTTGCTTTATGCCGATTTGGTAACTTTGTGCAAATCTACTCATTCCCAACTGTTTACGTTCCAACCTCTCTTGTTCTCCTTTGGCTGCTTTAGAGCTTTATGTTAAAAAATCTAACTCATAGTTTTCTCCTCCAGAACTCACCGTTTCTCGGTGCAGAAGTCATCGTTTTCTTCTTGGGAATACATCGCTTGCCGGATAGAAATCCTTGCCATTACTTGTCATTTCATGCTAAAAAAATAACACGGACAAATTGAATTTGTCCGAACGTTCATAATCTACTGATTATTGGGATGTTACAAGCCTCCAGACAAACAAACCGGACAAATTCAATTTGTCCATGTTATTTTTTTCTGGCGAAATCAGCCAAATCGAATATAAGTTCTATCATCAAAGCTCTTATTGCCCTCTACGATGCCCTTGGTGGCGATAAAGGAATGGATGTTCTGAGGGTCATTGGCAATCTGCTCTGCCAATGCCGCCTCGCTCGCTGCCAAGGTTGGCTTCAGGAACGGATAGCCATCGCTCGCCAATACAATCTCGGAGGAAGAGACAGAAATTGTACCTGATGCAGAAACGGAGTCTGAGCAGGAAACAGGATTTTGAACAGAACTGGAATCTGAAACAGAGACAACCTTCACTCCCTCCCGATAGATAGGAAATCCATCGATAACCGTATAGGTCTGGTTCTGCCCGGAAAGCATCGCCTCGATCAATAATGGCTCTATCTGCTTTCTAGCCTCAGCAGGCGAAAGGCCCTGCTCTATCAACTCTACCCTCTTACGGGCAATCTTCTCCTCATAAGGCTTGCCGTTCTCATAGAGTTTTCCATCGATGATTGCCTGGCAATCGCCCACCATCCAGACTTCATTCCTTGTCCGGCTATAAAGGATAGCCGAGGCGGTAAGCCGCTCTTCCGGATGCTCCTTCAACCGCTCTTCCACTCCTAGCTTTTCATACACCTTATTATATATATAGGCTGTCACGCCCTGGCAGAAATCATCTACCGAGGCATCTGCTTTCAACTCCTCACAAATATACTCCGAGATAAGCATCATGGCGTATCTTCCGTTCTTCATATCAGGATTGAGATGCTTCGGCGTCTTGCTTGTACTGCCATCAATCACTGCGATGAAATCATCGGTAACTACCATTCCATCCTCACAAGCCTCAGGGCTCTTCTTTCCTATGATACTGCTTTCTATTATCTTCATTGTATTTATTGTCCTTTTTAAAAAAACACCCCAAAGGTACTTCTTTTCTATGAGACGACCAAAGAATATGCAAAGAAAAGCAGCAGTTTTCTTATGTTTGGAATGTCTTTAGCCCTGACTTTTGGATAAAAACAGCCCTCTATTGCCTTGACTTTTGGATAAAATTAACTGTTTTTAGCCTTGACTTTTGGATAAAATCTGTATCTTTGCACTGTAAATCAATAAATTAGCACAACATGACGTATTACAGAAGAAATATAGATCAAAAATTATTGGAATGGAAAGATTCCCCACGCCGCAAGCCTCTCTTAATAAGGGGTGCAAGACAAGTGGGTAAATCATCTGCCGTCAGACATTTTGCCAAGTGTTTCAAATACTTTGTTGAAGTAAATTTAGAACGCCAACCTTCTATCCGTCAGCTCTTCACAAAAGATATAGACGTGAAACGTACCTGTGAAGACATCAGCGCATCAACTGGCATCCCAATAGTAGCAGGCAAAACCTTGCTCTTTATTGATGAAATCCAAGTAAGCCAAGAAGGCATTATGTCGCTTCGTTACTTCAAGGAAGATTATCCTGAGTTGCATGTCATAGCAGCAGGCTCTCTCTTGGAATTCACCTTAGAGGAACTCCCTTCATTTGGAGTGGGCAGAATACGCTCTTTGTATATGTACCCATTCTCTTTCGATGAATTTCTTTTGGCGCAAGGGTTGGATTTAACTATAGATTATAAGCGAAAAGCCACACCAGGAGCCCCCATTCCAGAGGCAGTTCATAATAAGCTGGTGAATCAACTGAAGACATTTTACCTGGTTGGAGGTATGCCTGCGGCAGTAACGGAGTGGATAGAGACAAACAGCTATCTGGAGTGTTCTCATGTACATAACGACATTCTTGATACCTATCAAGATGATTTCTCTAAATACAAGTCACGTATCTCCCCACCCCTGCTAAGAAAGGTGTTACGTTCTGTAGCCTTGCAGGCTGGAAGCAAGTTTGTCTTCAGACAGGTGGATAACAAGCTACATTCTTCTGTCATAAAGGATACCTTGCACCTACTAACGTTGGCTGGTCTAATCAAGCCCGTTACCCACACCGATGGCAATGGTCTTCCGTTGGGTGCAGAAGAAAACAATAGCTACACGAAGTATCTCTTTCTTGATTTAGGTTTGATGCAAACGATGCTCGGCACACCTGCTGCCGACATCCTGTTATCCTCAGATGTTGATTTCGTGAATAAGGGAGCAGCCTCCGAAATGTTTGCTGGTTTGGAACTGATGAAGGGACATGACTGCTTCCAAAAGTCAGAAATGTACTACTGGCAGAACTTGAATCGAGGTGCTAACGCTGAGATTGACTATATCGAGGCTATAGAGGGAAAAATTCTCCCAGTAGAAGTCAAGGCTTCCACAAGAGTAAGCATGCAGAGTTTGTGGCTTTTCATGCGCAAGAAAAATCTACATCATGCCATACGCACTTCCTTGGAAAACTTTGGCAGATTTGAATATATCGACAAGGATGCAGACGATGCTGTGCGCCAAGTAGATGTCATTCCCCTCTATGCATTAGGCAATCTATACAAATAAAGAACATCTACTCAGGACCTCCTAAGGTAAGAATTTTAATAGGCTTCAAATGCCATCCTAACAGCATTTGAAGCCTAATATATTTACTTTTCAAGGGGTTTCAAGGTGAACTTCGATTCCTTCAACTGATAGCTATGGTGTTGTATCCTCTTCAAGCCTTCATCCAACTCCTCCATGTCGAAATGGATGAGGGAGCAGCCTTTTTTGTGTTAAGCCTTTGCTTTCTTTAATCTGATAATCATCTGTATAAAACTTGGAATCATGATGCAGAGAGAGAAGCCTACGGCATAATACATGGTCTTCTCATCGCCATGGAAGAGGTCGATGAGTTTGCCATCGCTCTGAGGCATGATGTTGGCAAGTACATACGTCATCGTATTATTCACCCAGTGGAGCAGGATGCCCGGAACAAGACTCTTGGTGCGATAATACATCCAACCCAGGAGTAAGCCCAGCAGGAGGGCATTGACAAACTGCGCTACGTTGGCGTGAGCCAGACCGAAGATGGCAGCCGAAATCATGATGGCTACCCAATGGTTCTTCTTGCTCATAAGACCCAGCAGGGTGCGGAGAATGGCTCCACGGAACACAACCTCCTCTGCAAAAGGCGCCAGAACGCCGATAGCCACATAGCCCCAAGGTTCCTTCATGAGCGATGCGAATATCTGCTCGGTATTCTCGTCCATCTCGATGCCTATCTGCTCATATATGAGCTCCAGAGGAATGATGGTTCCCAGGGCGAACAATGCCACCCAGAGAAGCGTTGCCCAAGGCTTGGAAAGCAGATAATCGCGGGTCAGCGGTGTCCACTTCGTCTTCAGGAAGATGACGAGGGTGATAACGTTGCTGAACGCTGAAGTAAGCGCCATCAGGATAGGATTGCTGCCCGAACTGATAGCCAGGAGCGTTGCCTGGTAACCTTCGCCCTTAATGCCCGCCCAGATTCCTGCGCCAGCATACATCACGATAATCTGTACTACTATAAATATAATCATGTAGAGGACGATATCCGTCAAACCTCTCTTTAAATTAATCTTTGCCATTGCTTTTACTGTTTATAATTAATCGTTTATAGTTAATAGCATTCTCGCTATCATTCCGCTTCCTTTTCAAAGAGATCCAGCACGGTCTGCTCATCCTCTTTCAGCTGCGCCGCCAACTCCTCGGGACTGTCAAACTTCTGTTCGCCCCTTATTCGCTTCACGAAGCTTACGAGCAAGAGCTGGTCATAAATATCCCCGTCGAAATTGAAGATGTGCGTCTCTAACGTCAGTTGTCTGCCATTGAAAGTTGGCCGATTGCCCACATTCATCATTCCCCGTTTCCATACCACCGTATTCTCCAGTCTTACCCTTACGGCATAGACACCAGGGGCAGGAATCAGCTGTCCGAAGTGAGAGATGTCGAGATTGGCTGTAGGAAAACCGAGTTTTCTGCCTTCATGGAATCCATTCACCACCTTTCCGATGAGGGTGTAAGGGAATCCGAGGCACCGGGCTGCCATCTCCACTTCTCCCTCTTTCAGGAATGAGCGGATGACGGAAGAAGAGATGTTGATGCCATCTATCTGGAAGACTTCGTTCCTGATTACCTCGATGCCCATCTCCTTGCCATAGCGCACGTAATCTTCGAAAGTCTCCTCGCGGTTGTGACCAAAGCGATGGTCGTAGCCGATGAAGAGTTTCCTTACGTTGAGATGGTCGTGGAGCACCTGCTGCATAAACTCCCTTGCCGACATGGCAGCCATCGCCTTGTCGAAATGCAGCACCACGGCATTATCCACTTCCGTCTTCGAAAGCAGCAGCAGCTTGGAGTCAAGCGTACTCAGCATCTCTGGCTGGTAATCCGCCTGCAACACCTTGCGGGGATGCGCATCGAAGGTGATGACGGTGGATTGCAAGCCATCCTTTCGTGCCGTCTCTACGAGATGATGAATCAGGAACTGATGTCCCCGATGCACTCCATCGAAGAAACCAATCGTTGCCACACAAGGCGGCAACTGCACGGTATCATTATAATGTATTGTATTCATAAGGACTGTCTTTAACATTCATTTCAGAAGAAGAACTCCGATGGATTATCTTCTCTTTGCTATCATTCTCTTAAAAGTTCTCCACAGCTCGCCCGCCCAAAGTACAACGGAGGTTGAGCCGATGATGAGCAGCCACTCGTGGAGCGACAATGGTGCGGTGCGGAACATTTCGCCACCAAAGGTTACGATGATCCACTGGCCCACCAATACCAGTACAAGCACCAGAATCATTCCCCTATCCTTCAGGAAATGGCGGAAAGCGGTGTGATGGCTCATCAGTGCCTTGGCATTGAAGAGGTTCCAGAACTGAATCATCACGAAGGTGGTGAAGAACATGGTCAGTTCATGCACATCTACTCCACCCTTGCCTCTGCGCTCGCAGTAAACCAGCAGGGCAAACATAACGAGGAAGAAGACGATGCCGCAGAACAGAATACCGAAACCGATGCTCTTGTTGATGATGAAATCGGATGCCTTGCGTGGTTTATCCTTCATCACCTCGTGAGATGGAGGCAATGAGGCAAGTGCCAAGGCTGCGAAGGTATCCATGATAAGGTTCACCCAAAGAATCTGGGTTACCGTCAACGGCATTTCAGTTCCGATAACTGAGCCGCCAAGCACCAGCAGGAGGGCTGCCACGTTTACTACCAACTGGAAGAAGAGGAAGCGCTGCAGGTTGCGATAGAGCGAGCGTCCCCACATCACGGCGTTGGCGATAGACTTGAAGGAATCATCGAGCAGGGTCATATCCGAAGCCTCCTTAGCCACGGAAGTTCCCGAACCCAGCGACAAGCCCACGTGAGCATAGTGAAGCGCTGGAGCATCGTTGGTACCGTCGCCTGTTACGGCAACCACCTCGCCACGCTTCTGGAGCATCGCCACCAGTCGCTGCTTATCGGTAGGACGGGCACGGCTCATCACTCGGATATCCTTCGCCCGCTCGTAAGCCTCTTCGTCAGAAAGAGCCTCCCACTGTTCACCCGTAATCATCTGCCGGTCGAGCGAGGTCAGAGAGCCATCTGCTCCGATATTCTCAGGTTCATCTTCGAAGACACCTATCTGCTTGCCTATCTCCAAGGCGGTGGCAGCCGTATCACCCGTAACCACCTTCACCTCGATACCCGCATGGCGGCACTCCTGCACGGCGGCAGGAACATCCGGACGGATAGGATCGGCAATGGCTGCAATGGCCTGCAACTGAAGGTCGTTGGCATCGAGAAGTGCTACCACTTCGGCAGTAGAGGTTTTGGAAGTTCTCATGATAGAAACTTCTATCTTCTTATAGGCGAACACCAGGGTTCTCATAGCCTTATGCTGCCACTCATCGAGTTCTTCGGCAGTCTGTTTCTGCATTCTATCCTCGATGATGCATTTCTTCATCACGATTTCAGGCGCACCCTTCACGAAGAGATAGGTCTCGCCATCAACTTCTGCCAAGGTTGCCATCATCTTTCTCTCGGTAGAGAAAGGCAACTGCTTGAGCACGTTCACCTGCTTGCGGAGTTGTTCATAATCCTTGCCCTGGGCATCGAGCCAGAGCAGGAGAGCCGACTCGGTAGGGTTTCCGATAGGTTTGCCGTCATTCAACTCAGCTGTAGAATTGAGGGCAATGGCAGTATCAAGCAGCGCCTCATCGCCCTGCTTGAGTTCCAGAGCACTCACCTGCATCTTGTTCTGGGTAAGCGTACCGGTTTTATCGGTACAGATTACGGTAACGGCACCCATGGTTTCGCAGGCATGGAGCTTGCGCACCAGATTGTTCGACTTCAGCATTCTTCGCATGTTGAGTGCCAGAGAAAGGGTAATCGCCATCGGCAATCCTTCCGGCACCGCCATCACAATCAGGGTAACAGCCATCATGAAGTATTTCAGCACGATTTCTGCCATATAGAAATAATCCTTGCCGCCCCATGCCGGATTGGTGAGGATATCGTGAATCAGGAAAATGAAGAAGGCTGCCACAGATACCACGGAGCCCACCTTGGAAATCATCTTCGCCAACTTATCGAGCTGCATGTTAAGCGGTGTCTCCACCGAAGTCTGCTCAGTAGATTTCTTCGCCACCTTACCAATCTCGGTAGCATCTCCCACGGCAGTAACCACGAACTCGCCCCTGCCATTCATCACCATGGTAGAACGGAGGATGATGTTGCGAGGATAGGCACCATCTCCACCGCTTTCCAGAGATTTCTCGGCAACAGGTTCGCCCGTAAGGGCAGATTCGTTAATCTGCAGGTCGTTGCAGACGATGAGTTCTCCATCGGCAGGCACCTCGTCGCCCACTTCCACGAGCACTACATCTCCCACCACCACATCGTGGCGCGGAATCTCCATCACCTTACCATTGCGGCGCACCTTAACCGGCTGCTCTTCGCTGAGCGCCGTGAGCAGATTAAACTTCTTAGCCGCATCGCGCTCAAAGTAGAAGCCCACGGTAGTAGCAAGAAAAACTGCCACGAAGATACCGATGGTCTCCATGAAATTCTTTTCGATAAAAGCAAGGATAAGGGATACAAAAGCCGCCACAAGAAGTATCTGGATAATCGGGTCGCGATATTTATCCAAATACAATTTCCATAATGAAGTACGTTGAGGAGGGGTAAGCACGTTCTTGCCATGCTGTTCCCTACTCAGTTTAACTTGTTCATCGGTAAGACCGATTCTTTTATTTTTGTCTATGTTCATTTCTGAATAGAAATACTTTTTCTTTTTTGTACGATTAATAAGTACATACGCACGTGTGCGCACATAATTTGGTGCAAAGATACGCTATTTTTCTGATTCTAAGAAAATTTTTAAGATTTTATTTGGTTATTTGCCCAAAATCTAGTATCTTTGCACTCGAATTTAATAAAAATTCAACGGACTTGTAGCTCAGTTGGTTAGAGCAACAGACTCATAATCTGGAGGTCCTAGGTTCAAGCCCTAGCTGGTCCACAAGGTTAAGCATCTGAATATTAGATACTTAACCTATTTTTATTTCTGGACTTTTCTAGATTAAGAAATACAACCACCAGAGCTTTTCCTCTTTATTTGCTACATTGTTGACTGATTGTTGACTAATTAAATTAAACGTAACATGCTGACAATCAAAGCAGAAATTAAAAAAGGAGAGCTTAAAGCAAATGGTACTTACAATGTAAAGATACGCTTTACACTCAATCGTAAGGTGAAGAGACTATCATCTAGTCTTTTCGTTTCTCCAAAGGACTTAACCAAATCTGGAGATTTCAAGAAAACAACCAAGATTTACAAGGAGATTGAGAACTTAGTACAAGGGTACAAGAACAAGTGCAATGAAATGCAGGTTGATTTAAACAGCTATTCTCTTGATGATATTTTCAAGCACCTAAAGTTTGAGGATATGAAAGACAAGGAGATTGACTTTATCGACTTTTCCAGAAAGTGGATAGCTAAGGCTACCATAAAAGGAGCAAACAATTACAAGACCGTTCTCAACTCACTTACTTCATTTATTGGACGTGACAGCCTCAACATTTCAGAAATCAATTTATCCTTTATCACAGGATATGCTGATTATATAAAGAAATGTAGAGAAGCTAAAATAGAGAAGTTGGAGAAAGCAGGGAAGCGTGTTCCATCTAACAGAATGATGTCTTTATATTTAGGCAGTTTACGACACTTATTTAAGGAGGCACAGAAGGAATACAACAACTACGACAATGGTTTGATACTTATTCCATCATCCCCTTTCGACAATTTCAAGATTCCGAAACAGGAGGCAACCCGAAAGAGAGCACTTGATAAAGCCACCATCAAGAAGATTTATGCTCTTCCATATAGGAATACAAGCAAAGGCATCAAGGGGACGTGCAGATACGACCTAGCTAAAGATTGCTTTATCTTATCCTTTGGGCTAATCGGCATGAACTCTGTTGACCTTTATAACGTGACAGATTACAAAGATGGTAAGCTGACATACTACAGAACCAAGACCAAAGCACGTAGAAATGACAAGGCGAAAATGGTGATTGATGTTCCTCCAATGCTGAAACCATTGATTGAGAAGTACAGAGACAAATCTGGCAAACGAGTCTTCAACTTCTATCAATATTATGCAAACGACAAAGGCTTCAATAAGGCAATAAATCGAGGTTTGAAAGAAATTGGCTCAGAATTAGCTATAGATGATTTGGAGTTTTACGCTGCAAGACATTCATGGGCAACATTAGCCATTAACAAGGTTGGCATAGACAAATTCACTGTCCATGCAGCACTCAACCACGTTGATGAGTCCATGAGAGTGACCGATATTTATATCGAACGAGACTTTCAGAACGAGAATAAAGCTAATGGCAAGGTCGTAAAATACGTTTTTGGGACTAAATAACAAAGCTTTAATCAAAGTTACGAAAAAAAGAGAGCATAAAATGGAAAAAAGCTCTTTAAACTTTGCTCGGTCAAAAATAATTATTATCTTTGCAGCCCATTTCAATACTTCGATAGAGAAATCTATTTAAGTGGAGGGATGGACTGCTAAGTTTTAAACTGGCAAGAGTGTTCTTTGACTTATTGAGACAGGAATTATTAATTTATTAATTCAAAGAAATTATGAATAATTTCAATTTCTCGTTGGATAGCACGCCATCTATTCAACGATACGATAACGTAGGTGCTTATAACACTCTACGTGCGTTAATGAACCGTGGAGAAAATTTGACCATCAAATTTTTCACGAGTAAAGATAACAAGCCTTGTGCGTGGATAGAATCTCGCTATGTTGCAGGTTTTAAATATGAGCTTCAAGATAGCTCCTTGCACGGTTTAATCAACTATCTACAAAATGGCATTTTTGTGGATTTTGACATTAACCCCACAGCTACAGAGCCACTAGAAGCAAACTCAGATTTTCAAATGGAAATTTTCAAGATGTTCGTGAATGCAGGGAAGGCACTTCAATACGCTCCCCTATTCCGAACACAACCTAGATTTCTATCGGCAATGCTGCCACTCTCTAAAGGAAAAATCATATTTAGAGTAGAAAGAACAGATGATTTATTAGATTACTTGCGTGAAAAAAAACAAGTAATCATTTAGATTATTATCTAACAAGGGCAACTTATTAAATTGCATGTCCTTAAAAGCACAAAAATGAATATTGCAGAAATTGAAATTAAGAAAAAATCCAATGGTAAGATTCAATACCTTACAGAGGTTTTAAAGGAGATTCCGACAAATACAATATTATGTAAGACCTTAACAGGACTCGGAGCTACTTATGGTGAGATAAAAGCAAAACGTCACTCAATAATTATAGAGCCAAACAAGCCTGTAATCGTAGGTAAATACAATGACTCAAAACATACAGATGACAATTTATTTCCTGTGCATGAGGGAATTTATTCAGATGATATAGTTAATTACATTGAAAACACATTTGAATACAACAGCAAGCACACAGGAAAGAATAGCAATAAATATATTAAGATACTCACGACTCCAGAAAGTTTTCCAAAGGTCAAATCTGCATTTGAGGAAGTTGATTACGATATTAGGTTTAATTGCTTCCTATTATATGACGAATGTCACAAGCTAGTTAAAGATGCAGACTATCGGAATAGCATAAGTTTACCAATGGACTTTTTCTTTCAATGCCAATACAAGGCTATGGTTTCTGCTACACCAATAGAGATTAATGACCCTCGATTTGAAGAGCAAGGGTTTCAAATTCTAAAAGTTAAGCCAACCTTTGAATATAAACGAGACATCAACCTGTGGGTAACCAATAATTTACTACAAACTGTAAAAGAGGTTTTAGCTAAGGTAGAAGATAAAACATGTTTCCTCTTTTGCAACTCCACAGATACGATTTATACGTTGATGAAACAGCTCAACATTCTAGATAAATCTGCTGTTTTTTGCTCAGATAAAAGTGTAGATAAACTGAAGGGGCTAAAATTTAAATCCGCTTATAGTACGTGGGGCGAGAATAATATGAAGCATTATAATTGGCTGACTTCTCGATTCTACAATGCGGTAGATATAGAAATAAATGAGTGTCCTAACGTTCTGCTACTTACAGATTGCTACATGGCAGAATATATGATATTCGACCCTAACACTGATATTATCCAATGTGCAGGTAGATTTCGGAATGGCATAACAAGCCTATATTTAATTAGCAATGTCAATAATAATTTTCCGGTACGAAATAGAGACTATCTTAATGAGGTCATACAATGTTCTAAGGATATATACGACGCAACAAAATGCCAATATGAACAAGCTAGAAATAATAAAATAAGACAAGAAGCTTACAAAGCAACCTTAGATGCATCACCATTCAGACAATATATAACACCCGAAGGTAAGATTAACTATTTTGCTATAGATAATTATATTGATAACGAACTCATTAAAGGGATATACAACTGTAAGGAAAATCTTTATCGGGCATTTTGCCCTAACGATTTTTTTAACGTGGTTTCCTATCAGACCAACTTTTACAAGTTAGGAGATTACGAAAGATTACGTAGGGAAAACAAATCAAATTCCCTAAAAGAAAAAAGAAAGATAATTGTAGAACAACTAGAACTTCTTGGCGATTGTGAGACAGAAATGGATTTCGCTTTTAAAGAAGTTTTACGAAAAGCAGACCCTCTTATAGCAATAGTTCGTTAATAATTCAATAATGTGCTAAGCAGCTATACGCTGTAAGCACGAGAGATCTTTGAAAATCTTGCTAATTAAAGTTCGGTTCGGGGTGTACCCACTTGCTTTAAAAATTCGTTTCACCAGATAAATGTTGGTCATCAGTGACTTGAATGAAGACATAGAATATTCCATTCCCATCTCCTTCATAGTTACCTTGGCAACATTTAGTGATGTGAACGAAGCATTGAAAGCAAAATCGAGTTTCCACTTATCGCGAGCCTGGCAGTCCATAAGACCAGTATAGCCTTTGGCGTCACGAAAGCAAAATTCGATCTGGAACCTGGTTCTATAATAAAGAAGTACCTCTTCACCCGAAAGTGAGGTGTCTGTAGAGAAGAATAGTTTCTTCTTGCCATTCGGCATCTGCCAGATGACAAGTCTAACTTTACACTTGAGTGCCTTGGAATAGGCTATCAAAGTATAAGCTGTTCCTTCTATATCTTTCATCTCCATCTTCTCCATTCGAGTGAGGTCAAGATTCTTCATATCAATCTTGCCATCCTTGGTCTTGGGCGACCACGTTTTCCAGTACGTGGACCAGCATAGACATAAAAGAGACAAGCATTGTCACGAAAGCGGCTTATCAAAGAGAACCCTTCTTTCTTTATCCCATTAACAAATGTACTTGTAGAGAAGTAAGCATCTGCAACTATGAGAGTTGAGAGTTTAAGAAGTTCATTGCGGTAACGCTTAATGACGCCGATATAGAAATCTACCATAGTCTTGTTTCTAAGACTCAGTTCTTTATTACTTAGCGACTGGTGGGCTCTTAACATCATGCAGTCTTTGGCAACAATATCAATGAGTCCAATACCCATGATTTCGAGACCATGTTTAACAGACTGTGCACATCCCGACCAAAAACGACCGATATGTGGAGTCTTCTTGCCAGCTTTGCTGATGTAACTGGGATCAATGGCAATAGCCCATCTTCCCTGTTTACCAAAGAAGCGCTTGGCAAGTGAGACATTAAGTTTGAGCCAGTCAATGCTTTTCGACTTTTTTAAGCCGAATGCGTTGCGGTAGGTTTGCTCAACATGCGAGCCATACCTCCCCATTTGGGTGAAATTTATCTTTCTTGGTATTACCATGAACAAAATTATCACCTCGATGAGTATTTTCTCGAAACTTTTTGTTAACTTTGCAGCCGAATCTTCAACTGCATCTTTAAAGGTAAGCGGTCACTTTAGGTACGTTAAGCCATAAAATGAATTCTTTTTTATTATCTTTTAAGAAAAAAAGCATTTGATTTTATGCCCAAGCAGTAACAGTAGCCAGCTGCCATCTATGGGCTAGTAAGTCTACCAATTTGTCCTTTGCCGTTTTCTTGATCCTGCGGAACACATCACAAAGATACTCCACAGGATCCAAATTGTGCTTTCGGATATTGGCAAAGTGGGACATCAGGCGAGCAAAGCGCACACCTGATTCCGGACTGCCAACAAAATAACTATTATTGCGATACTTCGCTATTCTTCTAATCTGTCGCTCACATACATTATTCGAGAGATCAAGACTTCCATCCTCTAAACAGCGCAACATACAAGGATATTCAGTAAGGGCATAGTTCACAGCCTTGAGAAGTTCGGGTTCTTCCTCCTTCTCAAGGTTCTTTGCCAATTTATCCAAATATGATTTCAAGTCATTAAGCATAGGAGCTATGCGAAGTGCCCGCTCTCGCCGAATGTCATCAGGATTTGAAAACCCTGTCTTTATCAGCTTGTCCTCACGGAAGATTGCATCAAACAACTTCAATATCATCATGGCATCCTCCGAAAAATCCTTCAATTTGAAGAACGGTCTTCGCATATGAACCAAACAGGCTATTCGTTGTATTAATTCTCCAACATCGTAGCACTTATAGATAGGTGCGCCATCACTATGGAGGTAAATTTTCTCCATTACGTCTTCAAAGTACTTTTTGACTGCCTCCTGGGTTCTACAACCACGCTCATGAAACACGAACTGGGTCAGACCTAATATTGGCGCATGGTAACAGAATATCCATCGCTTGAAGAAATGAAGCTCATCCTCTACATCCTCAATCGTCTCACCCTTACCAGGCAACCGTTGGTCTTTACAACCCAATGTTGATTCATCACCATGGACGTTACCAGAAGCGATGATTTCCTTATGGAGAGGCTCGTCCAATGGCTCCAATATGTTGGCACCGATTTCAATCCACCCCATAACTGTCGAATGAGCATAGTTCAAGCCCATACCTTTCAGCCATGTCTCGATATCTCCGATTGTCATATGATAATAGAAATGCATTGTCAATATCTGGGCTATCAATGACTCCGTTGCCCATGTTCTGCCCATGCAGTTCTTATATTCTTTAGGAAGATTTACATGATAGCATTTACCCTTGGAATCCTTATATTTCTTGCGACGGATAATATAAGTACGGATAAAACCTTTCACATAAGTATGACGGACAGATACATCCTCTCCTATTTCAACGGCATCGGCTGGAAGGTTGATTGGTTTGAGGACAATATCATTATTGCCGCCAACAGCTGCATCAATAAGTGGCTGCTCACGTCTAGGCGTAAGCAGTCACTTAGAGCCGTCTTGCGTACGTTAATAAAAATATATACCTTTGCCCCGAATTTTAAATTTGGGACAAAATGAATATAAACGAAGAAGGCAAGTACTATGCCTCAATGGTTCGTAAGTTTCGAACCGAGTACAAGAGCAAGAACCTTCATGGGTTCTGTAAAGAACAAAAAGTAAGCTATACTAAGATGCTTCATTGTTTGCGTAATGATTCTTATCGCAAGCCAAGTACCAAGCCTGTGAGTTTAGATGAAGAGCAGGGCTTGCATCCTCTGGTCGTAGAACCTGCAGATTCTGTCACGATAGAACCAGCAGTTTTACCTGTTGAACAAGATGTAGAATTGTTGCTTGATGATATAGAGTTGAACTTTGGTAGTAAGATTAGCTTGCACATAGGTAGCTGTTCCAAATCAGCTTTGGTTTCACTGATCAAGGAAATGGAGGGAACACTATGCTGAGTTTATCAAGTGGTTTTAATTATTATCTGTGCAGTGAACCCGTAACCTTGCGTTATCGCCATGCTGGTTTGCGCAATTATATCAAGAGCCAACTTCATCGTGATCCTACCAATGGAGACATTTATATCTTTCTTTCAAAGGACAGTCATCGTGTTCGTATCTATTATTTTCATCATCAAGGTGAGATTCTTACCGAAAAGATTCTCCATTCCAACCATTTCGTAGAGCCAGTCTTCGATGAGAAAAAGGGATGCTATCATATCTCTTGGGAGAGCTTTGTCTATCTGATTGAAGGAATCGTTCTAAAAGACCGTAAGGTTGCTTTTAACGACCTGAATGATGAAAATGACGAAGAATTGGGTATGGATATTGAAGAGCCTGCCCAAGGAAAAATAGACGAAAAAGAACTCTTGAAAGAAGCTATTTAATATATAATATTTAACATAAAATATTGATATTCAATGCTTTATAATTTTGTTATCTCAAATATTTTTAGTATCTTTGCAGTATGAAATCAGAAGAGAAATCCATACAGGCTATAAGTGCGCAAGCGCATAGTGAGGCAGCTGACAACAGGTTGCTCCGCAAGAAACTCCAGGCTCGTGATAAACGGGTGGTGGAGCTTGAGGCTATGGTTTCTAACCTGAACAAGCAGCTTTGTGAAAAGGTAGATCAGTTGAATGACATGATGCAAAAACTTGTGGCATTCATGACTGGTAATGGAGAGGTTAATCTTTCAGCCTCTCTTCGTGAAGCTGTAGTTGCGGGTGTGCGTGCTGAGTTTGAGGCACGTGAACTAAAACTAAAGGAAACATATGCTAGTGAGTTGGAGAAGCTTACTTCTGATTTCAATGCTCGCTTGGCAGCTAAGCAGAATGAGATAAATCAGTTGAAAGGCATAAATGATGGGGATAATCCGACAACCACAATGCCAAGTAACTCAAACTCGGATTCAACAATGTCACCAGAGGCAAAACTGAAGGCCAACGAACAGCAAAAGGCAAATCTTCAGGTTACAGCCTATGGTCAGCATACCGAGTCTGGTAAATATCATCATGGTAGTCAGCAGACGGAGAATGCCGATGACTTGGATCACAATGGTGAGGATGTCCCGGAGGAAAAGATTGTCACTATCGCTAAGACGTTAAAGGAGCATAAGGATATGAAAGGTGTCAAGAAGCCTAGACGTGAGCAGCCACTTATTGATGCAGCTGTTGGCGGCAATAATGATATTGTCCTCAAACCAATCAACCTTCCAGCCGATGCCGTTGAAATAGGAGAGGATGTATCTGTCCGTCATACTTATGTGAAAGGTTTTATCCGTACTTATATTATCCGTCGCAAGAAATATAAGGATTCCAAGGGTAAATGCTATCATGTAAATCTTCCTAAAGAATATAAGAACTGCATGGGCAGAACATGGGCAACGGAGTCATTGATAGCCCAGATATTGACAATGCATTTCTATTATCATATGACAATCGGAGATATCGAGACATGGCTGAAAGGTATGGGCTTGAACTATGCTCATTCGACAGTTATGGGGTGGATTGAAATCGGTGCCAACATATTGGAGCCATTGGACGAGCCTCTCCATAAGGAAATCATCGCTTCTGGTAACGTCCATGGTGATGAATCAACATTGGGTTGTAAAGACCAACGGTTGCCTGGTAAGGGTGAGACGATTGAGGATGTAGAGGATGAGCTTCATTTCTTCAAGCGATGGATATTCTGTTACCATGCGCCAATATTAGGTCTGACCCAGTTCGTGTTTCATGAGCGTGGTTGTAGAACCCAGGAGGCAGTCAAAAAGTACTTTGAAGACGTAATGGAGAAAATTTACCTCCATAGTGATGGCGCACCTATCTATAAGTGCTACGATGTTGGAGAATTAATACAACGAATAGCCTGTTTGGTTCATATGCGAAGACCGTTCTTCAAATTGAAGGATTTTTCGGAGGATGCCATGATGATATTGAAGTTGTTTGATGCAATCTTCCGTGAGGACAAGCTGATAAAGACAGGGTTTTCAAATCCTGATGACATTCGGCGAGAGCGGGCACTTCGCATAGCTCCTATGCTTAATGACTTGAAATCATATTTGGATAAATTGGCAAAGAACCTTGAGAAGGAGGAAGAACCCGAACTTCTCAAGGCTGTGAACTATGCCCTTACTGAATATCCTTGTATGTTGCGCTGTTTAGAGGATGGAAGTCTTGATCTCTCGAATAATGTATGTGAGCGACAGATTAGAAGAATAGCGAAGTATCGCAATAATAGTTATTTTGTTGGCAGTCCGGAATCAGGTGTGCGCTTTGCTCGCCTGATGTCCCACTTTGCCAATATCCGAAAGCACAATTTGGATCCTGTGGAGTATCTTTGTGATGTGTTCCGCAGGATCAAGAAAACGGCAAAGGACAAATTGGTAGACTTACTAGCCCATAGATGGCAGCTGGCTACTGTTACTGCTTGGGCATAAAATCAAATGCTTTTTTCTTAAAAGATAATAAAAAAGAATTCATTTTATGGCTTAACGTACCTAAAGTGACCGCTTACGTCTAGGCTTCTTGACACCTTTCATATCCTTATGCTCCTTTAACGTCTTAGCGATAGTGACAATCTTTTCCTCCGGGACATCCTCACCATTGTGATCCAAGTCATCGGCATTCTCCGTCTGCTGACTACCATGATGATATTTACCAGACTCGGTATGCTGACCATAGGCTGTAACCTGAAGATTTGCCTTTTGCTGTTCGTTGGCCTTCAGTTTTGCCTCTGGTGACATTGTTGAATCCGAGTTTGAGTTACTTGGCATTGTGGTTGTCGGATTATCCCCATCATTTATGCCTTTCAACTGATTTATCTCATTCTGCTTAGCTGCCAAGCGAGCATTGAAATCAGAAGTAAGCTTCTCCAACTCACTAGCATATGTTTCCTTTAGTTTTAGTTCACGTGCCTCAAACTCAGCACGCACACCCGCAACTACAGCTTCACGAAGAGAGGCTGAAAGATTAACCTCTCCATTACCAGTCATGAATGCCACAAGTTTTTGCATCATGTCATTCAACTGATCTACCTTTTCACAAAGCTGCTTGTTCAGGTTAGAAACCATAGCCTCAAGCTCCACCACCCGTTTATCACGAGCCTGGAGTTTCTTGCGGAGCAACCTGTTGTCAGCTGCCTCGCTATGCGCTTGCGCACTTATAGCCTGTATGGATTTCTCTTCTGATTTCATACTGCAAAGATACTAAAAATATTTGAGATAACAAAATTATAAAGCATTGAATATCAATATTTTATGTTAAATATTATATATTAAATAGCTTCTTTCAAGAGTTCTTTTTCGTCTATTTTTCCTTGGGCAGGCTCTTCAATATCCATACCCAATTCTTCGTCATTTTCATCATTCAGGTCGTTAAAAGCAACCTTACGGTCTTTTAGAACGATTCCTTCAATCAGATAGACAAAGCTCTCCCAAGAGATATGATAGCATCCCTTTTTCTCATCGAAGACTGGCTCTACGAAATGGTTGGAATGGAGAATCTTTTCGGTAAGAATCTCACCTTGATGATGAAAATAATAGATACGAACACGATGACTGTCCTTTGAAAGAAAGATATAAATGTCTCCATTGGTAGGATCACGATGAAGTTGGCTCTTGATATAATTGCGCAAACCAGCATGGCGATAACGCAAGGTTACGGGTTCACTGCACAGATAATAATTAAAACCACTTGATAAACTCAGCATAGTGTTCCCTCCATTTCCTTGATCAGTGAAACCAAAGCTGATTTGGAACAGCTACCTATGTGCAAGCTAATCTTACTACCAAAGTTCAACTCTATATCATCAAGCAACAATTCTACATCTTGTTCAACAGGTAAAACTGCTGGTTCTATCGTGACAGAATCTGCAGGTTCTACGACCAGAGGATGCAAGCCCTGCTCTTCATCTAAACTCACAGGCTTGGTACTTGGCTTGCGATAAGAATCATTACGCAAACAATGAAGCATCTTAGTATAGCTTACTTTTTGTTCTTTACAGAACCCATGAAGGTTCTTGCTCTTGTACTCGGTTCGAAACTTACGAACCATTGAGGCATAGTACTTGCCTTCTTCGTTTATATTCATTTTGTCCCAAATTTAAAATTCGGGGCAAAGGTATATATTTTTATTAACGTACGCAAGACGGCTCTAAGTGACTGCTTACCTTTAAAGATATCCATATATTGGTCAAGTCCTGTATTCGTATAATTTTGCGTTTGTCGTGATTTGCAAAGTTACTGAAAATCAGCGACTTGACCAACGTTTTATAGTTAAGTTTTCATAAACATTTCTTAATATAAGTTGTTGATTTACAGACGATTAAATATTAATTTAACGCAGTATTGTTATAGTAGAAGCCTACGAAATCCTAGGTAAGGCTAAAATAGAAGAGCTGAAATATAAGAAAAAACTAATTCGTAGAGAAATCCATTACCAGAAAGCCAACGGAAACAATATCTTAGAGATTATCAACGACACCTTTCAAGTTGGCTCATGGTACTCTAGAAATGAAATTAAAAAAGAATTAATTGGAATATATGGAAGATTAGCAATAACACCTCTAGAGGCTATTAGCTCCCATTCCATTTTAAATTACTTTGATGCAATCGAAAAGCAACACAAAAAGAAGAAAGGTTATCTTCTACAAAAAAGAAAGTTTTACATTATGGAGACATAATTTTAAGAATAATACTTTTTAGTACCTATTCAAAAAATGTCTCCAGACCTGTCTCAGTAAACAAAAACTCCCAAATACCAACATGCAGGGGATGCCAGTCTATGGTGTCCCCTGTTTTTATTTTATTAGATACCATTCTCATAGCTCATTCATACAATGACCATAACTTAAAGAAAAAACAAGCAGAAAGCTGATTGTAAAAAATATCATAAATCACTTGGATTTTTCAAGAATATACATATCATCGTCTAAGAAGATGGAACTAGTTTTCACTTTTTGACCATAAATTTTAATAATTATCTGATTAATCAAACTAAGCCGTGAGCCTCAACGCTTGCGGCTTTTTTCTTTTTTATACCATGCTTTAACAAGGAGAGCATAAGGCAAGATTATCCAAATTTTCTATTTCACCTGCCCGTTCCAAAACTACCCTACGGCACCAATCTACAGCCTCAACTTTTTCAACCTAGCTAATTAGTTAGGAAACATCATATCTCAAAAAATCAAAAGCCCGAAGAAGAAAGAGGAAGACTAAAAATAAGGACTTTACACATTACTATATATTATATGCCTCTACTTTATATCTCCCCATGTGTTCTACAAAAGACGGTGGACATACACTTCAGTCCCCTCCTCACTCTTAGATAGAAAAAAAATATATATATAAATAGCCCATGTACTAACGCCAATATTTATATAGAGATTATAAACAACATTATTCACTTCTAATTTATTGAGATTATGAACAACATTATTTTATTGCCACAGGCACAGAGAGTAAACAACATCGAGGATGCAGTTATCTTGGACGATTTCAAGGCTGAGAATCACTTTATTGAGGCTAATACCCAAGAGGTAACCTTCGAGCACTTGAAGAACGATTGCATCACTCCTGTTTTTGCTAAAGACAACGAGTTGACCATCAACCACGCTGACTTTATTGAGACCATCAAGGATGCAACCAGAACTTTCTTCCATGGTCAAAAGGTTGGAACTCCAAACATTCGAGTTTCCCACGTAATCAAAGGCAGAATACCGGAAGCAGTGAGAAAGCCTGCTAGTCAACTTTTGGATTCAGACAAGACCATCTACTATGAGCGTGCAGCATTCAGCATCGACATCCCTACAGTTTTCGAGACTATAATGGGTAACAAGTTGAATCTTTCCATCGTAGGAGTTAGAGCATACAATCAGATGAACTTATATTCAAAGAAATCTCCAGAGCTATTCCGTCTAGCAATAGGTTTCAAGAACCAAGTTTGCTGCAACATGTGCATCTTTACAGATGGTTACAAGGAGGATTTGAGAGTGACATCTACTAATGAACTCTATCGTGCAGCCTTGGAGCTATTCAACAGTTTCAATCCTGCTAGACAACTTCAACTACTCCACTCGTTAGGGAACACCACCATGAACGAACATCAGTTTTGCCAGATACTTGGCAAGATGAGACTCTATCAGTGCTTACCTAATTACTATCAGAGAAACATTCCTAAGATGTTGCTAACTGATACACAGATTAACAGCGTAGCCAAAGCATACATCAATGATGAGAACTTTAGTAGTTTTGGAGAGGACATCAACATGTGGAAGTTCTACAACCTATTAACAGGAGCTAACAAGTCTAGCTATATAGACTCATTCTTGGATAGGAGTCTCAACACCACCCAACTTGCACTTGGCATCAATGCAGCCTTGCATGGTGACGAGCGATATAAATGGTTTATCGACTAACCACAGACAGGACATCTATCAGAAATGGTAGGTGTCCTTTAGTTACTAACTAATAAGCAAAAGACGCTTCATTGATATATGTAGCTATGAGAGAAACTAAGCAGAAATGTTAAATCTCAACATATATTAGAAGAAAGACAGACAAATCCTTGGTCAATCAAACAATTATTGCTAAATTTGCACCAATTCTACAAGGAGTAGAAGTACATATTTAGAATGAGCGTTTGAAGTTATCTCGACATAGAATCTGGACAATTCGATGCAAAATGAGATGGCAGTTCAAGGTGCTCATGCTTTCATGTCGCATATATATACCCATATATATAACACATGGAGCATGGGCTATTGTCTGTTACTATTTTGCAAGCAGTCCAGAGCTTTATGTCAGTAATACTCAATAGTCCCCATGCTCCTTTCTTTATGTGTCAACCAATAAACAATTTACAGCAAAAGCCGTCTGGGGATTCAAGACTGAATTATTAATTTTAAACTTACAGATTTATAAAACAATTCAAATTTTTAGCAATGGCAATCTTTGCTATGATTATGTCAATTGGATTCGTTGCTTGTAGCAGCGATGATGATGATAACAATGGTGGTGGTAGCATTACAAGTGGCAAGAAACTTGTACGCATCAGTAGTAAATATGAGACCATAAACTTTACTTATGGAGAAGATGGTAAACTCACTAGAGCTTCAAGAAACGTAAATGGAAATTCTGAATACATAAACCTTGATTGGTCGGGTAACACTATCACGCTTACAACTCATGCAAGATGGGATGAGAACCCTTGTACTATTACTCTTGATAATGGAAAAATCTCAAAAGCTACTGATGGTGAAGAGACATATAAGGCTGCCTATTCGGGAAACTATCTTTCTCAAATTACTGGCTACAATATCAACAAATATACATGGGAGAATGGTAATATCGTAAATTACAAAGAAGTTAGTGAAGGTAACACCTATAACTGTACTTATTATACCGATATGCCTAACAAGCATTCTGTCTTTGATGTTGATGCACTAGGATTCGATGATGCGATTTTAGCGGAATATGGTAATCTTCTTATTATGGCTCATCCAACCTTGTTTGGTCTCAACAACAAGAACCTATTAAAGAGCGTTACAGATAGTGAAGGATATACACTTTCTTATACATACGAACTTGATGGAGATGGCTATCCTATAAAGATAACCGAAACCGAGAAAAAGAACCAATATGATTCTGGTAGCCCAGAAGTTTACACTTTAACTTGGGAATAGAATATAATTAACCTCAGTTCGGGATAAGAAATAGTGCCTAAAAAAGTTGGTAATCTCCGATATTTTTTGTATCTTTGTAGTTGAAATCCAATTAGTTACAAACATAAAAAGATATCATTATGGAGATTACCAAGGACAAAGTTACAGAATTATTTTGTATTATTGATGAATTTTACAAAGTTTTTGATGCTGAAAATGCAGGAAAATTGCTTTTGGGTGAAGATGGAGTAAAGCGCAGACGACGTAAAGCCTCTTTATCTGATAGTGAAATCATGACGATTTTGCTGTATTTCCATTTCGGCTCGTTCCGAAACTTCAAGCATTATTACCTATTTTTTATTAGAGGAACTTTGAAGTCATATTTTCCAAATGCGGTGTCTTATAACCGTTTTGTAGAACTTGAAAGTCGCGTATTCTTCCCTCTTATGTTCTTCCTGAATCTCCGTGCTTTTGGCAGATGTACAGGTATAACCTTTGTTGATTCAACCATGATACCAATATGCCACAATCTCAGGCGTTATGCCAACAAAGTGTTCAAAGGCATTGCCACAAACGGAAAGGGAACAATGGGATGGTGTCATGGGTTCAAGCTACATCTGGCTTGTAATGATAGAGGTGAGATAATTGCTTTTGTTCTCACTGGTGCAAACGTTAGCGACAAAGATCCAACGGTATTCGATGTGTTGGCTAAACGTCTGTATGGTAAGCTGTTTGCAGATAAAGGCTATATCTCGCAAAAACTTTTCGATTCGCTTTTTGAGGAAGGCATCCAGTTGGTAACAGGACTGAGAGTGAACATGAAGAACAAACTAATGCCGTTCTATGACAAGATGATGCTACGCAAAAGATACATCATTGAAACGATTAATGACCTGTTGAAAAATACGGCTCAGATAGTACATTCACGTCACAGGTCTGTTGCGAATTTCATCATAAATATTATTTCTGCATTAGGGGCATACTGTTTCTTTGACAACAAGCCCAAGGCACTTACTGGATACGTTATCGAAGATACGAAACAGCTTAGTCTTTTCTAACATTGCATATTTTACATGAGGATTTTGTCTCAGCAACCATCCAAGATATATAGATGGTTGCCAAGCCTCTGTGTCCCTTATATAAAAACATTATAAAGCCTTTAGATAGAGCTCGTTATCCCGAACTGAGGTATAATTACAACATATCAAATACAAGCCAACTTCTTCTTTCATGTGGAGGTTGGCTTTATTTTTGCTAATTATCAACAAAAATTTAGTTACCAAAATGGTTGCCAAATAAAAACATTATCTTTGTAGCCATACACCAACATTATCAATATGACAGAATACAAAAGACAAGACATCACAACAGAACTTCGTGAAGCACTTCAAGAAGTGAAAGACCATATCGAGGGTAAGAAGCGACTTCAATCCTTAGATAGTCTTCTTGAAGAATTATAAGAGACATGGGGTTCTCTCTATAAAATGAATCCCAATATTATTTGCAAAGTACATAACTATTGTACCCAAGCAAAAAGGATGATTGTTGACTCATTGTTGACTAATTTCATTCTTTCAGTGTTCATTAACAGGTTGACAAATAGCATAAAAAGACTTGTAGCTCAGTTGGTTACACCTTGCTAAGTCCGCAGGAGTTAGTAAGGCTCGGCACAGACTCATAATCTGGAGGTCCTAGGTTCAAGCCCTAGCTGGTCCACCTTGAAAATCAAGCAGTTAAGCAGAAAGTGCTTAACTGCTTTTTTCGTTTTAGGAAACATGCTTGAAACTACGAATTCAAGCTTGCAGAAAGAATGCATCTTCAAAGAGCAACACCGTAATTCCCCTAAAATCCGCAAACAATAAGTTTTGTAGGAGTGTAGGTAAAAAACGATTCTCGATTCCTGATAACGTTTCTGCTCCAGTTTTGGTATCTGTCAGGACTGCACACCCAGGTCCGTATCCCATAAAGCCTTTGTAGGTAGGCTTTGCCTCCCAAGTTTCTGATTCCAAGAGCTCATGGTAAAATCAAAGTCATATTCCTTGCCTGGAGAAAGCATGCCACTCTTGATCGCTGTATATACAAGAAGACCCACTTTTTCAAGTTGACTCATCTTTTATACAATTTTGTTCTTGTTTTGCAAATTTATAAAAAAACATGAATTTATCGAATTTACATTTATGATTTAAGATACTTTAATATAAACAGTTCATACTATTCGAATATTGACTACCAAGTTTTCGAAGCCCATAAAACTCACTAAAAACAAAAGAAGTTGCGTATTCCGGGTAATACCCGTTCACTTCATTAGTAACCTTCAGTATTGTCGGCAAAGTTAATACTTTTTTCTTAAACTCTCGCCTTTTAAGTCAAATTTTATTGCTTTATGCACCAATCTGTCCAAGCAAGCCTCTGCGATGAGCTCACTTTGGAACACATTGTAACAATCAGCGACAGGAAGTTGACTGGCAAGGATGAGTGCCTTTCTGCTGTACTTGTCGTCGATTATTTGCTCAAAGTCGTGTTGGATTTGATCATCCAGCTTAACCATCCCAAAGTCATCGACAATCAGCGCATCTTGGTTGCTGAGCTTGCGGAAGAAGTTGATCACTCTTCCCTGCATCTGAAGCAACTGGGAATACGGAAATAGCTGATATTTATTTTATTCTTTCTTATTTTTCAAAATCAGAAATTTGGAATTTGATGGGAATGTCTACTATTGATTTCATTTTTGTACCTTCTTCTGTTGCTGGTTCCCATTTTGGCATGTATGAGATGATTCTTTGCGCCTCTCTATCTAGTTCATCATTTATGGATTGTTTAATCTTTTGGTCGCCAATAGAGCCATCGTGCTTGATCTCTGCAGATACAATAACAGTTCCTTCTATACGATTATAATAGGAATTTGATGGATATCTCATATTACTTTTGATATAAGCCTCCATTGCTTCTGTCCCTCCGATAAAGTGTGCCGCAGTTTTTGTACTGTAGTTATTGACATCACAGATTGATTGTGGATCAGGCGTTGGTATTGTTATTTGAGCTGGTGTCATTTTATCAAACCAAATAGCCTTATTGAAATCATTTTTAGGAATTTCAAAATAGTACTTGTTAAAGTTTAGTTCACGTGATGCCCCTAATCTCTTGGAAGAAGGAAGTAAAAGTCGTATGGTATTTGCGTTTTCTACTCTTATATAAAAATGGCAAGCACCAGGTGAATGTTCTACTTTTCCGTTTCTGAATATGGTAGACATTTCCGTACTCAATGTTTTTTCATTTGAGTTTATTAAATAAGAACCAGCAGCATATATAATAACATCATTGTTGTTATTTTGTAGGTTTAAGAGCTTTCTGTATTGGTCGGGATATATGACATAAAGATTGGTAACTTTCCAATAAATCCAATCCTTAAAAATTAGAGGAAATTTATATGCTCCATCATATGAAGTTATAGAGAGTAGATACCAGTAATTGTTATTGTATGATATTTTGCGAATTCTCATTGATTGTATATTTTCATCATGAGAGGGGGTGTAATTTAAACTGTGTCAAGGCTTGTTCTTAACTTTCATTCCCACTCCCTGCTGGGGGCATGCCCCCAGCAGGGAAGCCTTTTCGGCTGCAAAGTTACATAATTTTAAATCTATCTCCAAATTTTATTGCCATTTGTTGAGAAATTTGTCCCCAATTTGCCAGTGGCATAGTCCATTTCTTACGGATGTTGCGGTAAGCTAAGTACACAAGCTTCTCCAAAGAATTATCCGTAGGAAAGACCCCTTTAGTCTTTGTGACCTTTCTTACCTGTCTGTGATACCCCTCAACCGTATTGGTCGTATAAATGAGTTTACGGATGGTTGGAGTATATTGGAAATACTCTGTCAGACGTTCCCAATTGTCACGCCATGACTTGATGACAATTGGGTACATCTCTCCCCACTTAGACTCTAACAGGTCTAAATTAGCAGCAGCGGAGTCTTTGTTTACTGCACCATATACTGTTCTTAAATCCTTGATAAACTCCTTTTGATGCTTACTGCCAACATACTTGATAGAATTGCGTATCTGATGGACAATACAGAGCTGCACAGAACTCTCAGGAAATACGCTTTGGATGGCATCCGGGAAGCCTTTGAGACCATCAATACAACAAATCAAGATGTCTCGAACACCACGGTTCTGAAGATCCGTAAGAACTTCTAGCCAGAAGTTAGCTCCTTCACTCTTAGACACATACATACCTAACAGTTCTTTTTGGCCTTCCTTGTTGATACCAAGAATGTTGTAAATGGCTCGTGTGACAGCTCTGCCATTCTCATCCTTTACCTTATAATGGATAGCATCAAGCCAGCAAATGGCATATACAGGATCGAGCATGCGAGACTTCCAGGCGGTGATTTCGGGTAATACACGGTCTGTTATAGAGCTGATTGTATCGGCTGATAGAGTTGTGTTGAACTCACGCTCAAAGTAGCTGCTGATGTCACGTGTGCTGGTGCCCATGGCGTACATCTCAATAATCTGGTCTGCCATGCCATTGGCAAGAATAGTCTCACGCTTCTTTACGGTCTCAGGTTGGAAAGTTCCGTCTCGGTCACGAGGAGTCTCTATAGTGACCTCACCATATTTTGTTTGAACCTTCTTACTCATCTTACCATTACGACGGTTGCCGGAAGAGCGTTCCTCTTCACTTAAATGAGCGTCCATCTCACCTTCGAGAGCTGAGTTGAGAATACGCTCTAACAATGGAGCTAATGCTCCGTCCTTGCCAAATAAGGCTTCACCACTACGCAACTGCTGAGCTGCTTTCTTGTAATCAATTTCTAAGTTGTCCATAATATAAAAACTGTGTTAAACTACTTTTATTGTAGCTTGACACAGTTTAGTTTACACTCTCTCATGAGATTGTACTTCTGCCGAATATCTTTTGACGCTTTTTATATCTTTTGAACTTGCACAAAAGCTTTTATCATTGAGAGCGCCTTCCCATTTTAAATAATGGTCATTATATTCCCATTTAATGAAATTCGTTGCGAGTTGAGACACCTTTACAATTTTTGCAGATGTCTTATAGTTTTCTCTTGGTTGTGAATAAGCTGTGCAAACGGCAACCAAAATAAAAGTCAATATGATAAAAAGTCTATTCATTTTTTATGTTTAAATATTTATTAATTTTAATTACAAAAATAATTATACGCAAATTACCCTCTATAAGGAATTTGAGAGCAATTCACCTCTGCTTCAATATTGCGACTTTCCAAATAAGAACGCAAAGCGTCTAATGACAATTCTTTATCTGCTGTCGGACCAAGCCACACTGATTTCAAACATGATTTTGGCAAGTACTCCTTTATATAAGGAACCAAGACTCCATTTTTCACTCGGAATTGCTCCTTCCTTGCATCATCATAATATGGAGCCCCAACTCCGACAATGCGAACCTCATTCTCATATTTGAAAGCAGAATTTTTCAGCGTTCCAACAAACATCATTGTTAAGATGGCTATCGCTAACGTCTTTTTATCATTAGACATGCACTCAAACTCATCACCCAAGTCTAAGCCAAAGAATCTTTTACACACCGATTCAAAATATTCTGTATCATAATAGACACAAGGCATTAATCTGACACCATATATTTTCAACAATTCCGAAACATCGAACTCTAACATAATGCCTGTACCCTGAGCACCATACATACTCCACATGGGCAAATAGTCTTTTTCTTTTGAAAAGCTTATAGAATGATTATCTCCAGACAATGACACAAAAGCATTATAAACTTCCAGATTATTCTTAAACACGTCTTTCAACATGTCCAAAGCTATATAGTTTTCTTGCGAGTCATTTAGATGCGACCACTTTGTTGCCCAAAGACAAATCTCACGGTTTACCTCTGGTTCTGGCACAATTATCCCATTAACCAATGCATTCATATCTGTATAATAATACAAACTACCAAGTTTTTGAAGTCCATAAAACTCATTAAAAACAGAAGATGTCCAATGACTCAACTTATCTTTAATACTATTAAATACCTCCTGAGTTTCTGAATTATCCATAGCAACACCATTTTAAATCAACTAATCATCCCAAATGTCTTCGAGAAAAACTCATGAAGATATTTGAACATTACCAATCTCTACACTCTTAACAGATACGCACTTAGCTTTACTTGCATCAAACAAGACAACATTGATTCCACCTTTATGCAAAGAGCTTTCAAAACGGATACCATCCATTCCATTTAGCTTACAAATCTCACATACAAGTTGAGTCGGAACATACTCTAGTTCAGAATCATAGCGTCGTAATGGCTTAGACAAATCTCGACTTATTGCCTGTAATATTTTTTGCCTAACAATGACATCTGACAGTGGTTCAGTAGCATTCGCATAAGCTATATACAGGCTTAATTTTGAGGTAAAATCTAATATGTTAAGATCTTCTGTTGCCCTAAACTTTGCCACCCCTAATCTATCAAGATACAAAGCTCTCACTTCATAATAAGTGGTTACTTCATCTTGACATAAATATAAATAAGGTATGCCTAACGGATTTGCACGCCCAGCAGTTGCCTTATCCTTTGGTGGGCACCCCATTTCTTTCTTTTTCAATTTCTCCACTCCTGAAGGAAGAACACGACTTCTAAAGAATACGCTACCCTCAGGTATTGTTGCATTAGATACAATCAAGTGCATATCATCAAAGGAAGAAGTATCCGCAAAGAAACGAGAAGATTCACGAACCTGCTTTTTTACAGAATTCCACACTTGCATTTTTTCGAGTATGGGAACTGCATAATCAACCTTAGACTTAACAGTATAATTAAACGTATTCTTATCCAGAAAATAGCCTAATATCTTTTCACCTATTTCCTTTGATGAGAATAAAGTCCAATCACGCTGAATCAATTCCGCTATGCTTATACCAGACTCTGAAGGGGCAAATAAAGACAACACCTCTTCAAAAAAATCAGAGAAGTAATCAATATCCATAAGAAGCCCTTGTTGACCACAAAAGTCACAAGCCCCCTCTGTATGAGATTCATTGCTGACTACCGCCTGCATTTCCTCGTCACAAAAACAATTCTTGCAAATATTCATATATCGATTACTACTCTGTTATTAATCTATCTATTAACTCCAAATGATTCTTTATAGATAACTTCTTGATATAGCCTAAGCCAGGATAACCTGCCACATCACTAGCTTTATCTATCAATTCAATAACCGCAGATGTTTCTTGATAACCACCTTCCTTGTAGAAAGGTCCTATCTTTACAGCTGCTTCATGGAATTTACCACGAATGTTAGACTGATCAATATTGTTGTCAGAGACAAAATGATGCACAAAAATCTCCTCTGGTGATTTCTGATAAGTTAAATGGATTGCTATCGCATAAGGCAAAGACCCGCCCTCCGAGAATACTTTTGGCAATGCCGTATAATCAGAGAAGCCAAAGAATCCTTTCTCTTTATAAGATACGAAATCATCGCTAAAGAACTCATCAGACGCTAAAGCATAGTCCGCATTTTTTGTTTGTGGTTCAAAATGGCCATTCAACAAAATCACCTTTTTCCCCATTTGTCCAAGAGTGGTTAACGCCACTTTAGATGGATTACCCAACATTACATATTCAACTTTCTCATCAGCTAACAACCTAGCGATTTCCTGATTATGTATATTCACACCATCAGGAAAGACTACCATAAAATGTCTAAAATTATGGTTTTCTGCATGTGAAAGCAACAGATCAGGATAACCCTTATAGAAATAAGCAGGTATCCAACTCTCACGATCTTCCTGAAGAGTATTCAACTTAGGAAAGATATCATTATCCCTATCTTTCTTGAAATCACCATCCTTAGGATTAAGGATAACCGCAAAGCGCATTGCATTATCTCGCAAAGCTTCCAAAGCAGAATTCAAGCCATTAACCTGACTTTTAACAGGTTCTATTACTGGAATAATCTTTGCATTATTAGGACTCATCTGAGAGAAATCTTTTAATGCAAGAAGTTCATATTGCTTACCTCTTAAATATGGGAAATACATAACTTTTTCGTTGAATTTATCGGGTTATTTAAATATGTTTGTAGAATCTCTATTTGCCTTTGAGATAGACCTAACTGGAGATACATTTGCCGCAACTCTATAGGAGCTTTTCTCAAGAGACTCATATTATTCTTTCTCTTCTCTATCTCTGACAAAAAATACTGATGCAGTTTATCTGGCGGCATATCATATAATTTAGCCTCACATGCTTCATACATTTCATAATATGGAACATCTGGAAGTTTCCCAAACTCTGCCATCACAATGTTTTCATACTCTTTGGTACGCAAACACTTCATCATCATTCCTGCATCAATGTTCTTATTTTCAACAGCCTTTCTAATTTCTCTTAGCCCTATTCTTCCATTTTCCTCAACTAAGACAATTATACCAATATTAATTGGTACATCTCTTTCATAGACATCTAACAAGCCCTCAGGGATGACTACATAACACTCTTGGAAAACACGAGTATAATCAACTAATTGGCCAGCCAATCGTCGAGTCGTATCATACTCCGTCTTAATTTCAAACGCACGGCTATGTCCATTAAACATAACCAAATCAACTATTGACTTTTGCATTCGAAACTCGCTAAACACGATTGTTTCTGGATGAGCATATTTTTTAATCAATAATTGATTAACTAACTCATTTTTATAAACATACTCGCAACGATAATTAGTACTCATCTGACGATAAAGATACTTTAGATAAGACAAATAAGTCTTTTCTTTTTTTCTTTTTCCATCATACTTTTCATGGATACCATCAAGTCGAGAACAATCACCATACTTAAGAATATCAACAAACATATTACGGCTGAATGCAGAAGAGTAGCTCCGCATTCTATCCATAATCTTATATGTTTGTATATTCTGTCTCATTCCTTACCTTGTTTTATTTGGCAAAGATAACATTTTATTTTTATATATCAATATTTTATTGGATATTTTATACTTTTTTTATTTCGAATACACATTTTCTCGAATTGCATTTACGAATCTAATCAAACTTGGGTTTCTTGGTAGAGAATGAAGTTGAATGCGAGAATGTACATCCAAAGAACAACACCGTAATTCCTCTTTTAAAATTTGGTGGTTTCAATTATTTGCCGTATCTTTGTGCCATATAAAAAAAGGAGAAAGGATTATGGCAAACAATGAATACAGAAAGCTGCCTACAGGCATACAATCTTTCAACAAGATAAGAGAAGAAAACTATCTCTATGTTGATAAGACTGACATCATTTGGAAATTAGCGAACAAAGGCAAACAGTATAATTACTTGAGCCGCCCTCGCCGATTCGGAAAGTCTGTGCTCATTGATACGCTACAGTGTTACTTCGAAGGAAGAAAGAAACTCTTCGAAGGACTCAAAATCATGGATTTGGAGAAGGATTGGAAGGCATATCCTGTGATTCGACTCAACATGAGCCGTGGAGGCGCCAATGCAGAAACCTTGCGTTCGTACCTGAATCTGCGATTCGGATACTACGAGGAGAAGTATGCCATCACTCCCACCCCTACCGCCCAACTTGCCGACCGCTTTGATGCCATCATTACGACGGCATACAAACAGACGGGTTTGAAGGTTGCCATCCTCATCGACGAGTATGATTCTCCACTCCAGCACTCTTGGAAAACCCCGGAACACGAAGCATGCACCGAGGTATATCGTGAAGTCTTTGCCATTTTAAAGGCAGATGATGAATACGAACGTCTGGTCTTTATTACTGGCATCACCAAGTTTACGCAGATTTCCCTTTTCTCCGTGCTCAACAATTTAACCAACATCAGTTTCCTCCCAGAATATGCAGCCATCTGCGGTATCACTGAGGAGGAGATAAAAGAGAACTTCAAGCCAGAACTTGAAAAAATGGCAGAGGTGAACGGATGGACTTTACAGGAAACCCACGACAAACTGAAGGACTACTACGACGGTTACCATTTCAGTCGCCGAAACATGGTTGACATCTACAATCCTTTCAGCCTTATCAATGCGCTTGACACCCAGGATCTCAACAGTTATTGGGCATCATCGGGCGCCACATCCATGCTGCAGAAGTTCATTAAGGATGCAGAGTTGCGTCTATCTGATTTTGAGGATTGCATGATTCTCCGCAACACATTGGAGACTTCCGATGTTACTGGTGGAGGACCAGAACTCTTCTTATATCAATCAGGTTATCTCACCATCAAATCGTGCGTAGGAAATGTCTATCACTTAGGCTTCCCAAACGAAAAGGTAAAACAGGCGCTAGACGAAGAAGGCAAAGGCATTTTGGATTGGGAATCAGAGAAACTCACTCCTTTTGAAGGATTTTTTCGATTATGGAGCAATTTGATACTCTTTTAGCTCAAACTATAGATTCCACCTAGGAATTGAGATGCACATTGTTTGGTTATCAATATAGTGAAATTCTACTAACATCTGGCATCCGCAAGATACGAATGGCTATTGAGTCCCAAACATAAAGGACTTTCGGGTGGAGTCAGAGTCATCACTTTTTAGATTTACTGTAGGGCATACGCGCACACGTAAGAATGTTTTTTCTCGAAAAAAGTCTCAAAGTCTCATTTTTCAGGAAAATATCAGTTTATATATCTGATATATAACTATTTACAAGAATGATACTTTTCATCAAAAAAGCCAGAGAAGTATCATCGAAGTATCATAAAATGTAAGCGGCTCCGCGTTTATACCTTGCCCTTTATCGTAAAAGTTCTTACCTTTGCACCATAATTTTAAAAGCAATGAAATTATGAGAGCAACAGAACGTTATGAGAGGGCATGGAATGCCTTCCAGATTCATTTGAATCATAATCCAAAAGCCAGTTTGATTCCTTTTTTAAAGGAACGGCATGTAAACCATCGCTCGATGCATAGATGGATGTCAGAGAAAGGTTATTCCGTTAGGTTAGCCAAACAGCAGATCCGTCTGCTTCAGGCCGAAGCCCGTAAGGAATGTTCCGAGGCAATAGCCAAGGACACTGGGATGATGTTCCTTCCCATGGAAATGCCATCCGAACCCGTCTGTCCAGAGAACTATCTTTTTGGCATAACCCTAACCTTCCCAAATGGAACGATAGTCACCATCAAGAAAGGTAGCGCCAAATCTGTCATGCATCTGATGAAACTTTATGAAAAGGAGGATATGCTATGTTTGGACTAAACGAAAATACCCAGTATTACGTCTGCCAGCGATATGTCCGAATGAACATGGGCATAAATGGCCTGTACCAGATTGTGAGGACGGAGATGGAGCTGCCGCCACTCGGTGGTGCCGTCTTCATCTTCTTCTCAAAGAACCGCCAGCAGGTAAAAATGCTCTTTTACCTTTGCACTCGGAAACAAGTTTAAACGAATTGGTTAACGGGTGTTAAGGTGAACTATAAAATGCTCTAGAATATCACTATCATTTGACTCAGTCCTTCGCCAAGCCAAATGTTTTCTTGTATCCATTTAATATTAAAATGTTAATAATATGGATAAAGAACTGTATTTTGGCGTAGATGTCTCCAAGAAGACTCTCGACCTTGCTTATTATGATGGTGAAGCCATCGATTGGAAGAATGCCCATATTCAGGTGAGCAATGATGATGCTGGATTCAAAAAGATTGGCTCCTGGGTTGCAAAGGTAGGAAAAGACTTTGCTACCTTTTTGTTCTGTATGGAATATACTGGACTTTATAATCAAAACTTCAGATTATGGCTGGAATCCAAAGAATATATCTATGGTATGGTGGAACCTCGCAAAATGCATCGCTTCGAGCCAGACTTGGATGATGACCAGCGCTCTCTAGACCGTATCAAGACTGATGAACTGGATGCTTTCAGAATAGCAATCTATTGTGAGCAGAACCACAAGAAGATTCTTCGCAATCCCTCCAAACTTCCTTCATCTGTCTATTTCAAGTTGAAGAGATTGCTGGCTGAGCGTAAGCAGAACACCAAACAGTCTGTTCTTTACAAGCAACAGCTTCATGATATCTGCGCATACGACACAGACTTATCCGTTGAACGCAAGAAACTCCTGCTGAAGAACATGCAGGAAAACCAGAAAGCAATAGACAAGGAGATTGACAGCTACATGAATGAAGATACAAGCATCAGAAAGAATTACAATCTGCTGACCTCCATTCCTGGCATTGGTCGCATCATAGCGTTGGAAACCATTGTATTGACGGAAAATTTCACTGCAATCAGCAATCCTCGCAAATATGCCTGTTACATAGGAATAGCCCCTTTTAAAAAGGAATCTGGTACCTCAGTAAGAAAGAAAACGGGTGTTTCCAAGAAAGGCTTTTCTGAAGCCAAGGCAGACTTATCCATAGCTGTCCTTTCCGCCATAAGGAACAATCCTTCAATAAGAGACTATTGGATACGCAAGAGAAAGGAAAAATGCGGTGGCATCGTACTCAATGCCATCAAGTTCAAGCTAGTCCTTCGTATGTTTGCCGTGATAAAGCGTGGAACACCATATGTGGAGACAGATGCATATAAGAACTAAAATGCAGCAAAAGTGAACTATCGCACTTCTTAGAGCATAACTATTTCCCGACTAAGTCTTTTGTCTGCGTTTTTTTCACTACCTTTGCCGGAGCATCTGAAATGGAAGGAACTCCGGACGGGGGTAGTGAACTATTTTGTCTTAGACAAAGACCTTTCCCTGATCTAGTCTCCCCAGCCTGAAATGCCAGGTCAAGTGCCGTTTAGGGAATTAGCCGTGGAAGCTTTTAAAAGATGTGGCTTACCCTGACATAGAGAGCTCCTTCCTGCAAAATGCGGTACAAAGGTATGAAAAATAAATCATTTATCGGCATCGACATCTCAAAAAATGTCATTGACGTATCAATTTTCTGTGAAGAAGCCCCAATTAAGGACTTTTCTCACGATGTATTCAACAATTCCCGCAAGGGATTTGGCGAAATGTGCACATGGCTCAAGAAGAATCATGTGGTTCTCTCGAACTGTCTCTTTGGAATGGAGTTCACCGGCAGCTATTCCATGGAACTGGAGAAGTTTCTTAATGCCAGGAACTATCAGTTCTGCATGCTCTCCACCCATGTGGTAAAGCATTATCCCATGGAACCCAAGGACAAGAGCGACAAGATTGACTCTGCCAAGATTGCAGACTTTCTCTATCGCTATAATGGTACCGAATGTGTCAAGCCTTATAAAATGCCTGACAAGACCATGCAGAGACTCAAGGCACTGATGAATGAGCGTAAGTTCCTGGTGGAACAGCGTACATGCTTCATGAACAGAAGACAGCTGTGCACCACAAAGGAAGATGCCCAGTTATATGATGGCTACATCAAGAAATTCAGCCGTGACATTGATAACATCGAGTTGGAAGAGCAGAAGTTGCTGGCTACAGACGATAGCCTTTTGGCTACTTACAAGAATCTTCTGACAATACCAGGAGTCGGCTTCGTCAATGCCATAAATGTCATTGTCATTACCCGAAACTTTACCGCATTTGAAACAGCAAGGCAATATGCCAGTTATGTCGGCGTGGCACCGCACTCCCACACTTCAGGCACCAGTGTGAGATGGCGTCCCCGACCTTCAGCACGCTGTGATGGTCAGGCGAAAGCGGATCTATCCATGGCGGCCACAGTTGCTGTACAATATGATGCAGAGTTACAATCATTTTATAACCGTAAATTAGGAGGTAAGCAAGATTCAGACACTAAACGCAAGGCATTGAATGCCGTTAAGTTCAAACTTGTTCTCAGAATGTTCGCCATAGGTAAGCAGAACAGAAAATGGGAACCGTTGGATTCAAAGAGCAGCAATGAAAAACTTGCAATATCATAAGTCCGAAACAAGTGAACTATAGCAGTCTGTGCTACTGCCATTTAGAGTCTTGTAAAGACACAAACACGGATAACTAATTAGGAATCTAGCCACACGCTATTAAAAGAACGAGTTCCGTGTTGATTTGTAACAGAAAAATCATTTTTGACCATTTCTGCTACCGATATTTTAGTGCCTGTATGCTTCAAAACGCCTCTTTTATATTTATTAACACAAAAAATTGCTCAAAAATTTGGCTATGTCTTAGGAATCAAATGGGATGGCGACGGTTTCCTGCTGTACCAGAAGCGACTGGAGCGAGGAACCTTTGAATTGCCATTCTTTGATTCCCAAAGCAAACAATGCAAAATGCCTTACAAGACGCTATCTGCCATCATGAGCGGAATTTGCCTGAAAAGTATGAGATATCGAAAACGGCTTAATCTGTAGGTGTGTAAGGTTGTGTTTAATAGGTTGTATATCAGTAAGATAGTAAAAATAAATATCTGAAAATCCTTGCATGTCTCGATATTTTTTCGTACCTTTGCACTATGAAAAAGGACGAAATTATAGTACTTTTGAAGGAACAGCTTCAGCTTGCAAACGAACAGCTTCAGCAAGCTAATGCTACGGTGAGTTCGTTGACTGCACAGGTCAACGAACTCATTGAACGTATAAAGTCATTAGAAGAACTACTCGTCCAGAAAGGAATCGCCATTGACAAAGCGAATCGTCAGAACAAGGCACTCGGCAAGCTCGTTTCAGGCAAGAAGTCCGAACGTCAGGAAAAGAATCCACAAGCCTCGATGACGCAGGAGGAATTTGACAAGAAGAAAACAGAGCAGGCCGAAAAGAGAAAGGCACGCAAAAACAACGGTGCCAAGCGTGACATGCATTACGAGATGAAAGAGGTGCATGTTACGATAGATCCAGTCATGGATGCAGGGCTTTTGAAGACGTTGCGTCTCTTCGGAACTCGTACCTGTATACGTTACAGCATGGAACCCATCAAATTCATCAAGACCGTGTATCACATCAACACTTATACTGATAGAAGTATCATGTATCCGGGGAAAACTCCGCCGGCTCTGTTGTTGAATTCTTCCTATTCACCTTCCTTTGCAGCAGGACTCCTGCAGATGCGATACATCTATTCCATGCCGGTAGAGCGAATCATCAAATACTTTGCCGACAATGGGTTTACGTTAAGGAAAACCACGGCAAACAAGCTGATTGCCAGAAGTGCCGATGTACTGGAAAACTTCTATAAGGCTATCTGCCAAGTAGTGTTGCAGCAGGATTATGTCTCGGCGGACGAGACATACCATAAAGTACTGTTAGCCAAGACAAAGCCTGCGGACAAGGGGTCGAAGAAAGGCTACTTCTGGGCTGTAAGTGCGCCTAAACTGGGACTTGTCTTCTTCGTATATGAGGATGGATCACGCTCAGAGCAGGTCATACTTAACGTATTCTCTGATTATAAAGGTACCATACAGAGTGATGCATATGCTCCTTACCGGAAACTGGAGTCGGATGCTTATCCTGACATTATGAGAATCGCCTGCCTACAGCATGTCAAGAGAGATTTCATCGACTGCGGCAAGGAAGACAAGGATGCTCAGGAAGTCGTAGATATCCTCAACAGATTTTATCGAGAAGACAAAAAACATAAGGTTGGGGTAAATGGATGGACCGTTGAAGACCATCTAGCCTATCGGCAGTCATATGCACCGGACATTTTACAGGATTTATTGGAGAAACTGGAGGAAATATCTTCCAGGAAGGATTTGCTGCCCAAGTCTACCTTGGCGCAGGCGGTCGGTTATGCCCTTAATGAATATAATGCCATTTGTGACATCTTCAAAAGAGGTGATACGGCTCTCGATAACAACTATATTGAGAGAATCCAGAGGTACATATCACTATCAAGAAGAAACTCAATGTTCTTTGGTTCGCACGAAGGAGCAAGCCGGGCGGCTATCCTATATTCCATCGCCATCTCATGCAGGCTGAATGGCATTAATCTGTTTGAATACATATGCGACGTAATAGAAAAGACTGCAGAATGGCAACCCAATACCCCATTGGAAAAATATAGAAACTTACTTCCTGACCGATGGAAAAAGCAGTAACAGCATTAGTTTAATCAGCTGTTACTGCTTTTTTTGAATTATGCAAGGTATAAACGCGGAGACGCTTACCATAAAATCGGGAGAAGTATCATAAAAAACAGGCAAGTATCATACGGAACAGGCGAAATATCGAACGAAAATGCACCAATCATCGAACGAAATGCATCAACTATGCCCACGAACATAGTCACTCATACCCACGTACACGGGTACGGATGACCACGTACACGGGTATGCGTGACCAAAACGATGGGTATCCATGCCCAAAGCCTCGGGTAACCATGCCCTATATAGCTGGGCAAAGATGCCCAAAGCCTTGGGCAAAAGCATATATGACTTTTCCTATGTGGTTTAACGATTTTAGTTGACCACTTTTAGTTTTATTTGTAAGACGAGTTGACTCAGTTAAAATTTATTTATAATTCACGTTGACTTTCCTGAAACTTAGTCATATTTTTAGTTGACTACCTTAATAGATGGCCATATCTAGAGTTGCCCTTCTCATATTCCATACAGACACTTTTTTACTTTATAAACTAGAAAAGTAGACACTACTACTGATACTAAAAACTGAAATAATAGACGCTTTTTTTAGTCTTTTACATCAACCCAACGCCGTTTTCATGATGTTTCTCCCGATTTTATGATACTTCTATGATACTTTTTTGTAAAAATATTAGGAAGTCTCATTTTTACATATCACTATATATCAACTCCTTACAAGAATATTTTCACCAAATAATGAGACTTTGATACTTTTTCTCAAAAAAAACTTTATGCGTAAGAAATACATTAAGAGGGCGATTTGGAGCTTTTGCAACCAAGTTGCAGAAACCTTTTCGTAATTTTGCAACCGAAATAGAAAAAGGAACTGAATGTTCCTGGTTATCTGGTTATATAGAACTAAAAGTATTGCAAAATTATGGAAGAAATGAAACATTCTCACGAACATCATCTTGAATGCCATTGTGAAAATTCTCACGAACATCATCATGAATGCTCATGCGGCACAGAAGAACATGAGCACCAGGGGTGCGGTTGCCACCACCATCATCACCATGAAGAAGGCGGTTTGAAATCCAAACTCTTTCTGATAGGAGCAACCATCATCCTCCTGATTATCGCTGTTTTCATCGAAAAGGAATACAGTCTGGCTACCTGGCAGTTACTCCTCGTCTATCTCATTCCTTATTTATTGATAGGACATGAGACGCTGGGCGAAGCTGCAGAAGGTATTGCCAAGGGCGATATGTTTAACGAAAACTTTCTGATGGCTATTGCAACCATCGGAGCACTTTGCATCGGATTCTTCCCAGGATCAGATACAGAATTCCCGGAGGCAGTCTTTGTGATGCTCTTCTTTCAGGTGGGCGAACTCTTCGAAGGATATGCGGAAGGAAAGAGCCGCGACAGTATTTCGCATCTGATGAATATTAGACCGGATGTAGCGAATGTTGAAAGAAACGGAAAAGTAGAGGCCGTTTCGCCGGAAGACGTCAAGATAGGAGAAACTATCGTAATCCGTCCGGGAGAGAAAGTGCCTTTGGATGGTATTGTTGTTGAGGGAAACTCAGCCTTGAATACCATTGCCCTGACAGGTGAAAGTATGCCACGGGATTTGAATGAAGGCGATACTATCATGTCCGGTTGCATCAACCTGTCGGGAGTAGTTCGTGTACGCACCACCAAGAGTTTTGGTGAAAGTACCGTATCCAAGATTATTTCTCTGGTAGAGAGTGCAGACAAGAACAAGTCGAAGAGCGAGGCTTTCATCACCCGTTTCGCCCGAGTCTATACTCCTATCGTTGTTTTCGCAGCCATTGCCCTGGCGGTTATTCCTCCATTCCTGGCAACTACGGGAATCGTTGGCGAAGGAACCTTTGGCGAGAACTTCCCATTATGGCTCAACCGCGCCCTGATATTCCTGGTAGTTTCCTGTCCTTGCGCCCTGGTCATCAGCGTGCCCCTCACCTTCTTTGGCGGCATCGGCGGAGCATCTCGGAACGGTATTCTCATCAAGGGCAGCAACTATATGGATGCTTTAGCCAAGGTGGGAACCGTTGTGTTCGACAAAACCGGAACTCTGACACACGGAGAGTTTGCCGTGGCAGCTGTTCATGCTGATGATTCCTGCCCAGACCATCCATCCCACGATGCTGATAATATACATATTGGTGAATATTCTGACAAGGAGAAGATTCTGCTTCATCTGGCAGCTCATGCTGAACATTTCACTACCCACCCTATCGGAGCAGCCCTGCGTACTGCCTTCCCGCAAGAAGCTACGGATGGCTGCGAGGTGACCGATGTAGAGGAGATTGCAGGACAGGGTATCCGTGCAAAAGTGAACGGCAAGGTGGTTTGCGTGGGCAACAAGAAGATGATGGAAAACATCGGCGCAAAATGGCACGACTGCAACCAGGTGGGAACCATCATCCACGTCGCCATTGATGGCAAGTATGCGGGACATATTGTGATCAACGACACCCTTAAGGGAGGAAGCGCCCATGCCATCAGAGAGCTGAAAGAACTGGGAGTAGAGAAAACGGTAATGCTGACGGGTGACCGCAGAGAAGTAGGAGAAGATGTTGCCCACAAACTGGGACTGGACGAGTGCCGCGCAGAACTGCTGCCAACCGATAAGGTTTCGCATGTAGAACAACTGCTGAAGACAAAAACAGCAGGCAAGACACTCGCCTACGTAGGCGATGGAATCAACGATGCCCCTGTATTGAAGCGTGCCGATGTGGGCATTGCCATGGGTGGACTGGGTAGCGATGCAGCCATCGAAGCTGCCGATGTAGTACTGATGGATGATGACCCTAGAAAGATTGCCCTTGCCGTAAAGATAGCCAGAAGAACCATTCATATCGCTCACGAGAACGTGATATTTGCCATCGGAGTAAAGGTTGCCGTACTGATTCTCGCCACCATTGGTCTCGGCACCATGTGGATGGCTGTCTTTGCCGATGTAGGTGTTACGGTACTGGCTGTATTGAACGCCATGAGAAGTTTGGGTAAAAATCGCCTTTTTTATCGTTAAATACCAAAATAAGTTGTATCTTTGCAAACGAATAGCAATATACAATACTGAATGGTTATGTATAAAAAAGACATTTTGACTATGAATAAGATTATCAAACTCATCTTCGTGCTCTGCTGCTTCTGTGGCATTGCACAGGCTCAGCCTCAACGCCCTAAGCTCGTTGTAGGCATCGTTATCGACCAGATGCGATGGGATTATCTCTATCGCTACTACGCCCGCTACGGCGAAGGCGGATTCAAGAGAATGCTCGGAGAAGGATTCAGCGTAGAAAACTGCAAGATTCCTTACATTCCTTCGGTTACAGCCATCGGCCACTCTTCTATCTGGACCGGTTCCGTTCCTTCCATCCACGGAATTGCAGGAAATAACTTCGTGAAAGATGGAAAGGTAGTGTATTGTACTGCCGACGATACCGTCAACCCGGTAGGTTCTGACAGCAAGGCTGGCAAGATGTCACCTCGCAATCTGTGGGTAACCACCATCGGCGATGAACTCCGTCTGGCTACCAACAACCGCTCTAAGGTGATTGGTGTAGCCTTGAAAGACAGAGCATCCATCCTCCCTGCGGGCCATCACGCCAATGGCGCTTTCTGGTTTGATGACAAGTCGGGCAAGTTCATCACCAGTACTTTCTATATGGATAAGTTGCCAGAGTGGGTGAACAAGTTCAACAAGCAGAAACTCCCAAACAAGTATCTTTCCAAGAAATGGGAGACGCTCTACCCTATCGATTCCTACAAGGAGAGCACCAGCGATGACAACAACTACGAGAATGGAATTGTTGAAGGCGAAAAGGCAGTATTGCCACTCGATCTGCCTACCTTATATAAAAAGTATGGTTACAAGATTCTCCGCAACACCCCATTCGGCTGCAACCTGACTTTCGATATTGCCAAGGCTGCCATCGAGGGTGAGAACCTGGGTAGGAACACAGATACTGACGTGCTGGCCATCAGCTGTTCAAGCACCGATTACATCGGTCATCAGGTGGGCGTGAACGCCATCGAAACAGAGGATTGCTATCTCAGATTAGATAAGGCATTGGCAGATTTCTTCGCTTATCTCGACCAGACCGTAGGCAAGGGAAATTATCTCACCTTCCTCACCGCCGACCATGGAGGTGTAAACAACGCCACCTTCCTGCAGGATCAGCGAATCCCTGCCGGCATCTGGAACAAAAAGGGATTGGTAGAAGAGCTGAATCAGATTCTGAAGGCTAAGTTCAATACCGACAAGGATCTCGTGAAAACCATCATGAACTACCAGGTGTTCTTCAACACAGATACCATCGAGGAACTCGGTTTGGATTATACAGCCATCAAGCAGGTGGTAGTAGACAGACTGAAGAAGGACAAGGACGTGCACTATGCCTTCGACATGGAGAAGACCTCTATCGAGAGCATCCCTGAAGAGCTGAAGTTCCGCGCCATTAACGGTTATAACCGCGAGCGCAGCGGAGGTGTTCAAATTGTACTGAAACCAGGCCACTACGATTATTACAGCAGCAAGGGAACTACCCACGGAGCATGGAATCCATACGATATCCATATTCCTTGCCTGTTTATGGGTTGGGGCATCCAGCACGGCGAGAGTGCCCAGCCTCACTATATGACAGATATAGCCGCTACCGTATGTGCGATGTTGCATATCCAAGCACCTAACGGTTGCATCGGCACACCGATATTCTAATAAAAAGCAAAAAGCCAGATAATAACAAAGGCTAGGTTCACAATTCTGGAAACCTAGCCTTTATTTTTTTATTCAAAAGAAGATGTTTTTCTATTCCGAGAAGAACATCTCTTATTCTTCGTTCATAATCTTCATATATTCCTCGTAAGAAATATATCTGCCACCCATCGATTTGAGATGAGGAGTCTCCAACTGACAATCTATCATCTTGCCACCATGCTCCTGCAAGTATCTGGCAAGGAAGATGAGGGCAATCTTAGAAGCTGACGGAACCCTGGAGAACATGCTTTCCCCTATAAAAACCTTACCGATGGTGACACCATAAAGTCCACCCACCAGTTCATCTGTTTCATTATCCCATACCTCTACGCTCGCCGCAAAGCCCTGCTTATGGAGGGCAGTAAATGCCTGGATGATGTTCTCGCCCAGCCATGCGCCATCTTCCCAATACCGTCCGTTGGTCTTACTGCATCCCCGTATCACGCCATCGAAATCTTCGTTGATTCCTACGCTGTATCGGTTCTTTCTCATCAGGGTACGCATGGAATGACTGATGTGGATTTCATCAGGGAAGATGACGAAACGCTTCATCGGACAGAACCAGAGTATTTCAGGCTGGTCACGGAAACTATACCAGGGAAAGATGCCATTGCTATAAGCCAGCAACAGGCGGTCGATACTCAAATCGCCACCAATCGCAAAGCATCCATCCTCATCGCCATAATGCGGATCGGGAAAGTAAATCTCGTCCGCAGTATCATCTATCTGTAATATCATACGCTTATCTTTTATCAAGAATATTCTTGACTAGACTTTCATTCTAATAATTAATCACCAGTTCCTTTCCGTCAAAGTCGACATGCGCCTTGCTACCCTTCTTGAGTTTGCCGAAGAGCAGCGCCTTCATCAGGATCGGTTTCAGGCGGTTACCGATGACACGGTCCATCTCGCGGGCACCATATTCCTTGGTAAAGCCCCATTTCAGCAACTGTTCACGCGCAGCATCGGTTAACGTTACGGTAACTCCCTTTGCTGCCAGTTTCGCATCGAGTTGACGAAGTTTCTTGGCAAGAATCAGTTCTGCCATGTGCTTATCCATATCGTTGAACACCACCATGTCGGAAAGTCGGTTGATAAACTCAGGCTTGAAAGTCTTCTTCACCTGTGCCAGCATCGCTTCGCCACGACTTACGTTTCCATTGAAACCTACGCTAGCCCGTGAAGCATATTGCGCTCCGGCATTTGAGGTCATGATGAGAATCACGTTACGGAAATCAGCCTTCTGGCCCTTGTTATCAGTCAGACGGGCATAGTCCATTACCTGGAGCAGGATGTTGTAGATATCGCTATGCGCCTTCTCTATCTCATCGAGCAGGAGTACACAGTTTGGCGTTTTGCGGATGGCATCGGTCAAAAGTCCTCCATCCTCATAACCCACGTATCCGGCTGGCGAACCGATAAGTTTTGCCACGGTATGCTTCTCGGTATATTCACTCATATCGAAGCGTACCAGTTCGATGCCGAGTTCCTTGGCCAACTGTCGTGCCACCTCGGTTTTTCCTACTCCAGTAGGTCCCACGAAGAGGAGCGAAGCCAATGGTTTGTCATCATCTGTCAATCCCGCCTTTGCCATCATCACAGCCTCAACCACCTTGTCTACAGCCTTGTCCTGACCGTAAATCTTGTCGAGTATGCGCTGGCGGAGCGTGGCCAAAGCATCGTTATTCTCATCTTTCATCGCAGCCGCATCAATCTTGCAGACTTTAATCAGAATCTGCTGGATGATAGACTTGGTAACATAAGAGCGCTGGCGAGATTCTACCGGATGCACCTCCAGATAAGCACCCGCCTCATCCATCAGGTCGATGGCCTTGTCTGGCAGACAGCGGTTGCTGATATATTTGGCACTGGCACGGACGGCATATTCCAGGGCGTCCTTGCGATAGGTTACATTGTGGAACTTGTTGTATTTATACTGCAAGCCCTCCAATATCTTGATAGCCTCCTCCTCGGTAGGTTCCTTGATATCTATCTGCTGGAACCGGCGCACGATGCCCTTGCTCTGAGCCATGTAACGGTTATATTCCTCGTAGGTGGTAGAGCCGATGAAACGGATATCGCCTGCCTCCAGATATTGCTTCAGCATATTGGATGCATCAGGTCCGCCATCTGAGCCACGACCGGCACCTATCATATTATGAATCTCATCGATGTAGATAATGGTATTGCCTTCCTTCACGGCTCCCTCCATCACCATCTTGATGCGTTTCTCGAAGTCGCCGCGATATTGGGCACCGGCAAGCATCTGTCCCATATCCATGCCGTAGATGCGAGCCCCCTTGAGGCGTTCAGGAACCAGGTTTTCGTTGATGAGTTTGGCGAGACCATAGACCAGAGCTGTCTTGCCGACTCCAGCTTCTCCGATGTGGAGCGGATTGTTCTTCTCGGCACGGCAGAGCACCTGGATGGTTCTGTCCAGTTCCTGTTCTCTTCCGATGAGCGGATTGTGCTCTTCTACCTTGTCAGAAATACAGGTAACCAGCTGATGCCAATCCTGTACAACCTGTCTTCTGCCTTCTTCCTCGTCGTCGTCATACTCGTTGACATAATCGTCATCATCAAAGTCTGCTCCCATGCCCATGCCAGCCTCTCCAGTATCTTCTCCAATAGGATAATAACTGTCAACGCTCGCCAGGAACTCGCCCTGCCGGTCGCCCACATTCTTGCACAGCAGGAAGGCGGCTTCTGAATTCTGCAAGCCAAACATCGCCTGCACAAAATGGGGTACATTCACCAGCTGTCTGTCGGCAGCAGCAGCCAGGGCGCACGCCGTTCCAAACATGTTTTTGAAGAGCGATGACGGCTCTGGCAGATACTTGATGGTTTCAGGCACACGCTCCTGCTTGGCGAGCCATCCCACCAAGTCTTCGTGCATCTTGAGGCTGTCTACGCCTTCTTCCTGCAGCGCCTGACAGAATGCATACTGCCTGAGCAACGCCAGCAGCATGTGCTCGGGCATCACGAACTCGTGGTCGAAGAACCGGGCTTGCTTCATGGCATCGTCCATCAGAACACTCATATATCGGGTCAATCCCATACTGTCCATTCTATTTTTTCCTTTCTTTTCCTTAGCATATATTGGGGATATTTCCCCGAAATCAACGCCTATTCCGGCATATAAGTGAGTTTAAGCGGAAACTTCTGCGTACGGGCTTTCTCCATCGCTTTCTCCACTTTACTCTTGGCGATGTCATAGCTGTAGGTGCCCACCACGGCTTTCTCTTCGTGATGAACCTTGAGCATGATTGCTTCAGCCTCAGCCTGCGACTTGAAGAAGATGGATTCGAGGATTTCTACCACGAAGTCCATCGGTGTGAAGTCGTCGTTGAACATCATTACCACGTAACGCCCCGGCTCCTTGAGCCTGGTTTTCTGGCGTTCACGAATTGCTGTTTGTTCTTGAGCCATATTTTAATTCTTACTTTTTATAAGCATTGGTAATCTCCACAACATAAACATCGTGGAATCCACCCTTGGCACCATACCACTGGAGCAGGTCCTTGTCGAGGAACTTCTCGGCGGTCATACTGTCCTTATAAAGTTTGCGGCATTCCAGGGTGAGTCGTGACTGCTCGAAGGCGATGCTACCGTTATCTGTTTCTACAGGAATCAGTCCTGTTTCCTTCGCCTTATCCAAATCGCGTCCGCTCTTAGAGCCGCAGAAGTTATAAATCTTCCGAGCCTCCTCGCTGTTGCCGAGGAAAGAGAGAGTCATGAATTCATTCTCCTCGATGATGCCGTGGGTGAAACGCTCCGGACGGATAAAGACCACAGCCACCGGCTTGTTCCAAAGCCATCCCAAACAGCCCCAAGAGGCGGTCATCATATTGAAATGTTCCTTGTTGCCGGCACATACCAGCATCCACTCCTTACCAATAGTCTCGAAGACGTTGTCATTCAGTTCTTTTACGTTGATCTTTTCCATCTTATCTGTTCCTTTCTTTTTAATTTCTAATTACCATAAAATTGCAACAGCAGTATTCTGATTGCTGAATGCTGCCCATATCAACTGCAAAGATACAAGAATAATCTGAAAAAGCGAATGTTTCTTTAAGAAAATCGCATCACTCTATTGAGGATTATGCCTAATTAATACTTTTTTATGCCACAAGAAGGCTGAATTGAATACGATTTGTGAGGTAGGAAACCGACCTTGATTTACATTAACTTTGCATCAGCAGTTGAAAAAATAATTCACATTTTATTTTGTCAGTTGCCCAAAAGTCAGTACCTTTGCACCCCGAATGCCGAAAGCCGGGAAGGCGGAAGGCTTCGATTTATTATTCATTTATAAACATTTAATTTAATGTACAAAACAATTTTCAACAAGCGCAACAGCCTGAAGTTCAACCGATTCTCTAACAAGAACTACTCACTCTTCGCAGTTTTGGGAAGAGAGGTACTTGTTGGTGCACTCAGCGTTGCTACCCTGAGCCATGCTAAAGCAGCAGGCGTAAGCACAGAGGGAGCCAAGGTTGATTCTACCCTCTACAAGGGCGGAAAGGCTTACGAGTTGGATGCGGTGAGCGTTACCGGATCTCGTGCGCCGATGACTGTAGAGCAGTCACCTAAGATTGTGTCTGTCATTACCCGCGACGATATTCATCGTGCGGCTGCGCAGACTATCAACGATGTATTGAAATTAGCTACCGGCGTGGATGTCCGTCAGCGTGGTGGCTTTGGTGTTCAGACGGATATCTCCATCAATGGTGGAACCTTCGACCAGATTACCATTCTCTTGAATGGCGTCAACATTTCCAATCCTCAGACTGGTCACAATGCTTCTGATTTTCCTGTAGCTCTTGCTGACATCGACCACATCGAAGTGCTCGAGGGGGCAGCATCGCGCTTATTCGGAACTTCAGCCTTCAATGGTGCCATCAACATCGTAACCAAGAAAGCTAAGAGTGAGGGGGTATCTGCAAGTGTAGAAGGCGGAAGCTTTGGAAGCTTCGGAGCACAGGGACGTGTGCAGACGGCTTTTGAGACAGGCAAGTGGACTCATGCTTATTCTGTAAGCGGAGGCTACAAGCGCTCGGATGGCGGAACAGACAACAGCGACTTCGAGAAAGGACAGGGCTACGGCAATCTCTCTTTCTCTTACGACCAGCGTTTCGACATCAACGCCCAGTTGGGTATTGCTAGCCAGAGCTATGGTGCCAATACTTTCTACAGCGCCAAATACAACAACCAATATGAGAAGACAGACCACGGTCTGGCTTCGCTCAATCTGAGTCTGCACAACCAGGAGAAGACCTGGGAGATTGCGCCTCAATTCTATTATAACAAATTCAAGGATCACTATCAGCTGATTCGTGGAAAGGCTGGAGCAGCAGCAGGCGAAAACTATCACGACCTCGATGTTTATGGTGGTGGACTGAATGCCAACGTGGCTTGGGCTTTGGGTAAGACTGCTGTAGGTTTCGACCTCAGCAAGGAGCGCATCTACTCTACTGCATTGGGCGAGGAACTCGCAGAGAAAGACTATAAGAACATCTCGGGTTCTGACCGTCAATATACCCGAAAGGGTGAGCGCACCAACACCAACATCATGTTGGAGCACAACTTCATCTTCGGCGGCTTCACCTTGTCGGCAGGTGTCTTGGCTAACAAGAATACAGGTTTGGACAACGACTTCCGCTTCTATCCTGGTGTGGATATGAGTTATCGTCCTAACGACAACTGGAAGTTCTACGCTTCCTGGAACAAGGCATTGAGAATGCCTACCTACACCGACTTATACATTAGTAATGCGGTGCAACAGGGCGACCTCACCCTGAACCCGGAGAAGAACTCAACCTTCAAGGTGGGAACTCAATATCGCCAGACTGGTTTTGCAGCAACCGTTAGCGGATTCTACGCACACGGCACCAACATGATTGACTGGGTTCAGACATCCGTGACCGAGCAGAATGACAGCAAGTACCACGTGATGAACATCGGAAAGCTCAACAACATGGGCTACAACGTAGATGCTACTATCTACATGAGAGAGTTGGTACCAAACAGTTTCATTACTCGCATCAAGTTGGGTTATGCTTACATCTATCAGGATCATAAGACCGAGACCAACATCCTGAAATCACTCTATGCATTGGAGTATCTGAAGCACAAGGCTGTGTTCGGACTGGATCATCAGATCTGGAGCAAGCTTTCAGCTTCCTGGAGCGTAAGATGGCAGCAGAGAATGAATGGCTATCATCCATACACCAAGGTAGATTGCAAACTGATGTGGGACGAGAAGAAATACAATATCTTCGTGAAGGCCGACAATATCACTTGCCACCGCTACTACGACCTCACAGCTGTTAAGCAGCCAGGTTTGTGGATTATGGCAGGAGCCAGCGTAAATCTCGGCCGATAATATAATCAGATAATAATCATCCCAAAAGATGATAAATATCCGAAACACGATTCGGATATCAAATAAAAAACGAGCCTTGATGGAGGTTTCTTCCTTCCGTCAAGGCTCGTTTCCTTTTATTCCGGCTATTTCCTTTTATTTCAGTTATTCCGGTTTCTGATATTTTCCGTTCACTTTTATCGGTTCGAGATGGATTCCCACATGGGTATCTGCACCGAAGTGCTGCTTCAGTTTTGTTTCTATATGAGTAGCATGCTCATGCGCCTCATAAAGCGAAAGAGAACCCGGAAGGCGAACGTGCATTTCTATCGCAATCTTGTTTCCGATGCGACGGGTACGCAGGTTATGAATCTCTCCTACTCCCTGCTCTTCGTTCGCAATCTTCAGAATTTCATCTTCCTCCATTTCCGGAAGACTGGCATCCGTCAGTTCTTTCACAGACTGCATCACCAGTCCCCAGGCAGCCTTGATGATGAAGGCACTCACGATGATGGCAGCCAGCGGATCGAGCACCGCCCACTTTTCTCCCAGGATGATGGCCCCACCAATACCGAACATCGTTCCGATACTTGATAAAGCATCGCTGCGATGATGCCAGGCATTCGCCACTACAGCCTCAGAATGATATTTCTTTCCGGCTTTAACCGTAAACTGATAAGCCCATTCCTTCATCACGATACTTATGATGGCAGCAATCAAGGCTACAACGCCCGGCTGCTGGAGTGTCTCGCCGCAGATGGCACGATAAATTTTGGTTACGCCAGAATAACAGATCATCACACCCACCACGAAGAGCGAAATGCCGATGATGGCTGTGGCAAGCGTCTCGTATTTGCCATGACCATAATCATGGTCCTTATCTATCGGCTTATTGCCCAGTTTTACGAATACCAGTACCACCACATCGGTAGCGAAATCGGTAAGCGAGTGGATGGCATCCGCTATCATGGCTGCCGAATGTCCGAGAATACCTGCAGCAAACTTCAGCACGAGCAGCACCACATTGATGATGCTTCCCGCTATCGTCACCTTATATACTTCCTTTACTCTATCCGCATCAGCGGAATGATTCTTTTTCGTTTCTGCGGGCATCTCTTGCTCGTTATTTATTCTCTCATTCTTGTCCATACTATAAAATATAACAGAAGTCCTTTGCTTCCTTAATAATGTTTTTGTATAACCAAATTCCTGTCTTTCATGAATTGAGCGGCAAAAGTACATCTTTTTTCTGAAATCGGATAAAAAGAGAGATTAAAAAAGTATAACGAATGAGGAATAATGTGATAGCGAAGAGAGAAAAGCATGGAATTTTGTGATAAAACGCCTTAAAACAATAGGAATTTTGTGATTTTCAGTCCGAATTCCTTTGGAATTTTGTGATAAAGTTGTACTTTTGCACCCGATATCAGGTATTATATTATTCTGTGACAAGAACATTATCACAATAAAAGCGGTTGAAAAAACCGCAAGATGAAACAATTATGGTTTTAAATTACATTTGGATAGCATTTTTCGTGATTGCGTTCATCTTCGCACTCATCGGATTGGCAATGGGAGATACGACTATCTTCCAGAAGATTGTAGATTCCACCTTCGACTCATCCAAGAATGCCTTCAAGATTTCTCTCGGACTGACGGGCGTGCTCGCCCTCTGGCTTGGCATCATGAAGATTGGAGAGAAGGCGGGAGTAGTGAATGTGTTGGCAAGAGCACTCAGCCCGGTCTTCACCCGTCTCTTCCCTGACATTCCGAAAAACCATCCGGTGATGGGAAGCATCTTCATGAATATCGCTTCGAATATGCTGGGACTCGATAATGCGGCAACACCTACAGGATTGAAGGCGATGCAGCAGATGCAGGAACTCAACACGAAGAAGGATACGGCGACGAACCCGATGATTATGTTCCTGGTTCTGAACACCTCAGGACTCACCATCATCCCTACCACCATCCTTGCCTTCCGTGCCTCCTATGGTGCAGCCCAGCCTACGGATGTCTTCATCCCTATCCTGATGGCTACGCTCGTGGCTACGCTTGCCGGAATCATCATCACTTCGCTCTGGCAGCGCATCAACATCCTGCAGCCGGTATTGCTCGTTACTCTGTTGGGAATGTGCGCCTTCGTAGGCATCATCATCTGGGGATTCGGACAGATGGACAAGGATACGATGAACACGGTTACCACCTTGGCTTCTAACATGATTCTCCTGGGCATCATCCTCTGCTTCATCCTGGCTGGTTTCTGGAAGAAGGTGAATGTATATGATGCATTTATCGAGGGAGCGAAGGAAGGTTTTACTACTGCGGTGAAGATTATCCCTTATCTCGTAGCTATCCTTGTGGGCATCGGCGTGTTCCGTGCTTCGGGAGCGATGGATATGGTGATTCAAGGCATTTCGTGGTCGGTAGAACAATGCGGCTTGAACGCCGATTTCGTAGGCGCCCTACCTACCGCCATCATGAAACCGCTGTCGGGAAGTGGTGCACGAGGCATGATGCTGGAGGCGATGAAGAACTATGGTCCTGATTCGTTTGTGGGCAGATTGAGCTGCATCTTCCAGGGTTCCACCGACACCACCTTCTATATATTGGCAGTATATTTCGGAAGCGTAAGCATTAGGAATACCCGCCACGCCGTGGCTTGCGGCTTGCTCGCCGATTTGGCTGGAGTCATCGCAGCAATCGCTGTTGCATATTTATTCTTCGGATAAGAGTCTCCCACAGATTTCACAGATTTACACAGATAATCTTTGAATGACGACGCAAGTCCAATTTAACATTTAATACTTAACATTCAACATTAAGAAAGATAATGGCAAGTTTAAAATCACTAGCAAAGGATACCGCCATCTATGGTTTGAGCAGTATCATCGGCAGATTCCTCAACTATCTGCTTGTACCACTCTATACGGCTAAGATCAGCGCCGCAAGTGGTGGTTATGGTGTCATCACCAACATGTACGCCTATACGGCGTTACTCCTCGTTATCCTGACCTACGGAATGGAGACCACCTTCTTCCGTTTTGTCAACAAGGAGGGAGAAAACTCAGAAAAAGTTTATCACACGGTTTTGAGCATGGTGGGCTTCACCTCCCTGCTCTTCATCGCCCTGGTACTCCTCTTCATTACGCCTTTGAGCGATGCGATGGGCTACGCCGACCATCCGGCTTATGTATGGACCATGTTCGTAACCGTGGCTATTGATGCCTTCCAGTGCATCCCGTTCGCTTACCTCAGATACAAGAAGCGCCCATTGAAGTTTGCTGCCTTCAAGTTGCTCTTCATCGGTCTGAACATTGCGCTCAACCTGGTTTACTACGTCATCATGGATGGTCACGATGTGGGTTATGCTTTCTACATCAACCTGGTTTGTACCGGCTCCATCACCTTCTGTTTCTACAAGGAACTGAAGGAAGGATTCATGGGCGAGAAATGCTCCTGGAGCGAATGTAAGGTGCTCGTCAGGAAGATGATGGGCTACAGTTGGCCAATCCTCGTGCTCGGTATTGCCGGTATTCTGAACCAGACAGCCGATAAGATTCTCTTCCCTTACATCTATGAGAAGGGCGATGCTCATGCACAGCTCGGAATCTACGGAGCAGCCAGCAAGATTGCGATGATCATGGCGATGATTACCCAGGCTTTCCGCTATGCTTACGAACCGTTCGTATTCGGCAAGGCGAAAGATAAGGACAACCGACAGACTTACGCTTCGGCGATGAAATATTTCGTTATCTTCACCCTGCTCGCCTTCCTGGTGGTAGTAGGTTATCTGGATGTATTGCGCCACATCATCGGTCGCGACTACTGGGATGGTTTGAAGGTAGTGCCTATCGTAATGGCTGCCGAAATCATGATGGGAGTATATTTCAACCTCAGTTTCTGGTACAAGCTCATCGACAAGACCATCTGGGGTGCTTACTTCTCGGGCATCGGTTGTGCGGTATTGATTGCCATCAACGTTATCTTCGTACCAGTTTATGGTTACATCGCCTGTGCCTGGGCTGGTTTCATAGGCTATGGAACAGCCATGCTTCTCTCCTACTTCGTGGGTCAGAAGAAGTATCCTATCAACTATCCGGTGAAGGAGATTATGATTTATGTGGTTCTCGCCCTCATCCTCTTCGCAGGAATGACCGAGGCTAACAGATACTTCTCCAGTGGAATTGCCTGCCTCATCAACACGGTGCTCATCCTCATCTTCGCCGCCTATCTCGTGAAGAAGGATTTCCCATTGAAGAGTCTGCCGGTGGTGGGAAAATACTTTAGAAAGTAAGAGATTCCAATCATTGAGATTATATTCCAAGAAGTCCGTGGACAATGTGTAAGTCCACGGACTTCTTTTGTTTATATTATACAGAACCTTCGCATGCGGTTCAAGAATAGACAAAAGGACCCAATGTTCCTGGTCCCGAGCAATACTCAGGATATAATAGCAGCCAGCAAGGCGCCCTGTAAGAGCTAAAGCAAACGGCTGAGTGAACGAAACGAGACGACTGAGTATTTTGAAGGATATGACTATGCAAGCTGAAGGATACGGCTCCGTTAACCGAAGGATACGGCTCCGTAAGCTGAAGAATATGACTGCGCAAGTGAAAGAAGACGTCTGATCAGGTTCAAAGAGATAGAATATGGAGTTCAAGGAGACTGCTTCTGGAAAGTTGCCACTAGGCTCAGCAGCTCTGCTGAGCCTAGTCAGCAGGTCTGCTCACTGCAGTCAGCAGGTCTGCCGAGCATACTAAGAAAGCAGCTGGTATGCGCACTTGCATATCAGCTGTTTTTGCACTTTTTAGTTCGACTTGTTGTAAAATATCACACTTTTAAGGACGACCTTTTGTGGTTTTACACATTTTTAAGGACGTTTTTTGTGGTTTTTCAAAAGAAATCAGTATCTTTGCAGCAATATTCCCTCACAAAAGTGTTGGTAATAAGGTATTATTCCCTCACAAAAATGTACAGACACAAATATCATTCCCTCACAAAAGTGTAGCAAACATGAAAAGATTCATATACAACCATCTGAAAGACTGGAAATTATCCAGTAACAGGAAGCCACTCATCATGTATGGAGCAAGACAAGTTGGCAAGACCTATATCATCAAAGAGTTTGGCGACAACGAATTTGAGAATATGGTTTACATCAACTGTTACAAAAACAAAAGCATTGCTCAACTTTTTCAAGGTGACGCAAATGCAGAAAGACTTTCCATCGGCCTTGCTGCTTATGCACACCAAGACATCACTCCTGGCAAGACCCTTGTATTTCTCGATGAGATACAAGAGATTCCACCTGTTTTGTCCTCGCTGAAATATTTCAGTGAAGACAAGCCAGAATTGCATATCATCGTAGCAGGATCATTGCTCGGTGTCATGAACATGAAAGGAGAATCCTTCCCTGTCGGTAAAGTTGACATCATGCACCTCTACCCCATGACTTATGAGGAATTTCTACTTGCCAATGGAGAGAAACAACTTTTGGATTTATTGCAAAGCGGAGATAAGGAACTTATCAACAGCCTCGCCCCAAAATTCATAGAATACCTTCGACGATACTACTTTGTTGGAGGTATGCCCGAAGCAGTATTGGAATTTACACAAAATCACAACCCAATGCAAGTAAGGCAAATTCAACAAAACATCTTGAATGCATACGAGGCAGATATCAGCAAACACACCGAAGAACAGACACAAAGAGTAAGAATGATATGGCAATCAATCCCAGCCCAACTGGCTCGCGAGAACAAGAAGTTCATCTATGGTGCAATAAGAAAAGGAGCTAGGGCTAAAGATTTCGAGATTGCAATACAATGGCTCACTGACGCAGGACTCGTCCATAAGGTAGAAAGAACAAGAGATGCCAAATCTCCATTAAAATTCTATGCAGACATGGATGCTTTCAAATTATATGTGCTTGATGTAGGTTTGTTGGGAGCACTCACAATGGCACAACCTGACCAGATTCTCATTGGCAACAACGTGTTTAGCGAATACAAGGGGGCGTTTACTGAGAATTTCGTGCTTCAACAGCTGAAATCTCTTCCTTACTTACCCATATATTATTACAGTAAGCCAAGCTCTACCCAAGAAATTGATTTCATAGTACAAGCCGGCAGCGAAATCTTACCAATAGAAGTAAAGGCTGAGGAGAATGTAAAGGCAAAATCACTAGCAGCATTTATCACTCACGATTTTGCCTCCTATCATCTCAAAGGTATCCGTTTCTCCATGCGAGGTTTCCAAGACCAAAAATGGATGGAAAATGTACCACTATTCGCAGCAAGAGAGTTTGTTAAACACAAGGTAGAGAAGAGTTTCATCATCAAATAAGCCATAGAAGTATGAGGAAGAAACTGAATAAGAAACTTTGCATGGATGACATCTATGAGATTTGTATTCTTACCCATGGTAATAACCGTAAAAAAGCTCATCTTTATCAACTAACATTTGATGAGGACGAGCGAATATCCACAAATGCCCTGTGGGTATTCACTCATTTCGACATGCAGAACAACGAGTGGCTCTATGCCAAACACGATGACTTAATAGACCGAGTTCTCGTAGAGAAGAATGAGACCAAGCGCCGCCTGATGCTCCAACTCCTTCTCCGTCAGCCTTTCGAGGAAGAATCACTCCGTTCCGACTTCATCGATTTCTGCATCGCCAAGATTACTGCCTGTTCCCAGCCCTACGCCATCCGCTGCTACTGCATGAAGCTCGCCTACGAGCAGATGAAATACTATCCCGAACTCCTCGAAGAGTTAAGAATGGCTCTGGATATGCTGGAGCAAGAGGTTCTATCACCAGGAATGTTATCGGCAAAAAAGCAAATTATGAAGAAAATCAAGCGAAGCCTTGGAAAATTCGGGAAATAGTCGTAACTTTGCAAACGTAATATTCTAACAATATAATACATAAATGGATGGAGATACAACTGAACGATTATCACAAAAAAGTCAATGCCCAGATGCAAAAGAGCATGGCTTATTGGCGAGAGCATCCGCTTTCGCTGGAGGAGTGCTTAGCTCAATTCAAGCGCTTGCGGGAACAACGGCTTGCAAGGGAGTCCAAATTGCAAGGTTAAAAGACTGGGCTAAGGAGAATGATTGCTGGATTGAAAATCCGGAATCATTAGGTGTGTTCTCTGACCGAGGTTCAGAGAACGAGGTTTATATGGCCTATGATGGAATACACGTTTATAAACTTAACGACTTCCGTTATTCTGACGACAACCTTACTCCTTTCTTTGAACGAATTGTGGCTCACAACCAATACTTCACAGCATGCCCCTACGATTTCATCGGTTTCTCACAGAATCGAGACGGCATGATTTGTGCTGTCCTTCGCCAACAGCTTGTTGTAAATGCGAGGGAAGCTACTCCCGAAGAAATCAAGGCAGAGTTTGAGCGCATCGGTTTCCACGCAGAAGACAATGGAGAATATTTCACCAATGGCATTCACGACATCTTCGATGCCGTGCCCAATAATGTATTGGTTGGAGATGACGGCAACTACTATTTCATAGACACCATCATCTTCCTGTCAGACGATAACGGCTTGGATACTTACAAAAAGTATTCGCCAAATTATTCGAAAGGACAATAGCGTTCATAAGAAGTGTGCCACCTCTTATGAACGCTATTTATTATTTCAATTTCTTAGGGAGAGGCTCGTCTACATGAAATTTAAATTGATGAACACCCTCCTGATAAAACTCTTGCTCTATAATAATATCCTTTGCACTTTTACATTTTTCTATAAATGTATGAGCCTTTTTCAAGAAAACAAGATTAGAAGATCCATCATTAGGCTCATTATAATAAAATTTCTGTACTTTTCCGCCATCAAAACGTACTCTTACATAATTTGTACCATTATATTCATTCCCTACCATTTGACCTTTTGTAATTTCCAAAAGGACATCATAACCATATTTTTTCATCCATCTTACAGTAATAGTCAAATAAGAATTACCTTCATAAGGAAAATCAAAATTAGCATAATTATCACTTTGAAGAGAATACCAATAGCTCTTACTATCATCCATATCATCTTGACTTGTGCTCAAGTCCCAAGACTTCTTTGTAGTAGGATGTTGATCTTCTGTCATTAATGTCGACGTATCAACTGCAACAGTATCTGAATCGACAGATGAGTTTACAGAATTTGAAGACATCAAACTACCACATGTGCCAATACACACCAAGACAAAAATTACACAAAGTACTGCCAATAAAAATTTCTTCATAAATATAAGATTATGCCCTTAGGCCTTTTGCCAACTGTTTCCCTGAAGTAAGCGGTTAATAATAGGAAAAGCGTGGGAACTATTGCTTATTACTCTGTTGAGGCTCTGGACTGCCCACTCCTTAGTAATGAAGCAATAGCCCACGCCTATACGATATATTACGCCCTTCAGAAAAGGGTACAATAATCCTAAGCGTGAGCAGTATTGCCATTATCTCAAGGAGTGAAATTGTCCAGATTTCAACAGGAGATAATATCAAAACGCTCTATATAAAATTGAGTCTTCATCACGGCAAGTCTTTTCATGCCGCTCCAACTCGAATGCAAAGGTAGTGATTATTTCTGAAAATCGCATCATTTTAAATAAGTTTTTTCTAAGAAAATTAATGTTTAGGCACACAAGTAAGCTATAAATGGGCAATTCTTTAATATTTTACCCTAAATCATTGGTAAATTCGGGAAATAGTCGTAACTTTGCAAAGTTAAATATCAAGCATTACATCTATGAATAAAGATAATATCAACGAGTTCGCATCCTTCGATGAGTATCTTCGACAAGGAGAACCTTCGCAGAAGGAAAGTGCCGAGAACTGGAAGACGGCTATCGGATTGCAGGCTGTAGATGGGCTGCAACCGTCGGCGTATCTCATAGATGTGGCTAAACGAAACATCGAAGGAGAAATCACTCTGGATGAAACCAGAAAACTGATTGACTCTTACTATCAGAGCAAGACAGTCCGTACACCTAAGGATGAAAACGAGGAAGAGGCAGATAAGGTTTCAGCCAACATCGCAAAGATTCTCGCCAGCAAGACCTTTGCCTTCAATACCAACGGATATGTTTCCCTGCACCGAAGAATTTTCGAGGGGGTATTCAAGCACGCAGGCGAAATCCGCCAGTATGATATTTCCAAGAAAGAATGGGTGCTCGAAGGAGATTCCGTAAACTACCTGAATTGGGAAGACTTGCGAAGAGCATTGGATTGGGATATTGAGCAGGAGAAGAACTTCTCATATAAAGGTCTGACGGATGATGAGAAGATTGAGCATATTGCCAAATTCATTTCAGGCATCTGGCAAATCCACGCATTCAGAGAGGGAAACACCCGAACCACGGCAATTTTCACCATCCAATATCTCCGTTCGTTAGGATATGAAGTGAACAACGAAATGTTTGCCAAACACTCCTGGTATTTCCGCAATGCCCTGGTTCGTGCCAACTATCGCAATATTCAGAAAGGCATAGATTACTCTCCTATCTACCTTGTTCGTTTCTTCAGGAACTTACTCCTAAAAGATGGTTGGGTTCTCAAGAACAGGTATTTGCATATCCGGCCGACTGATGATTGGAAAGAGCAGCCGAACTTAAATTCTCAAACAGGAAGTGGACAGAAAAACAACTTCATAAATAAAGAAGGAGAAGAAAATGTCCCAAGTTCGTCCCAAGCTTGTCCCAAGTTCGTCCCAAGTTCGTCCCAAGTAGAAGAACTCATAATACGTATAAATAAAGATTATCTATCCATCGGCGATATAATGAACCTGTTTGGATTAAAGAACAGAACCAGATTTAGAAAGGAATACATTACCCCAGCCCTAGCCGAAGGAGCCTTGGAGATGAAATATCCAAACACCCCAAGACATCCACGCCAGCAATATCGAATGACAGAACAGGCAAAGACTTGGAAAGAATGGTATGAGAAAAAGAATAAATAACATCATAATAAAAATAGAAAACAAAAACAAGTAATGAAGAAAAAAGCAACGGTCCTTATCACCTCTATCATGGCGTTCTGCGGAATCAACACCGCACACGCTGACGAGGGAATGTGGACGATTTACAACTTGCCTAACGCTGTATATGAGATGATGCAGCGCGAAGGCTTCAGTATGACTTACGACCAGCTCTACAATGGCGAGAACGCCTTGAAGAATGCCGTGGTTAACTTCTCTGGCTATTGCTCAGGCGTAGTCGTTTCTCCAGACGGTTTGGTATTTACCAACCACCATTGCGGTTTCGAGGCTATCAGAAGCCACTCTACCGTGGAGCACGACTATATGCTCAACGGTTTCTTTGCTAAATCTTACGCAGAGGAATTGCCTAACGAGAATATGTTCGTCAGCTTTATGGTTGAACAGAAGGATGTAACCGATAAGGTGATGAGCCTCGGATACGAGAAACTCGACAACAAGAAGCGCGATGAACTCATCGATTCTCTGGAGAACGAGATGACCCAAGAGGCGAAGAAGAACGATTCTACCCTCCATATCACCGTTCAGCCTTTCTACGAGGGCAACAAGTGGTACGCTACTACTTACCGCGACTTCACCGACCTACGTTTGGTTTTCACCGTACCAAAGTCTATGGGTAAATTTGGTGGCGATACAGACAACTGGATGTGGCCTCGCCAGACCTGCGACTTCTCTGTATTCCGCATCTATGCCGACCCTAAGACCAATGGTCCTGCTGCCTACAGTAAGGACAATGTGCCTTATCATCCAAAGCGTTGGGCTCAGGTTTCTCTCCAGGGTTACAAGGATGGCGACTATGCGATGACCATGGGTTACCCAGGCAGCACAGAGCGTTATCTTTCAAGCTACGGAATCCAGACCATGCGCGATGCAGAGAATGCGCCTCGTGCCCAGGTTCGTGGCGTAAAGCAGGAGGTAATGCAGAAGCACATGCGTGCCGACGAGGCTGTCCGCATCAAGTACGACAGCAAGTACGCCAGCTCTTCGAACTACTGGAAGAATGCCATCGGTATGAACAAGTGTATCGACTCTATCGGCATCGTGAATCTGAAGCGTGAGTACGAAACCCGTCTCCGTGCTTGGCAGGATACAGCCAAGGCAGCCAACGATCTCGCCCACAAGGTAGATTTCGACAAGCTCGCCAAGCTCTACAAGGAGAGCGCAGACGTGAAGTATGCCTGGACCAACTTCTCTGAATCTTTCACCAGAAGAAGCAACATTGAGTTCTCTACCCGTGCCATCAAGCTCCAGACCAATATGGAGGTGAAGGGTCCTGAGAAGAACAAGAAGAAGCAGTATCATGAGTTTGAAGATAACTCTGCAGAATGGGATATGGCGCTCGACAAGGAGGTGCTCGCTACCCTTCTGAAGAACTACAAGGAGCACGTAGATGCCAAGTGGTTGCCTAAGTTCTACAAGACTATCGATACTGAGTTTGGCGGCAACTACGCCAAGTATGTGGATTATCTCTGGGAGAAGTCGCTCATCATGAAGAAGGGCGCCAAGCTCTATTTCAACAAGAAGGGATATGAGAAGGATCCAGGCGTAAGCTTCGGTATGGATTTGAACGATGTATTTGCAGATTTCGCTGCTCAGATGGGCAGCATCAACGACAGCATCGCCGAGCAGGAGAAGTATCTCTGTGCTGCCAAGCTCCGTATGGAGGAGGACATGCCTCACTACAGCGACGCCAACTTCACCATGCGATTGAGCTACGGTCAGGTAGGCGGTTTCGACCTCGGTGGCAAGCCATCAGGCTACTATACAACAGCCGAAAGTCTTGTTGAGAAGATGAAGAAGGGCGATAAGGTAATCGATTACTACGCTGAGCCTATCATGCACGAACTCCTCTCTGAGAAGGATTTCGGCAAGTATCAGGATAAGACGACTGGCAAGATGCAGCTCTGCTTCCTCACCAACAACGATATTACCGGTGGTAATTCTGGTAGCCCTATGTTCAATGGTAAGGGTGAGTTGATTGGTCTTGCCTTCGATGGCAACTGGGACAGCCTCAGCTCTGACATCAACTTCGACAAGCGCCTGGCTCGCTGCATTGGTGTGGATATCCGCTATGTGCTCTACCTGATGGATAAGTGGGGCCACGCAGACCGCCTCTTGAAGGAAATCAATGCAAAGTAAATTCTATCTCTGAATCAACAGAAATGATATGAAAAGAGCGGAAAATCAGCTGTTAACTGTTAACCTGTTAACTCCTGGCTTTCCGCTCTTATTTTTTCTTATAGGTTCGCAACTAATATTGCGAGATATTATTCAGCTCCTTCAATGAAACCTGACGAGGCTTCTCGGCAAGTTTCTTCTTCAATTTATCCACCGTTATTTCTGCAGATGGATTGAAATCGGCAGAGCGCATGTAATCAATTACACTCTGATAGAAAGCCTTGCCTTCCAGATATCTGGCAGCCTTCTCCAAATTGCTCATACAGACGAGGAGTTTTCCGGCTCCCACCTTCCATTCCATCACCAAACCCAACTTATGATTCCGCTCGATATTATCTATCACCTGAACAATCGGGCGATAATCCTTGGCGAAGTTGTCAAGCACCAGCGGATGCGATTCCTTGATAACTGGGAACCATTGCCAGTTGGTGTGCATTTCCGTAGGGAATCCCTTGAATATCGGATGTTCCGGATTCGTCAGAATACCCAGGGTTCCTGGAGAAACTTTCTTCTTGTTGTTCTCGCAGATGGTCTTGAACATGCGATAGTTCCAGTAATCGGTTTGGAAGAGTCCACCCACGGTATAAGGCGTAGCATTATCTACCTGCGAAAGCGTATCATCGGCAGCCACGAAATGGCTGGAAGCCGTAGGCATCCAAAGCACCTTTCCGCCATTTTCCAAGACTTTCACCACTTCCTCATTCAAATCCTTGGCTATGATAACGCCCTTCTTTTCCAACGCCTTCTTCGGATAAACCCAAAATTCGTACGAGTTTCTTGCCTCTGTTTCCTCGATATTCAGCGAAACATTCAGTTTGGTTGGTTTATCTGCAGAAATTTCCTCGTCCAAGACGCCCACATCTATCAGTCCCTCATCATAAGTAAAGATATTCATCACGCCTTCAGCATCGCCTATCTTCCACTTCAGTTTCTTTCCGTAAAGCGAAGAACCGCCATAGTTGGCAACCTTTACCTTAGCCTGAATCTTCTCGCCGTCCTCGAAGCAGAACTTCTCCACCTCCAGCAGAGGAACCACAGGCGAACACCACTGGCGCCATTCCTCGGGCGTAGTGATTCCCTTGCTCTCCATAAACGCATCCAGGATGCCTACGAAAGCACTTCCCTGACCGGGATAATCCTGAATATCGAGCAATTGGAAGCCCGCCATATTCCGGGTCCTCAAATCCATCTCTATATCCGCTTTATAGAGTTTCACGCTCCATAAGCCCGAAGCTTTGTGGAAATCATCTGCCTGCGAGAGCATTCCGGCAGCAGCCAGCCTGCGGCGGAACACTTCGAAGTTATAAGGATGAAGCACTCCGGTGTATTTCTTCATTTCCCGATAATCAGGATAGGTCTGAAACTGGCCTGTTTCGTGAGAGATGATTGGGATTCCTGCCTTATCGCAAGCCTCATCAAAATTCATCGTAGAATTAGGATGGAAATGATTGATCATTCCTCCATCGTAGGCATCGGCAAACGAGAAAGAACCACGGGTATAGGTATTGTATTTGCCCCATCCCTCGCCTCCGATGCGGCAAGTGGTGAAGTAATCCATTCCTTCTTTTATTCCCTGATAACCGAGATAGTAATTGCTTCCGAAGGTATAGTATTTATCTGGCGCAATCTTGCGGAAATCATCCACAAACTCCTTCATCTTGTCAATATCTCCCCAGAGTTCATTACCCAACGCCATCATTCTGAAAGATGGATGATGACCGTATTCTCTGAGGATGTTCTCGCCTTCCTGATGCAGGAACGCCATCAGCCTTTCATCCTTCTTGTCAAAAGAACCCCAGAAAGGAAGTTCCGGTTGGAGATAGATTCCCAGACTGTCCGCTGCCACGAAAGCCGCCTCCGGTGGGCACCAGGAATGAAAGCGCACATGATTGATTCCATACTCCTTGCAGGTTCCGAGATACTTCATCCAGCCTTCCACGCTCATCTCTACATGTCCCGTCAGCGGCCATACAGCCGCATCGTGCTTGCCACGGAGGAATATCCTATGACCATTGGCGTAGAAGTGAGCGCCCTTGATATGAAAATCCTTGGCGAAATCAGGCATCTGAAGGGCGGAAGGAGAATCTACAGAACGGCTAGGGATTGCTCCTGTTAGAGTTTCTGCAGATTTGCTCTCTACAGAGCTGGCTAGCTGGAGTTCTATCCTTCCGATAATTCCATTCCAGTTGGTCTGCGTATCTTCTGTATAAGCATGGCTGGAGCCGTAAACCTGATCAGGCACACCTCTTCCATTATCCACCACGATTTCCAGGAGATGCTTGCCCGGCTTCACCTTCTTTGGCAGAAGATAGCGCTGGGGAGTAAAGATGAAGTTGCAGGAATCCACCAGTTCTCCATCCACATACACCCATGTCGGTCGGGTACGTTCCAGGAAGAGTTCTACTGGCTTCTTTTTCCAGTCCTTCGGGATATTGATGGTTCTGGAATATCTTGCAGCTCCTTTATAGGCATAGAGTCTCGTAAGATGCGTAGTCTCCATCGTATCTTTCGGAGCGAATCCCAGATGGTTCGTGTCGATGGTGCCTGGGAGGATGGCACGCTTCACCTCACCCTGGAAGGCACGCTTACTCTTGGCAAAAGCACTACCGCTCTTTCCCAACTCCACATTCCATTCACCAGCGAGCGAAATGCTCTGTGCTTGCAAGCCCAGACTTACCAGTCCCAGACAAGCGATAAGAATAGATTTCTTCATTAACTTATTACAGAATATCTTTTAGGGTTAAAATTGCGTATAAAGATACAATAAATTTGATGTTTACGGCTGCAAATATACAAAAAATGCGGTAAAAACACCGCAATTTACCAAAGAAATTGCTGTATTTTTACCGCAAAATATGGATATTGCATCAAAACATCCCTTTGATGCAGGCTTTCATCTTATTATAAATCGCTGCCTAAATTACTTCTTTTTAGGTCTGCGACGAGCCCAGCCTTCTTCCTCGAAGTTTGGCTCCTCGCCCTTGAACTTCACGTTGTCGTTGTTCTGGAAGAACTGGCGCCAATCGCCTGTATCCTCCTGAGGGCGAGACTTTCTTCCGCCACGAGATTCGCCACGGCTTCCACGTCCTCCCTTTCCACGAGAATCATCAGAAGAACCTCTGCGGCTGCGTCCGCCTCTTTCTGAAGAACGACCGCCTCTGCCCTCAGAACTGCGGCCTCCACGGGCTGCTCTGCCATGACCTTCCTCATCAGCATCGTTACATCTTACGGTTCTGCCCTTATACTCAGTACCGTTCAATGCCTTCATCACGCGCTTCGCATCCTCCTCAGGCACCTCGATATAGGCAAACTTACTCAGCAGGTCGATGTGACCCACCTCCTGGCGACCCTTCACATGCTTGTTCAGATACTGCATGATTTCGCCCGGATAGAAACCATCCGCCTTACCCAGGTTGATGAACAGTCTCTTGAAACCAGCCTCAGTCTCGTGCTTTCTGCGACCATTGGAAACCTTGCCACGGCCTTCGCCACGGCTTCCACGACCTTCGCCGCCACGGGAACCCTTGCCGGTTTCTGGCTTGATAATCTCAGGAGCATTCTTATAGTAATCGAGGAACTTACCGAAGGTGATGGTTACCATCTTCTTGATGATGTCCTCCTTGTCGATGTACTCAAACTGGCGGTTGATTTCAGCCATGTATGGTTCAATCTGATCCTCATCCACATCGGTCTTCATGATGTCGTCCATCGTCTTGAAGAGCTGCTTCTTGCAGATTTCCTCTGGAGTTGGCAAAACGCCATCCACGAAATCCTTGCCAATCTGCTTCTCAATCTGGCGAACCTTGAACTTCTCTCTGGTATGTATGATAGAGATGGATGTTCCCTTCTTTCCGGCACGACCCGTACGACCGCTTCGGTGGGTGTAACTTGCCACATCATCAGGCAAACCATAGTTGATAACGTGAGTCAGATCATCTACGTCCAGACCGCGGGCAGCCACATCGGTAGCCACCAGGAACTGAACAGTATGGTTACGGAACTTCTGCATGGTGAGGTCACGCTGCTGCTGACTCAAGTCGCCGTGCAGCGCCTCTGCATTATAACCATCCTTGATGAGCTTATCCGCAATATCCTGAGTCTCCAGCTTGGTGCGGCAGAAGATAATTGCAAAGATGCGTGGATAGAAATCCACCACGCGCTTCAGGGCGAGATACTTGTCCTTGGCATTTACCAGATAGTAGATGTGGTTTACATGCTCAGCACCCTCGTTGCGCGAACCCACTACGATTTCCTTGTGGTCGTGCAGGTAGTTGAGGGCAATCTTCTCGATGTCCTTGCTCATGGTAGCCGAGAAGAGCAGGGTGTTTCTATCTTCAGGCACGTTCTCAAAGATGGCATTGATGCTCTCTGAGAAGCCCATATTCAGCATCTCGTCAGCCTCATCAAGCACCACATTGTTCACGTTCTCCAACTGAGCCACGCCACGATTAATCAAATCGAGCAGACGGCCAGGGGTAGCTACGATAATCTGCACACCATGCTTCAGGGTGCGAATCTGGCTTCCGATGTCGGTACCGCCATAAACTGCGGCAATATGCAAACCGTCGATGTACTTGGCAAAACTGTTCAAATCGTCTGCTATCTGGAGGCAGAGCTCACGTGTAGGACTGAGGATGATAGCCTGTGTCTGCTTGCTGCCGGCATCAGTCTTCTGGATAACCGGAATACCGTAAGATGCAGTCTTACCCGTACCGGTCTGCGCCAACGCAATCACGTCGTTCTTATTACCAAGCAAATATGGGATAACTTCTTCCTGAACTGGCATTGGATTCTCAAATCCAAGCTCTTCAATGGCACGGCGAATCTCCTCGCTCACGCCTAATTCTTCAAATGTCTTCAAATCTTTTTAACCTTAATTCATTATAATCTAAATGGAAGGCCGAATTCACCCTCCCAGCCATGAATTAGGGTGCAAAATCCTTCCGAAACGCTTGCGGCAATCCCACGCATTTATTAAGATTGCCTAAATTCGGGTGCAAAGATACGAAAAAAATGTGAGTTTCTTGCAGATTTCTGCAATATTTTATTACCTTTGCATGAAAGTTACAACAAACAGATAACCAAGAAAACTTGAAATATATGAAAAAAGTTATTTTCACCCAAGAATGGATTGCTTTGCATCCATACGAAAAAGCAGACGAAACAGATCTGTATTATACAGAACTCGCCAACGAAATATACCACGCTCTTGACGAGGCGTGCTACACCCATAACTTCAAGAATATGGATGAAGCCAAGCAGCTGGCACTCAGCATTGCCGGTTATTTCGAAGATGTGATTTCGGGCACAGGCATTTGGAAAACTTTCACGGAAGAATGCAAACAGCGCTACGGCACCTACATTCCTTTCTATGAGAAAGAAAGCGAATTCATCAAGAGTACGCTCAACGAAGATGATCCGGCTTACGACCCTGAGGAAATCAACATCGCTGATGTCAAGTTCCTGCTCTGGCACCATTACCAGCAGAGCAGTTTTGTACAGGAAGCCGTTCCTTTCCTCTTCGGAACCCTGGAACTGGCTGCCAAACTTGCCTACAACATTCTCGACAGAGAATATGAAACGGCTCCGGAAAACGAGCGTCTTCTGACTTATCTCAGCGAAATGCCTGAGATAGAGGGCAACGCTGAAACGACCGAAGAGGAAATCGAGAAGAACAAGGAGTTGGATGAGATTCACCGTCGCGACACCCTGGCGTGGTTCCATTATGGTTGCTATTTCAACGTAGGCAACCAGAAGCGCCTGCAGTTTACCCTCCAGCAGATGGCAAACTCGCCTCAGGGTCTCACCGAACCGCTCGCTTATTCTGTGCAGATGGAAATGACCATCGTCGGCAGAAACAATCTTCTGGCGCTCACTTCTTACGAATGGCTCTGCAAGATTTGCAGGAACATGCCTACCCATAAGCTTTGGGAGGATGAGGAATTCAGAAAGAAGGCTACTGAGCAATATGAAAAGGTGGATCATGAGAAGGCGATTCACGACTACAATCTGCTCAAGGCGAAGGGATACGAAGACAAGTTCATCTTCCTGGAAGATGTGAAGACGCTGAAGGAATTCCTCAAGGAGATTGAATTCGAGTTGCCAAAGGACATCCGATTTCCTCAGAAATACGAGAAGGGCATCATCTTAAGCGGAAGTCCATATACAGGCATCAACATCAGTTTCGGTCTAGCTCATTGCATCGCATCGCCTGAGAACCCATACTATGTACAGGAGCGTGCTGAGACCGACAGCTTTGGCATTATCAGCGGCAATGGTCTCCCATTCCCTTACGAAATTGTCTGCAAACTGATAGAAAACAACCTGATTCCTGACGCAAACATCTTTACAAGCCAATATGTAAAGGAAGAAGGCTTGAAGATTACGCAGGCAAACCTCCAGTTCCTTGCCGATTACTACCTGATGGGTAGAAAGGATAAAGACCTGTCTCCTAAGGAGTTGTGGTAAAGATGCATTCAGCATACTCAAAAAGTTCACTACGCTAACGCCATTTTTTAAGGGGTTAGCGTAGTAGACTTTTACAGATTTATAGAAGAAAGAGCGGAAAATCAGCTGTTAACTGTTAACTCTGTTAACCCCAGCTGTTCTTCCGCTCTTTTATATTCTAGTATTTTCTCAGTTAGTTATTTCAAAATCACTAATTTAAAAATTGCTTGCAATAAAGAAATACTACAGTCATAAAAATCGTGTTATTCTACTTTGAATAAATCATCCAGCACCACCTCGTTCTGAATGTTTTGCCAGCCAGCATTATGCTCCACACCATACGAAGTTATCATCGTCAGATGGAGGGTCTTCTTCGTTCCTGTAGCTTGCTTGAACAACTCCCTGCGCTTGATTAACCAAGCCGCATAATCGGGAGTGATGGAATAAGGATGATTGACGAACTTCATCTCACAGAGATTGATGGTCTTGTCTCCTCTATCTATTATCAAGTCAATCTGTGCCCCAGGTTGCTTATTACCCTCTGCATCCGTAAAAGCACGGCACGACCACGTGCAGATATTCGAAAGAATACCATCAATACCCAACTTCCTCTTGATTTGAGGAACATGATGCAGACAAACCTGCTCGAAAGCATAGCCCTCCCAACTGGAAATGTCCATCTGGCGATGACTCCAATAATGCTCATCCTCACCATGATAGTTCTTCACATACTTCAGATAGAAAAGCGAATACAGGTCGGTCAACTGATACATGAAATCCCTATCCGTCTTGCCAAAAGCCGAATACTTGCGGATGAAATCGCAGTTGCATAAGTCGGAGAGCACGGTAGAAACATATCCGGAATTCTCCACCTTCAGCTCCTCTATTAACTCCGGGCGAGTCATTCCCTTCAGTTTCTTAGCCAATGCCTCCACCACCCTTCTATAGAGCGTGGATTCCTTGAAGAGCGATTTAAAGAGAAAGCCATATTCGCTCCTCAAAGGGGCACTGGATGAGAAGAAGAGTTCGTCGATATTCTGAGCCACGCTCAGCGAACGATTCAGCATATTGAGATAAAAAGGTGTTCCACCTATCGCCATATACAACTCGGCTATCTGGAAGCGCTCCATCGAGAATCCTCTTGAAGCCAGGAACTCCTCCGTCTCTGCCAGGTTGAACGGACGGAGATAGATGGAGCGAGTTACACGATTGTGCAACCCACCCTTGTTGCCCAGCAGAGTATTCGTCATCCAGGTGGTTGCCGAACCACAAACTATCAGTTTCAGATTGTCCTGCTTCGAAGCCCACTCATTCCAAAACAGTTCGAAAGCCTTGAGAAAGCGAGAATAGCGAGTATCCAGCCAAGGCATTTCATCAAAGAACAAGAGCACTGATTTTTCCTTTTTTAATGTCTCCAGATACTTGCGAAGCATAAACAGAGCCTCCATCCAGTCTTTTGGAGTTTTCTGTTCCTTATGAGAATAAAACTCCAGCTGATGGGCAAAGTTTGCCAACTGCTCCTTACGAGTACCCTCATAGATACCCGTCATATAAAAGTCGTACTTATCACCAAAGAACTTGTCGATAAGATAGGTCTTACCGATACGTCTTCTGCCATAAACAGCCACGAGCTCCGCCCTAGGAGACTCGTAAATCTCCTGCAACAGAGCTATCTCACGCTGTCTTCCTATAATTCCATTAAAAGTACCCATACTTGCAAACTTTATATTTTGTTGGGTGCAAATATACAACTTTTTCTCGGGAAACACAAGCAAAAACGCAAAAGTTTACTACGCTAACGTCATTTTTTTAGGGGTTAGCGTAGTAGACTTTTAATATTTAAAAGAAGTTTTAGAGAAGAAAGAGCGGCAAAACAGCTGTTAACTGTTAACTCTGTTAACCCCAGCTGTTCTTCCGCTCTTTTTTATTTTAGTATTTTCTCAGTTAGTTATTTCAAAATCACTAATTAAAAAAATCCCTGCGCTCGATTAACCAAGCTGCATAATCGGGAGTAATGGAATAAAGACACAAGCAAAACACTTCTGCTCTTGCTCAGTCTTGAGCAAGAGAAGCGTCTTTCCGATACGCCTTCTGCCTATCATCACAGTGAAAAGGGAATGCTTAGCCGATTTTTCCCAGTTCCTGCGCAGTATCTCTATCTCCTTTTTCCGATCATAAAACTTCATAATGTAACAGCCGTTAAATTAATGTGTGTTAAATAAACTGTGCAAAGATACAATATTTTGTCGTCAAAATCCCTAAATCTCAAACAAAAACATACTTTTGGGGAATTTAAAGGCAAAAAGTTAAAATCTAAGACAGATTAATCAGTATCTATCGCACATATTCAACAATAAGCTTAGGCAATATGATTCCTTGAGAATAAAAAGTTTTTTAGAAAACATTCTTGTTATTCAAAAAGTTTTTGTATTTTTGCAACAGATTGGAAGACTATGCATCTATCCTTTCTTACAAGACATTAAATATTAAAAAATAAAAGAGCATAAGAAAATACATTTTAATAACATAATAAGAAATCGCGTTTGCTATTTATTCGGTTGATTCCTGAAACCTGAGAAATTTCATAGAAACACCTACCGAAAGAATAAGTCTGTAAACGTCTGCGCTTTGGTGTGGACGGGACTTATCGGTATGTGTGGGCTTTCTCAGGGCCTTGGAATCAGATAATTTGCCGTTCACGCCATTTTATCTTTTCCATAGTCCACCTAAGAAATCCCACGATTCCACCGCTAAGATAGTTTTTCGCCCAATTAGCGCTTCAAAATGAAAAGACTCCATTCATTAGATGGGAGAGTTGTATCCATACTCTTCCTCTTTGGTGGTGTTGTATCCGTACATGCACAAGATAGCTTGTACCATACAACACTATCAGATTCTGTTGTCTCAGACAACACTCATCGTCTCAAGTTGAAAACATTAGTTGTACCCATTGTCCTCACTGGAACCTCCGCCTTCTATGTTCATAACGGATGGTTGACCAAACAACGTGAGAACATACAAGACAAATTATCAGCCAAGGGGAAACATAAGGTAAAAATCGACAATTACATGCAGTACTCCTCCATGCTTGCCGTCTATGGTCTCAACTTATTAGGTATTGACGGAAAGCATAAATTTTGGGACAGAACTGGTATTCTTGCCTTTTCGTATGCCACCATGGGAATAATCGTAAATGGTATGAAATATGCTTTTAAAGAAAAGCGTCCTGACAACAATGCCCGTAATTCATTCCCATCTGGACATACAGCAACAGCCTTCATGGGAGCTGAATTTCTATACCAAGAGTACAAAGATATTTCGCCGTGGATAGGATATTCTGGCTATTTGATTGCAGCTACTACTGGATATTTAAGAATCTACAATAATCGCCACTATCTCAATGATGTTGTTGCAGGAGCTTGTATTGGTATTATCAGTACAAAGTTTGCATATTGGCTTTATCCGAAAGTATTCACTAAATCCAAATGCCATCACTCTAACTTTCATACGATAAGCACACCTTTCTATGCAGATGGTAAAGTTGGCGTAAATGTCTGTATGTCTTTCTGATTATAAAGTATAATTCGTAAAATAATAAAACAATGAAAACATTACTTTTCATAAAGATGGAACAGCCACATTGTCAGCACATTCATGGATTCCAATAAAATAATACCCTTTACACTATGACACTTCAAAAGCAATAGACAACATGAAAAGAGCAGAAAGCAAACTGGAATCCAGTTACTTTCTGCTCTTTTAAGAATATATCTTCCTCTGTTCTTCAACCAAAGAATTACCTACTTCTTATTTCAGATTCCTATCCAAGAACTCCAATATCTTCTCCTGCGCTTTCAATCCGCAGGAATGAGGAATTTCCCAAAGCTCCGTATCCAGCAGATTATCTGCTCCCTGACTCTTCCAAACCTTGTGCATTTCGGCGAAAGCATCTTTTACACCAGGCACAGGGAAGAGCTTATCTTTTGTGCCATTGATGAAGAGCATCGGCTTCGGACAGGCGAGGGAAGCAATGTGGGGATAATCGAGATATTGCCTCAACCCCGGGATGCAATTCGCAAAACCGCCATTCTCCTTTCTTCCGAATCTCCGGGTAAGCTGAGCATCGGTGGTAATCATCCAGCAGATGGAAGCACCCGCCTTGATTCTATCCGATAAAGCAGAGAGCATCCACGAACGATAGGCTCCCATCGAACACCCCACGCACCCGATACGCTTCGCATCCACCATCGGCAGCGAAGCCAGGAACTCGGTGCTGGCGATATCATCGTAAGTCATGAAGGCAGAGAGGTCTCTACCCAGCATCATCATGTTGCCGGCTATCAGGTCGTATTTGTTTCTATCTACGCCCTCCTTCCGGCCTCGTTCTCCCCACATCGGAGCATCTGCCGAAAAGACTACGTAGCCATGTTTCGCCAGATAATCGCCCACGTACTGATTATCATAAAGCTGCCTTGCCCACGCATCCGCATCATCCAAGATCTCCTGACAGAGTACCTGCTTCGTAGGGGAATCTTGTTCTTCCGGAGTAAAGAAAGGACGAATCATCTTCTCCTTTCCGATAAAGAGATGGGCACCATGATCATGAAGCGCATTGACTGTTGGGAATGGTCCCTTGCCATCCGGAATCAGGAGATAAGCCGTAATTCGGGAATAGGCATTGATATTGAAGGCGATTTTCTGCGCCTTATATCCGTCTCTCTGCTCCTCGCCCAAAACTTCCATATCCCAAGCCGCAGCCGCCTTCGGAGGCGTCATCATGCATTCGAGAACCTTTGCCCTTGCCGCCTTCTTCCACTTCTTGAAGTTTCTGATAGGACTGTTTCCCCAAGCCATCGGATAGGTCAGTTCCTTCTTCAGCGTTTCTACATAGGTAGGAATCTCTCCCTGCCATTCATACTTCTCCCGCTTCTGAAGCTTCGGCTTCGGAGAGGTCTGAGCAAACGCCACCGACGCCTGCAACAATGCAATAATACTATATGTGATAATCCTTTTCATTCTCTTGTCTTGTTTTGTTAGAAATCTTTCTTCCTGTTTATAAGATTAGTTATTGTTTGCAAAATTAAGAAATTATCCGCAAAAAGAGCCCAATAATCTCGATATTTTTGCGTACCTTTGCCTAAAACATTTATAAATAACGGATAAAACATTCATAACAACAGATAAAACATCATCAAATAGAAGATAAAGCAATATGAAAATAGCAGTTTTTTGTTCAGCAAATAAGAATATCGACCACGACTTCTTCACGCTGACTGAAGAGATGGGAAAGTGGATGGCTGAGAACGGCCACGACCTGGTTTTCGGCGGCTGCAACTCCGGTCTGATGGATTGCATCGGCAAGGCAGTGAAGGCGAATGGCGGCAGAACCATCGGTGTGGTTCCTACGCTTGTAGAGCGAGGCGGCAGAACCTTCTCTGACCTCGACATCGAGATTCCGTGTGATAATCTCAGCGACCGCAAGGACCTGATGCTTGCCCAGAGCGACATCTTCGTAGCCCTTCCTGGCGGCGTCGGCACCCTGGATGAAATCTTCACCATCGCCGCCGCCCACACCATCGGCTACCATCACAAAATGGTGATTCTCTACAACATGAAAGGCTTCTGGAACTCCACCATCGCCCTATTGGATGACATGGCAGAGAAAAGCATGATTCGTGGCAATTGGCAAGATGTGATAGAAGTGGCGGATAACCTGGAAGAGCTGGCTAAAATGTGCATTTAAGGAGAAAGATGCTCATATTTTCTCATTTCCTATATTAATTTACGCTTATAACTTACTGAATATCAATAATAAAAACAAGGTTTGCAAATTAAGCATGTTTCAACATGCTTAATTTGCATAAATATTGAACTAAAGAGAAAGAGCGGAAAAACAACTGTTAACTGTTAACTCTGTTAACCCCAGTGTTCTTCCGCTCTTGATATTTCTTCAAGACAATCTATCTCTTATTTTCTTTCCCCAAGAGAAAATCGGAGAGGCTCATCATCAGAATGCCTTCTTCATTATAACCCGAACGATATCTATCCCCTAGGATAATCAGCTTGCGAAAGCCATCGTTTACATTCAAAAGAGAAGCCTGCTCCTGATCTACCTTCTCCTTATCCGGCAAGGCGTAAGCCGACTGAATATAGAGGCGTTCATCATGACGGTTCACCACGAAATCAATCTCAAGATTCCTACGCTGCAGCTTGCCATTCTCATCCCGCCTGAAGCTCTCCACTACACCGACATCCACACCATAGCCTTGTTTGCGAAGCTCGTTATAAATAACGTTCTCCATAATATGAGTGAATTCTATCTGTCGGAAATCAAGCACAGCATTTCGAATACCTAAGTCCTCGAAGTAATACTTGGTACCAACACCTATGTACTTGCGACCTTTCACATCATAGCGCAAAGCCTCGCTGATGATGAAGGAATCCTGAAGGTTCTCCAAATACTTGCTGATAGTATTGCCACTTATCTCTACTCCACCAGCCGACTTAAACGTATTGGAGATTTTCAAGACATTGGTACAAGAACCTATCGTAGATGCAAGGAGACGTACCAGCTCTTTCATTCCCTCAGGATTCTTCAAGCGATTTCGGTCCAATACATCTTTCAGATAAACGGTCTCATAAATCTCTCGAAGATAGTTTTGCTTGGCTTCAGGACTTTCCATCTGCACCACAGCAGGCAATCCACCATAAAGATAATAGGTTTCCAAAGCTTGTTGCACCTCTCCTCCTACAACCTCGTAGTATTCAGAAAAGCTCAATGGATGAATTCGGATTTCCCATCCTCGCCCTCTGAACTCCGTGATTACATCCTTTGACAAGAACCGGGCATTGGAACCAGTTACGTACACCTCAGCATTCTCTACATGGAGATAAGAGTTGAGCACATCCTCAAACTCCTTTACCATCTGAACCTCATCAAGAAGAATGTAATACTTCTCCTTATCTACCATCTGAGCATCAATATACTCTAAGAGTGCATCCGGGTCACGGAGTTTCTTGTTTCTACGGTCTTCAAGATTTACTTGTATGATATGGTCTTCCGCAACACCTCTTTCAAGCAAATACTTGCAAAAGATGTTGAAAAGAAGAAAAGATTTACCACATCGGCGGATGCCAGTGATAATCTTTATCATCCCATTGCCTTCGGCAGAGATGAGCTTATCTAGATATTCCTTTCGCTCAAAATACATCATTTCACTGAAAATTTTAGTGTCAAGACACATATTTTTGCAGCAAAAGTACACTTTTTACTCGACTTCACCAAGTTTTATCGTAATTTACACGGAATATTTAAGGTATTTAAACAAAGAAAGAGCGGAAAAACAACTGTTAACTGTTAACCCCAGCTGTTCTTCCGCCCTTAAACTTTATTCTGCCAGCAGCTTCTCAGCCATTGCCTTACCCAGAGCCTCGCACTGTGCCTTTACCTCTGGAGTAATCGCCTGCTTCATATCCACAGGCTCGCCCACTGCCTCGTAGTGGAGCTTGGTATCGTTCCACTCCTGAATCTTAGCCACAGCCTTGCTTGCCCAGCAATGAGAACCGTACCAGCCAAGGAGGTGGTTCTTGATGTCCTTGTTGGCAAGTTCGGAGAGGAGAACCTCCATCTCGTGATAAAGTCCGGCATTGTAGGTTGGAGCACCCACGATAAGGCCCTTGTAGCGGAAGATGTCGCGCAGGATGTAGCTGTGGTGAGTCTTCGAGATGTTGTACATTACGATATTCTTCACGCCAGCCTTGCTTGCCGCATGGGCGATGATTTCAGCCATGCGCTCGGTATTGCCGTACATGGTGCCGTAGCAGATAACGAGGCCCGGCTCCGTCTCATACTTCGACATCTTATCATACATGCCGATTACCTTCTCAATATGCTCGTGCCAAACCGGACCATGGGTTGAGCAGATGTAGTCCAGCTCCACGCCAGCCAGTTTCTTCAATGCATTCTGCACAGGAACGCCATACTTACCCACAATGTTTGAATAGTAGCGAACCATCTCCAGCCAGAAAGTCTCGCAGTTGATTTCCGTATCGATGATTCCGCCGTTCAGCGCACCGAAGCAGCCGAACGCATCACCTGAGAAGAGCACCTTGTTCTTTGCATCGAGCGTTACCATGGTCTCTGGCCAGTGAACCATAGGGATGAGAACGAAGCTCAGCTCGCGGTTGCCCAATGAAAGGGTTTCGCCATTCTTCACCTCTACCACGTCATCTGTTACGCCGTAGAAGCCTTCGAGCATTCCCAGCGTCTTCTTGTTGCCCACAATCTTGATGTTAGGGTAATATTTCTTGATGAGGGCGATAGAACCGCTGTGGTCAGGTTCCATGTGGTTGATGATGAGGTAATCGATTTCTCGGTCGCCAATCACCTCGTGAATATTCTCGAGGAACTGGGTGAAGAAATCAACCTCTACAGTATCTACCAGCGCTACCTTCTCATCGTCAATGATATAAGAGTTGTAGCTCACTCCGTTAGGCAAAGGCCAGAGGCCCTCAAAACGATGCTTGTTGCGGTCGTTAACACCTACGTAATAAATCTTGTTTGTAATCTCAGTCATAATCTCTATATATATTTTATAATTCTTTCTTCTTTTGCTCTCCGAATTCCTTGGAAATATAATTGTAGATGTCCTTGCAGCATTCGGTGGAGAACTCCTGGGCACTCTTCAGCAGGCTATCCCATTGCGCCTCAGATAAGCCGCGGTCGATGTCCTCGCGGGTGATTCCATCCTTGATCAGTCCGAAAACGAAACCGGCATTGAAATTATCGCCAGCTCCGATAGTGCTCACCGGTTTCATCTTCTCCGAAGGATAACTCTTGGCAAAGCCGTTCTCGGCACGAACCTCTACAGGCTCAGCACCCTGGGTGCAGATAAACTTCTTGCAGTAGAAACTGATTTCGGCATTATAAACCTTATCCGCCTCCGGTTTCTTGTAGAGGATCCCGAAGTCCTCGTGGCTTCCGCGTACGAAATCAGCCATCTCCAGGTTCTCTATCAGATTAGGCGTAATCTTCATGATTTCATTCTGATGAGAAGCACGGAAGTTGATGTCGTAATAAAGAATAGCGCCGTGCTCCTTCGCATACTCCAGGAAGCCGGCAACCTGAGGACGGACCACAGGATTCAGAGCGAAGAACGAACCGAAGAGCACGATGTCGCCAGGATTGATTTCCGGTGTGGCAAACTCCAGCTGGTCGTGAGGATGATCCTTGTAGAAGATGTAGTCGGCATTGTTGTTCTCGTCGAGGAAAGCCAGCGAGAGCGGTGACTTCGATTCCGGAAAGATGCTCACATTGTCAGCATTCACCCCATTATCTCTCAAAAACTGAATCACATACTCTCCTATGCGGTCGTTGCCCGCCTCACTGATAAACGAAGCATTTACACCTGCACGGCCCAACGAGATGACTGCATTGAATGATGAGCCACCCGGTACTGCCTCTATCGGCTTGCCGCCCTTGAAGATGATATCAAGCACGGTTTCTCCTATTCCTATTACTTTGCGCATTGTTTTTTGATGTCTATATTTGTTTTTGGGAGCAAAGATAAGTCTTTTTGGCGATAATGCAAAATAAATGACTATTTTTTTCGGATAAATTACATTTTCAGTGTAACTTTGCACCTTGAAATGAAATACAATACTTATATACTCGATAATGGCCTCCGCATCATCCACCTGCCTTCAGACAGCAAGGTGGTGTATTGCGGTTACCAGATTAACGCCGGCACCCGAAACGAGGAGCCGGGCGAAGAAGGACTTGCCCACTTCTGCGAGCACGTTACTTTCAAGGGCACAGAGCGCCGCAAGGCGTGGCACATTCTCAACTGTCTGGAGAGCGTGGGAGGCGATCTGAACGCCTACACCAACAAGGAGGGCACGGTTTATTACTCCGCCATCCTCAAGGAGCACATCGCAAGAGCCGTAGATCTGCTCACCGACATCGTTTTCCATTCGGTTTATCCGCAAGCGGAAATCGACAAGGAGGTAGAGGTAATCTGCGATGAGATAGAGAGTTACAACGATTCTCCTGCCGAACTGATTTATGATGAATTCGAAAATATCATCTTCAAGGGTTCGCCGCTGGGCCACAATATTCTGGGCACAGCCGAGCAGGTTCGCTCGTTCAAGACAGAAGATGCGCTGCGCTTTACAAGAAAGCTTTACCGGCCGGATAATGCGATATTCTTCGCTTACGGAGACATTGACTTCAATAAGCTGGTAAGACTCTTGAAGAAGAGCTTTTTAAGTGAAGAACGAAGGGTGAAGAGTGAAGAAACAACGTTCGGCGACCGAAGGGAAAGCCAATTCAATAGTCCAGAGGCGCAAGCTCAATTCAACATTCAACACTCAACATTCAACACTCAACACTCCTTCGAGGGGCAGACGATTGTGATGCAGAAGAATACGCATCAGGCTCATGTGATGATTGGAACCCTCGCCTACGATGTGAATGACAGCCGCAGAATGCCGCTCTATCTGCTCAACAATATGCTGGGCGGACCGGGAATGAACGCCAAGCTGAACCTAGCCTTGCGCGAGCACAACGGACTGGTTTACACCGTAGAGAGCACAATGGTGGCTTATGGCGATACGGGCATTTGGAGCATTTATTTCGGCTGCGATGAGCACGACGTGAAGCGCTGCCTCCGCCTGGTTCGCAAGGAACTGGATAAGTTCATGCAGAAACCGCTGAGCGAGGCGCAGCTCAAGGCCGCCAAGAAGCAGATAAAGGGACAGGTAGGCGTGGCTTGCGACAACCGCGAGAACTTTGCCCTCGACTTCGGCAAGAGCTTCCTTCACTATGGCTGGGAGAAGAATGTAGACCGTCTCTACGAGCAGGTGGATGAGATTACTGCCGAACAGATACAGGCTGTAGCTCAGGAGTTGTTTGATAAAGACAGGCTCACCACGCTGATTTTCAGATAATGTTGATTTTCAGACAAATAGCTCAAGTAATAAGAAAATAAAGAAGGCAACAACTTGGGTCGTCATGCGACTTCCCTCGTTGTTGCCTTCGTAATTTAATGAATTAAAACTGCTTTTTTCTTAAAACAACTAACAATTAACCTAAAAACTTAAACCTAAAAACCTAAAATGAAAATCTATAAAACCTAAAACGAATTCTTAACAATCTATATATGAAATCCCCAATCAGAATTTATCACGAAAACTCTCAGGGGACAGTATGAATTTCAAATGAAAAGGAGTTTTTACTCTCCTCTCTGATTTCGGAAGCCCCTTTGGCTCCCTACTGTTACTCAGCTGTGCATTGCTGCCAGCCATTTTTTAATCTCGGCTCTTTTGGAGCCCTTCGCATGGCTAATCTCCGATTAAGCCAACTTGTTGTTAATAGCACCAACTTCAGCTACACATACAACAACTACTGCGAAAATCATTCCTAATACTAACATAATCTTTTCCTTTCTTAAATTTGTTATCTTAAATATACAATCTTGTAGTTTTACCTAACAAAATCTTAACTCTCTTTATTTCTTACCTCCCGGAGGAGGATTTCTATGCTCTCTTAGCTTCGTAGCTTATTTGCCGCAGTTCATTCCGAGGTTCATACCTACGCAAGCAACTACTGCGAATGCTACTACAGCTACTGTCATTATCCCGAACATTACCATAATCTTTTATCCTTTTTTCTTTTTCTGGTGCAAAGGTACAACTTTTTGTGTGCGCACACAAATATTTTAGGAGAAAAGTATCAAAAAGCCCTGTTTTCTTGATTAAGGTCAAGGACATTTACATTCTCATTACCAAATCAGGCACGAATTACACGGATTACACGGATTACACGGATTTAAGTCTCTCATGTCAATTAAAACACATTCATAATCTCATAGAACATCCGTGTAATCCGCGTAATCCGTGCCTAATCTATTCTACGCAGCCATTCCTGGCGTTCCGTAGTGCCCATACTTGGCGATGAAACGGGCGGTCTTGGTGAAGGTGCCGTCCTCGTTCTTCATGATGAAGCCACGCTTCTTCCAGTTGCACAGCAGGATGGCAAGCTTCGTCTTGGTGCCATGAACCTGACAGATGTTCTGAATCTCAGTCTTGTCAAAGGTGTCATGAACGTAGAGAAGAAGATTGCTCACACCGGGAGTATGACACACAGAGCGGCTGTCTGCATCTATCGCCTCCTGCATCTGATTGCCGAAGAAACGCATCTTGCACCACAGATCATACTTCACGCTCCATACGATGAAATCCTCTATTGCCTTCTCCCACTTCTCGCCATTCGCCAGATAAAGCACCATCGCGCGGCGGAAACCATTCGCCAGACCACGCTTGGCAAACTCGGCGTAAGGCTTGTTGTAAGCCAGCTGAGCCATCTCCATTATCTCATTCTCCAGGCGCTCGATAAGCTGGCGAGCCTTACGGCACTCCTTGAAACCGCTGGCTGCGTTCAGCTGCTGGATGTAAGGAGAAAGCTGCGACTTAAACTGCGCATCATAACTGCCCACCTCCGGACGCGGAGCGAAATCGGGACGGATGATGGTGGCGAGCGACAGGCGGCTCACGGCTCCATCAGCCACCTCACGAACCGAGAAGAACTTCTGCGTAACGGCAATGGTGCTCGAAGCATTCCAGTTGAAACGGGTCTTTACGCGGGCTGTAACGCTCTTGGTTCCTACTCGCTCCTGACCGTCCTCTGAATTGTCCCAGCAGAGGCGAATCAGCTGGCTAGGGTCGTTAAACTTCCTGAGCATGTCTACCTCGTCCATCTTGCAGTAGAGATAAGCATCTCCAGCCTTCTGTACATCGTCGAGACGCTGGATGTAGGCAGCGCGGGTAAGGTCGGGCGAAACGATGCGGATGCAGATGTCTTCCGGGCGCACAGGCTTCTTCTTGTTGTCGCCCATGGTGTTCACCTCGTCCTTCCAGTCCTGCTCCTTCTGGCGGTTCACCTTATCCATCTGAACCAGGTCTTCGATGATGCAGTCGATAGGTCCGTTAACCAGCGATTTGCCTGACGACATGGCTGCAATGAGCAGATTCATCATCGCCGCCTCGTGCACCTGATTATCCGTGTAGCGGAAGGTTACGCCCTTGAGATGAGCGGCAAGCGCAGGGAATACCGCCATTGCCACAGCCGCCTTGAAATCGGCAGGCACCTTGCTGGTGAGCAGCTTGATGAGCTTAGGCAGCTTGGCTGGCAACTGAGGAGGAACATCGGCGTAGATTCCCGCCTTCTCGGTGGCCTGCTTGGCAAGATGATTCTTGCGGGCAGTCTCTACAGCCTGCTTTACCAAATCCGGAATCGCGGTAGATTGCGCCACCTTGCAGGCATTCTCTACGGTGGCGAACGCCTTCGCCTCGTCTTCTCCGAAGGTTTCTATTACCTGCTTGATCCAAACCGCCTCACTATTACAGATGTATCTCAGCAGGCAGGCTTCACGATAGATGAAGTTGTTGCGGTTGCCATGGACAGGAGCGCCGCCCATCAGATCTACCAGCGCCTTCACAATCTCCTCATAAGGAACGCCGTCGTAGGTCTGCTCATACTGCACGGCATTGGCAGCCCTTCTCGCCTTCTCCTCCTCGCTCTCGATGGGTTCGAAGTCTACGGTTGGAGCAGAAGATGCATCCAGCGGACGTCCGTCAATATCCAGTCCTCTCTTGCGGTAAGCCTCACGGTATTCAGCCACGGCTTCCTTATCCAGGCGCTTGTACCAGTCGTCGGCAGTATAAATCTGACTTGCCGCATCGGTGATGAAGATGATACGCTCCGGGGTTACGCAGCTAGGGTCTTCGGTGGCGTGGATGAGTTTGCAGAAGGCGCTCTGAGCCTCAGCGATGGTCATTCCTACCGGGATGCGGATGTCGATGTGGGCCTTGTTGCGTGCTGAGCGCTCGATGTGGAGCACCTTTCCTTTCCAGAGTTCGATGTCTTCGGCTGAGAAGATTTTCTCTCTGAAGAGCTTCTCTGTAGGCTCATTAAACATTCCGTTCAGCAGAAGGGCGTTCTTCACCGCTGGCTCAACCTCCTCAGGATTATCAATGTCTACGGTTGTCTGGAAGGTGAAAGCCTCCGGGTCGATGAACTTCTGGGCGCGATGGTCTTCGAGGAAGTGGAAGTAGTGAGGTGAGCGGAAAGGCAGTTGCTTCTTGAGGTCAGAAATCTTCCGGTCGAGCTGCTGGTAGGTTTCGCCTGCCTTCATCTCCTCCTGCTGCATCATCTGGTTCTGCTGGGCGGTGAGGTCACGGATCTGACCAACGAGCTGTGCGAGCCAAGGCTGCTTGGTAAGCTCGGTGTAGTAATCGAGGAGATGGGATGAAATCTGTCCCATGTTCGCTCTGCGGTTAGGGTTCATTGCGATGATGCGACTGCTGAGCTGCTTGCATTCATCAAAGGTTAATGATTTTTGTGTCATAAATCTATATTTTTTTAGTTGTAAAAGACAGGCTCTTTTTGCAGAAACCTGCCGCCTTCCATTCTGAAAAGCGATGCAAAGATAAGGAAAAAGAAAGTAACTCCATTATTATACCTCTGCCGGTAAAAGCTGTATAAAAATATCGGGCAAGAGGGATAAAGTTTTTAGATTCAAGTATAAAGAGAGGTATAAAACAAGGGAGAAGAAAAGAAACAGGCTACAAGAAAAAAGCGTTGGCAACAGATTACAAATCCGCTGCCAACGCCCATTATTCTTTTAGCCAATCATCTAACATAATACCCTTCTTAAAAGCTTCTTCTCCCAGGATTTTCATAAAAATATCAACAATCTCACAATAACGGTTGAATTTTGCCTCTTGTGTATTAATCAATTCTTTCTGCTCCAGATTTTTCCATTTCAAAGCTTCATGGTTGGAAAAGGGAGCGATTCCTGCTTGCCTCAAATCATCCCTACCGCAGAGACGAGCTTTCGGACCGGATATCTTTTTGCCTTCAAATAGCTCTTCCAAGAATGTACAGAACGATTGAGGAGATTTGGGTGGGAGTAATTCCCAATCGCCCATCAGGCGGAAAATAGGATACCAATAGGCCTGTTTTGAAAGAAACACGCCATAATATCCCCTCTTCTGATAAACAGCAATCTTCAAGACTGCCTTTTTCACTAGTGCCATGAGTTCCTTCTTATGCTCTCCAATCGCAGGTTTCTTCCCCACAGTCTTCATCGCTATCAGCGACTCCTCATCGCCGTGCTTGCCCCACTGCTTCACATCGTCCACCCTGCCGTTCATAATCATCAGCACGATGCCCGAGAGCAGCTGGAGCATCTTCTTTCTAGGCACACGCTTATAGAACACCTGACGGAGGAAATCTACAGGGTCGGCCTTGAACGTTGGGTAAAGATTGTGGGGGAAGGCGTGCAGCTGCTGTTCTATGGCGTCCAGCTGGTCTTTATAATCATAGGTGCCCGTCTGCTTCTTTTTGATGGCATTCGGGGTCTCTACGAAGAAAGAATAGGCCGCGCGCTCGCGGTAAGCCGAACTGGTGATGAATCCCATCTCGGTAAGCAGAACGGCCCGGAGGCGCTGCAGTTCCTCATCGTCTATCTGCTCCAGTTTATGAAGAATGCGGTTTCTGGCCTGCGTCATTTCGCGGGAATAATCGCTGCGCTGGATTTCGAGGAAACTACTGAGCCGCTCTCTAGCCTCAGAAAGGCAATCAGAAAGTTCCTCGCGCAGCACCGCCTCAGTTTCTGCATAAAGAGAACGGTTCTCTGACTCAGAAGAGGTTTTATCGGATGCAGAAGGATTTCTATCCGAAGCGCCTTCAGAGAGCGTATTCTGGAGGCGGATGATGCTGTTGATGACGCCTTCGAGCATCATGGTGCTGTCGCTGAAGCGGGTGAGCTGTTCGATGGGCAGCACAGGACCGGAGTATTGCCAGTCATCATAAATCTTATCATCATATATTTCGCGGCGCGCCTGCTCCATCTCCTCATCAGAAACATCAGAGAGTGCCCTTACCATGAGCTGCAATCCAGCCTTATCGCCCTCGTTCTTGCTGTTGCAGCCTATGCAGCGGGTGCGCAGGTTCCGCTCCTTGCGGGCGATGATGAGGGCGCGTACGTCCTCGCCTTCCAGGGCTGAAACATAGCCTATTAGCTGCTGTTTGTCATAAGCTTTCACCGCCAGCATGTCGAAGGTGTTGGCGTCATCGGGCACGAGGCAGATGGTTCTTCCCTCTGCTTCTTTAGCATACTCTACCTCATGGCCTTTCACGTCATTATGGGTGAGTCCTACGATATGGAATGTGAGATTCTTCATTTTATGTTGTTATTATTGTTTTTACGTTTGTTTGCAGTCAGGTTACAAAAGTAAGGTTTTTCGGTGAAACCACCAAGCATTCTTGTTTAAATTTCCTAAAAGAGGGGCGGAGAAGCCGAGGGGGTTAACAGGGTTAACAGTTAACAGCTGTTTTTTGCATGGTCCCCTCGCGTACCTTATTATATAATAATATATATATATACTTATTTTTATATAAGTGTGTGGATAGAAGTATGCATTTTTGGGGTGTTAACTGTTAACCTGTTAACCTTTTCCTCTCAGAGCGCCCCTCTTTCATCTGAATGCTCTCTCCCGATGCTTGTTAAAGATGGCTGGCTGAGCCTTGGCAGAAAAAAGTTCAAACGCCCTGCTACAGCCCGTTTTACGGGCTTATATGATGACTAGAGAGAGGCATAAATGATGACTGATACGAGGCTTAAATGATGGCAGGAAGAGGGCATAAATGATGGCAGAAAGAGGGCATAAATGATGGCTCACGAAGGGGATGGATCATACATCGCGAGGGAAGAAATATTGCGTCGCGACGGAACGGGGAATGCATCGCGATGCAGAAAAAAGGGCTTTTTAGAGCGGAAAACTATGAGTTGCGGGGCAGAAAACTATGAGTAAGTTTTGTTAACGGGAGGGAAAACAACAAGGCGATACTCTTCTCTTATAGGAAGAATATCGCCTCGTTGCCTTCATTAAAAAGGAGGTCAAGGATGCTCATATTGGGCAGAAAACCGTGTTTCTGCCCGTAAACCTGGTAATAGCGCTTCGACTCGAATTCGGGGTCAGGGAGCGGTTTCTTGGGGCGAATCGCATCGCGGAAATCACTTATCTGAGTGTTGAATGTTGAGTGTTGAATGTTGAATTGGGCTTGCGCCTCAGGGCTATTGAATTCTTCACTCTTCACTTTTCGTTCTTCACTTAAAACGTATTCGTCAGTAACGCTTATCTTTGGACGGATGTCGAGGAGTTCTATCATCTTCGCGGTTGTCTCCATGTTGAAATCGAAGAGGAACTCGTATTTCTTCTCGTAGAAGGGACGGATGTCGTCCTGATAATACTCGAAGAAAGGGCTCTCGCCATAGGCGGAAAGGAGCGCATTCCAGTGCACGTGGCGCCAGTTGGCGTGGTCGGAGATGCGGATGTCCTTCATCGACAGGGAGATATCGTGATTGGTGGGGATGGTGAGCGCAAGAGGACCGTTGGTGGTAGGGATGAGCATGCGGTTACGATAGGTTTGCTTGATAAAGCTCTCGTGGCGCTCTATCAGGCATTCATCGTAGCGATTCAGCTTCTGGTACCACTGGATGGGGCCGAAATATGTGGAAGAAAGAAGGGCTTTCAATTTCTGCTTTGTTATGAAGGGTTAATGATGAAGAGGGGGACGAGCGAGGGAATCGCTCGGAACGAGGGCAGCGGAGCGAGGAAGCTAGAACAGCTTATGGGCTTTGCCTATCATCTGGTGCTTGTGGACGAGCTGCTGGCCGGTTGGCGTCTTCAAGAGATAGAAGCGGCAATCCTTGCAGCCGCAGCGCTTGCAGCAGATGGTTGGGATGACGAACTGCACGGTGTCGATGCGCAGCGTATCGCCCGGAAGCTTCTCTATCCTGCCTATGAAATGAGACTCGAAGACACGCTTGCGGCGCTGGTTCTTGGGCTGGTAAACCACCGTATCGGTGAATACAACCACATCGCCACGCCCGAAATTTTCGCAGTCAATCCTGTTCACTATCACCCGGTTGCCTGCCTTCAGCTGGGGCGGAAGCCCACCCTGAGGCACCGAGAAGATAGTGAAGACATAGGTGCGCACTGCCCAAGCCAGGAGCAGCGACAACACCAATGCTATCAGGAATTTGACGGCAGTCTTCAATTCTTATTTCTTTTTTCTTACTTAATATTGTCTACGAAAGTGAAGAGGCGGTTCCAACGGATGCCTGAGAAGCCCGGATGATCTGGGCTGTGGCTCCACCAGATGAAGATAGGCTTGCCCACGATGTGGTCCTCAGGCACAAACCCCCAGTAGCGGCTGTCGGCTGAGTTGTGGCGGTTGTCGCCCATCATCCAGTAGTAGTCGAGCTTGAAGGTGTAGCTCTTCGCCTGCTTGCCATTGATGAAGATACGGCCGGCGTTGTCTACCTTCAGGTCGTTGTGCTCGTAAACCTTGATGCAGCGCTCGTATACAGGCAGATTCTTCAGCGTAAGAGCGATGCTCTCGCCCTTCTTCGGAATCCAAATCGGACCGTAATTATCTCTTGTCCAGCCGGTATAGGCGTTGAGCGGATAGAGGTCGCCATAGGTTGCATCGGTATTGATAGAGATGCTCTCTACGAGGTTTCTGTTTGCCTTCAGCGCCATGTAAGCCTTCTTTGTGAGTGGAATCACGCCGCTCTGATTATACATCAGCAGGTCTTCGTTGGTGATTCCCAACTTATCGGCAAGGTCGATAGGGAACTCGCCCTTGAGCTTCATCTTATAAGTATACTGCACGTTATCAGGCTCCTTATTCGCCTTTCCGTTCAGATAAACGATGCGGTTCTTGATCTGCAGGGTCTGTCCAGGCAAGCCCACGCAGCGCTTTACATAGTTCTCGCGGCGGTCGGTAGGACGGCTGATGATGTCGCCATATTCGCCCGGCATGCTGCTGATGTAGTTGCGGCCTGTAGCATAAACCTGCTCAAAATAGTGGCGCTGCTGCAATGGGTTCATCGCGCGCACATCCTTTTCCTGTCCGTTCTGCTGCATCAGCTGGTCGCCGATGCTGTAAACCATCTGATAGTAATCATTCGCCTGATAGCGCTCCTCATTGACGAGCGTATCGCCTGCAGGATAGTTGAACACCACGATGTCGTTGAGCTTCACGTTGCCCAAACCCTTTACGCGGCGGTAATCCCAGTGAGGCCACTCTATGTAGCTCTTCACGTTGACCAGCGGCATGGTGTGCTGGGTGAGCGGCATGGTGAGCGGAGTTTCAGGAATGCGAGGACCGTAGCTTACCTTGCTCACAAAGAGATAATCGCCCGTAAGGAGACTCTTTTCGAGAGAGGAAGACGGAATCACATAGTTCTGGAAGAAGAAGAGGTTGATGAAATAAACCGCTACGAGTGCGAACACCAGCGCATCTACCCAGCTCATGATGAAGCGGATAGGACCTTCCTCATCCTTCCACCACTGCCAGTGAATCTTCTTGGTGATGTAAACATCGAAGATGAACGGAACCACAATGAGTCCCAACCAGCTTTCTACCCAAACCAGAAAGAGGAGATAGAGGGCGAGAACCACTGCGAACTTCGCCCACTGTACCTTCATATTGAGTTTTTGTTTCTCTTTATCTATCATAACTTCTGCTTAGAACTTAAATAAATCTGATGTGGTGAGCAAGCCGGAATGGTTGGCTGTAAACTCGGCTGCGAGAACGGCTCCCAGGGCGAAACCCTTGCGTGAGTGGGCGCTGTGCTCGATGGTAATCATATCAGCATCTGAATCATACATCACGGCGTGGATTCCCGGAACCTCACCATCGCGTACGCAGTTGATGACCAAATCCTCATCGGTAATGTTTGCATCGCCCTCATCGTGATGACCATCCTCAGTCCAGTAAGTAACGCCACGCTTCCAATCCTTCTTACGGTCGATGTTGTCGATGATTTCCTCGGCAAGGGTGATGGCTGTTCCAGATGGCGCATCGAGCTTATGAACATGGTGGGTTTCCTGCATGCATACTGAGTACTGTGGAAAACCGTTCATGATTTTAGCCAGATAGCGGTTTACGGCAGAGAAAATGGCCACACCGATGCTGAAGTTAGACGCCCAGAAGAGGGTCTGCTTACCGCCGGCGCAGAGTTTCTCCACGTCTTCCTTATGGTCTTTCATCCAACCTGTTGAACCTGAAACCACCTTCACGTTGTGAGAGAAAGCCTTCAGATAGTTGCCGTAAGCGGCAGTAGGGTTGGTAAACTCAATGGCAACATCGGCAGAGCAGAACTCCGGACTGTCGATATCCTCAGGGTTATTCACGTCAATCTTACATACGATTTCGTGGCCACGCTGCAGGGCGATCTCCTCGATCATGTGTCCCATCTTTCCGTAGCCGATCAAAGCTATTTTCATCTTTATCTAAATTTTATTTGTTCTTACTTTTTGTTCTATTCGGCAAAAAAAATGCAAATGAGCGCAATGAAAGCTTGCTTTCAAATTGCCGAGTGCAGCTTTTTTTATGCAAAAATACACATTTTTCTTCGAAAAACCTTGAAAAATCCTTGTTATTATAATAATAAATAGAAAATTTTGGTTATTTTTGCAGTGATTTAGGGCTTTTAGCCTCATTTAGTAACTAAAAAATAGAAAATGATGAGCAAATACATATTTGAGACAAAGATGGAAGTGAGGGATTACGAGTGCGATATTGAGGGCATCGTGAACAACGCCAACTATCTGCACTACATGGAGCATACCCGCCATCTCTTCCTGAAGGAATGCGGCCTCAGCTTTGCCGAAATGCACAACAAGGGCGTGGATGCTGTGGTGGCGAGAATGAACCTGCAGTATAAGGTTCCGCTGCAATGCGATGATGAATTCTTCTCGCGTCTGTGGCTGGAGAAGCAGGGCGTGAGATATGTTTTCCATCAGGACATCTTCCGTGCCAAGGACGAGAAACTCTGCCTCAAGGCAACCGTAGAGCTCGTCTGCCTCATCAACGGAAAGCTGGGCAACAGCGAAGACTACGACAAGGCATTCGAGAAATATTTCTCATCCCAAGGTTAACAGGTTAACAGTTAACAGCTGATTTTTCAATACCCCCTTCCGCACACGAGCGAAGAACTTGCATCCGCCAAGGTCAAGCATTAGAACTTGCGTTCCGAAAGAGGCAATCTTATAACCCTAATAAAGCCGAACAATTATGGAGCAACTCCTTCACTACGTGTGGAAGCACAAGCTCTTCCCACTCACCCCACTCACCACCACCTGGCACCAGGCTGTGGAAGTAATTGACCCCGGACTGCACAACCGCAATGCAGGGCCCGATTTCTTCAATGCCAAAATCAAACTCAACGGAACCCTATGGGTGGGAAACGTGGAGATTCATGACAAGGCAAGCGACTGGTATGTGCACGGACATGATAAGGATGAACGCTACGACAACGTCATCCTGCACGTTTGCGGAACCATCGATGTAGAGGCCAAGAACTCGAAAGGCGAGCCTCTCGTGCAGTTGCAGCTCGACATCCCCGAAAACGTATCGAAACATTATCAGGAGCTGCTGAACATCGACCAGTATCCTCCCTGCTACCAGATTATCCCATCGCTCACCCGCCTCACCGTGCACAGTTGGATGAGCGCCCTGCAAACCGAGCGCTTATCGCAGAAAACCGATGCGATAGAGGCACGCGTAAAGCAATGTAACGGCGATTGGGAGAACGCCTACTTCGTGACCCTGGCGCGCAACTACGGGTTCGGAATCAACGGCGACGCCTTCGAGCAGTGGGCTTACCATCTGCCGCTGAGAGCCGTAGACCATCATCGCGACGACCTCTTCCAGATAGAAGCCATCTTCCTGGGGCAAGCCGGACTGCTGGAACTGAACACCATTCCCGAAAGATATCAGAAAGACGCGCTGAACGACGGGTATTTCTCCCGATTGAGGAACGAATATCTCTATCTCTCGCATAAATTCTCGCTGCAGCCGATGGATTACAAGCAGTGGCGCTTCCTGCGCCTGCGTCCGCAGAACTTCCCTCACATCCGCATCTCGCAGTTAGCCAATCTTTATTATAACCGCCGTGCGGGACTGAGCCAGCTGCTCGAGGCAAGCACGGTGAAGGAGGCGAAGCAGGTGCTCTCAACCAGCGTTACGGAGTATTGGGAAACCCATTATACCTTCGGCAGCACGAGCATCCGGAACGAGAAGCATCTCTCCCCTTTCTCGCTCAATCTGCTCATCATCAACACTGTGGTTCCCATCCTCTTTGCCTATGGCAGGCACCGGGGCGAGGAGAAATACTGCGACCGCGCCTTCGACTTTCTGGAGGAGCTGAAGGCTGAGAATAACCACATAGTAAGGATGTGGAAGGAATGCGGCCTGCCGGTAGAGAACGCCGGGGATAGCCAGGCGCTTATACAGCTGAAGAAGGAATACTGCGACAGGAAGGAATGCCTGAGGTGCAGGATAGGTTACGAATACTTGAAGAGATAAAAGATAAAAATTATGGCTGACCAACAAGAAATACTGAACACCATCCTCCTGACAAGGCTCAATTACTTCAGCCTGGCAGGAATGCTGGAGCTATACAGAAAGGTAGGCTCCGCTACGCTCATCCTGGAGCATAAGAACAACCTCAGAGACATTCTCCCCGATGCCTCGGATAAACTCGTGAGCGCTATCCAGAACTGCGAAGAAGCTCGAAAACGCGCTGAGGAAGAACTGGAGTACGACATACGCTACGGAATAGAACCCATTCCGATGAACGACGACCGCTATCCGCAACGCCTCAAGGATTGCGATGACGCACCCCTCATCCTCTTCTATAAAGGCAACGCCAACCTCAACCAGCAGCGCGTCATCAACATCGTGGGAACCCGCCACTGCACGCCTTACGGCGAAGACCTCATCCGCCGCTTCATCACCGACCTGAAGCAGCTCTCGCCCAACGTGCTCATCATGAGCGGACTTGCCTACGGAGTGGACATCGTGGCGCACCGCCAGGCACTCGCCCACGGCTACGAAACCATAGGCGTGCTAGCTCACGGTCTGGATGACCTCTATCCCCGTCAGCACCGGGAAACGGCGGCAAGAATGATAGAACAGGGCGGACTGCTCACCGAATTCCTTACCCGTACAAACGCTGACAAGATAAACTTCGTGCGCCGCAACCGCATCGTAGCGGGAATGTCGGATGCCTGCATCCTGATAGAGAGCGCAGCTCACGGCGGCGGCCTCATCACCTGCGATATTTCGCAATCCTACGGTAGGGATGTCTTTGCCTTCCCGGGCAGAATAGGTGATTACTACAGCGAAGGCTGCAACAACCTGATACGCAACAACGGCGCCACGCTCATCACCAGTGCCGAGGACTTTGTGAAGGACATGCGCTGGCAGGATGACGCCACCCTGATGCGAGCCAAGCAGCAAGGCATCGAGCGCAACCTCTTCCCCGAGTTATCGCCCGAGGAGCAACTCATCGTAGAAGTCCTCTCCAAGACCAACGACCTGCAAGTGAATCTCATCTCCGTAAAGACGAATATCGACATTTCTCGCCTCACTTCCCTCCTCTTCACATTGGAGATGAAGGGAGTCATCAAGACCTTTGCAGGGGGAATGTATCATCTTTTGAAGTAGTATTTTCTTTATTTTCAGAAAAAAGCAGTAACTTTGCAGCCGCAAAAAAGAAGATATACATCATAGGAATAAGAAGATTTCACTCGAAACTCATGAAAATAGGAAATATAGAATTTGGGCCTCAGCCCCTCTTCCTCGCTCCGATGGAAGACGTAACGGATATTGGCTTTCGCATGCTCTGCAAGCGATTCGGAGCCGCCATGGTTTATACTGAGTTCGTATCGGCGGAAGCCTTGGTGAGAAGCATCAAGAGTACTGTCAGCAAGCTTACGATAAGCGATGAAGAGCGCCCTGTGGGCATTCAGATTTATGGCAGAACCACAGAGGATATGGTGGAAGCTGCAAAAATCGTGGAACAGGCGAAGCCGGATGTGATTGATATTAACTTCGGCTGTCCGGTGAAGAAGGTTGCCGGAAAGGGTGCAGGAGCCGGAATGCTCCGAAATATCCCATTGATGCTGGATATTACAAGAGAAGTGGTAAAGGCGGTAAACGTGCCGGTAACTGTGAAAACCCGATTGGGATGGGATTGCGAGAACCTCATCATCACCGACCTTGCCGAGCAGCTGCAGGATTGCGGAATCCAGGCGCTCACCATTCACGGCAGAACCCGTAGCCAGATGTACACCGGAGAAGCCGACTGGAGCCTCATAGGTGAGGTGAAGAACAATCCCCGCATCCATATTCCTATCATCGGCAACGGCGACATTACGACCCCGGAAGAAGCCAAGCTTGCCTTCGAAAGATACGGCGTAGATGCGGTGATGATTGGCCGCGCCACCTTCGGAAGACCATGGATTTTCAAGGAAATACGTGATTATCTGGATAATACGGGTGCTGCCCCATTAACCGTGGATGAGAAAATTGACCTCCTGGAGGAGCAGCTCCGCATCAACGTGGAGCGCATCGACGAGTACCGAGGCATTCTCCACACCCGTCGTCACCTTGCTGCCTCCCCTATCTTCAAAGGCATTCCCGATTTTCGCCAGACGAGAATCGCCATGCTGAGAGCCACGACCGTGGAGGAATTGAAAGAGATATTGAAAGAATGCCGAGAGAGAATCAAGGCGATAGAAATCTAGACTTGCTTGCGGCGGATGGCAAATCCGCCGAAACCATAAGATAAGTAAAGGGAGACTCCAACGATGATGGTTGAAATCTCCCTTTTTTATTCGCAGTTAACAGGTTAACAGTTAACAGCTGTTTTTTTATACTTTTCCCTTAAAACTGGAGGATATTACTTCTTCAATATTGAAGCACCTTCGAGCAGGGCGAGCGCCTTGTTCTCGTTCTCCTCCATGATTTCACGCTCTCCCGGACCCTTGTCGTTGATTCCGCAGAGGTGCAGAATGCCGTGGATGATGACGCGGTGAAGCTCATCATCGTAGGTCTTGCCAAACTGCTCGGCATTGGTGCGGACCGTATCCAACGAAATCACGATGTCGCCGTTAATCACATCATCCTCATCATAATCGAAGGTGATGACATCGGTATAGTAATCATGACCCAGATACTCGTTGTTCACTTCGAGAATCTTCTCGTCATCCACAAACATATAGCCAATCTCACCCACCTTGCGGCCATGAGAGGCTGCTACCTTGCGAATCCAGGCACTCGTATCACGTTTCTTGATCTTTGGCATTTTCACGCCGTCTACATTGTATGTTATCATACGCTTCTTCCTCCTATTTTTATTTTATTTTTGGTAAAAATTCATCTACTTCTCTTCCGAAGAATCTCAGCTCCCTGACCAGCGTTGAGCTGATGCTGCTGTATCTTGGGTCCGAAAACAGCAGGATGGTTTCTACGCCGCCCAACTGCTTATTGATGTCAGCCTGCTCCCTTTCGTACTCGAAATCCTTGGCAGAACGGACGCCACGAACCAGAAACCTGGCTCCCAGGCGATGCGCCAAATCGATGGTGAGATCATCGTAAGAAACCACCTCCAGGCGATAACCCTTAGATGCATCCTCCACATCCACCAACTCCGAACATTCCTTCGGAAAAACAGCCTTAATATCCTCCACACGCTTCGAGATTTCCTCGCTGGCGTGCTTCAGCTTGCTCACCGCCACAGCAATCACGAGCTTGTCGAACATCGGCAAGGCACGCTCGGCAATGTTCTGATGTCCTATCGTAAATGGGTCGAATGTACCTGTAAATATTCCTATCTTCATGTTTTTCTTCACTCTTCGTTCTTCACTCGAACAGGTCTCCCTGCATAATATTGCTTGTATACGGATTTCTGCCAAGATGCTCGTAGGCAAGCGGCGTTGCCATTCTGCCTCGCGGCGTGCGCTTGATGAAACCCTCCATGATGAGGAACGGCTCGTAAACCTCCTCTACGGTGCCGCCATCCTCGCCTATTGCCGTGGCAATGGTGCTTACGCCTACCGGACCGCCACGGAACTTGTCGATGATGGTGGTGAGAATCTTGTTGTCTATCTCGTCCAAGCCATACTGGTCGATATTGAGTGCCTTGAGCGCCATCTGGGCAATATCGTAAGTGATGGTTCCGTTGCCCTTTACCTGGGCAAAATCACGCATTCTTCTGAGCAGAGAATTGGCGATACGAGGGGTTCCGCGCGAACGACGGGAGATTTCCACTGCCGCCTCATCCTCTATCGGCACCTTCAGGAGCATCGCACTTCGCTTGATAATCTTCTGAAGCGTAGCCGGGTCGTAATATTCCAGATGCAGATTGATTCCGAAACGGGCACGCAGAGGAGCTGTAAGCAGACCGCTTCTCGTTGTCGCTCCCACGAGGGTAAACGGATTCAAGTCTATCTGGATGCTGCGAGCCGAAGGACCCTTATCTATCATGATGTCGATGCGGTAATCCTCCATCGCCGAATAGAGATATTCCTCTACGACAGGCGAAAGACGGTGGATTTCATCGATAAAGAGTACATCGTTGGGCTCCAGCGAGGTAAGGATTCCCGCCAGATCGCCCGGCTTATCAAGCACAGGACCCGATGTAATCTTGAATCCTACGCCCAGTTCGTTGGCGATGATGTTGCTCAGCGTGGTCTTACCCAATCCCGGTGGACCATGGAGGAGCGTATGGTCGAGCGGTTCGCCACGATATTTGGCAGCCTCAACAAAGACCTCGAGATTTTCCACCACGCCATTCTGTCCGCTGAAATCAGAAAACTTCAGCGGGCGCAGCGCCTTCTCAAATTCCTTTTCGGCAGGCGAAACCATTTCTTGTCTTATATCAAAATCTTCGTTCATTCTATGACTATTATCGATAATATGGGTGCAAAGTTACACATTTGTTGCGGAATTAAAGAAGAAAAGCCGAATTATTTTGCCCATGATTTTGCACAATCCCAAAAGATTCGTGCAGATTTGTAAGCGTTATCCCATAAAAATGTTATAATTTATCATTTTCTTGCAGAATAATTTGTTTATCCGATAGAAAAGACGTACTTTTGCACTCGATATTGAAAGCGAGGAAAGAAATAAATAAGAGAGAAATATCAGGATTTTAAAAGAAATAGAATTATGCTTAAGTTATTCCAAGGGCTCAGCAAGCTGCTGGCCAATTACACATCTATCTTCGTGATAGGTGTTGCAGTGTTCACATTCTTCTTCCCACATACCTTCGACTGGGTGCGCGGAACTACTCAGACCGTCATTCTCGGCATCATCATGCTCACCATGGGGCTGACCTTGACCACTAACGACTTCAAGATTCTGGCTCAGCGCCCGCTGGATGTCTTCATCGGAGCCTGTGCCCAGTTTATCATCATGCCTGGCGTGGCTTACACCCTGGTTCATGTGTGGCATCTTGACCCAGCCCTGGCACTCGGAATCCTGCTGGTAGGTTGCTGTCCGGGCGGCGTTTCGAGCAACATTATGAGTTATCTGTGTCATGGCGACGTAGCTTTCTCCGTAGGAATGACCTGCGCCTCAACCATTCTTGCACCGGTGATGACTCCGCTGCTGATGAAGATTACGGCAGGCGAGATTATCCATGTAGATGCTGTGGGAATGTTCATCAACATCCTCATCGTAACGATTATTCCTGTAGCCATCGGCTGCGCCCTCAACTATATTTACGGCAAGAAAGACTGCTTCCCTACCATCCAGAGTCTGATGCCGGGCATCAGCGTTACGTGTCTGGCAATCATCGTAGGCGGTGTGATTTCTACGGTTCACGATGACCTCGTTGCTCGCGGCTTATCGCTTTTCCTCTGGACTTTCGCCGTGGTTTTCTGCCACAACACGCTGGGTTATCTTCTCGGTTGGCTTGCCGGCAAATGTGCCGGATTCAATACCGCTAAGAAGCGTACCATCAGTATTGAGGTCGGCATGCAGAACGCCGGTCTTGCCACGGTACTGGCTGGCAACTTCTTCGCAGCCCAGCCTCTCGCCGTATTGCCTTGCGCCATCAGCTGCGCCTGGCACAGCATTTCGGGCACCATCCTTGCAGGAATCTATCTGAAATGGGACCATCTGCATGAGAAGAAGTAAATGACTTCTGAAAAAGATAAATACGAAAAAAGGTCGTGAGATTTCTGATTGAACCTCACGACCTTTTCTTATATCATTACCTCACGGGGTTAACAGGTTAACAGTTAACAGCCGTTTTTTCTATAGTTACACGAGCAAAGCACTTGAATTGGCTTTCCCTTCGGACGCCGAACGTTGTTTCTTCACTCTTCGTTCTTCACTTAATCTACTTCCCCGTAGTCAGCAGCTGCACGGCTCGCTGAACTATCTCATTGGTCTCGTTCCAAACCTGGAAGTACTGGCTCATATCCCAGATATCTCGCGCTACAAGGGCTTTCAGCTGCAGGGCGAGGTATTTCTTAGTCTGAGTTAATTCAGCCTCATCCTTCGGCTCTATCTTCTCCTTCTTGCCCTCGGCGATAATGCCATCTATCAGCGAAGAAGGAACCTCGTAGGTGGCGAGGAACTTATCGAAATCCTTATACTGGCTCTTCAGCTCCTTACGATGCGCATCGATGAACTTCAGACTGTGGTTGATGACGATACTCTTGGCTGCCAACTGACGGTGCATCTTGGTGTACTTGGTTGTATCCAGCGGAACGAAATAATCTGGCATGATTCCACCACCACCATAAACTACACGATGCTTGCGCAAGGTGTAATACTTCAGACTGTCTGAAAGATGGATGCTGTCCTGATTGGTGAACTCGCCATGCTTGTAACGCTTGTCCAGATCCATCGCATAATCCAATCTGTCACCTTTCTTATATGGCTTCTGGATGCATCTGCCGCTAGGCGTATAGTAATGGGCGATGGTGAGACGAATCTCGCTGCCATCATCAAAGGTCAGCGGACGCTGCACCAATCCCTTGCCGAAGGTTCTGCGACCAACCACTACTCCACGGTCCTGATCCTGGATGGCTCCGGAAACAATCTCGGCGGCAGAAGCAGTAAACTCATTGGTGAGCACCACCACCTTGCCCTTGCGCCATCTGCCGTTAGCCTGCGCCTTGTATTCCTGGCGAGGCGCAGCACGACCACTGGTATAAACGATGAGATCGCCCTTCTGCAGGAACTCGTTGGCAATCTGAGCCGCAGCCTGAAGATAGCCTCCGCCATTATCCTCAAGGTCGAAGATAAGATCCTTCATTCCCTTCTTTTTCAGCGAATCCATCGCTATTGTTACCTCTTTATGACTGGTAAGACCGAAGCTTCCCAATCGGATGTATCCGATGCCCGGACGAATCATATAAGCCGCATCCATCGTAGTTACCGGAATTTTATCGCGCTTTACCTTGAAGATGAGCTTATCCTTGATGCCACGGCGCACAATGGTAAGATTCACCGTTGTTCCCTTAGGACCACGAAGGCGCTTCATGATTTCCTCCTTGCTCATCTTGACGCCCGAAATGGCAGTATCGTTTACAGCCACAATGCGGTCGCCGGCAATGATTCCCACCTTCTCGGAAGGTCCGTTCGTAACCGGCTGGATAACGAGCAGCGTATCATCTACCATGTTAAACTGCACGCCAATGCCATCAAAACTGCCGTTCAGCGGCTCGTTCATCGCCTTGGTTTCCTTGGCTGTAGCGTAAGAAGAATGAGGGTCGAGCTTTTCGAGCATGCCTCGGATGGCGTCCTCTACGAGCTTATTCTCATCCACACTATCCACATAAAGGTTGGTAATGGCGATTTCAGCCCTTCCCAATTTCTCTATCGGGCTGTTCTTGCCCATCTTGATACGCAACTGGGCACTGGCAGAAGTTACTGCCAGGAATGCTACCAGTGCTATGAATAGATATTTCTTCATTTCTTAAAACTTAAAGTTTATGAAAGAGAGAGATCCTTCAAGAGTTAACAGGTTAACAGTTAACAGCGCTTTTTTCAATGGTTTCCCCCCCCCTAAAGCACTTGAATTCTTCACTCTTCGTTCTTTACTCTTCACTTCATTTAATCCAGCGGCTCAGAGTCTTCCTCCGGAATATCCTCTTCTATCACCAGATTTTCGATGATGAAGTTCTGGCGCTCCATCGTGTTCTTACCCATATAATATTCCAGCAGCTTCTGCACCTGATCGGTTTTATGCAGCGTAACCTGCTCCAACCGCATGTCTGGACCGATGAAATGGGCGAATTCATCAGGCGAAATCTCTCCCAATCCTTTGAATCGGGTGATTTCAGGATCAGGGCCCAAATCGCGAATCGCCTGCTGGCGCTCCTCATCGCTGTAACAGTAATGCGTGATGAAATCGCTCTTTTTCTCCTTGCTTCCCAGTTTCGCATCCGCATCAGCCACCGCCTGCTTGTTCTTGATCTTGGTTCGCTTGTTGCGCACTCGGAACAATGGGGTCTGAAGCACATAGACATGGCCCTTCTTGATGAGATCTGGGAAGAACTGAAGGAAGAAGGTGATGATGAGCAGGCGGATGTGCATTCCGTCGACATCCGCATCGGTTGCCACAATCACCTTGTTGTAACGCAATGAATCCAAGCCGTCCTCTATATCGAGAGCCGCCTGAAGCAGATTGAACTCCTCGTTCTCATAAACCACCTTCTTGGTAAGACCGAAGCTGTTGAGCGGTTTACCACGCAGAGAGAACACCGCCTGGGTATTCACATCGCGGCTCTTGGTGATGCTTCCGCTGGCAGAATCGCCCTCGGTGATGAAGATGGAACTCTCCTCCTTGCGCTCGTTCTTGGCGTCGCTGAAATGAATGCGGCAGTCGCGGAGCTTGCGGTTGTGGAGATTCGCCTTCTTGGCACGCTCACGGGCGAGTTTGGTAACGCCAGCCATCGCCTTGCGCTCACGCTCGCTCTCCTTAATCTTGTTCTCCAGAATCTCAGCCACATCCTTGTGGATATGGAGATAGTTGTCTACTTCCTTCTTCAGGAAATCGCCCACATACTTATTGATGGTTTCGCCACCATTCGGCGTCATCGTAGTACTTCCGAGCTTAATCTTGGTCTGACTCTCGAAGACCGGTTCTTCTACGTTGATGGCAATGGCAGCCACCAGTCCGTTTCGGATGTCTGCATACTCATACTTACCGTAGAACTCCTTGATAGTCTTGGCAATATGCTCCTTGAAGGCACTCTGATGCGTACCTCCCTGAGTGGTGTGCTGACCGTTGACGAAGGAATAATACTCCTCGCCATACTGGTTGGTATGGGTGAAGGCAATCTCGATGTCCTCGCCCTTCATGTGGACGATGTCGTAGAGCCCTTCGTTGGTCATATTATCGCTCAGCAAATCCTGCAGACCATGGCGGCTCAAGATGCGGCGGCCATTGTGCATGATGGTGAGTCCGGTGTTCAGATAAGTATAGTTGCGGAGCATCGTTTCCACGAAATCATCGTGGAAGGAATAGTTCTTGAAGAGTGTATTATCCGGCTCGAAGAAGATAAAGGTACCGTTCTCGTCCTCAGTATCTTCCATCGTGTCGCTCTTCAGAATACCTTTCTCAAACTTCAGATGGCGCACCTTTCCGTCGCGGTACGACTTTACTTCGAAGTGGGAACTGAGGGCATTGACCGCCTTCACACCCACACCATTCAGACCGACGCTCTTCTTGAACGCCTTGCTGTCGTACTTACCACCGGTATTCAGCACACTTACAGCCTCAACGAGCTTGCCCTGAGGAATACCACGGCCATAGTCGCGCACGCTGACACGCAGATTGTCTTCGATATCGATTTCCAGACGGGCGCCTGCACCCATCTTGAATTCATCGATAGAGTTGTCTACCACCTCCTTCAAGAGCACATAAATACCATCTTCCGGCAGATTTCCATCTCCCAGACGGCCGATGTACATACCCGGACGGGTACGCACATGCTCCATATCGCTCAAGTGGCGGATGTTATCATCGGTATATTCTACCGGCTGCTGCTCCTGAGGGGCATTGGTAAGCTCATCAGCGGCATTCAATTCGCTGTTACCTAAGTTTTTATCTTCAGACATGATTTCCTCCTTAGTTATTCTTATTTATTTTCCTATAACATAGCAAATGATGTTGCAATATTCTGTTTATCAGATAATTGCCAACACAACAATTACTATTTACCTGATACTCTTAATATAGCAGTTGCGGCGCTTGTGAAGGACTGGATCCAAGACGCCCCATTGTCCCTGCACGGCAGCATTATCTTCCATTTCCACCTGTGTTTCTCCCCACTCGATTCCATACTTCTGATAGATAGGAATCAGGTCGGCAAAGAGCAGCGCATTGGCACCCTTAGCACGGTATTCCGGCTGGATACCGATGAGCAGAAGGTCGACAATCTTGGTTTTATGGAACTTGATGGCGCGCAGCAGATGCCACCAGCCAAAAGGAAGCAGCCTGCCCCTATGACACTTCTGCAGAGCTCTGGAAAGGGAAGGCATCGTAATACCGATACCTATCATCTTATGATCCTCGGTAGTCCAGTCTTCTATGGCTGTTACAAAGTTCAGGTCGAGCAAAGACAGATACATCTTGATGTACTGGTCTATCTGCTTCTGTGAAAGTTCGGAATAACCATAGAGATGCTTGTATGTATCATTGATGAGGTCGAAAATCTTCTGTCCGTATCCGCCCTGATAAATATCCTTACGGGTAAGTTTGCGGACATGGAGATTGTATCTTTTCTCTATCATCGCCGCTATCTTGGAATATTTCTCCGGGATGGTATCTGGCACCATCAGTTTATACTCTACATACTTATTATCTACGGTAAAACCCTCCAGAGCCTCAATGTGCTCCGGATAATATGAATAATTATAAATGGTAGGCATGGTGCCTAGCTGGTCAAAGCCCCAGGTAAGCATGCCTTCTGGATCCATATCGGTAAAACCCAGCGGACCTACAATATCTTCCATTCCCTTCTCCTTACCGTATTTCTCTACAGCATCGAGAAGAGCCTTGGAAACCTCGCGGTCGTCAATGAAATCAATCCAGCCGAAACGGACCGACTTCCTGCCCCATTTATTGTTTGCCTTATGATTGATAATGGCAGCGACGCGACCTGCCAGCTTGCCGTCCTTATAGGCAAGAAAATACTCTGCCTCGCAGAACTCGAACGCTGCGTTCTTGTCCTTGCTCAGAGTATTCATGTCGTCGCTGAAAAGATTAGGCACATCATATTTGTTGCCTTCGTAGAGGTCGTAATGGAAGTCGATGAATGTCTTCAAGTCCTTCTTTGTTTCAACCTTTTTAATTTCTATTAATGACATGATTTTCAAACTAGTTTGCAATATTATAAATGCAAAAGTAGCAATATTTTGGCAAATTACCAAATATTGCTACTTTTTTTGCAGTTTTTTAGGGGTTAATTTTTAATTACAACCCCACAAACTAGCCTATATCACCCATTTACTGGCTTTTTTGACGGAATCAGTTTTACTTAACGAGATGCTCTTTTATCCAAACCATCTGCTGATAATTTGTATCGGGTGTAGTCCAATGCTCATTGATTGGAGTGAGCAAAGCTTCCTTCTTACATTTCAACGTATTCCAAACAGCATAGCTGGTAGTTGGCGGACAGGTATTATCGTTATATCCCCATGTAAGATAAGTTGGGGCCTTTACCTTGCGGGCAAAATTCACCACATCATAATAAGCCATTGTGTTGAGACAATCCTTGTTCTTCAATATCTCATGATATTTATTGAAGTGAGGATAACCACCCGTTCTTCCCTTCTCTGCATAACCAGCCATATCGCTGAGCGCCGGATGATTGGCCACGCACTGGGTTACTCTGCTATCAAGACCGGCTGCAATAATAGCCAAGGCTCCACCCTGACTTCCGCCCTGCACAGCCACATTCTTTCCGTCCCACTCTGGGAGAGAGGTTAGGAAATCGATGCAGCGCACCAGTCCCTGATAAACATGGCGCATATAGTAGCGATTCTTATCGTCCAGTCCGTTAGACAGATATCCGCCGTTTGCATCGTTGAATCCCCTGCTTATTTCATTGAAGGTTTCGGTAGGAATGCGCGGGTCGAGACCATGAATCTCTATCTCGAAGCGGATAAATCCATTCTCGGCATAATACTTATTGCGCATAGGTTCCTTGATGGTTTTGATGCCGGCTCCTGGAGGTGTGAGAACCACAGGATGGCTACCCTGCTTGGCATTCTTTGGATAGAAGAGATAGCCATACATCGCATGACCTTTCTTATCTATCTGAAGTTTAACGAGATAACAGTCTATCTTGTCGGTACAGTATCCCTTGGCGAGTTCCTTGGTATAGCTCATCGGCACATTCTTCAGTTCGTCCTTTGCCTGCTGCCAGAATGCATCAAAATCCTTAGGCTCCTGGGTATAAGGCTGAATCTTATCTACCGAGAATCCTACTTTGATATGATGCTGATAGGTCTTGCCATCGAGTTTATAGAATAATCTCAAATCGCGGAAGCCCGGTGTCTTTCGGGTTCCCATGTTCACGATGGCGCGTCCATTCTTCAGCTTGAAGCTTCCTTTCTTGTCAGCCTTCAGCATGTCATCGCCTATTTCATAGTTCACCTCGCCATCACGGGGAATTCCATACTTACAGAAACTTACTTCCACCTTAGCCTGTTCGCCCGTCTTATAGAGCCAGTCGGCATGATCAGGCACGGTAAGCCAAAGATAATCACTGCGATAGGGATAGTTCTCCGCCATCACACTAAACACACTCGTCATGTTCATCGCCAGGATAAACAGAAGCGATAGATAGATTGTCCTTAATCTGTTCATAATTTTATAGTTTGTTTTTTAAATTATAATATTCAACTATCATATATGAGCGCAAAAGTACAACATTCCATTGAGATAACAAAATGATTTCAAGGATATTTTTGTTCAAGATACCCTCAATAGGCATCTTGAACAAACAAATATCCTTCCCGATAGTTTTAAGCACTGGCGGAAAACTAATATTCTCCAAGGAATCACAATAAGAAAAAGCTCGATCATCTATTCTCTCAAACACTGGCGAGAAGTGCGAAGTGTCGGATGAAACGAGAGATGGTTCATCAAATGAGTAGTGAAATTCTGAGGGTGGAGTCGATTACAGAAGACAATATGGAGTCAAATTGCTCCATGACCCGAAAATATTCCTCCTAAAGGAGTGAGTTTCTCAGATTTAATTTGTATCTTTCCTCTATAAAACGAAAATGATTTCCCTCGCACAAGGTAACTAAAACAAGGGAGTTTGCCTTTTCTTCGTAAATAAAGGCGCATGTCTCCCTTGCACTTGCTTATATAGCAAATGCGATTATCAGTATACTTTCCTCTTCGAGTTTTACTCATACTGACTTCCATAGCCTCCCATGACATTAAGTTAATTTGCAAACGAGGTCTAAACCCATCACAAAGATAATAGCTTTATCATGGAAGGTATATCATGGTCATCCGTTGTTGGCGGATTCTTCACGATCTGGTTTGAAGTCAACATAGTCTGTCTTGTCATGTAAGACATGCCATACGGCGACAAGTAACTTTCTCGCCACAGCAACAATCACCTTCATTTTGTTCTTTCTTCTCACAATTGTTTGGTGATACGAGAATCTACTGAAGAAACAGTCTTTCTGACGACTGGCAGCCCAGGCACATTGAATGATGGTGTTGCGGAGGTAGACATTGCCATGGGTAATTTTACGAGATTTGATTTTCTTGTTGGACTCGTCATTTCTTGGTCTCAGTCCACTCCAGGAAGCAAGGTGGTTTGCCGTTTCGAACTTACTCATATCCGTTCCGATCTCTGCGATCAATGATGTTGCGGCACGTTCCTTGATTCCTGGAGTTTTCTGCAAGCGTTCGAGTTCCTCTGGAAAATGCTTCTCGCATATCTCCAACATTCTCTGCTGACATTCGTTTCTGTGGCTCTCGGCGATGCCAATCTCCTCATGGAGTTGGCGCAGTACATCTATTTCTGCCTGGGAGACAACGCCTGTCAATGAGGCTAATATCATCTCCGCACCATGACGATTGACAATGCGACCATGAACAAGCTTCATCAGCTCGTTTGGATTTGTGACACCTTCCGAGAGCCTGCGCACGACATCGCGGTAACTCTTACACTCGATGTTGGATACATAATTGCTCAAGCGGATATTGCAACGTTGGAGTACGCCGTCCACCTTGGAAACCTTACGGACAATCTCAGCATTGAGGTCAAAGATTCGGCGATCGTACTGGCGAAGCTGTTGAATAATCTCTGGAGGAACGAAACTTCCCCTAACCAATTCCTTCAATGTACATTCTGCTATCCACTGGGCATCCTTGATATCACTCTTATGACCTGGAAGTTGCTTGATGAAATAAGGATTTACCAGACGCAGAGTAAAATGAGGAGAAAGCACACGCCATATTGGTATCCAATAGATACTGGTACTCTCCATACAAACCTCAAAAACATGATGCTTTTGGAGCAATTTCCGCATTTCTTCCAGCTGAAATGTTAAAACACCGAAAACTTGCTCAAATAATTCACCATCACTGTGCAAAATACAAAGAAAAATACTATCTTTGTGCACGTCAAGACCACATACTGCTTTCATAAGCCTACATTTTTGAAGTTTAAAAAATCAGTTAACGAACACTGCTTCAAAGATAATAAATATTTTTGTGACTCAGAGCACGTTAGTAGGATTTTTTGCAGTTGTGGTCTTGATTTCTCGAAAAACAAGGCTAATTTCGCACAATTCGAGGGAAATCATTGAAGTTTTTTATTATACTGGCTTATAATTCAGAAATTTTATCTAAATTTGCCATGTCATATCAGAGTTTTGCTTGTTTTCTCTTCGCAATACTAAGATAAGTGAAAATTCTGACATAGCAAAATTCTGAGCAACTTTCTGTTGCTCAAGTGCTTAAATCGTTTAATTGATAATAGTGTTGCGGAATTAATGGAATAACTAGAAATGAGATTGAAAAGACATCTACTGACAGCCGCCCTGGCACTCTTTTGCCTATCGGCAGCTAACGCCCAACTGCTAAGAACAACGGTGGAGCAAGGAGAAATTGAAGGTGTGGAACATGAAGGATTCGCCCTATACAAGGGAATCCCATACGCTGAAGCACCAGTGGGCAACCTCAGATGGAAAGCTCCAGTGAGCAAAAAGCCTTGGAAGGGAGTATTCAAAGCAGATAAATGGGGAGACCGTCCACCACAGCCCATCGACCCTAACCAAAATGGTGGAGAGCTGGGCATGAGCGAGGACTGCCTATACCTCAGTGTGGAAACGCCAGCCAAGAGTAAGAATGACAAACTCCCTGTATTTGTGATGATTCATGGAGGAGCCTTTCTTACTGGCTCCTACAGTGGAACTCAGGAAAGCTTTGTCAAGGAAGGCATCATCTATTGCAGCATAGAATACCGCTTGGGAGCCTTGGGATTCATGGCACATCCAGAGCTGAGTAAGGAATCAGGCAAGAACATATCTGGTAACTATGGCATCCTTGACCAAGTGATGGCCTTAAAATGGATTCACGACAATATCGCAGCCTTCGGTGGAGACCCTGACAAGATTACCATTGCAGGAGAATCTGCCGGTGGTATCTCGGTAAGTATACTATGCGCCTCTCCCCTTGCCAAGGGACTCTTCCGAGGAGCCATAAGCGAAAGTGGTAGCTCCTTCTGGCCTGTGGGTGAAAACAGAAATGGTAACACAGCCATGCTCACTACCAAAGCGGCAGAAGCAGGTGGACTTATCCTTCAAAAGAGACTCAAGGCTAAGAACTTGAAGCAGCTAAGAAAAGTTCCGGCTATGGACATCGTGAAGAATACCGACTTTGAGTCCTTCTGGCCGAACGTTGACGGCTACTCCATCACCGATGACCAGTATAAGCTCTATGAAAAGGGAAGCTACAATGATGTAAATGTCATTATAGGAACCAACAGCGATGAAGGAAGTATGTTTAGCCGCCCTGTCAGTGTAAGTGACTATGAGAAAAGAATACATGAGATATATGGAAGTTGGGCAGACCAGGTTCTCAGTCTCTATCCTGCCAAGACAGAGGAAGAAACCTACTTCGCCCAATCCGACATTTTCCGTGATGGCTCCTTTGCATGGGGAACGTATGCCTGGGCTAACCTGCAGAGCAAGACCGGCAAGGGCAAGGTGTATATGTATTACTTTGACCAAGACTCAGAGAACACCATCGTGAAAAGCCGCAAGGGAGGAGCCAGCCATGTGGCAGAGATGCCATTCATCTATGGCTATAAGTTTGGCTCTGGAAAGATGACCGAGACGGAGCAGCACATGGAACAAATCATGTCACGCTACTGGATCAACTTTACCAAGACTGGCAATCCAAATGGGGATAGCCTTCCTTTCTGGACTAGCTACCAGGAAGGTAAATCAACGGTGATGATTATGAAGGAAGGACTGCATTTGGGGCCTGTTCAAAATCAAAAGCAAATGGACTTCTTCGAGAAGTTCTTCAAGGAAAAAAGAAAATAATAAAGTTATTAACACGAAGTGCTGGATAGCAACACTTCACAACTAAATGTTTTCGTATGAAATTGATTGAATTTAGCAAAACAGAATGCGGCGTTGATTTTCTGATGAAAGTCGGTCCCAAAAAAGATTTGAAAGGCAACATTTCCGATTTCTCTCCTTTTAAGTCCGACTTTTTTGAGATATTCTTTTTCCTGAAAGGTAACGGGAGGATTCTTCTTGGTGACAGGACAATACCTATACATGACAATATGATTCTTTTCATCTCTCCTTTTCAGCGGCAAAAATGGGAGGTGGATGAAGATGCCCTTGATTTCAAGTTCGTCATTTTCCAAGAGGAGTTTATCAGTAACCTGATTTCCGACAAATATTTCGTTTACCGCCTGTTGTACTGTTATCAGACAATCTGTCCGCCGTTGTTGGAGATAGATGCCGACGAAATGAGCTGGTACGCTGATTATATTGAAGAAATGACGTATGAACAGGTACATCCAGTGGCAGACAGCTATCACATGCTGCTGTCCTCCCTGTACAGCCTGCTGATAAAACTCAACCGGGTATACGCCAAGGAATACACTCTACCTTTCGGTGCCCCGAAAAACAATTATGCCTATAAGTTCAGACAGCTTCTGGAAAAGCATATTGCCGATAATCTTACCGTTAACGATTACGCCGAAATGACGGGAGTGAGCAGGATTTGCCTGAATAAAAACGTCAAGGAACAATTCGGAACAACAGTATCGGATATGATCAGGAGTCGTATGGTGGAAGAAATCAAAAGCCGTTTGTTGTTTTCCGGTTTGTCGGTTAAGGAAGTGGCTTTCTCGCTTCATTTCTCGGAGCCGAACCACATGATGCGTTTCTTCAAGTCGCAGACAGGACAAACTGTATGTGAATTCGTAAGCGGTTATCAAAATGGTAGTATTCCGTAAATCTATGGTAGCGCCTTTCTGTCTCAAATGTATTAATTTTGCAGCGAAATTTAAAGTTTAATTTAAAATTATAATTAGAGACAATGAAACGAATAGTAACAACATTCCTGTTTATCAGTCTGTTTCTGTGCGTCTATGCGCGCGGAAATGCTGCAGAATCACAAATTCAGTTAGTTAGAAATGCAACCCTGCTTATAGACTATGCCGGGCATCATATTCTGCTCGATCCGATGCTTTCACCTAAGGGCGCATTAGGAAGCGTGAGAGGCAAAGTAAAAACACCGATGGTGGAATTGCCAATGAAAGTAGATGAAATTACCAAGGGGATTGATTTCGTGTTGGTTACCCACGCTCACGTTGACCATTTCGACCCAACGGCAGCGGCTGTATTGGATAAGTCGCTGAAATTGTTCGGACAACAAGCCGATGAACAATACTTTCTTAACTGCAACTTTTGGAATGCCGAAGCCATTGCCGACAGTGTAGTTTATGACGGTATCACGATCATTCGCACGGATGCGCAACACGGCACAGGCCGCATGTTAAAAAACATGGGAGACGCTTCGGGGTTTGTCCTGAAGGCATCCGGACATCCTACCCTTTATATAATAGGTGATGGAGTTTGGACACAAGGTATCGCCGACAATATCGGAAGATATAATCCAGACTATATCGTGGTTAATTCCGGCGGAGCCGTCATGCCAGGCGGTTACGACGCAACGCCTATCATCATGGACGAACGACAGGTCATGGCATTGATACAAGAAAGCGGCAACGCGAAAATCATTGCCGTACACATGGATGCAGTGGATCATTGCCTTACCACCAGAGCTGTTTTACGGAAAGAGGCGAAAAAAATGAAAATAGGAAATGATAAATTGCTCATTCCTGAAGACGGAGAGATTATTTCCTTGAGTAAATAACATTTGATTTGGATAGTGGAATAAGCGACCGTGCGATACTCATGGTCGCTTATTTCATTTAATGAAAGGCATAAAGAATGAAAAGATTTCTATTTTTTGACATAGACGGTACGCTCGTAAGTTTCAAGAGCCACAAGATACCAGAGTCGGCCATATATGGATTGACGCTTGCGAAAGAAAAGGGGGCCGGCATATACATCGCAACAGGACGCCCATACGGGCTTATAAACAATATTGAAGAAATTAAACACTTGGTCGATGGCTATATCACGGCTAACAGCGCATATTGTTTTTCCGGCAAACAAGAGATTTCCTGTTGTCCGATTCCGATGAATCAGGTTACCTCTGTGATAGAACTGTCGGACAAGATGGGGTTTGCCTGCATGATTGTCGGGGAGCAGGACATTATGATGTACAACAACAATCCGGCAGCAGACCATATCTTCAAGGATATGCTGAATGTTCAGAACCTCAGGGAAAGCACATCACAGCAAACGATTCTCGGACAACGCATATTGCAACTTACACCAGTGGTAACGCCAACGGAAGAACAGGCTATTTTGCCTTTATTAAATAATGTAGTATCAAGCCGATGGTGTCCTGAGTTTATTGATATTACAGCAAAAGGAGTAGATAAGGCAAAGGGCATGAAAGATATGATTACATGGTACGGCTTTCCCCTTTCCCAGACGGTTGCTTTCGGAGATGGAGGCAATGATCTTCCTATGATAAGGGAAGCCGGAATCGGCGTGGTAATGGGGAACGCATCTCAAACTGTAAAAGATGCGGCAGACCATGTTACAAATTCTGTCGATGATGACGGAATATATCAAGCATTGAAATATCTAAAAGTGATTTAGACTTAGAATGATGAAAGGGATTGGGGGCACCTGCGCATAAACCTGTGTTTATGCAGGTAGCCCATATTTCGCAAACATTTCACGTCAGTTCCTGCATTGGTATCAATGCAACACCTAAATTAACCTCATTTTCTTATTCTTTAATTTCCTGAAATCCACAATAAGGATGTTTTGCTTCAACAGCTGTCAATGACTTGTCAATTGAAACAAGCTTTTTCCGTTATCACCAGAACATGGCTTTCGTCGCTCAGTGTGGTGGCAAAAATATAGGTTTCGCCACCATCTTTCAGCTTCAGACGCTTGCGCAATTCGGCTACGGAAAGGGGGAAGTTGCGGGTGGCGATGTTTGCCTTGGTGATGCCTGAGAGATGACGCTTCAACTCCTTTTTATTAAAGGAGGATACGGCGATGATGCGGAAACTCCTGCCTGGGAAGGCGGCGATAGGCTCACGGCTCACGAAAAGATGGCTGTTCTTGGAAAGCATTCTTGCATCATAGCGCCCGGAAAGAACACCGAAACAGCCGGCTTTCATCAACGACGCATTCGGCTCGTAAAGATACTGCATCTCTTCAAGCGTGGATGGGGCAATCTTGACGGAAGAAGCCTCCATATCCGACTCTTCGCAGACGAAGGACTGGGCATCATTGACACAATAAATACGGAGATTCCCGGCATGTTTTACTTCTCCATCTGCCGAAGAAGCCTCCATTCCGCCCATATTTCGCGCTGAGAGCACTAAAAGGAGCTCCTTGCACTCCTTATTCACGGAGATGATATGAACCTCTCTTACGTGGCTTAATTCGCTTATGGTACGGTGCCAGTCGAGCATCGGAGAGAGTTTGATGATGACGTAATCTGCCTTCGAAAGCATTTCTTCCTGCAAAAGGGTTACATCGGGCGTACAATCTTTCAAGGATACTACCTTGTTGCCCGCATCGTCTCTACGAGCAGGATCTATGAAGATTAGCTTAAGACCAAGCTTGGTCTTAAGTAATGACAGGGGTTGGTCATAAATGATGCCTAAAGAATCTGATGCAGCAGCCTCTTTCTTTGAAGCAAAAGAATGCAGCACCTCTATTCCGTCCCCATTCTTCACGATGGCGTTCTTCAAGCCCAATCGCCCGAAGTTTTCCTTCGCTGCTTCACAGAGATGAGCCTGACGCTCCACATACATCGACTTCACGCCCAATCGGAAAGCGATGTAAGAGAAGTCTACTCCGAAGCCGCCGGTCAGGTCAACAAACCCGGTTTCTTCAGAAAAATCTCCTTCATGAGGTTCTTCTTTTATTTCATTAACATTCTCTTCTGATTCTGTTAATATCTGTTGCTTTTTGCAAGTAGCTTCATTTTTGGCGAATTCTGAATCAACTGCCCCTTTGCCCGCAAATTCGCAAATTTCAGAAAGATGAAGATTTGAGGCGTTTTCGCTCTCCTTCTCCTTTTCTTCTCCGTTTTCGGATGATGAAGGAGACAAGCCGAGCAGTCGGGCTGCGAGTTCAGCCTTATAAAGTGCCGTTTGCTCTGACGAACATTGCTCCATCGAAATATGAGGGGGATAGATAATGCCATCGATGCTTGCCCAACGGGGCAGTTTCACACGAGCCATCTTTCGCCCGCGAATCTGGTCGAGAGCGAAAGGCATATCTACCTCGGGATACTTGCTGCCGAGGAAAGCCAACTGGCGAACATCATCGTCCTGATGCTGGCGGATAAAATCGAGCGTTGCTTGGTTCATTATTTCTGTTGAGTGATTCGTCATTACATTACTTATTCTTAATAACCGCAAATTTACGATATTCTGATGAGATTACAAAATATTTCTCAGAATATCTGATAATTTATGTCGGGACGCACCAAAAACAGGATGCTCTCGGCTATAATCTACCCTTTTTCCTGGCTATATGATTCTAACAGCAGGCATAAATAAATACATAACTATCGGAGATAGAACAACTGACTAGGAAAAACAGAAGGCTGGCAGAAGAAAAACAGCATACTGGCAAAAGGCAAACAGCCGACTAGCGCAACAGAGGCTAGTCGGCTGTTCCTGTATAACAGTTTGCCAAACATCCTTTCTCTTATTTCAAGAGAAGCACGGTTGGCAGGAATATCGCAATCAGCTCTTCACTCTTCACCTTTTCAGCATAAAGAACTGAAACACAACATATTACATAGATGAAGAGATTTTCGGCACTCTTCACCCACTCTTCACCACTCTTCACCCTTTACGATATTGGGCAAGGTATAAACGCAGAACCGCTTAGCTGTCAACAGCCTAAAACGGTGAAGGGCGGGTGAAGAGTAAAAAACCACTCTTCACCCGCCCAACTATCTATCCTTCAACTACTTACACACAAAAGGTGAAGAGTGAAGAGTTGTTGGGAAAATTCTCTCGCATCCGTAAAGATGCAGAGAGAAAATTCCGGTGTCTCAAAAGAAACGATGGATTAGTCAGCCAACTTAGCCTTCAAGAACTCACGGTTCAAGCGGGCGATGTTAGCGATAGACTCGTTCTTAGGACAAACAGCCTCGCAAGCACGAGTGTTTGTACAGTTACCGAATCCGAGCTCGTCCATGCGTGCAATCATCTTCTTAGCACGGGCAGCAGCCTCTACACGACCCTGTGGGAGAAGTGCCAGCTGGCTAACCTTTGAGCTGACGAAGAGCATAGCAGAACCATTCTTACATGCAGCAACACAAGCACCGCAACCGATACATGTAGCGCAATCCATTGCCTCGTCTGCATTCTCCTTAGGAATCAGGATAGCGTTAGCATCCTGAGCCTGACCTGTACGAATGCTGGTGTAACCACCTGCCTGGATGATCTTGTCGAATGCTGAACGGTCTACCATACAGTCCTTGATGATAGGGAAACCAGCAGAACGCCAAGGCTCAACGGTGATAACATCGCCATCGTTGAAACGACGCATGTAGAGCTGACATGTTGTAGCACCACGCTCAGTCTTACCGTGTGGTGTACCATTAATATAGAGAGAGCACATACCGCAGATACCCTCGCGGCAGTCGTGGTCGAAGACGAAAGGCTCCTGACCTGACTCGATGAGCTCCTCGTTCAAGATGTCGAGCATCTCGAGGAATGAAGTATCATCTGGGATGTTCTTCATCTCATGTGTATCGAAGTGACCCTGTGCTGTAGGACCGTCCTGCTTCCAATACTTAACTGTGAAACTTATATTTCTTGCCATTGTCTTGTTCGCTTTTTAATTCTTGTAATTTCTTGTCTGTACCTTAATTGCCTCATACTCGAGAGGTTCCTTGTTGAGCACTGGAGCAGTTGTATCATTGCCCTGATACTCCCAGCAGCCTACGTAGAAGAAGTGCTCGTCATCACGCTTTGCCTCGCCTTCCTCTGTCTGGTACTCCTCACGGAAGTGACCACCACAGCTCTCGTTGCGGTGCAATGCATCGTAAGCGATCAACTCGCCCATCAAGATGAAGTCACGCAAGTGGATAGCCTTATCCAACTCTACGTTCAAGCCTTCCTTCTTGCCAGGGATGAAGAGGTTCTTGTTGAATTCCTCGCGGAGAGCCTTCATCTTCTTCAAGCCTTCCTCAAGACCTTCCTTGGTACGACCCATACCTACGTGCTCCCAAAGGATGTGACCCAACTCCTTGTGGATAGAATCTACAGAGCGCTTGCCCTGGATACCCATCAGGCGGTCGATTTCCTTCTGAACACCTGCCTCTGCCTCTGCGAACTCTGGGAGATCGGTAGAGAGCTTTGGCCACAATGCCTGATCAGCCAGGTAGTTCTGGATAGTGTATGGCAATACGAAGTAACCGTCAGCCAAACCCTGCATCAAAGCAGAAGCACCAAGACGGTTAGCACCGTGGTCAGAGAAGTTACACTCACCAATAGCGAAGAGACCAGGGATAGTGGTCATCAACTCGTAGTCAACCCAGATACCACCCATTGTATAGTGGATAGCAGGGAAGATCATCATTGGGTTGTAGTACTTCACGCCGTTAATCTCGTTAGCCAACTCACCTGGGTTAACGTCAGTAATCTCCTCATACATATCGAAGAGGTTGCCATAACGCTGCAGGATAACGTCGATACCGAGACGGTTGATAGACTCAGAGAAGTCGAGGAATACGGCAAGACCAGTGTTGTTGACACCGAAGCCCTTGTCGCAACGCTCCTTAGCTGCACGAGAAGCCACGTCACGAGGAACCAGGTTACCGAATGCTGGGTAACGGCGCTCCAAGTAGTAGTCGCGGTCTTCCTCAGGAATATCAGAACCCTTCTTTGTACCAGCCTGCAATGCCTTGGCATCCTCAATCTTCTTAGGAACCCAGATACGACCATCGTTACGGAGTGACTCTGACATCAAAGTCAACTTACTCTGGTTTGTACCGTGAACAGGGATACATGTAGGGTGAATCTGGACATAAGATGGGTTAGCGAAGTCAGCACCCTTGCGGTAGCACTGGATAGCTGCTGTACAGTTACAACCCATAGCGTTTGTAGAAAGGAAGTAAGCGTTACCATAACCACCGGTAGCGATAACTACGGCGTTGGCAGAGAAACGCTCCAACTTACCTGTAATCAAATTCTTAGCGATGATACCACGAGCGTGACCGTCAACGATCACAATATCCTCCATCTCGTAACGGGTGAAGAGCTTAACCTTACCTGCCTCAACCATGCGGCTCAAAGAAGAGTAAGCACCGAGGAGGAGCTGCTGACCTGTCTGACCCTTAGCATAGAATGTACGAGATACCTGAGCACCACCGAAAGAACGGTTAGCCAGCATACCACCGTACTCACGAGCGAAAGGAACGCCCTGAGCTACGCACTGGTCGATGATGTCGTTGCTCACCTCAGCCAAACGGTAAACGTTAGCCTCACGAGCACGGTAGTCACCACCCTTTACAGTATCGTAGAACAGACGGTAAACAGAGTCACCATCATTCTGATAATTCTTAGCTGCATTGATACCACCCTGTGCTGCGATAGAGTGAGCACGACGTGGAGAGTCCTGGATGCAGAAGTTCAAGATATTGAAGCCCATCTCGCCGAGAGAAGCAGCAGCAGAAGCACCTGCCAAACCTGTACCTACAACGATAACGTCGAGCTTTAACTTATTCTTTGGGTTAACCAAACGCTGATGAGCCTTATAGTTGGTCCACTTCTCAGCAACTGGTCCTTCAGGTATTCTAGAATTTAATGTTTTTGCCATAATCTTTTTTAATACTTAAATGATTACACGAATTATGCGCAGCACAAAGATGGAGCGCAACCGAAAGCGAATGCCAATACAACTACGATGAAGAGGAGAAGCAGGATGGTAGAGTAAATCATACCGATCATCTTCCAACGGCAGAACCAAGTCTTACCGCTCCAACCGAGAGTCTGAATAGCACTCCAGAAACCGTGAGTGAGGTGGAACCAAAGAGCTACCAACCAGATGATGTAGAGAACTACGAACACTGGGTTAGCGAAGGTGTCCTGAATGAATGCGAAGCCGTCTGCTGGGCTGTGACCGAAGCTTGTACCCAAAAGCTCTGCAAACATCATGTTGTACCAGAAATTAAAGAGGTGAAGCAACAAACCGAGAACGATGATGATACCGAGCACCAACATGTTCTGGCTAGCCCACTCTACTTTCTCTGGCTTTGCTGTTACCTCGTAACGCTGGTTACCGCGAGCACGACGGTTCTGTGCTGTCAGGATGAAAGCGTAAACGATGTGACAAACTGCCAAAGCTGCCAAACCCAAAGTTGCAACTACGGCGTACCAGTTAGCACCCAACAACTCGCAGATTGTGTTGTAAGCTTCTCCAGAGAAAAGCGCAACAACATTCATGCAACCGTGGAATGTCAAGAATAGAATAAGAGCGATACCAGTTACTGACATCACTACCTTTCTACCAATAGATGAATTGATTAACCACATAAATGATTGAAATTTAATTATTTAACTGTTTGAAACTAATTTATATTCCACACTTTTCGTCCCTGCAATACCTATTTTTTGGCATTCTGCAATCCTCATTTCTAGGTATATTTTCGCAAGTCTGCTGCAAAATTACTATATTTTAATGATTTATCAAAGTATTTTTGCTAAAATTTCGATTTTATTTCTTACTTTTGCCGAAAATTAGAAAAAATATAGATTAAACGAAGTATGAAATTCAATTATGACGTGCTCGTTATCGGTGGAGGACATGCCGGATGCGAGGCTGCTGCAGCCTCTGCAAACATGGGTGCCAAAACCTGTTTGATAACGATGGATATGAACAAGATTGGACAGATGAGTTGCAACCCCGCCATCGGAGGTATTGCCAAGGGACAGATTGTGCGCGAAATCGATGCTTTGGGCGGACAGATGGGTATCGTAACGGATAAAACCGCCATCCAGTTCCGAATGCTCAACATCGGCAAAGGTCCTGCCGTATGGAGCCCCCGTGCCCAATGCGACAGAGGAAAGTTTATCTGGGAATGGAGAACCATCCTCGACCACACCGACAACCTCGACATCTGGCAAGACCAGGCTGACGAACTGCTCGTAGCTAACGGAGAAGCCATCGGCGTAAAAACCATCTGGGGAGCCGAATTCTATGCCAAGAGCATCATCATCACCGCTGGAACATTCCTCAACGGACTGATGCATGTAGGAAGAAAGATGGTAGAAGGCGGAAGATGCGCCGAACCTGCCGTACACAACTTTACGGAGAGCATCACCCGATGGGGTATCACTACAGCCAGAATGAAAACCGGTACTCCGGTCAGAATCGACAAGCGAAGTGTTCATTTCGAAGATATGGAAGAGCAGCCGGGCGACAGCGATTTCCACCAATTCTCTTACATGGGAGAACATCGGGTTCTGAAACAATTGCCTTGCTGGACTTGCTACACCAACAAGAAGGTACACGAAACTTTAAAAAGCGGTCTCGCTGACTCACCTTTATATAATGGTCAGATTCAGAGTACCGGTCCACGTTACTGTCCGAGTATAGAAACGAAGCTCGTCACCTTCCCCGACAAGGATCAGCATCCGCTCTTTCTGGAACCGGAAGGCGAAGATACGAACGAGATGTATCTGAACGGTTTTTCTTCGAGCATGCCGATGGATATCCAGCTGAATGCTCTTCATGAGATTCCTGCTTTGAGAGATGCCAAGATTTACAGGCCGGGATACGCCATCGAATACGATTACTTTGACCCTACCCAACTCAAACATTCACTGGAGTCGAAAATCATCAAAGGTCTCTTCTTTGCCGGACAGGTGAACGGAACCACCGGTTATGAGGAAGCAGGAGGACAGGGAACCGTGGCCGGAATCAACGCAGCCCTGCATTGTGTCGGAGACAAGACATTTGAGATGAACCGCGACGAGAGTTATATCGGCGTACTCATCGATGATCTCACCACAAAGGGAGTGGACGAACCATACCGTATGTTTACCTCCAGAGCCGAATACCGCATTCTGCTCCGTCAGGACGATGCCGATGCCCGACTCACCGAAAAAGCATACGAACTCGGAATTGCCAAGCGCGACCGTTACGACTGGTGGATAGAGAAAAAAGAAGCCATCGGAAGAATCATCGAATTTTGCGCCAATTATCCTATCAAGAAGGATGAGATAAATCCAAAACTGGAGGCGCTCGGCACTACTCCACTTCGCGCCGGCTGCAAGCTCATCGACCTCATCGCTCGTCCGCATCTGAACCTCACGAATCTTTCGGAGATTATTCCGGACCTGAAGGCTGCGCTGGAAACACCAGCCAACCGAAAGGAAGAGATAACGGAAGCTGCAGAAATCAAAATGAAGTACAAAGGTTACATCGAACGAGAGCGTCTCATTGCCGACAAGATGCACCGTTTGGAGAACATCAAGATAAAGGGCCGTTTCAACTATTCCGAGCTCCACGAAATCTCCACAGAAGGACGCCAGAAACTCGAGCGCATCGACCCGGAAACCTTGGCACAGGCAAGCCGAATTCCGGGCGTATCACCAAGCGATATCAACGTGATGCTCGTATTACTCGGAAGATAAGCCGTTTCACAGTGAAAAACAAGGGAACTCTCAATGTTTCACGTGAAACAGATTATCAGTAAAACATTTGATGCTCAACCGCTTAAGAAAGGTTGCATCAAGTGTTTTGCGGTTAAAGTAAAACTTCAGCAATTCGTGAAACAAAAGCTGATAAAATCGAGCAAAACACAAAAAACAAACGGGCAAAAAGCCCATAAAAAGGAACAAGAAAAAAGAACAAAATAAGTATCAATTTAAAGCATAAAAAGTAATGAACAATCAGCTATTATTAGACAATCTGCGTTGCATTCCAGATTGGCCAATCAAGGGTGTAAACTTCCGCGATGTATCAACTCTTTTCAAGAATCCTGCATCTTTAAAAGAGATCAGCGATGAGATGTATGAACTCTACAAAGACAAAGGAATCACCAAGATTGTAGGCATCGAATCACGCGGTTTCGTAATGTCTTCAGCCCTTGCAATACGTCTCGGAGCCGGTGTAGTTTTATGCCGCAAACCGGGCAAACTTCCATGCAAAACCGTACAGGAAAGTTATGCTAAGGAATATGGCATCGATACCATCGAAATCCACGAAGATGCCATCAATGAGGACGACATTGTACTCCTCCACGACGACCTCCTTGCCACCGGTGGAACCATGAAAGCAGCATGCGACCTGGTAAAGAAATTCCATCCGAAAAAGGTATATGCCAACTTCATCATCGAACTCGTAAACGAGAATTTCGAAGGCAGAAACTCCTTTGATCCAGACGTTGAAGTAACTACTTTATTACAGTTATAAGATGCAAAAATACTGCAAGAAATACTGCGAGAATGCAGCAAGGAAGCAGTAAAAGACACTAGAGCGTTGCCGTTTCACGTGAAACAGTAACGCTCGTTTTCCCCTTAAAAACAAGTAAAAATATGACGAAACAAGAGAATGAGGAGCGCTTGGCAAGGCTTAAAAACATCGTTTTAAGTATGCCGGAAAAGCCAGGAAGCTACCAATATTACGACGAAAATCATACGATTATATATGTGGGAAAGGCGAAAAATCTGAAGAGAAGAGTATCATCCTACTTCCATAAAGAGGTAGACAGATACAAGACAAAGGTGCTTGTTTCTAAGATTCACGACATATCTTATACGGTCGTAAACACAGAAGAAGACGCACTTTTGCTCGAAAACAGCCTGATCAAAAAGTATAATCCAAGATACAATGTCCTGCTGAAAGACGGCAAGACATACCCCTCTATATGCGTAACAAACGAGTATTTTCCACGCATTTTCAAGACTCGTCATATCAATAAAAAAGTGGGAACCTTCTTCGGTCCTTACCCACATATCGGCAGCATGTATGCTGTTTTAGAGGTTATCAAAAAGCTCTATAAGCCCCGCACCTGCAGAATGCCTATCACCAGAGAAGGCGTTGCAGAAGGCAGATACAAGCCGTGTCTGGAGTATCATATCCACAACTGCGGAGCACCCTGCATCAACAAGCAGAGCTATGAGGAATATCAGGAAAACATGCGCCAGGCACGTGAAATTCTGAAGGGAAACACGCGGGAAGTAAGCAAATATCTCTACGATTTGATGATGAAAAATGCAGAACTTCTACGTTTTGAAATAGCCGAAGAATATAAGAAAAAGTACCAATTACTGGATGAATTTGAGGCAAAAAGCGAGGTAGTAAGCCATACCATTACAGACGTAGATGTCTTCACCATCGTAAATGATGATGCCAACAAAAACGCCTTCATCAACTATATTCACGTAAAAAACGGCACCATCAACCAGAGCTTTACCTACGAGTATAAGCGCAAGCTGGAGGAGAGCAACGAGGAGCTTCTGATTACTGCCATTCCAGAAATCAGAGAGCGTTTCCACTCCACATCGAAGGAGATAATCGTGCCCTTCGAAATGGAATGGAAGCTGAAAGATGCCACCTTCTTTGTACCCCAGAGAGGAGACAAAAAGCACCTTCTAGAGCTGTCGGAAATGAACTGCAAGCAGTATAAATTCGACCGTCTGAAGCAGGCAGAAAAGCTCAATCCGGAGCAGAAACAGACCCGATTGATGAAGGAATTACAAGCAAAACTGAAGCTTCCGAAGATGCCTTACCAGATAGAATGTTTTGATAATTCCAACATATCCGGTACTGATGCCGTGGCAGGTTGCATCGTATATAAAGGTATGAAACCATCCAGAAAAGACTATAGGAAATACAACATCAAAACAGTGGAAGGACCTGACGATTACGCATCCATGCAAGAGGTGGTAAGACGCCGGTACAGTCGCATGATAGAGGAAGAAACTGCACTTCCAGACCTCATTATTACCGATGGCGGAAAGGGTCAGATGGACGTAGTAAGAGAGGTTATTGTTAACGAATTACACCTGGATATTCCAATCGCAGGACTTGCCAAGGACGACCGGCACAGAACCAACGAACTCCTCTTCGGAT